>CAXMNX010000064.1:0-13710 GCA_964194845.1 uncultured Boseongicola sp.
GGTTTTATGGGTTTACTATGGAGCGGCAATTTTCTGCTGGCTACCCCAAAATGGGGCCGAAACGGTCCCAATATTCGCCGGTAATCAGGTATTTCCGGCGCCTCACCGCCAGAACTCGGGATTGAGCAGCGCGATGATTGCCAGTGTCTCTAACCGGCCCAGAACCATGGCCGCCGTCGCTATGGCCTTGGCCAGGTCGCCTAACTGATCGAGCTTCAGCGGTGAAGCCGCGGCGACCTCGGTTAACGGGCCTGTTGTCGAAAGCGTCGCGACCGTCATCACAAGGGCTTCTTCAAACGACAGACCGGCCATCGCAAAAAGCACCGCGACCCCGGCCACTGACAGCGCGAACAGCATGAAAAATATCCACGCAACATAGGCGCCCTGACGGCGGAAACGACGGGCAGAAGCCCCGGCACCGGCGACCGATGACGGCAGCACCAGCTTGTTCATTTCGCGCGTTCCGTGCTTGTAAAGGGCAAACACCCTGAGAAGCTTCACGCCGCCTGCCGTGGTCGCGACCCCGCCGCCAAGTACCGCAAGCCCCATCAACACAATTCCAGGCGACGATAGCCCTGACCATGCGCGTGTAGCGCCCCATGTATCGGACACAAATCCGGTGGTGGTCAGAAACGAGGCCACGGTAAACAAAGCGCCCCAAAGCCCCTGAACGCCGTCGATAAGTGTAATCGCTGCTCCGTCTTCAAACGTGGCGGCCCAATGGCGAAGAAATAGCAGTGCGGGAATAACAACGACAATCGCAAGCCCGATGCGTAATTCAGGGTCATCTGCCAGCGCCTTCCAGCTTGGCCGCCGTTCGTCCGAGGTAAAGGTCACTCTTGAAAGCGCGAAGACGAAAAAGACGAAAATAAGCGCTTCGCCGAAAAACCCGGAAGGCGCGGCGTCAGTTCCGCCTACGGGCGATATTCCGGACGTGGATAGTGCAGCCATCGCGTGGCTGATCGCAATCAGCGGCGTGTCGCCGGCGATTATCAGCGCGACCCAAAGGATCAAAGTAAGCCCGCAATACACCGGCGCAAAACGAAGTGAATAGCGAAGCAATCTTTCGGACGGGTTGGTCGCGCGATCAAGTTGAACGGTGCTGCCGGAGGCGCCGGGTCCAACTTCGTCGCTGGACACGACCTCAAAACCACCGAGGTTCAGCGGCGCCAATATCGCAATTGCCGTGACCCAGACGAAGAACCCGCCAAGCCAACCAACCTCGGCCCGCCAAAGGTGCAGGCTGGGCGGCAGACGATCCGCTTCGAACAGCGTCATCCCGGTGGTTGTCAGGCTGGACACCATTTCGACATAGGCGTTGAAAAACCTTGTATCGGGCACGGCTTCGGAAAACGGCACCGCCAGCATCACCGGAAGCCCGGCAAAACAGATGAATATAGATATCAGGTTGCTGCGACCCGGTCGCCGGATGCGGTAGGACGAAGCCGCAATGGCCAACATCCCGAACAAAATGAAGCCCAGCAGACCGGAGTACATAAACGCCCGTGCGACGTCCAGATCGCGAACCGTATAGGCGTGAAGTGCGGGCACCTGCATCGCTAACGCGCCAATGCCCACGAGGAGAACAATCAGAGGTACCCGGGCAAGCCGTTCCATCAGAAAAAGTCGATTGAGACCTGAAAGAGCGCTTCGACCCCAGGCACATCCGCGGCCATGACGAAAACGACAATTACGTCGCCTTCCTCGATCCGGGTTCCGCCGGTAGGTTTGATAATTTCTTCGCCTTTCATCACCGCACCCACAAGCACGCCTTCGGGGAAATCAATGTCCCGGATTGCCTTACCGGCCAGTGGCGAAGTGGATAGGATCTGTGCCTCGATCACTTCGGCCTCGGCATCGCCGATCGAGTAGACGCCGCGCACGCGCCCGTGGCGGATATGGCGAAGAATTGAGCTGACCGTGGTGCCGCGCGGGTTGATGTAGGCGTCGATATTCAAGGGCTCCAACAGCGGGATCAGCGTCGGGTCATTCACCAACGCAATCGTCATCGGGCAACCGGCCTGCTTGGCGCGCACAGCCGCCAACAGGTTGGTTTTGTCGTCGTCGGTCACCGCCAGAACCGCATCCGCACGGTCGACGCCAGCTTCGGCCAGCAATTCTATATTCAGCCCATCGCCATTCAGCACAATCGTGCGTTCAAGCGCGTCTGCCGCGCGTTCGGCGCAGTCGCGGTTCTTTTCAATGATCTTCGCACGAAGCCGCTCAGCACGACCTTCAAGCGCGCTTGCGACGGCTAATCCGACGTTGCCGCCACCGATGATCACCACACGTTCCTGTCGGCGAACCGTCTTGCCGAAAATCTCGAATGTTCGTGTCATGTCATCGACGTGGCTGATCACGTAGACTTGGTCATGGGCGAAAAGCTGATCGCCCGGTTCCGGCGCAAAAAGCCGCCCGCTCCTGCGGACCCCCACCACAATGGCGCGCAGCGTCGAGAAGAGATCGGTAAGCTGGCGAAGCGGTGTGTCGACGACCGGGCAATCTTCGTCCAGTTGTATGCCGAGAAGTTGTGCCTTGCCGCCAAGGAATTGCTCGGCGTCGAAAGCGGCTGGTGCTGAAAGCCGCCTGAGTGCCGCTTCCGCAACTTCGCGTTCGGGGCTGATCACCACGTCTATTGGCATGTGATCGCGGCGGTAGAGGTCGGAATAGATTGCGGTCAGATAACTTTGCGCCCGAAGCCGCGCGATCTTGCGCGGGATTGAAAAGACCGAATGCGCAACCTGGCAGGTGACCATGTTCACTTCATCAGAAAAAGTGGCAGCGATGATCATGTCGGCGTCGCGCGCACCGGCGCGTTCCAGCACGTCGGGATAGCTGGCGTGCCCGGCGATCCCCTGGACATCGAGCGTATCGGTAATGCGGCGGACAAGTTCCGGATTATTGTCGACGACGGTCACGTCGTTTCGCTCACCCGACAGGTGTCGCGCGATCTGCCAGCCGACCTGCCCCGCACCGCAGATAATGACCCTCATTCGCGCCTCTGCTTCAGCCTCGTTCGCCCGGTGTTACATGGGTGCCTCGGCCTTGCAAGACGCACGCGCGCAATCCGGTTGCCCGCAATGACGCGCCGACATTCGGCCTCACGCGTCCTCCTCGGCTTCTTCGGCGACGGTGGCAAACCGCGCGCCTGAGCGGTTGGAGGTCACCACATTCAACGACTTGAGCTTGCGGTGAAGTGCGGAACGTTCCATGCCGACAAAGCCCGCAGTTCGGCTGATGTTGCCACCGAAGCGGTTGATCTGGGTCAGGAGATACTCACGCTCGAACATTTCGCGCGCTTCACGAAGCGGAAGCGTGGCGAGGCTGCCTGAAAGCACCACGCGACCGTCTTCCGCGTCGTCGTTGTCGCTGCCGCTTCCGGGGACTTCGCCGGCACCGATGTCGCCCTTGTCCGACCCCAGGATCAGCACCCGTTCGATCACGTTTTTCAACTGCCGCACGTTGCCCGGCCACGACATTGTCTGAAGCATAGCCACGGCATCGTCGCTTAGCGCGCGGAATGGCAAGCCTTGGTTTTTGTTGAAGCTTCCGATGAAAAATTCGGCCAGTTCGGGGATATCCTCGCGCCGTTCAGCCAGCGAAGGGACGTCGATTGGGACAACGTTTAACCGGTGGAAAAGTTCCTGCCGGAAGGTGCCTTCTTCGACTTCAAATTCGAGGTTTTTGGTGGTTGAGGATATGACCCGCAGATCTACGCGCACCTTGTCACCGCCACCAACGCGCTGAAACTGCTGTTCGTTCAATACGCGGAGGATTTTGGACTGCGTGCCAAGGGGCATGTCGCCTATTTCGTCAAAAAATATCAGGCCGCCGTGAGCTTGCTCCAGAAGGCCCGGTTCGATACCACGACCGGTGCTTTCGCGGCCAAAGAGCACTTCTTCCATGCGATCGGGTTCGATCGACGCCGAATTGACGGTGATGAAGGGCCCTTCGGCTTGGTTCGAGTTGGAGTGGATGAAGCGGGCGGCAATCTCCTTGCCGGCACCAGCCGGGCCAGTCAGCATCACGCGCCCATTGGATTTCGTCACTTTTTCGAGCTGAGCCTTCAGGCCACGAAACGCCTGGCTTGACCCGATCATATCGGCCGTGGTGACGTCCTTGCGCCGAAGCTCGGAGTTTTCACGGCGCAGCCGCGAAGTCTCCATCGCGCGGGTGACGACCACCATTAACTGGTCGATATTAAAGGGTTTTTCGATGAAATCGTAAGCACCCTGTTTGATCGCGGCGACGGCAATTTCGATGTTTCCGTGACCGGAAATTATGATCACCGGCACATCCTGGTTGTCGCGCTTGACCGTCTTCAGGATGTCGATGCCGTCCATGTGGCTGTCTTTCAGCCAGATATCGAGCACCATCATCGACGGCGCCTCCTTGTTCATCTCGTTCATCGCCTCTTCTGAATTCGCGGCGAGCCGGGTTGTAAATCCTTCGTCTTTCAAAATATCCGAGATGAGTTCGCGAATATCGCGTTCATCGTCGACAATCAGTATATCGCCCATCTTTACCTCCTCATATTTTTCATTCGGCGACCTCCAGGTCGCTCGGTTCTTCTGTCGTCGTTGCGGTTGTCGGCAAAACAATGTCGGCCCGGGCACCGATTTTGCCCGAGCTGTCCAGTGGTTCGGCGTCGATTAGGGTCAGCGTGCCGCCATGCTCTTCGATGATCTTTTTCACAATCGGCAGGCCCAGCCCGGTGCCCTTTTCGCGGGTGGTCACGTAGGGTTCGAAAAGCCGCGAGCGGTCTTCGGGAAGACCAATGCCGTTGTCGCTGATCGAGATGCGAACTGCGTCGCGTTCGCGCGCCATTTCGACCAGAACGCGGGCATCGTGACCGACTGGCGCATGCCCCTTTTCACGCAGGGTTTCAATTGCTTCCCCCGCATTCTTAATGAGGTTTGTCAATGCCTGGCCAATCATCGTTGAATCAATTTCAGCCATAATGGGTGCGTCCGGCAGCTTGGCATCCAACGTCACGCCTTCAACCGCGTCCTGTTGCAGGATCGCGGCGTCGCGGACCAGCTGGACCAGATCATGGTTCGAGGTGTCGGGCTCGGGCATTCGCGCGAATTTCGAAAACTCATCGACAATCCGCCTGAGATCGTTGGTCTGCCGGATTATCACATCGGTCATGCTGTCGAGCTGATCGACGGCGTCGCCTGCGAGCGGGCGAAACTTGCGCTTTATGCGTTCGGCGGAAAGTTGGATCGGGGTCAGTGGGTTTTTGATCTCGTGCGCGATCCGCCGGGCGACATCGCCCCAGGCGGCCATGCGTTGGGCTGTGACCAGATCGGTCACATCATCAAAGGCGATCACATATCCTTCGTCATCACCGCCGGCGTTTCGGCGCGTGGCGATCCGCACCAGCAGGGTTTCGGCGACGCCTTTGCGTGAAAGCCGAACCTCATCTTGCTCGGTTTCGCGGCCGCTTCGTTGCAACCGTCTGAAAAGAAGCGAAAACTCTGGCACAACCACATCAAGCGGCGACGACATCTCGGTCTTGTCCTCGGCCTTGAGAATGCGCTCTGCGGAGCGGTTGATAAACGTGACGCGACCCTCGGTGTCGAGCCCGATAACGCCCGCCGTAACCGACGACAGAACGGAATCGAATAGCCGCCGCCGGCGTTCAATCTGGCGATTGGTGGAAAGCAATGCGTCGCGCTGGCCCTTTAGCTGGCGGGTCATCTGATTGAAAAGCCGACCAAGCATGGCGATCTCGTCTTCGCCCTGCTCTTCCGGCACCTGGACATCAAGATCGCCGGAACCGACCCGCTGGGCCGCGCCTGCCAAACGACCGACCGGCTGCGCAAGGCGTTCGGCAAACCAGAGACCCAACCAGATGGCCGCCAGGATCAGAATGACCGCGAACCCGAGATACAAAAGACCAAATTCGAATACGACCCGTCCCCGTTCGGCTTCAAGCTGGGTATAAAGCTGGGCCGTCGCCTCGGCTTCGTCCAACAGACCAAGAATGCGGCCGTCAACGTTGCGCGAAACATAGAGGAAACGGTCTGGAAACGCATTCAGGCGCAGAAGTGCGCGAAATTCATCCGCCTCGAGATCTTCGATGATGACCAGTTCATCGTCGTTCGCGCGTTCTATCGCGGGTGCGCCGGGGGCCTCGAAATCGAACAAATAGGATCGTTCGCCACGGGTTCGGATCGCCCCTGTGCCGTCGATGACATATGCCTCGCGAAGCCCGCGCTGGATTTGCCCCTGTCCCTGACCAAGGAGCTGACGCAGTTCGCCGTCAGAGACGAATACCGACCTGCGGCGGGTGCTGTTGAGAAACCGCGCCAGCGCCTGTGCGTCTTCGGTAAGGTCGCCGCGTTGATCGTCCTGATATGCTTCGGCTGCCGAAAGCGATGCGCCGACGACGCTTCGAACCCGATCCGAGAACCAGCCTTCAAGCCCGATATTGATGGTAAGGCCCGCGAAAATGGCAACCGTGACGGTTGGGATCAGTGCGATCAACGCAAAGACACCGGTGAGGCGCAGGTGCAGGCGAGACCCCGCCGATTTCGCCCGGCGCGCGGCGATCATCGAAGCGATGCGGGACAGCACCAGTGCGGCAACAACCAGCACGTAGACCAGATCGGCGAGCAGAACGAGTCGCAGCGAAATCGTTGATGCCGTGCGATCAAGCGGGCCGAGTACCAGGAAAGTTGCCAAGGCAAGAATGGGCCCAAGGATGACCAGCCCAAGGGTCGCCGCGTTCTGAACGCGACGCATCCGTCTGAGACGGTTGAGTTTTTCTAGTGTTGCTGTCCGCGCACGCCCCGCCACCCGGATGCTCCGATATGATGTGCCGTCACTCACGGCAACCGCCTTATGTTGTGCGCCAGTTATCCACAGATGCGGATTGGCCACGATTATGTTGCGGTTTTACATCAATTTGCGGCGCCGTGTCACGCGGATATCGAGTTCGGTGATCTTTTTGCGAAGGGTATTTCGGTTAATACCCAAAAGATCGGCGCATTTTGCCTGATTTCCACCGGTAGCATCCAGCGCAATATCCAAAAGCGGCAGTTCCAATTCGCGCAGGATCCGCTGGTAAAGCCCGGTCGGCGGAAGTTGCCCGCTGTGAAGGTCAAAGTAGCGTCGAAGGTGCTTTTCGATCGACGCCGAAAGCCGGTCGCTGTCGCCATTGCCAGGTAAGGGGTCGACGGCCGGTTGGCCGCTTAGCGCCTGTTCGACCTCCGCGCGGCTGATTTGATTTTCGCCACCGGTGATCAGCAATCGCGTGATCGTATTTTTAAGCTGGCGCACATTGCCGGGCCAGGAATAGGCGCGAATAAGCGCCATGGCTTCGTTTGACATTGCGCGCGCGGTCAACCCGCCGTCTTCGGCGAGGGCGAGGAAGTATTCGGCCAGAAGCGGGATATCTTCGACCCGTTCGCGCAAGCCCGGCACGTTCAGTGTGACGCCGCCCAACCGGTAGTAGAGATCCTGGCGGAAGGTGCCGTGGTCGAGCTTATGCGCCAGGCTGGTCTGGCAGGTGGCCATGATATGGGGCCCGCTTTCGCCCAAGCCGTCGAGCAGACGGACAAGGCGTGCCTGTTCGTCGTCGCCAAGATCGCCGATTTCGTCGAAAAGCAATGTTCCGTTCCTGACTTTCGCTGTCAGAGTTGCGGGGCCGCCGATTAAGGCAAGGTCGGCGGCAGTAGCCACGACGAATGGAAGCGATCGGCGGTCGGAAAGGTCGTGGATGGCACGAGCCACCAGCGATTTTCCGGCGCCGCTTTCGCCGGTGATAAGCACGGCTAAATCGGCGTTCATCACCCGCGCAATCAGCTTGTAAAGCGCCTGCATTGCGGGTGTGCGGCCGATCAGCGGAAGATCATCGGTATTGGCGGACATTGTATCGGTTGCCGGGGCGGGCGCGTGGCGCTTGATCTCGAGCGCGCGCGCGGCCCGCTTCATCAGGTCGGGCAAGTCGAAGGGTTTAGGCAGGTAGTCATAGGCGTCGGCCTCGGTTGCCTGCACGGCGGTCATGATGGTGTTCTGGGCCGAAATGACTATGACCGGCAGGCCGGGGCGGCGTTCGGCGATTTTGGGCAGCTGCTCGAGCCCGTTGCCGTCGGGCATGAACACGTCGGATATCACCAGATCGCCTTTGCCTTCCTCGACCCAGCGCATCAGGGTCACCAGCGACGAAGTGGCGTGTACCTTGCAGCCAGCGCGCGTCAGCGCCTGGGTCAGAACGGTTCGGATTGTCCGGTCGTCGTCGGCGACGAGAATGGTGCCGTCCATTTCTCAGGGTCTCCTTTCGAGGGCGCGGGTCATTCGGCCCTCTCTTTCGGTGCGATTGGTAACAATATGCGAAACGATGTGCGCCCGGGCACGCTGTCGACGCTGACCCAGCCGTCGTGATCCGAGATGATCTTGCTGACCAGCGCGAGTCCAAGCCCGGTGCCGTTTTCGCGGCCCGAGACGAAGGGATCGAATATGTTTGCCGCAATGTCCGGTGGCAGGCCCGGGCCGTCGTCGATGATCTCGACGCACAAGGGAAGCGACGCGGTTCCGTCTTTTCCGCGTCGCCTGAGCGAGCGGTCGAAGAAGGTATGCAGGCGGATGGTGCCGGAGCCGTCGCCGGCTGCTTCGGCGGCGTTTTTCAGTAGATTTAGAAAGGCTTGCAGCATCTGGTCGCCGTCAACGAAGGTCGCGGGCAGCGAGGGGTCGTAGTCTTCGACAATCGCCATATGCGCGGCAAAACCAACGGCTGCGGATTTGCGCGCGCGGTCCAGAAGGTCGTGGATGTTGACGGCGCAGCGCACGGGTGGCTGAAGGTTTCCGAATTGCTCGACCTGTTCGAGAAGTGTAACGATTCGGCGGGACTCCGAGACGATTAGATCGGTCAGTTCCAGATCGTCACCGACAAGGTTCATGCCGAGAAGCTGCGCGGCTCCGGTTATCCCGGCGAGCGGGTTCTTGATCTCGTGGGCAAGCATTTCGGCCATGCCGATGGCGGATTTTGCGGCGGATTTGACGGACATCGAGCGGCCGAGCCTGTCAGCGAGGACGCGAGGTTGCAAGAGAATGAGGATATGATCCGTCGTGCCGGTCACCGGCGCGATCTGGATATTGCTGTTAACGGGTGAGGCTTTGCCGCCGCCCACATCGACGTTGTTCATGAATAGCGATGACTGGTCTGTGCGGACCCGCTGAAACGCGCCGTCAAGCGGCGCGTCGATGGTGAGAGTGTCAAGCGCGGGTGAGCCGCAGACTGACCGGGCTGAGGCGTTGAGAAATATCTCTGCGGCGGGATTTATCCTTGCGATTGCATCCCCGGCGTCGATCAGAAAGGCCGGAACCGGCAGCGACAGCCAGAGGGTATCGTCAGCGAGCGTCATGCGGCGGCGCGCATTTCGAGAGCATGGGGCAGAATTCGAATGACTGCGGCCGGATCGCCGGTCAGGATTGCTTTGCGAAGGTTATGCGGCGTGCCGGACCGGTCCATATACCAGCCGAGATGCTTGCGCGCCACGCGCGCGCCAAGGTCTGTGCCGTAAAAACTAAGCGCGTCTTGGTAGTGGCCTATCGCCATTTGAGTAAAATCGGCGCCGATGGGAACGGCTGGCTTTGGCCCCTGCCCCAGCGCGTGCGCGATTTCCGCTGGGCGCCATGGTGCGCCCCTAATGCCGCGCCCAACCATCACGCCGTCCGCTCCAGAGGCCGCAAGTGCTGCTCGGGCAGCGGCGACGTCGACGATATCGCCATTGGCAATCACCGGGATAGATGCAGCGGCTTTTACTGTTCGGATCGCCGACCAGTCGGCGCGGCCCTTGTAAAACTGGCAGCGGGTGCGGCCGTGGACGGTGATCAACTGAATGCCCGCGGCCTCGGCGCGTCGGGCAATGTCGGGCGCGTTCAGGCAATCGTCGTCCCAGCCAAGGCGCATCTTCAGCGTTACCGGAATTTTTACCGCCTGGATAACGGCCTCGATCAGCGTCAGGGCATGATCGGGCGTCTTCATGAGCGCGGAACCGGAGAGCCCGCCGGTTACCTTCTTTGCCGGGCAACCCATGTTAATGTCGATGAGGCGCGCACCATTGGCTTCAACCATGCGCGCCGCCTCGGCCATCCAGTGGGCGTCACGACCGGCAAGCTGCACCGCCGTTGCCTGCTCGCCAAACCCAAGCTCGGCGCGTTCGCGGACACCGGGTTTTGCCTGGACCATTTCCTGACTGGCAACCATTTCCGAGACGACGAGGCCAACGCCGAACGACGACACAAGGCGGCGAAAAGGCAGGTCGGTGATCCCGGCCATGGGGGCCAGAAAGACCGGTGGATCGAGGGTTATGTCGCCAATGGTGATGGGCATCGTTGACCTTAATATGCGGCTCAATAAGCGAATCGTAGAATGTTTAGCTTCATTCTTCGGCATATGCACAAAAAATAAGCAGAATGCCAGTATCTCGGGAGCATTGTCACCGTCACTGGCACGGCCTAGAGGTTTTCGTATGACGGGCAGTTCTTCAGAGCAAAAAGTGACCGCGGCAGTGATTGTCGCCGCTGGTCGGGGGTTGCGTGCCGGGGGTGAATTGCCAAAGCAATGGCAGCCGCTGGCCGGGCGGCCGGTCATTGACTGGGCGCTTGAGGCGTTCAAAAGCAATTCGCACATTGGGCCTATTGTTGTGGTGCTGCATGAAGATGATCATGGGCATATGAGCGATCCCGATCTGATCCTTGCGACCGGTGGCGCGACACGGGCGGCGTCGGTTCTGGCCGGGCTTGAAGCGCTTGAGGGGCGCGGCGTTGACAATGTTCTGATCCATGACGCGGCGCGGGCGACGGTTCCGGATGTGATAATCACGCAGGTGGTGGAGATGCTTGAGGACCATGTGGCGGCAGCACCCGGCCTGCCGGTCACGGATGCTTTGTGGGCCTTGGATACTTCAAAGCTGGTCGCGGGGACGCCGGATCGCACGGGGCTTTTCCGTGCGCAGACACCACAGGGGTTTCGTTATGACGCGATTTTGGCGGCGCACCGGCAGTTTGCGGGTGAAGCTGGCGATGATGTGGAGGTTGCGCGGGCGGCGGGGCTTGAGGTTGCAATTGCGCCGGGTCACCCGGACAACCTGAAGATAACCGTGGCCGAGGATTTTGTGCGGGCCGAACGAATTATCAAAGGCAGGACAGGGGCTTCGATGGACATACGCCTTGGAAATGGCTTCGACGTGCATCGTTTTGGGCCGGGGGATCATGTGGTTCTGTGCGGCGTTGAGGTGCCGCATGATCGGGGGCTTCAGGGGCATTCGGATGCGGATGTGGGTATGCACGCGGTCACGGATGCGATTTTCGGCGCTCTGGCGGAGGGCGACATTGGGCGGCATTTTCCGCCGGACGACCCCAAATGGAAAGACGCGACGAGCGAGATTTTTCTGGCACATGCCGCGGAACTTGCGGGTGCGCGGGGTTTTACGGTTGGCAATGTCGATTGCACTTTTATTTGTGAGTCCCCGAAAATCGGGCCACACGCTTTGGCGATGCAGGCGCGGCTGGCCGGGATCATGGGGGTTGAGGCTGGCAGGGTGAGCGTTAAGGCTACGACCTCCGAGCGGCTTGGCTTCACTGGACGTGGCGAAGGGATTGCGGCGATGGCGACGGTGACGTTGGTGGCGACATGAGGCGGATGGTGTTGAGCTTTTTCGGTGCGGGGTATCTGCGCCCTGCCCCCGGAACCTGGGGATCGCTTGCGGCACTGCCGGCCGCCTGGGCGCTTCACACACTTGGCGGCGCGCCGGCCCTGCTGTTTGCGATCGTGGCAGGTTATGCCGCCGGTGTCGTTGCAGTTCGTGCCGAGATTGAAAACAGTGAGGATCATGATCCGTCCTGGATCGTGATTGACGAAGTTGTCGGGCAGTGGATTGCGCTAGTCCCAGTTTCGGTGGGAGCAGATGCCATGGGAATTGACGTTTTTCGCCTCTGGCCCGGGATCATAGCCGCGTTTCTACTGTTTCGCCTGTTCGATGTTTGGAAACCTTGGTTGGTTGGCCGCGCTGATGCGCGCGGCGATGCGGTGGGCGTGATGCTTGACGATGTTTTGGCGGGAATTATCGCGGCATTGGTTGGCGTGACACTGGGTGCATTATTTCACGGATTAGCGGTTTGAACGTCGAGAATTTACTTGCGCTTGCCCGCGCAAAACACGCCAAGATCGCCACCGCTGAAAGCTGTACTGGCGGGCTGGTTGCGGGCGCAATTACAGATCTGCCGGGATCGTCGGATATTTTTGATCGTGGGTTTGTCACCTATTCCAACGCCGCCAAGACCGAGATGCTGGGCGTCGATGCCGGGCTGATCGCAGTGCATGGCGCTGTAAGCGAAGATGTGGCGGTGGCGATGGCGGAAGGTGCGCTAGGGCGATCCGACGCTGAAATTGCAATCTCGGTCACCGGGATCGCCGGACCGGGCGGCAGCGACATGAAGCCCGAAGGTCGGGTGTGCTTTGCGTTGGCCGCCACGGGTCAGCCGACGCTGGCGGAAACGGTGGAGTTTGGCGCGAAGGGCCGCGATGGCGTTCGCGCCCGAAGCGTCGCGCACGCGCTTGCGCTTCTTGCCGAGGCGCTTACTTAGGCTGCCCATTTTTTCAGCACGTCACCCGGATTTTCGCCTATCTGAGAGGCAATTCCGGTCAGGGCCGTGATTTGGGGCTGAAAATCGGCTCTATCGCTTTTCCTCGCGCGCGCTCTGCGGTTCCTGACGCCTGACAAACCCATTTGGAGGAATTGACATGGTAGGCGCAGACACCGCCTGGATCATCGTGGCCACGGCATTGGTCCTGTTTATGACGCTACCGGGGCTGGCGCTTTTTTATGGCGGGCTGGTGCGGTCAAGAAACGTCTTGAGCGTCTTCATGCACGTTTATGCCATTGCCTGCGCGATGAGCATCGCGTGGCTGGCGCTGGGGTATTCGATTGCCTTTGGCGGCGGCGGTTCGGGGCTTTGGGGCGGGTTGGACAAGATGTTCCTGATCGGGGTCACGGCAGAAAGCCTGAGCGGGACGTTGCCGGAAGTGTTGTTTTTCGCCTTTCAGATGACGTTTGCGATCATCACGCCCGCGTTAATCGTGGGGGCTTATGTAGAGCGCACGAACTTTGCCTTTGTGTTGGTGTTTTCGACGCTTTGGATGCTGTTGGTATATTCCCCGGTAGTTCATTGGATCTGGGGCGGCGGCATTCTTAGCGATGGCGGCATTTTTGGTGCTGTAGGTGCGAAGGACTTTGCGGGCGGTATTGTGGTTCATGAAACTGCGGGGCTGGCGGCGATCATTATCGCGGTGATGCTGGGGGCGCGGAAAGACCCCAGCAAACCGCCGCACAATCCCGGTTATGTGATGATCGGTGCGGCGATGCTTTGGGTCGGCTGGTTTGGTTTCAATGGCGGATCACAGCTGGCAGCGGACGGCGGTGCAGCGATGGCACTGACGGTCACGCACATCTCGGCCGCCGCAGCTTCGCTGACCTGGGCGCTGTGGGAGCGGATCAAATACGGCAAGGCATCGCTGGTCGGCATGGTCACCGGCACGATCGCGGGGCTGGCGTCGATCACGCCTGCCAGCGGATTTGTCGGGCCGGTCGAGGCGCTGGTCATTGGTGGTATCGCGGGCATCTTGTGTCAGGAAGCGGTGATCGTGGTACGCAACGTGCTGAAGATCGACGATACCCTGGACGTTTTTGCGGTTCACGG
>CAXMNX010000065.1:0-24573 GCA_964194845.1 uncultured Boseongicola sp.
GCCGCCGCTTTCGGTGCCTGTTTCGATTCACGAGAATTTCGCGCGCCGGAAGTGCGGCACAATTTCCGGACCGAGACAACGGTTCGGCAGTCGATGTACTGATCCTTGTGGTTTGCCAGATTTGACCCCCAAGATGTGCGAAATTCTCCGTTGACAATTCCAAAAATGCCGCAGGATTGAATACCTAATGGCCCAGTCGCGCCACATTATGGGCCGATTTGACCCTTACGCCTTATCAAGTCGCAACAAGACAGGTGGCGGCAAAGCGGCAGTCGATCTTTGGGTCGGTTTCCCTTCTTTCACCTGGCGATGATTGCGACACCAACTTGGGTGTATGATGGACGCAGGGCCACAAAATTACGAACCCGGAGCGAACGACAGCTTCGCGGATTCGTTAAAGCCCGGCACGGAGTTGCTGCACGGCCAGTTCAGGATTGAAAAGTTCCTGAACGCTGGCGGTTTCGGCATGACCTATCTCGCCCGCGACAGTCTGGACCGGATCGTCGTCATCAAGGAATGCTTCCCGTCATCCATGTGCTGTCGTAACGACGGCAACGTCATGGCGCGGTCGCGGCAGCATCAGCCGGAATTCGACGCGGTGGTGAAGCACTTCGGTGCCGAGGCGCGGCGGCTTTCAAAACTTCAGCACCCGAATATCGTCGGTATTCACCAGGTCTTCGAGGATAATCAGACCGCCTATATGGCACTTGATTTCGTTCGCGGTCGTGATCTGCTCGACACGATTGAAGACCCGCGGATGAAGCTGCACCCGCGCGATGTGAAAGACATCCTGCTGAAGTGCCTTGAGGCGGTTCATTACATCCATACCAACGACGTGCTGCATAGGGACATCAGCCCCGACAACATTCTGATCGACGGCAAGGGCAACCCTGTCCTGATCGACTTTGGCGCCGCGAAGGAAGAAGCGACGCGCGCCAGCCGGGCGCTTTCGGCACTTCATGTTGTCAAAGACGGCTACAGCCCGCACGAATTTTATATCGCAGGTTCGACCCAGGATGCGTCGTCGGACCTCTATTCGCTTGGCGCCACAATGTATCATGTGCTGACCGGCGAAGCACCACCAGACAGCCAGGCACGCGTCAGCGCGATTGCTGCTGATCGCCCGGATCCCTATCGCCCGGTGTCGGGCAATTTCCCGCAGTTCGAAGATGCGTTCCTGCACGCGGTCGACAAAGCGCTCAGCGTATTCCCCCCCGATCGCATCCAAAGCGCGCGCGACTGGATTGAGCTTGTCGACACCGAGCGCCGCCGCTCGGCCGCGATGCAGCAAGCCGAGCTGGATAGAAAGATTGAGATTTCGATCTCGCGGCTGGTGCAGGAAACCAACAAGGCGGTCGAAGAAGACATCAAGCAACACGAGGCCAAGGCGCTAACCGAAAAGAAAGAAGCGCAGCGGTTGCAGAAGCTTGCCCAGGAGCAACAACGCCAACGCAAGAAGACGCTGGATGAACTGGCAATGCTGGACGACATGGCATTTCACGAGGAGCAGAGCCGGAACGCCGAGGATGCGGCGCGGCGGTCTGCAACAAACGCAAATCACGATGAAGTTAACGGTCCCAAGCGGCGCAGATCACTTCTGAGCCGTCTACTTCCATTCGGACTGTTGCGCGGAACGTTCCGTGGCAACGGTCCTTCGGATTATCTTTAAAGAGGCAGAGCAATGAAGTTGTTTTCCAGAATACTGTCGAGAAAAATCTCGCCCGAAGAGCAGGCTGGCAAGATTGATCTGGATATGGACGTGGAACCGTTGCGCCGCCGCAGCGAGCCGATCGCCGACGATTCGGGCGAAGTGAATGCCACTGTTGCTTCGCAAGACACGAGCGCGGACGACGCCGTTCTAGCCGACGCAGCCCAACCGCTGGATGCCCACGACGAGGAACCGGAAGAGGTCGAGGGTGCCGGCTGGAGTGAAAGCGCCTGGGGCGAGGACAAATGGGACGACGACGAGGACTGGGAAGACGATGACGAGGCCGAAGAGGCCGCCGAAGCTCACGCCCAGGAAGAAAAGGCCCATTTAGTCAACGAAATTCGCGATGCAGTTGTCTCAGTGAGCCATATTCAGACCAAAGGCGCGCGCGAGACAACAGAGCCGCGCCGCAGGACGGAACCGCCAAACTGGTCAAATGACGAGCAATTTGGCCGCAAGGCAGTTGCGCGTAGTCAATTGGGCGGCAAGCTTGATGGTGCGGAAGACCGCATTCTACAGGAAACCGACACCCGTCTCTCGGATGGTGAAACCAGCCGTCGGCGTTCGGCCATGGCCCATCTGAAGGCCGCCGCGCAGGCGACCAAAGCGGATCGCGTTCTGAAGCACGTTGTCGGGCGTGACCCCACAGCTGACCCCGAAGAACAAAGCCCATACCGCGATGATCTGGCAAAGGTGGTGCGCCCGCGTTCGACCAGCCGTCCGATCAGCCGCCCCGTCAACCGCCGACGCACCGAGCCTGCGCCCTGGGATCAGGGAACTAGCGATGACGATGCCGCACAATTTGCAGCCGCGAGCGAGGCCTCTCTGATGCCCAAGGATACTGCCAAATTTGAAGCCGAAGAGGAGGCTGCCCGTCAGGAACGCCTGGCAAGCGCGCCAGCAGATCTTTCAGCAGACGAATTTGCCGATGACAACTTCTTTGGCAGGGGCTTTGACGACAAAGATGACGAGTTCGAAGACGAGCCTTCGATGGACGACGAAGTCGAGGCACCTGGCCACGAGATCGAGCCTGTTACGGCGGAAAATGCCGAGGCAGACGCCGAAGACGACGCCGGAGACAGCGCTGGAAATCTTTGGAGCGACCGTTTTGCATCGGATGATGATCAAGACGCCACTGATAACGCATCTGGCGACGAGATCGAAGAAACGCCGAGGGCTGAAGACGCGGCCCATGACGACGAAGAAGAAAGCGACACCGAAGAGGCCGTCATTGGCGATGACGCGGACGCCGACGAAGTCGATGGGCCTGTGGCGAGCAGCGTCGTGTCGGATGTCGTTGCCTTCGCCAACGCGCCCGAGGAAAGTGGATCGACCGACGATGATGAGGTCGTGCGCCGGAAGATCTGGGAAATGGCCGGTGAAAGCGCGATGGTGAAAGAGACAACAAACCAGGATGCCAACGACGAAGCCATTGTGAACGTCGGGCCAGCCGTTTCTGGCCGTGCCGGACGCAAGGCGGGCCGCGTAAAGACCCGGCTATTGGGTTTCCAGGCGCCAGACGACGGCGCGCCGCAGGATGTCTTCGAGACGGCTCAGGTCGCAACAAAGGCAAACCAAACGAATTTCCCGGTGGCATGGATCGTGGTAATCGACGGCCCGGGACGCGGCGCCAGTTTCACGATGTTCAACGGCGTGACAAATATCGGCCGCGGCGAAGATCAGGCGGTTCGGCTCGATTTCGGCGACACGTCGATATCGCGCAAGAACCACGCCGCAGTCGCCTTTGACGACGAGCAAGGCAAATTTTTCCTTGGCCATGGTGGCAAGTCGAACCTTGTGCGGCTGAACGAAAACCCCGTTTTGTCGACGGAAGCGATTGCAAACGGCGATCTGATCCGGATCGGGGAGACGACACTGAAATTCATCGGCCTGTGTAACGAAAGTTTCACGTGGACCGACAAAAGCGACGAGATTGAAGGGACTGACGCCGACTAATGGCCAAGAAGCCGGACATAAGGTTTGACGTTGCGTCGGTCCTGAATCGCGGTTGCCGCGATTATCAGGAGGACGCGATTGCGACGGACTTCCCGCTGGGCGCGGAGTTCGGCTATGCGGTCCTGTCGGATGGCATGGGCGGGCACGCGGCCGGCGACGTTGCGTCGAAGATCGTCGTGACCGAAGTGTTCAGCGAGCTGAAGTTTCAATCATCCGATGTGGCGCAATTGAAAGAGAGCGTCGGCGATGTTTTGAAAAGCGCGGCGGTGTCGGCAAATGCCTGCATGGCGGCGCATACATCTAGCAACCCGGATACCGCTGGCATGGGTGCGACGCTGGTGGCACCAGTATTCATGCGGGACCGGTTGTTTTGGATCTCGATCGGTGACAGCCCGCTTTACCTCTATCGCGACGGCGAGTTGCGGCAGTTAAACGAAGACCATTCGCTTGGGCCGCACATCGACTACATGGTGCGCTCGGGCATGATGTCAGAGGACATCGGCCGCAATCATCCGGATCGAAATGCGCTAACCTCGGTGTTGATCGGCGAGACGATCGAACGGATTGACTGCCCCGATGTGCCGTTTCAGTTGAAAGACGGCGATATTCTGGTCGTCGCCAGCGACGGGCTGCAATTTCTGTCGAATCGAAAAATTCGGAAGACTTTGCGCGACAGCGGCAAGGCGACAGCCGCGAGAATTTCGGAGGCTCTGCTGGACGAGCTTCGTGCGCTTGAAGACCCGGAACAGGACAATATCTGTTTTTCGGTCATCAAGGTGCGTTTCCGCCGCCAGCCCGACGAAAACGCCAACATATTCACGCCGGAGTTTGAAAAGCGCGCCGCGAAACCGCGCCAGGTTCGCACGCGGCCGATTAAACCGCAGCGGCCACCCGAGGCGGAAGAAATGCCGCCGGCCGCGCATGAACCAAATGAGCCACCCGCGCCGTCCCATCCGCCGTCGCCAAGCGAAGGCGCGCCGATATTCCTGCGCAGACGCTGGTTGGCAACGGACGGTGGCGCATGAAAGACAATGCGCCTGATGAAACCGTCATCGACCGGCTAAGAATAGCGCTGGAAACCGAAGTTTTGCCCAAAGCGGCGCGGGATCACGCCGCGCATTTGCTGAAGCGGCTGTCGTCGCCTGTTCGGGTCTCGCTTTTGGGGCGTCCGGGAAGCGGCAAATCCGAGCTGGTCAATATGTTTGTCGGTCGGCGGCTTTTGCCTGTGGACACCAAGCTGCCGACGCTTGAGCTGACCTATGGCCCGGCGGAAAAAATCACCGTCACGGGCGCGAACGGCCGGAACCTGGTGTTTGACAATCTCGATTTTGCTTCCGCCGCCAAGGGCAACCCGGCATTCATCCGGGCCGAGATGCCGCTTGCGATCCTTGAACGTATCAGCCTGCTTGAGGTCGTGACCGATGGCGCGGTGACCGAGTTGCAGTCGGCGGTGGACTGGGGGGTGCGGCGCACCGATATCGCGCTCTGGTGTACCCAATATTTCAGCGACGAAGAGCGGATGCTCTGGTCGCGTGTGCCGGACAGTCTGAAGGATCACGCATTCTTGGTGCTTGCGAAAGCCGATGTGCTATCGGCCGACAACGCCTTGTCAGGCAGGATATCTGATCTGGAAACCGTGGTGGCGGAAGAGTTCCATTCGCTTTTCGCAGTAGCGACGCTTCAGGCGATCAAGGCGCATCACTCAGATGGCAAAGTCGACGAGGCGGTCTATCACGCTTCTGGTGGCGGCGCGCTGAGCGCCGAAATATTGCGCCACGCCGAACGCGGGCGGCGCGCCGATTTCGACAGCGCGCACCTGTTCCTGGCGCGCTATCAGATCCGCGGTGTTGCGGGGAGTGAGCCTCCCAAGGCCAAACCCGCAATCGGCGAGATCGCGACGACAGAGAAAACGCCAAAGGCCCCCGAGCCAGTTGCCGAAGTGCTGGCCGAAATTTCAGCAGAGATCGTTGAAAACGTGCCGCTTTTTCATGACGCAACACAGTTTCTGAAGCGCCGTGGAGATGGTCTGGCCGAAGCGGCGACGACTCTGAAGCCCGGCAAAAGCGGCGCGTTGGTAAATCAGTGCGTCGATGTGGTTGAACACCTGGTCGATCTGTTCGCTCAGGACGACAGCGGATGTCCCGCAGCGGACGCTTTTATCGACGATCTGATGGAAGCAACCGACATGATGGTTTTGATGCAGGCGGAAAGCGGCGACGCGCCCGCAGCCGACGCGGTGACGCTGCTTTTACAACTGCGACGCGACATTGAGACAAAATTGGCAGCCTGAGAGGATCGAACGCACTTCATTAACCGAGAATACGTCACAAAAAGGCCATTTTGGCCATCAATTCTAGCGCCTATCGGAAACGATGCCGTGGGACGCGACGTGTAACCGGAATGTAACCCGGTTGGGTCAAGAATGCGTTTGTTAGGTGAATTATTATGAAGGTTGATACGAAGATCATGGAACAAGGTGCCGTCTCTGCTGCTGGCAATGCGCACCTTCTCGGACGGGGGTTCGAGGGGCTTCAGCCGTTCCTGAAAAAGTCGCGCGATCTGCGTCAGGCATTAGTGCGGCTTGGAAAGATCGGCGACAAGGCAACCAATCGCGCTGCCCGCCGGATGCACCACCAGTTAAAACATGCGGAACCCTCGATCACGATGATCGGGCAGGTGAAGGCTGGCAAGACCTCGCTTGTGAACGCGATGGTCGGGTCCCCGGATTTGTTGCCGGCTGACGTGAACCCCTGGACCAGCGTGGTCACTTCGCTGCATTTGAACCCGCATGTCGCGCCCGAAGAAAATCGCGCCAGCTTCCGTTTCTTCGATATGGGGGAATGGAGCCGACTTCTGGATCGTGGCGGTCGGATCGGCGAACTGGCAAGCCGTGCGGGCGCCGAGGACGAGCTTGCGAAAGTCCGCGAGCAGGTCATCGAAATGCGCGAGAAATCGCGCCAGCGCCTTGGCGACAAGTTCGAGCTGTTGCTCGGCCAGCAGCACGACTATGGCTATTTCGACGACGAATTGATCGAACGCTATGTCTGCCTGGGCGACGATTTCGAAGATGATTTCGAGACCAGCCAGGCACAGGGCCGCTTTGCCGACATCACAAAGTCGGCGGAGATTTTCATGCACCGCCCGGAACTGCCGATGCCGCTGTGCATCCGTGATACGCCGGGCGTGAACGACACCTTTATGATCCGCGAACAGATTACCATCCGCGCGATCCGCGAAAGCCGGATCTGCGTGGTCGTGCTGGCAGCGCACCAGGCGCTAAGCTCGGTTGACATGGCGCTGATCCGCCTGATCGCGAACGTGAAATCGCGCGAGGTGATCATTGCGGTCAACCGCTGCGATGAACTAAGCGATCCGGTAAATCAGATCCCCGAGATCCGCGACAGCATTCGCAAAACGCTGGAAGAACACGACGGTCCGAAGGACGCGCAGATCATTTTTGCCTCCGCCTTCTGCGCCACCGCAGCCCTGACCGGCAAGTTGGATGCCATCGACGAGGCGACGCTTGCGGCGATGACCGAATGGGCGAAGGCCGATGGCCGCGTCAGCGATCCCGAAGCGCTAAGCACGGAAGAGCTTTTGTGGGATCTGTCCGGTTTACCCGCAATCTTTGCCGCGCTGAGCGAGCGGATTGCAGAAGGAACAGGTCAGGACCTTCTGGACAAAGTCGCCCGTTCGGCAATGAACCTGGCAAATGGCCTGAACGCCACGCATCAGGTTGTGTCGCGTCGCGAATCCGATGCCGGCTTACCGCCGCTTGAACGCGCCGAGCTGGAAGGCGAATTGCACCGGATCGAAACCGAAGGGCTGGCCGCGATCGACGGTACTTTCGAAAAGATCATCGCCGATTTCCACAAGCGGTTGGAGCGGTCGCACCGCAGTTTTCTTGAGCGTGCAACCGGATCGCTGCTGCAACACCTTGAGGATCAAGGCGAAAGCGAAGTTTGGCAATACGACCCAGGCGGGCTGCGTATCCTGATGCGCACTGCCTACCAGGTCTTCGGACGCACGGCGCAGTCGGCAACAAAGAAAGTTCTGGTCGAAACGGCCGAGACTTATGCCGGGGTTTACCACCGTCTGTTCGACGTATCCGAAGACGAATTTGGGATCGAGGCGCCGACCCCGCCGAGCATACCATCGCCGGTGCTGCTGGGGCAGACAATTGCGCTGGATCTGAAGGGCACCTGGTGGTCGCGCTGGTGGCACAAGCGGCGTGGCATCAGGTCGTTCGCCACCGAATTTGCCGAGATGATCAAGGCGGAAACCGATCCGATCGTCGAAGGGCTGCGTGGCGCGCACGCATCTTCAATTCGTGACGCATCGGTCAAGGTTCTGCGCGAGTTCATGGACGAACAACGGGCGATATTGACGCGCCTGGCCGACGAAGCCGAAGCCGCGCCTGGCAGCGCGTCGCCGCTTCTTGACGCAGGCGGTGCCGCGGAAAAACGCGCTCAGCTCAAGCAGACAATGGAAACGCTGACCGCGATCGCGGCGTGAGGGGTATAAGATGATCGAGAACGAGTTTCCCGAGCAAACCAAGTTCGAGAGCGCCCGCAGCGAGCCGGAATTTGATATAATTGACGCCTCGCCCGAAGCGCCAATTGAAGAACCGGATCTGGTAGCGGATGCGGCCCCGAGCGGGCCGCGAAAGCCGGTTTTGTGTCTGATGGGCGAATTTAGCGCTGGCAAAAGCACGCTTTCGAATTTGCTGATCAAGACCAGCGCGCTGCCGGTCAATGTGACCGCCACGCAGTTGCCGCCGGTCTGGATATCGAAAGGCGACGATACGCCATATCGGGTGGACCTGGATGGTCAGGAATTTGATATCGACCTGGCAAATCTGGCGGATGTCACGGTCGAGGACACGCGCTATATCCGAATTTTCCACGACGCTGATTTGTTGGATCTGTGCGATCTGATCGACATGCCCGGGATTTCAGACCCGAACATGGACGCCGATGTCTGGCAACGGGTCATCCATCACGCCGATGCGGTGATTTGGTGTACCCACGCAACCCAGGCCTGGCGCCAGTCCGAGGCCGCCGTCTGGTCGATGTTGCCGCCGGACCTTCACCAGAACAGTTTTCTGTTGCTGACCCGCATGGACAAAATCCTGTCGGACCGGGACCGGATGCGCGTCGCCAAACGTGTCGGACGCGAAACCGAGGGTTTGTTCAGGGAACTTTACCCGATTTCGCTGACCCAGGCGCTCGCGGCCGGAGACGATCCGGATAAATGGAACGCCAGTGGTGCCGAAGCTTTCACGCACGCCCTGACAGAATTGCTGAACGAGATTGCTGCCGGTCAGGAAAAAGACGCAGAAGATGCTCGGCAAGATGAGGTCGAAATGGTGGTTCGCACGGTAGTGCCAGCCCGCGTTCGCCCACGGTTGCTGAAAGCGCGGCCCGTGCGCGGTCGCCCAGGCGGCGACCAGAAACCAGAACCGCTGCCGCCGCTTTAACCGGCGTCGCTTTCCCACATTCACATTGCATAAGAAATCCGCCAGGGCTTGCGCCCGCGCGCCTTGCTGCCCAATAAGAGATGACATTACGGTCGGGCATTTCTGATCGGGTCGTCGAGGGCTTGAATATGGACGTAGCAGAGGCGCTGGACAATTTGCGCGCCGAGGTTGCCGGATGCGACCTGGCGGCGTTCACGGATCTGTCGTCGAAAATGGTGCTTTGCGTCAGCGCAGGCGGACGCCGTGCGCAAGAGGAACTCGATGCGTTGTCGGCGATTGCTGCCACCGTGCTGGCAGGATCGGTCGCAGAAGGTGCGCAGAGCCTGCTGGGAGAGGAATTGCCGGGCTCGGCAATGACGATGACAAATGTCGATCTGCGGCTGTTTCTGAGGTCGCCAAGTTCAAAGAACGAGGCGTTGATCTGCGTTTGCGCGCCGACCACCGACCTTGCCACTATTATGGACCGCGGAAAAAACGCCCTGGACCAGATCGTGGCTGCGGGTTGAGGAACGGAGACCGGCTTGGACGACTTCACCCGTCTTGAACAGAAGCTGGCAAAGCTGCGGCAGCGCGAACGCGCGCCCGGCGAAAAGCGTATAATCCGTGGTACGCCGGAAAAGCTGTTGGCGGGTATTCTGGCCGAAGTGGACGAAATCATTCTGCCGCGCCGCGTGAGCTTCGCGCTGGCGAATGGTCCGGCGCTTCAATTTGCGGTGGCGAACCGTCGCCTTCAGGCGTTGCTTGCGCCAACACCGGCGACCGAAGGTGCCGCGCAACTTGCCGACAAGGCATTGAAAGACGCCGAGGATCCCAATCTTGCCGCGCTTAAAGTTGTAATCCTGGCAACACTGAAATCGGCCGATGCGCTGACGATCACCTCCCGGCGCCAAACAGACGCCGGATTTCCGTCGGACATCGGCGTTCCGGTGCAGCAATTGGCCCGCGCCTGGAACGTCACCGAGGCGGTGGACGACGAGGTGACAGCCGAGGCAATGCTGGAGTATTTCATTGCAGGCTTGGGCGATCGCGTTCTGGCCTGGCTTCGGATTGACGGCGAGGAAGTGGCGGATCAGGGCGGCGACGCAGCACTTCTTGGCACAATCGGTGAGCACGCGGCGGTTTTTCTGGATGGTTATTTCGCCAAGCGAGATCAGCTTTATCAAGGTGAAACCGGTCCGGCTGCGCTGGTCCTGAATGCGGATGGGGATGCGCCGTCACTGGTGTTTCTGGACTGCGGAACTGCGCTGGCGTTTCTTGCCGTGCCTGCTGAATTAAGCGCGGGCGTCCTGGTTGAATGGCAAGCGCGCGACACGAGCTGAGCGATAAATGGTGAACGGGGTTGCGGCCGCAATATCTTTGGCCGCGAATTGTTCCCGTTTAGGTCACAATGGTGCCCGCATTTAGGTTTTGATAGAGAATCGTAGTTAATGCCGTAGGGTGACGACGGCAGTTTTGTGCCGGTTTGGGGCCGATCTCTCTTTCGGACGGAACCGCCGGGGCATATAAGGCAAAGGTCCGCGCACAGGCACCACCATGCGGACAAACCAAAGATGGATTGGGGCAGCTAATATGGCCTTCGGCGGATTGTTTTCCACGGATATGGCGATCGACCTCGGTACGGCGAACACGCTTGTCTATGTCAAAGGCAAGGGCATCATCCTGAACGAGCCATCGGTGGTGGCCTATCACGTCAAGGATGGGCAGAAAAAAGTCCTGGCCGTGGGCACAGACGCAAAACTGATGCTGGGGCGCACGCCGGGCAGCATCGAAGCGATCCGGCCGATGCGCGAAGGTGTGATCGCTGATTTTGACGTCGCCGAGCACATGATCAAGGCATTCATTCGCAAAGTTCACAAGCGCGGCACTTTTTCGAAGCCAAAGGTAATTGTCTGTGTGCCGCATGGGGCGACGCCGGTTGAAAAACGCGCAATCCGCCAATCGGTTATGAGCGCAGGCGCTCGCCGGGCGGGGCTGATCGCTGAACCGATTGCTGCGGCCATTGGCGCCGGTATGCCGATCACCGATCCCACCGGGAATATGGTGGTGGATGTCGGCGGCGGCACGACCGAGGTTGCAGTGCTGAGCCTGGGTGACATCGTTTATGCACGGTCCATCCGCATCGGCGGCGACCGTATGGACGAGGCGATCATCAGCTATCTTCGACGCCAGCATAACCTGCTTATCGGCGAGCAGACCGCCGAGCGCATAAAAACCTCGCTCGGCACGGCGCGGATGCCCGACGATGGGCGCGGGCAGTCGATGCAGATCCGTGGTCGCGACCTTTTGAACGGTGTGCCGAAAGAAACCGAGATCAATCAGGCGCAGGTGGCCGAGGCGCTGGCGGAACCCGTGCAGCAAATTTGTGAGGCGGTCATGACCGCTTTGGAGGCTACACCACCCGATCTGGCCGCCGATATTGTTGATCGCGGCGTGATGTTGACCGGAGGTGGCGCGCTTTTGGGCGAACTGGATCTGGCGCTGCGCGAACAAACCGGGCTTGCGATCAGCGTTGCCGACGAATCACTAAGCTGCGTGGCGATGGGCACCGGCAAGGCGCTCGAATACGAAAAACTGCTTCGCCATGTGATCGATTACGATAGTTGATGCCCTCCGGGGTTCCGACTTATCCACAAGACGTGGTAGTCTTGCCCGGGGTGCCTGTGTTGGGGGGCCGATAAGGGACCGACGTGGCAAGGCAGAGCGGCTCAAGCGAAGAATTTGCGCGTCCGATCCGGCGATTGCTGGTCGGCGGGCTGATTTTGTTGCTGTTCGCAATTTTCATGCTTTGGCGGATCGACAGCCCGCGCGCTGAAAGATTTCGCGCGGCACTGGTTGACGCGATTGTGCCGCAGATGGACTGGGCGCTGGTCCCGGTCACCAAAACAGCCGAGCTTATCGAGGGCGTGCAGTCCTATGCGCGTCTGCAACAGCAAAATCAGGATTTGCGGCGCGAGCTGCAACAGATGAAAGCCTGGAAAGAGGCGGCCCTGCAACTGGAGCAGGAGAACGCCAAGCTGCTGGATTTGAACAAAGTGCGGCTTGACCCTGCGTTAACGGTAGTCACGGGTCAGGTTTTGGCGGATTCTGGATCGCCGTTCCGGCAGTCGGTATTGCTGAACGTTGGCGCGGCGCGCGACGGGATCAAGGACGGTTGGGCGGTGACCGACGGGTTGGGTCTGGTCGGGCGCATATCGGGCGTCGGCAAAAACTCAAGCAGGGTGCTTTTGTTGACCGACAGCGCCAGCCGCGTCCCGGTGACAATTCAGCCGTCCGGGCAAAGCGCCATGCTTGCGGGCGACAACTCGGCTTTGCCGGTGCTGGACTTCATCGAAGTGTTCGAAGAAGTCCGCCCGGGCGACCGCGTCGTGTCTTCGGGCGACGGCGGTGTTTTCCCGGCAGGTTTGCTGGTCGGTAGTGTCGTGTTGGCGCGGGACGGTCGCCTGCGGCTGCGGCTATCGGCGGACTATGGACGTTTGGAGTTTTTGCGCGTCCTGCGCGCCCAGCCCAAGGACCGGATCGACGGGTCGACGGACTTGATCGGCCCGCTTTTGCCCGGGGCTGAGGCAGCGCTTTCTGAAGACGCCGAGGAGGCCGCCGATGGTTGAGGCCACGGTTACGCGGCGATGGACTTACTGGGGCCTGTTTCTGGGTCTTTCCGCGTTGATTATTTTTGTGAAGTTGCTGCCGATTCAACCGGGACCGGGACGGATACCAGGCCCGGATGTTCTGACGCTTTTCGCGCTGGCTTGGATTGTACGCCGCCCGGACTATGTGCCTGTGCTGCTGGTCGCCACAGTATTCCTGATGGCCGATATCCTGTTTATGCGGCCGCCCGGGCTTTGGACCGCGTTGGTCATTCTGGGGCTTGAGTTTCTGAGAGCGCGGTCGGTGAATATGCGCGAAAATTCGTTTTTGGGCGAATGGTTGACGGTGGCCGGGGTGATCGCAGCGATGACCTTTGCAAACGCGGTGGTGTTGACGATTTTCATTGTCGATCAACCGGGTCTTGGTCAGGCGCTTATTAGGATGATTTCGACCATTCTGGTGTACCCGATTGTTGTGGCGCTTGCGGCGCGCGGTTTCGGGTTGAAGAAAATTGCGCCCGGTGAGGTTGATCAATTGGGGCACAAGCGATGAGGCGTTCGCCGAAAGAAACCGAGGAAAGCGCTGGTCTGGTGTCCCGGCGCGGATTGGTTTTGGCTGGGTTCCAGCTTGGGTTCATGGGGCTTTTGGGTCTTAGAATGCGGCAAATGCAGGTAGAGGACGCCGATAATTACCGCCTTCTGGCTGAAGAGAACCGCATCAATCTGCGACTGATTCCACCATCCCGCGGCATCATCTTTGACCGCAACGGGGTGCCGGTCGCGACGAATACGCAGAATTATCGGATCATCATCGTCCGCGAAGATGTGCCCGATGTTAAAGAGACGATTGCAAAGCTGCGGCGGTTAATCGCGCTGGATGAGGACGAGCTTGAAAAGGCGCTGCGCGAGCTTTATCGGCGCAGCCCCTTTGTTCCTGTCACACTGGCTGACCGGTTAAGCTGGGAAGACGTGGCTGAGGTTTCGGTGAACGCGCCGGCGTTGCCCGGTGTGACGCCGGATGTGGGACTGTCCCGCGAGTATCCTTTGGGAGAGGATTTTGCCCATATCGTCGGCTATGTCGGACCGGTCAGCGAATATGACCTGTCGAGGATCGAGGATCCTGACCCGCTTTTGCAGATACCGGAGTTTCAGATCGGCAAGATTGGCGTTGAAACGAAGCTAGAGGCCGACCTTCGCGGGCGGGCCGGGACGAAGCGGATCGAGGTTAATGCCGCCGGACGGGTGATGCGGGAACTTGGGCGCGACGATTTCACACCCGGCACGGATTTGCAGCTGACGGTGGACCACGGGCTTCAGAATTATGCCCAGGCGCGGCTGGCGAACGAAAGCGCAGGCGCGGTCGTCATGGATATCGAGACTGGTGATTTGTTGGCAATGGCGTCAGCACCGTCATTTGATCCGGATCTGTTTGTGCGCGGAATATCGACGAAGGACTATAGCGAGCTTACCGAGAACGAGTTTCGGCCGCTTTTCAACAAAACAGTTCAGGGGCTTTATCCGCCGGGGTCAACCTTCAAAATGATGACCGGGCTGGCGGCGTTACGGTCGGGCGGCCTTGGCCCGCGCGAAACCGTTTATTGCCCAGGTTTCGTTCGGTTCGGCGGGCGGCGTTTTCACTGCTGGAAGCGCGGTGGCCACGGTTGGGTCGATTTGAAAAAGGCGATTACGCAGTCCTGTGACGTCTATTTTTATGAGGCGGCGCAGCGCGCAGGCATCGAGGGATTGGCGGCGCTTTGCCACGAGTTCGGGCTGGGCGAGCGCCACGATTTGCCGCTTTCGGCAGTCCAGGAGGGCATCGTTCCATCGCCGCAGTGGAAGGCGCAGGCACGGGGCGAGCGCTGGAACCCCGGCGAGACGCTGAACACCGCCATCGGGCAGGGCGATGTGCTGACATCACCGCTTCAGCTGGCGATCATGGTGGCGCGAATTGCGAGTGGTAAAGCCGTGTCGCCAAGGCTGATCAAGTCCATCAACGGTATTGAGGTGCCGGTTCCGTCGGCGGCACCACTGGAAGTGCCCACATCGCATCTCAGAATGATCCGCGAGGCGATGTATAACGTCTCGAACGGGCGGCGCGGGACCGCGCGGCGGTCGCGCATCGTTGCCGAAGGGTTGCAACTGGCGGGCAAAACCGGGACGAGCCAGGTTCGGAACATCACTACGGCCGAGCGCGCTCGCGGCGTGACCCGCAACAGCCAACTGCCATGGGAACGCCGCGACCACGGGCTCTTTGTGGCTTATGCGCCTTTTGACAAGCCAAAATATGCAATTGCCGTTGTCATCGAACACGGTGGCGGCGGGTCAAGTGCTGCCGCACCGCCTGCGCGCGACATTCTGCTTTATGCGCTTTATGGCGACGTGCCGCCGCTGGAAGCATATCCCAGCGATCAGCGCGAGCGCATCCGCGTGATGCACGAAGGATTGACGCTGCGTCCACGGCTTGAGCCGCCCAAAAGCCCGAGCCGCGCATGAGTTATCTTGAGTATAACGTCCAGACCGTTCCGCAGGGCGTGCGCAAGATACTGCACGCGAACTGGGCACTTGTGCTGCTTTTGACGGCGGTGGCCTGTCTTGGATTTCTGATGCTGACCTCGGTCGCCGGTGGCGACGCGAGCCGCTGGGCAGAACCGCAGATGAAGCGGTTCGCTTTGGGCCTGGTGGTGATGTTGGCGATCGGCATGGTGCCGATCTGGTTCTGGCGGTCGATGTCGGGACTGGCCTATCTGGGCGCGCTTGGACTTCTGGTGCTGGTGGAGTTTTTCGGTTCTGTCGGCATGGGCGCGCAGCGCTGGATCGACTTGGGCTTCATGCGTTTGCAGCCCTCGGAAGTCATGAAAATCGCGCTGGTGATGTTCCTGGCGGCCTATTACGACTGGCTGCCGCTGGCGAGGGTTTCGAGGCCGTTCTGGGTGTTGGTCCCGGTTGCGCTGATCCTGATCCCCACGGCGCTGGTATTGAAGCAACCTGACCTGGGCACGGCCATTCTTTTGGTCGCGGGTGGCGGTATACTGATGTTTTGCGCAGGCGTATCGTGGTGGTATTTCATTGCTGTGATCGCGTCTGCCGTGGCACTGGTTTACACCGTTCTTGTATCGCGCGGGCAGGACTGGCAGCTTTTGAAAGACTATCAATTTCGCCGGATTGACACGTTTCTGGACCCATCCACCGATCCGCTGGGTGCGGGATATCACATCACGCAATCGAAGATAGCGCTGGGTTCGGGCGGTTGGACGGGCAAGGGCTTCATGCAGGGCACCCAGTCGCGGCTGAACTTTCTGCCGGAGAAGCACACCGATTTCATTTTCACGACGCTGGCCGAGGAGTTTGGATTTGTCGGTGGCTTTTCGCTTTTGGCGCTTTACGGACTGATCATCCTTTTCTGCGTCGCGTCAGCGATTCAGAACAAGGACCGGTTCGGGTCGTTGTTGACTTTGGGAATTGCCGGGACGTTTTTCCTGTTCTTCGCCGTCAACATGTCGATGGTGATGGGGCTGGCGCCGGTTGTCGGCGTGCCGCTGCCGCTGGTCAGCTACGGCGGATCGGCGATGCTGGTGCTGTTGGCGGCCTTCGGGCTGGTGCAATCAGCGCACATCCACAGGCCAAGAAGTCGATGATCAAAGTTTTGTTTTCCGCACCCGACGGTGACTGGAATGAATATCGCGAGGTTTTGCCCGCGGCGATTGCCGGAACTGGCGTTACTGCCGAGATTATTCGCGATGCTGACCCGCATGATCCCACGACAGTTGACTATATCGTCTATGCGCCATCCAGCCAGTTGCAGGATTTTTCGCACTATAGCGGATGCAAGGCGGTCCTGAACCTTTGGGCCGGGGTCGAGGCGATCGTTGGGAATCAGACATTGACGATGCCATTGGCGCGGATGGTCGATTTTGGGCTGACCGAGGGCATGGTCGAATGGTGTGTCGGCCACGCCCTGCGCCATCATCTGGGCATGGATCAGGATATCTGTCGAAGTGATGCGAAGTGGGAACCCCATGTTCCTCCGCTGGCGCGCCATCGGCATGTGACGGTCCTGGGTCTTGGCGAATTGGGGCGCGCTGTTGCGGTCGCGTTGGAGCGTCTGAATTTTCAGGTCACCGGCTGGAGCCGGACGTTCAAGGCAATCAAGCGAGTGCGGTGTCTTTCAGGCGAGGAGGGATTGCGCGAGGCGCTTCGACGGGCCGAGATTGTGGTATTACTACTTCCCAAGACGCCGGACACCGAAAGTCTGATGAACGCGGAACGGATGTCGTGGTTGCGGCTGGGTGCGGTGATCATAAACCCGGGGCGCGGGCATTTGATTGACGATCAGGCACTTTTGACCGCGTTGGATGCGGGTCAGGCGGGCCATGCGACGCTGGATGTGTTCCGGGTCGAGCCATTGCCACCTGAGCATCCGTTTTGGGCGCATCTGCAGGTTACAGTGACACCGCATATCGCATCCGACACCCGCGCAGAGAGTGCGGCCGAGGTTGTCGCCGAAAACATTCGGCGCGGCGAGGCGGGAGAGCCGTTTTTACATCTGGTTGACCGCGCCGCGGGGTACTAGCGCAATCTCGGTGGCCGCGCGGGGTCCGATCCGGGCGGCGCGGGTGCTTCGATGGCAATCGGTTCGGGAAGGTCGAAGCGAAGGCCGACCTTGGCAAGCTTAGCTGCCACCGGGTCCGTGGCACGAAGGAAAGCGACGTCAATCTCACCGGCATCAAGACCCGAGAATATCAGCGCTTCCTGAATGGCCCGCGCAAGTGTCGGTTCCGCACCGGGCAACGTGTCGATCAGCGCAAGCATATTACCACGGCGCCCGTCCTGATACGTCGCACCGACAAGATAGGCGACACTGGCCAAACCACCGGCCTGCGCAAGTTTGGCATCGAGACTTTTTACCAGTTGCTGGGGCAATCCGGCAGGAGCGGTTACCTCGCGCGGCGTGGCGGCGACTTCGGTTGGGCGGGTAGCAAGTGTTGCATTGAGCCAGTTCAGTGCTTCAGCTTGCAAAAGATAGGACGAGGGCGCGACGCCGAGGTTCAGGCCAAGGCCGATACTTTGCCCGGCCAGCATCGTGGCGATGGCGCGGCCTGAAAGCGCGGCATAGGGCGCGGCAGTTCCGGTGAAATCTGTCAGCCTTTCTTCGCGGTCGAAGACCAAAGCGAAACGGCCATCGTCGGTATCGAATATTTCGGGCTCGATCTGATCGCCGATTGGATCGGATTTGAGGAGCAGGAACAGCTCGCTTTCGGCTATTCGCTCGAAAAAATGCAGGCGTGCGCCGCCGTCATCGGGTGCGGCATCCATCGCGGCGTGCGCGGTGTCGATCGGTGTATCCGTCATGCCAGCGCGTCGGCGACGCTTGCCCGAAGCACCGGCAGCAATTCGGCTTCGAACCAGGGATGTTTTTTGACCCAGCCGGTGTTTCGCCACGACGGATGCGGAAGGGGAATTGCGCGGGGCAGATGATCGCGCCAGGCGGCGACGGTATCGGTGACACCGGTTTTCGTGCCGAGATGCCATTTCTGGGCATACCCGCCGATCAAAAGGGTCAAGCGAACGTCGGAAAGAGCCTCGACGATGGGCGCGCGCCAGGTTTTCGCGCATACGGGTGGCGGGGGCAGGTCAGAGCCTTTGTCGTCGTATCCGGGAAAACAGAAGGCCATGGGCACAATCGCGATACGGGACTGGTCGTAAAATGTGGCCTGATCCACGCCCATCCACTCGCGCAGCCGGTCGCCGGAGCGATCCCAGAACGGGCGGCCATCTTCGTAGACCTTCAGGCCCGGGGCCTGACCGGCGATCAGGATGCGTGCGGCGTGATTGAACCAGACGATAGGCCTTGGTTCATGCGCGGTGTGGGTCGCCGCGAAACGTTCGGCGCAGATTTGGCAGGCCGATAACCGCGATTTTAGGGCGTCGAAATCATCCGCCATGGCAACGGCTTAGCGGGAATTGCCGCGTCCGTCCATGCTTGGGACTTGACATTAGTTCGACATTTCTAGAAATATCGAAATATGAAACATAATTCGACCATAAACCTTGGTCTGGCAGAGGCCGCTTCGACATTCGCCGCACTTGGGTCCGAGCAACGGCTGAGCGTGCTCAGGGTTCTCGTGCGTGCCGGGCCTGCGGGCCTGACGATTGGCGATCTTGGGGCGCGTTCCGGTGTCACGGGATCGACGCTGACGCATCACATGAAGATCCTCGCCGCTGCCGCGCTGGTGCAACAGGTTCGCGACGGCCGCCGGATCATCTGTATTGGCGCGGCCTATGACGAAATGCGGGCCTTGTCGGATTATCTGTTGAACGAGTGCTGTGCCGACAGTTCGCTCCCGCACGAAAAGCACGACCATGACTGACGCCACTCAATCCCACGTATTGGCCCGCCGATTTGATCGCGTCTGGATTGCCGTTCTTGCAATGCCGCTTGTTATTGCGCTGTTCGACCCGGCTCAGGCGCTGGAAACTTTGCGCTTTGCCGGAAAATCAATGGCGCAAACCGGTGCCTTCATCACTTTCGCGGTTCTGGCAGTTGGATATCTGAAGGCGAGCGGTGCCGAGGCGTTGCTGGCGCGTGCCTTTGAAGGACGCGAGCTGCGGATGATCCTGATGGCCGCACTTCTGGGCGGGCTTTCGCCGTTTTGTTCCTGCGAAGTCATCCCGTTTATTGCAGCCCTTCTGGCCATCGGCGCGCCCCTGTCGGCGGTCATGGCGTTCTGGCTTTCCTCGCCGTTGATGGACCCGGCGATGTTCGCAATCACAGCGGGTGCGCTGGGGCTGGATTTTGCTGTGGCCAAGACCGTCGCGGCTGTGTCGATCGGTTTGCTGGGGGGCGGGGTCGTCTATGCGTTCAAGGCAACGCCGATTTTTGCTGACCCCTTGAAGCCGCAGGTTGGCGAAGCGGGGTGCGGCTGTGGACCGTCACCATTCGATAGCGCGCCTGAGTGGAAATTCTGGCGTGAAGCGCCCCGGCGCGACGTCTTTCGCGACGCAGTGATCGACAACGCGCTTTTCCTCGGCAAATGGCTGCTTCTGGCTTACATGATCGAGGCGCTGATGCTGGCCTATGTCCCGGCTGAATTGATTGCGACGGTTCTGGGCGGCGAGGGGCTTCGGCCGATCGCGCTGGGCGCGCTGATCGGGATGCCGGCCTATCTGAACGGTTACGCTGCGGTGCCGCTGGTTGAGGCACTTTTGACGCAAGGCATGGTGCAGGGCGCGGCGATGGCCTTTGTTCTGGCCGGTGGTGTCAGCTGTATTCCTGCGGCTGTTGCGGTGTGGGCGCTGGTCAAACCGAGGGTCTTCATGGCTTACCTTGGGATCGCCCTGACCGGGTCGTTCATCGCTGGGTTGGTCTGGTCTTTCATCGCATAGTAACGCAGGCACGTCTTGCCCCCTTTGGGCGGGTGGTCTAGATCCGGCTGAGCTAGTCGGAGGGGCCGATGTATCGCGTCTGGAATTTTGTCTTCAACTATTCGCTTTTGCTGATTGCCGGTGCATTGATTGCATTGGTCTGGGCGAACACCGACGCGAGTTCCTATCATCATTTCGTCGAGTTTGAGCTGTTCCACGATTTCATAGTCGGACACCCGCATTATGACGCGGCGGGCCAGGTCGAATTCCGATCATTAACGCTGGAATATCTGGTGAACGACGTCCTGATGGCGTTCTTTTTCGCGATTGCTGCGAAAGAGGTCTGGGAAGCCGTGATCCTGAAAAACGGATCGCTGCGGGGTCGAAAAGCCGCGACACCGCTGGTTGCAACGGCAGGCGGCATGTTTGGCCCGATCGCGGTTTATCTGGGGCTGGCGGCATTTCTGGGCTCGGACGTCTTTGATGCCGTTGCCAACGGCTGGGCCATTCCGACTGCAACCGACATCGCGTTCAGCTATCTGGTTGGGCGGATCGTCTTTGGTGCGGGTCACCCCGCAGTGCGGTTCCTGCTGCTTTTGGCGATTGCCGACGATGCGGCGGGGCTGATCATTCTGGCGGTGTTTTATCCTTCTGGCGAGCTTGCTCCGGTTTGGCTGCTGTTGTCGTTAGCCGCGGCTGTCGGTACGTATCTGATTTTCAACTGGCTGCCGCCGCGAATGGATCGCGGTGATCAGCTTCGGCGTCGGTCATCCTGGGTTCGCGACACGTTGGGGTTCTGGCCCTATCTGATCGCCGGATGTCTTAGCTGGTATGGATTTCAGGAAAGCGGTTTGCACCCCGCACTTGGTCTTTTGCCAATTGTGCCAATAATTCCGCACGCGGACCGCGCATTTGGCATTTTCAGCGAAGCCGAACAATATCTGACGGACCTTTTGAACCGCTGCGAGCATCTGCTGAAACACCCGGTCGAGGTTGTTCTGTTCTTCTTTGGCCTGATGAACGCTGGTGTCGAGTTTTCCGCCATTGCAGAGCCGACGTGGCTGGTGCTGGCCGGGCTGCTGATCGGCAAGCCCCTTGGCATAGTGCTGTTTGGCTGGTTCGCGGCGCATCCGATGAAATTGGGTCTGCCGGAGGGTATGCGCACGATTGACCTTTTCGTCATCGGATGTGTGGCTGCCATCGGCTTTACGGTTTCGCTTTTCATTGCGACCGTCGCCTTCCCACCCGGCGCGGTGCAGGATGCTGCGAAGATGGGCGCGCTGTTCAGCTTTGTCGCGGCGATCATTTCGATCGTTGCAGGCATCGTGACACGGGTCGAAAAGCGCCAAAATTAACACTCACGGGCGGCAATTCCACCGAAATACGCATTTCCTTTGATGAATTACCACGGCTGGTGCCTTGGCGATTGCGTCCTACTGCCTTGATCGGTCATAATATTGCCAAAGGACCGTGAAAGGTCTGAGAAGCCGGTATGGTTAATGACCGGTGCTTTGAGGCGGCTGCGAGTGATCGCATGATCGAGTTCAGGAACGTCAGCAAGTCCTTCTGGACGGGCGAAAAGCGCAAGGTCATCCTTGATCGCGCCTCGTTTCGCGTTGAGCTTGGCAATTCGCTGGGGATCCTGGCACCGAACGGGACTGGCAAGACAACGCTGATCAATATGATGGCCGGGCTTGAAAAGCCGGACGAGGGCAAGATTGATCGGCGCTCGCGCATTTCATTTCCATTGGGCTTCATGGGCGGTGTAGTCGGGCGGCTCTCGGCGATAGAAAACGCCCGCTATATCGCGCGGCTTTATGGCAAAGACCCCGACTATCTGGAGGCGTTTTGTCGTTGGGTGTGCGGGCTGGAAGAATACTTCGACATGCCGGTCGGCACATACAGCGCGGGCATGAAGGCGCGGTTCAGCTTTGCCCTGCTGCTGGCACTGGATTTCGACATCTATCTGATTGACGAAGGGATGCCCGGCACCACAGACGCCGAGTTTAATCGCAAGGCAGGCACGGTTCTGCGCGATCGGTTGAAGACCGCGACGGTGGTTGTCGTGTCGCACCAGGCCAGCACGCTGGAAAAATTCTGTCGCTCGGCCGCTGTTCTGAGGAACGGGCAGCTGGTGATGTTCGACACACTTGAAGAAGCGAAGGAACTTTATGACTACGAAGCCCAAAGCGCGTAAGTTTCGCATTCGCCGGAATGTCGTGTCGGGACCCGGGAGCAAATCGGCGAGCCGCGATAATTTGTTTGCGCGAACCGAGGATGGTTTCGACGACGCACCCTTCCCCGGATCGGCCAAGGCCGAAGCCGCGCCCGAAGGCGGCGGCGAGGGCATTGCCGAGATCCGGCAGGAAGGGCTGACCGGTCGCCAGCTTCGTATGGCGCGGCGTCTGGCGCAAAAAAACGGGATGAAGCCAAGCTCGGATTTTGACGCGGTCCGGCTGTTGCGCGCCAAGGGTATTGATCCTTTCGATCGTGCCAACATGCTGGAGCTTGTGACCGCAAAAAATGCGGAAAAACCAGCCGAGAAAAAGCAATCTGACCAGAAAATGCAGGTTGCGACGGCGAAAGTTCCGGCCGATCAGGTTGCCGGTACCGAGGGGCCTACGAAAAACCTGCCGCAAACCGTCGATCCCGACCACAACCTGCCCGGGCCACCGGCCGGCGACGCGGCTTTCCAGTCACACGAGCTTGAGCGTATTCAACGCGACATCGTTCGGCGTCGCCGAAGAAACCTTGCTTTCATGTTGGCGCGGCTTTGTGCATTCGTGATTCTCCCGACCTTCCTTGCGTGGTTCTATTTCGCCTTTATCGCCACGCCGAGCTTTGCCACCAAATCCGAATTTATCGTGCAGCAGGCGGAATCGTCGGGCGTTCAGCCCGGTCTTCTGGGCAATACATCGCTGGCGACCAGCCAGGATTCGATCATGGTGCAAGATTTCCTGACATCGCGCGAGGCGCTTCAGCGCCTGAACGCGGATCACGGGTATTTAGCGCATTTCGCCGATCCATCGATCGATGGCCTTCAACGGCTTCCCGAAGATGCCAGCAACGAAGGCATTTATGCGCATTATGAAGACAATGTGACGGTTGGATACGATCCGACCGAAGGCATCATCCGCATGGAAGTGTCGGCACTGAGCCCGGATATGAGCCGGGTGTTTTCCGAGGCGCTGATCAGTTACGCCGAGGAACGCGTCGATCGGGTGACCGAGCGCAAGCGGGCCGATCAGATGCGCGGCGCGAGCGATAGTTTTGACGGCGCAGAAGCCAAGATGATGGCTGCGCAGGAAAATGTGCTGAACCTTCAGGAACAGCTTGGTGTTGTCGACCCCGCTGGCGAGACGACATCGCTGATGGGCCAGATCAGCAATTTTGAAATCCAGCTTGCCGAGAAAGGGCTGCAGCTCCAGCAGTTGCTGGACAACGAACAGCCGAACCAGGCGCGTGTCGCGGGCGTCGAGGGCGATATTCGGCGACTGGAAGACCTGATCGCCGATCTGCGATTGCAGTTGACGCAGGAAACATCGCCGCAGGGTTCGCTCGCTTCGATGGCGGCGCAACTCAGGATGGCCGAGGTTGATCTGGAAACCCGCACGATGATCATGCAAGAGGCGTTGCAGCAGATGGAAGCCGCCCGCATCGAGGCGTTTCGCCAGGTTCGGTTCCTGTCGCTGGGCGTCGCGCCGATCCCGCCGGACGAACCGACATATCCGCGGGTTTTCGAAAACACCCTGGTTACGCTTTTGATATTTTCGGCGATCTATCTGCTTTTGTCACTGACCGTTGCCGTGCTTCGCGAACAGGTTTCAAACTAGCCCTGCGGCCACCTTCGGCGCGCATCAATTTCAAGCATCTGGGTCTTGCAGACATGCAAGCCTGACAGTAAGTAACGCCAGCCTGTTGGGGTGTAGCCAAGCGGTAAGGCAGCAGTTTTTGGTACTGTGTATCGTAGGTTCGAATCCTACCACCCCAGCCAGCGGCATTTATCTTTTAATAACAATGTGTTAGGCTGTATTTTCGGGCCAGTTTCCGGGGGTTTAGAGGCTGGTTCAAACCAGGCAGACACCAATCCTGCCCGTGACAGGGCAGTTTTTGCCAAAAGTCTGGAAACGGCATTTCGGCGGTAGCAGTTTGGTGGACTGCGATGCTCTAGCGATCCTGTAAAAAAGTTGATGTTGCTGCATCCCGGCCAGAACAAACAACCGGTTCCGTGATAACCTCAACCTACGAACTTAACTCGATTGCCGGAGCACTCCCGAATACCGCTCTAAACTGCTAGCGCCCAGACTATTACGCTGTTAAAAACCCTGTAACCCATTGAAAATACGCCGTTAATTTGGGCGCATCGAAGGATGTAGCGGGGGTTCGAATCCTACCTGCCCAGCCACGCACTTCCCTGATCTGAGACTGATACGCGGTTGTTGGGTATTGTTCCGCCAGTTCAAAGGCTTGGGCGAGCGCGGAGT
>CAXMNX010000066.1:0-52469 GCA_964194845.1 uncultured Boseongicola sp.
ACAAGGACATCACGCTTCAGTCGGAAAACGGGATGCTGGGCATGGGGCCTTTCCCTTTTGAGGGCGAAGAGGACCCGGATCTGATCAATGCGGGCAAGCAGACGATCACCGAGCTGGACCGAACCGCATATTTCGACAGCGTGCAATCATTCGGGATGATCCGGGGCGGCAAGATCGCGGCGGCTATTCTTGGTGCGATGGAAGTGGCCGAGAACGGTGATCTGGCGAACTGGATGATCCCGGGCAAGCTGGTCAAGGGCATGGGCGGTGCGATGGATCTGGTGGCCGGAGTCGGCCGCGTGATCGTCGTGATGGATCACACGAATAAACACGGGCAGAGCAAAGTTTTGAAAGAATGCACGCTGCCGCTGACCGGCAAGGCCGTTGTCGACAGGATCATCACCAACCTTGGCGTGCTGGATGTGGTTGATGGTGGTCTGAGGATCGTTGATCTGGCCGATGGCGTGAGCGATGACGAGGTTCGCGCGGCAACGGAGGCGACGCTGGTTTGACGCACATATTTCGGTGCCTAGTCGCGCATCGCAATTCTGCACGGCGGATGCACAATTTCATCGCAAGGACTGTTCACTAAATCGAAACAGCACCATATTATTGCCCCATTCTGTCGCTAAATGACAACCAATGACCATGAGCAGTTCATTGCATTCCCCTCGTGTTCCCAGCGCCGCGGCTTCGCCGCGGCGCTGGCGCGACAGAGCCTTGCTTATTGGTCTTATCGGTCTGGTTGTCGCCGGGTTTGCTGGCCTGGCCGTTGCAACGGGATGGGAAGAAACGCTGGCAGGGCTGAAAAACCTGACATTGGCGCAGGTTTGCGTCCTTCTGGCGCTGAGCCTTTGCAACTATGCCTTTCGCGGTCTTCGTTGGCATCTTTTCGCGGGTCGCTTGGGACTGCCGACGACAATTCTTTCGAATATCCGGCACTTTCTTGGCGGATTTGCCATGTCGGTGACGCCTGGTCGCGTCGGCGAACTGGTGCGCATGCGCTGGATACGCCGCGAAACCGGGTGGGCATTCGATAAAACGGCCCCTTTAGTGCTAATCGACCGGGCGGCGGACTTGTCGGCAATGGCAATATTGCTCGCTCTGGCACTCGCGCTTTCGGCGACGGGAATTGCGGGCGGTGTCCCGGTTGCAATTCTGGCGCTTTTGGCAGCTTACGTTGCCACGCGCCCACAGCTTATGCGAGGCGCGGCTGACATCGGCCATCGCCTCACCGCCAAGCGTCTACCGCGGCTTTTCGCCCGCATTCGTCGTGCCGCCAGATCGCTTCGGGCGTTTCATGGGCCAGGATTGCTGATGTTAGCAGGCGCGCTTGGGGTGATCGGATGGCTGGCCGAGGCATATGCCTTTCACGTTTTGCTTCAATGGATGGGTGCCGATATCGGGCTTTGGCTTGCGATGGCGATATTTGTATTCGCGACGATTGCCGGGGGCCTGACCGGAGCGCCCGGCGGCCTTGGCGGAGCTGAGGCGGCAATGGTGGGGCTTCTCGCGATCAATGGGGTCGCCCTTGAGATTGCAATTCCCGCAACGTTAATAATTCGCTTAACAACGCTCTGGTTTGCCATCGGGATCGGGCTATTGGTATTCCCGCTGGCTGAACGGATTTCACAGAAGACCGCAAATGACCTGGAAAACAACTGAATACAGCGGCTGGGGCCGCGTTCACCGGGCGAAAGGCGAATTGGCGCGCCCGGAACGTGCGTCATTGCTGAAGCGCATAGCCAGGGAACGCCCTGCCCCAGCAATTGGCAGGAGGCGCAGCTATGGCGATGCCTGCCTGAACGACGGCGGTGCTGCAATAGATATGACGCGTCTGGATCGCATTCTGGCCTTCGACGGGGACACAGGGATTGTTCATGTCGAGGCGGGTGCCCAGATCGGCGGGCTTTTGAAAGTCTTTGCGCCGAAGGGCTGGTTGCCACCGGTGATGCCGGGCACTGGATTTGCCACAGTGGGTGGTGCAATCGCGATGGATGTTCACGGCAAGAACCATCATGGCGTGGGGTCATTTGGCTGCCACGTCACAGAGATTTCGCTGGTGACGCCAAAGGGCAGCAAGGTTCTGACAGCGAAGAAAAACGCGCGGCTTTTCAAGGCGACCATCGGAGGGCTTGGCCAGACCGGACCGATTGTCAGTGCCAAGGTGCAGATGCTGAAAGCCAAGGGCGACGTGATGGTCGTGACCGAACGGCGTGTGGACGGATGGGACGAGTATCTCACACTGCTCGACGCATCGGATGCCACTTATTCGGTTGGCTGGATCGACGCGGCCGCGCAGGGACCGGCACTTGGTCGTGGCATTCTGGAAGAGGCCGAAACCGGTGGCGGGCTTGTGCCAAAGGCCAAGCGCGGCAAGCGCGTTCCATTTGATGCGCCTAAATTTACCCTGTCGGCCCCGGTTGTGCGCGCCTTTAACGCCGCCTATTGGCGCCGCGTCCCCGATAGCGGGCGAACTGTCGTGAAGCCGATTGATGACTTCTTCTTTCCACTGGACAAAATTCACGACTGGAACCGGCTTTACGGCAAGTCCGGCTTTCACCAGTTCCAGTGTGTTGTGCCGATAGAGGCCGCCGACCAACTTCGAACGATGCTTGAACGCATCGCGGCATCGGGGTTGGCATCGCCGCTGGCGGTGCTGAAACGAATGGGACCGGGCCGTGCGGGGTACATGTCCTTTCCGATGGAGGGTTATACCCTTGCCGTCGATTTTCCCAATAGTGACGCAGCAGAGCGCCTGATCGTAGATCTGGAAGCCGCGACAGCGCAGGCGGGCGGGCGTATTTATCTGGCCAAGGACGCGCTCGCCAGCGCCGAGACGGTTCGCGCGATGTATCCTGAACATGGCGATTGGCTGAAAACAGTTCAGGCTAGCGATCCCGACGGAGCTTATGAGACGAACCTCGTGCGCCGCCTCATGTTAAGGAACACCTGATGCCGCAAACCTGGATCATTCTTGGTGCCACTTCGACCATAGCGCGGGCGTTTTCGCGCCGTGCTGCTGAACGCGGTGAAGCGGTTATTCTGGCCGGTCGCGATTTGGATGACCTAAAGACCATCGCGGCAGACTGCGCCGCCCGCGGCGCGCCACTGGCCGAGCCAATGGCATTCGATGCCCGCGATCCGAAGTCGTTTACACCAATCCTCGCGCGCGCGCGCGAGGTTGAGGGCTCGCTGAATGCCGCCGTCTTTGTCAGTTCAATGCCGCCGCAGGAAGATATAGACGCCGACCCGGCGTTGGTCGAAGGCACAATAACTGACAGTTTTACCGGCCCGGCACGGTTTCTGACAGCACTTGCGCCTTTGCTGGAACAACGGGGCGGCGGAACAGTTGTTGGCGTTGGGTCGGTCGCTGGTGACCGCGGGCGGCTGGGAAACTATGTATACGGTGCAGCCAAGGCCGGATTTCACGCCTATCTTTCTGGATACAGGAACCGGTTGGGCCGCAGCGGCGTTCAGGTGATCACTGTCAAGCCCGGCACGGTCGACACAGCGATGACCTGGGGCATGGACAAACTGCCGTTCCTGGCGCAGCCCGAAAAGGTGGCCGACGATATCTTTCGCGCCGTGGATCGAAAAAAGGACATTATATACACGCCGCTAATCTGGTGGCCGGTCATGACGGTGATCCGCTGCATCCCTGAAAGGATATTTAAGAAGCTCAAAATTTAGCGACCGCGCTAGCCACCGCTGCTGACGATTGTGGGGCCAATAAACACGCAACCGTCCGTCACCAGTTCCGGCGGGGTCATGCAAAGCCCGCGCGCGACGTTCCATGCCGCAAGCACTTTGGGCACATATGCCCGGGTTTCAGCGTACGGCGGAACGCCGCTGTGCTTTTTAACCGCGCCTTCGCCTGCGTTGTATCCGGCGAGCGCCAATATCGGGTCGCGGTCGAATTCTTTTAACAACCAGTCCAGATAGGCGACGCCGCCGCGAATGTTCTGGCGCGCGTCTTTTATGTCTCCGACACCAAAACGCGCCGCTGTCGCCGGCATAAGCTGCATAACGCCGGTTGCGCCTGCGTGACTGACGGCGTCTGTCTGGCCGGCGCTTTCAACCGAAATTACCGCAAGCACCAGTGCGGGTGACACTTCGGTGCCGATGGTAGAGGTGAGGATATCCACACCGTGCCGTTCGGCGATTGCCTTTAAGTTCTGAAGACGGGGCGTTCCCACTTTAGAGGCACCCCGCTGAACCGCCAATAGCGCAGCATCGAACCGCTCTGCCGCATCAACACCGATAGCCGGCGATACAGCTTCCCAGTACCACGCAAAATCAGACGGCCCCTCGGGGATTAATCCCGGCGGCAGCTGAGTAGCGGCATCGGGGCGTGGATCGCCGGGGCGGCGAGGATCGGACCCGGGCGTGATCCTGTATATCTCCTCGGCAGGGTCAATCTGCACCGTTATCCGATTGCCGCCTCCGGTTTTTGGCACGGCAACACGGCGAAAAGTGAAATCGCCACCGGATTGTACTGATTGTGCAGCTACGGAAGTTGCCAAAAGGCTAATCAGAGCGCCAGCGACAATATATTTTAGTGACTCATGCACCGTGGACCTGCCCGAACGCGTTCTCATGTCTGAAAATGTCGCAAACTCCGGCGTTCAAGGCCAGCGCTTTTGGGCGGATTGTTTACCAGTTGCGGAAAGTGATGCCCACCGAGCAGCATTTCCGACGTAGGGGATATAGTCAAATTTCTTCTATTGTTATATTTCAAAGGCTTAATCAAAAACCGACCCCCTTGGCCTGCCGCACGAAAATTGTACGCGGTGGGTCAAACTCTCGCCCCAATTAACCGGCCATATAGGGTCCATGCCAAGACGGCAAAGGATCGTTTGTGAGAGGTCGGTCCGCTCAGTCGTCAAGGTTTGTTTGAAACTGAGCGTACCCGAATGGAGGGACACATGAAATTGTTCAACGCTTTCCTTAAAGACGAATCCGGCGCCGTTACGGTTGACTGGGTTGTTCTGACCGCGGCCATCGTTGGCCTCGGCATCGCTGTTCTGACTTCGGTCGGTAACGGCACAACCACGTTAGCTGATAAAGTGTCGAGCCACATGGCGACCCGCAACGTTACTGTTGCTTACTAATTCTCAGATCTGGAGACGAACCAATGAAACTGTTCAACACCTTCCTTAAAGACGAATCCGGTGCCGTTACGGTTGACTGGGTTGTTCTGACCGCGGCCATCGTTGGCCTTGGTATCGCTGTTCTGACTTCGGTCGGAAACGGCACAACCACGCTGGCTGACAAAGTGTCGAGCCACATGGCGACCCGCAACGTTACTACGGCTTACTAAAGCCGAAGGCACTAGCCTAAAGATTTGGAGGGCCGCGCCACTTTGGCGCGGCTTTTCGTTTGAAGTCCAGTGAAGAATTGTTTGTTTCCAAGAGATTGCGAGCGATTGCCGCGGTGCGGTCACATTGGAGTGCTATATCGTCCGATAGACAGGAAGCGCGCCAAGCAAGCGGAGTAAATTAGATGAGTAACGGATTGAACCAGTTTCTCCAGGACGAAAATGGAGCTGTCACTGTTGACTGGGTAGTTCTGACTGCAATGGTCGTTGGTCTCGGTATCGCAGTTCTGACTTCGGTGGGTAACGGCACAACCACGCTGGCTGACAAAGTGTCGAGCCATATGGTGAGCGTCGATATCGGATATACTGAAGGCGGCTAATTCCAAAGACGCTTGTGCTTTTTCAGAAGGACCGCGCCGTAATAGCGCGGTCTTTTGATCGCGATACGAGATAGACTTTGTGGTCTTATCATCGGCATTTCAATGTACAGACTGTAACTTGCACTGACGCTGCCACTGGTGACGCGAATGAGCCGAGCAACCGTCACACGATCAACATTGCACGACATCTCCCACTTCCATCCACGGTTTCGCCACAATCTGGCGCCATAGGATTTTAAGACTGAATAGGGTGGCAGGGCCGTTTGACACGACCACGCCGAGAACCAGAGAGGAAATATTATGCGTTTGGTGTTCGGATTTGTCCTTCTTGTAGGATTGGGGCTTGCAGGTGTCGCCGTCTACATGGCGAGGGACTATATCGGTCAGCAGCAAGCTCAGCTCGCAGAAGCTGAGTTAGCCAAAAGGGCGATCGTTCCGACTGTCGAAGTTTACGTCGTCAACAAGCAGATGCGCTATGGTCAGCGGTTGTCGATGGAAGATGTGAGAAAAGTCCGTTGGCCTGAGAAAGCTATTCCGGAAGGTGCTTTCATCACAGAAGAAGCGTTGTTCCCAAATGGTCAGGAACAGCTGCGGTCGATCCTTCGCTCGATGGAGCCGGGCGAGGCCGTTATGGCGATTAAAGTGACAGGCCCGGGCGAAAACGCCGGAGTTTCGTCGCGCCTGAGCGCCGGAATGCGCGCATTCGCAATTCGCACTGACGTAACGTCGGGCGTATCGGGATTTCTTAGGGCCGGCGACCGCGTGGATATCTATTGGACCGGCACCGTAAATGACCGTGGCGTCACAAAACTGATCGACGCGAACGTCAGGCTGGTCGCGATCAACCAATCGGCCGACGAAGACCAGAACGCTCCGACTGTCGCAAAGACCGTCACTGTCGAGGTGAATCCGCGCCAGGTTGCGGCATTGGCGCAGGCGCAGGCCACCGGTCGCCTTTCGCTGTCGCTGGTGGGCGCTGACGATGTCCTGATATCCGAGGCTGTTGAAATCGACCAACAAGACCTATTGGGAATTGTCGATGAAAAGGTCGTTGAAGCACCGAAAGAGCGCGTCTGCACCATTCGCCGCCGCAGCGGTGAAGAGATCGTCGAGATTCCAATTCCCTGCACAAACTAACTTGGACTTGTCTTAAGGAAGTTTTCGCGCCACCATATGAGGTGGCGCGTTTTCTATTTGGCGCAATCGTTGGGTTTTGTGTTGCGGGTTATCCACATCAGGTTTTGCAATTAACTCCCTGATTGTTGCAATAAATTAACTGCTGCCGCATCGTGCCCGGCATACGGGCGTAGAGACCCGGAAACTGAGGCGTGATCGGAAAGGCAGGTCACATGACATTTGATAGGTATTTAAAGGCGGCGATAATAAGTTTCGCCGTAACAACTGCGGCCGTGTCCCAAGGCGGGGCCCAGTCACTGACGGTGATGCAGGGAGAGGTGTCGTCCGCGTTGCAGGTTCCAATGAACCGAGCAGTCGTGGTCGAGGCCGAAAACCCATTTGCAGAACTGAGTATTGCAAACCCTGGCATCGCGGATATCTCCACGCTGTCGGATCGCACGATTTATGTGCTCGGCAAAGCGCCGGGCCGTACAACCTTAACACTGCTCGGCCCCGATGGCCGCCTGATCACGAACGTTGAAGTTCAGGTGACCCCGGATATTGCCGAGTTTAAAGAACGGCTTCGCCAAATCCTTCCAGGTGAACCGATCGAAGTGCGCACGGCAAACGATGGTATCGTGTTGTCGGGCGTTGTATCCTCGATCGCTCGTTTGGATCGGGCGCTTGATCTTGCCCATCGCTATGCGCCGGATCGGGTGTCTAACCTGATGGTTGTCGGTGGCACCCAGCAGGTGATGCTGAAAGTACGGTTCGCTGAAGTTGAACGCCGCGTCATCAAAGAATTGTCGGCAGGCTTGAACATCGTCGAAGCTGGCACCGATGTTGCGGTTTCGGCCGCCTCAGGTTCCGGTGCCCTAGTTCCTGGCACCACGATTGGTGATCCCGGATCGGTTATCCTCAACACTGACGCAACGTCTGTCGGACAGTTCGCACTCGGGTTCGATATCGGCAGCGTTGGCTTCGGTGTTCTGATCGAGGCTCTGGAATCAAAGAACCTCGTCCGCACGCTGGCTGAACCAAACCTGACAGCACTTTCCGGCCAGGAAGCTAGCTTCCTTGCTGGCGGCGAATTTCCGATCCCCGTTGTCGATGAAGACGGCAGCGTGACCATTGAATATAAGCCCTTTGGCGTGCAGTTGAACTTCACGCCGCGGGTTGTTGATGGGCAACGCATCAATCTCGAGCTGAACGCGGCGGTCTCGACAATCAGCAGCGAGGCGTCGATCAGCACTACTGGCATCTCGGTGCCCGGGTTTACGCGGCGCGAAACCAAAACCACGGTTGAGATGCTTGACGGTCAAAGCTTCGCTGTTGCGGGTCTTCTGCAAGACGACTTTACCGACACCGCAGCGCAGGTGCCGTGGCTGGGCGATATACCGATCCTCGGTGCGCTTTTCCGCAGTGCAAGCTACGAACGCCATCAGTCTGAGCTGGTAGTCATCATCACCCCGCACCTGGTCCAACCGACCCGTGGCGAGGCGCTGGCGCTGCCGACAGACCGCGTTCGTATCCCGACCGAATCCGAGCTGTTCCTCTTTGGCCAAATGGCCCGTCCGGCAGGTGCACCACGCACCGGTGCGGCGGGCGAAGTGGCCAGGCAGGACTTTGGCGGCTCGTATGGCTATGTGATGGAGTGTTGACAATGACCCTCAAGATCAAAACACTTCTTGTCGGGGCCAGCGTGCTTGCTCTGACGGCCTGCAGCGACAGTTCATCGTTCGACCACGAAGCGGGCGCGTTCATTGACGAGGGTGGCTTCGGCAACCCAACAATGAACAACACACAGATCCAGAACGGCGACATCACGTTTCTGGCGAACCTGAACCAGCGATTTTCGGCGGAAGTGCCGACGATGGTGACGTTCGAGTTCGACGGGGCAGTCTTGGATGCCGACGCAAAAGCGGTTCTGCGCGAGCAGGCCGACTGGATCCGTCAGTTCCCGGAAATTCGTTTCAGCGTTTTCGGGCATACCGATGCGGTTGGCCCGGACAGCTATAACCGGGGTCTGGGTCGGCGCCGCGCTAATGCCGCTGTGAATTACCTTGTAAGCCAGGGTGTCAACAGGTCACGGCTGAAAGCGCTTGTGTCATTCGGTGAATCGCGGCTTGCCGTCGATACCTCGGATCGCGAGCGTCGCAATCGGCGCACCGTGACCGAAGTGTCGGGTGTAGTCCAAAATCACCCGATGGTTCTGAATGGCAAATACGCCGAGGTAATCTTCCGCGATTATGTTCGCAGCGCGACCTTGCCGCAGCAGATCGGCGGCGGCGGCTTGGAGGCGATCTCAGGCCAGGCCGACAACTAGGCCAGACCAAAATAAATTGTTTCGAGGGGCGGCCAATGGCCGCCCCTTTTGCTTGTACCGTCTCGGAATACCGAATAATTACGGTTTTTTGGCCACAATGTCGCCGATATTGATGGTCAGGTTCCATCGCAGGGGAGACCTGCGTGCAGAGAATCGCGGGCGCGCTTTCGGCCTTCCCTACCGGATTGGTGGGTTCCGTGTAGTTCGGACCCGAGTCGGAAACGAAGGACGTATGGGTATGACGAGCAACGCGGCAATACAGGAAGAACCGGCGCAGATCATGGCGTGTACGATCAGCCGGGACGTTCAGAATTTCGATCTTCTGATCGAAGACATGGAAGCAGAATGTGGGGAAAGCTGGGGCGATATTTCATTTGACGATGCCGAGGTTTTTCTGAAGCAACCGGATTCCGAAACGCTGGAATTCGTGGCAATTGCCATCGACCAGGAAGATGAGGCGAATATCGACCTGGTCGCTGACCTGGTAAAGACCGCAAAAGCGAACGACATCAAAGCGATAGTCATCGCCGAAGAGGTCAGCCCGATCGCGCTGCACCAATTGCTGAAGCTTGGTGCCGAAGAATTTGTTCCCTACCCGCTTCCGGACGGCGCGCTTCACGATGCAATCGAACGTATGCGCCGCAACGCCCAGATGCTGGCCGCGGCTTCAGAAATCCCCGATGGGATGAAAAACAAGCTCAAGGCCACCGGCGACCGAGATGGCGTGGTGCTTCCGGTCCAGGGTCTTTCGGGCGGAACCGGAACGACGACGTTCGCCGTCAACCTGGCCTGGGAGCTGGCGAATATTGATGACGACGGCGAAGTCCCGCGCGTTTGTCTTTTGGACTTTGACCTACAATTCGGGTCGGTATCGACCTATCTTGACCTGCCGCGCCGTGAGTCCGTGTTCGAGCTGTTGCAGGACACCGCCTCGATGGACAGCGACAGTTTTATGCAGGCGTTACTGACCTTTAACGACAAGCTGCACGTTCTGACATCACCCAGCGAGTTGATCCCGTTCGATATGATCAACCAGGAAGACGTCGAACGGATCATCGAGGTTGCGCGCACTAATTTCGACTATGTGGTCATCGACATGCCGCACAACGTGGTGAATTGGACGGAAACAGTTCTGCACGCGGCACACGTCTATTTCGGCATGACAGAGCTTGATATGCGATCGGCCCAAAACACACTTCGGCTGATCCGCGCACTCAAGGGCGAGGAGCTACCTTTCAATAAGCTCCGCTATGTGCTGAACCGCGCGCCGAAGTTCACCGATCTGACCGGAAAAAGCCGCGTCAAACGCATGGCCGAAAGCCTGGATATCAAAATTGAAATACTGATGCCGGACGGCGGAAAGCAGGTCATTCAGTCGAACGACCATGGCATTCCTTTGAGCGAGGTTGCGGTGAAAAACCCGCTGCGCAAGGAAATTCAGAAACTCGCCGCGTCCGTTCACGAAACAAACCTAGAGGCCGCCACAGGCGCCTGAGCGATTAAGGAGCAAGCCGTTGTTTTCAAAATATAAGAAAAGCGGCGGCCAGGGTGGGGAACCCGGCACGCCAGAACTGACAAGTATCCCCGGTGGTCAAGCGCCTGTTCCCCACGGGCAGACGGCACCTACCGCCGCGGAACCGGGAGCGAAGCGCCGGGCACTAAGCAAATCGCTGTCCCATGTCGCACCCGTCGACAAAGAAAAGAAACGCAAGGAGCGGCTTGGCGAGATTAAGCTGGAACTTCATAAGCGTCTTCTGGACAACCTGAACCTCAGCGCGCTTGATACCGCCACTGAGAGTGATCTGCGCGCCGAGATCGTTGCGATCTCTGGTGAAGCGCTGGACGAAATGGGCGTCGTTCTTAATCGCGAAGAGCGCCAATTACTGAACCAGGACCTTTATGATGAAGTCACCGGCCTTGGACCGCTGGAACCGCTTCTGAAAGACGACAGCATCAACGATATTCTGGTCAATGGCCCGCAACAGGTCTTTATCGAACGCGCCGGTAAGCTTGAACTGACCGATACCTCGTTCAAGGACGAACGGCACCTTCTGCGGATCATCGACAAGATCGTGTCAGCCGTGGGTCGCCGGGTCGACGAGTCCAACCCCTACGTTGACGCCCGCCTGGCAGATGGATCGCGTTTCAACGCGATGGTCCCGCCGATCGCTGTCGACGGATCGCTGGTTTCTATTCGTAAGTTCAAAAAGGAAAAACTCGGCATTGACGACCTCGTCAATTTCGGCGCTTTCACCGAGGAAATGGCCGCCTATCTTCAGGCCGCCGTCGCCACCCGACTGAACATCATCGTATCGGGCGGAACGGGTTCGGGTAAAACGACAACGCTGAACGGGCTGTCTTCTTTCATCGACGATGCCGAACGCATCCTGACGATCGAGGACACGGCAGAACTTCAGCTTCAGCAAACGCATGTGGGTCGGATGGAAAGCCGCCCGCCGAATGTGGAAGGCAAGGGCGCAGTCAGCCAGCGCGACTGTCTTAGAAACGCACTTCGGATGCGCCCCGACCGCATCATCGTTGGTGAGACACGGGGCGAAGAGGTCATCGACATGTTGCAGGCGATGAACACCGGCCACGACGGGTCAATGACAACGATCCACGCCAACAGCGCCCGCGACAGCGTAAGCCGCCTTGAAAACATGATTTCGATGGCCGGGATCGAGATGCCACTGAAGGCCGTGCGCAGTCAGATCTCATCGGCGGTAAACCTGATCGTTCAGGCAAGTCGATTGCAGGACGGCTCGCGGCGAATGGTGTCGATCACCGAAGTGACCGGCATGGAAGGCGAAGTGATCTCGATGCAGGAAATATTCCGGTATCAGCGGGTCGGCCTAACGCCTGACAACCAGATCATCGGCCATTTCACGGCCACTGGTGTGCGCAGCCATTTCTCGGAACGATTCAAGATGTGGGGCTACGATCTGCCCTCCAATATCTTCGAACCCTTTGCGGCGGAGTAAGAACTAATGGTTATCAGCGCAGAGCCGCTAATTTACGGACTTATCTTTATCGCCGTCCTGGCGTTGGTTCAGGGCATTTACCTGACGGTATTCGGAAAATCGATCAGCCTGAACAACCGGGTCAATCGCAGACTGGATATGCTGGAGCGCGGCGCGGGCCGCGAACAGGTGCTTGAACAGCTCCGAAAGGAAATGTCTCAGCACATGAAATCGAGAAGCATTCCGCTTTATGCGATTCTGGCTGAGAAGGCGCAAAAGGCGAACATTGCTTTCACCCCAAGCCAGCTGATCATGGTGATGGGCATACTAAGCGTCGTTGCATTTGTCGGGCTAACGTTTGCGACCGGCGCTTCGTTCCCGATCCGTATCGTGGTGGGGATCGCAATGGGCATCGGCGCGGTCTATGTCTGGATCAACAACACCGCAAAGAAGCGGATGGGAATGATCGAAGAGCAGCTTCCCGAAGCCGTCGAACTGATGGTTCGGTCGCTGCGCGTCGGTCACCCGTTTACATCAGCATTGCAGATTGTTGCAAAAGAGGTGCCCGACCCGCTTGGGTCCGAGATGGGCGTGATATCAGACGAGTCGGCTTACGGTCGTGACGTCGGTGATGCGCTGAAGCACATGGCGGAACGGATGGATATGCAGGATCTGCGCTTCCTTGCTGTTGCCGTGACAATTCAGCAAACCTCGGGGGGTAACCTGGCCGAAATCCTTGATGGATTGGCCAAAGTGATCCGGGCACGTTTCAAATTGTTCCGCCGCGTGCGGGCAATTACCGCGGAAGCCAAGTGGTCAGGTATGTTCCTGTCACTGTTCCCGATTGTGGCTTTGGTCATGATCAACGTCATTCAGCCCAACTATTATGACGACGTGAAAGAAACGTCGGTCTTTATCCCTGCCTGTCTGGTCGTGGCCGCGTTTCTCGTGGTGAATATTTTCGTCATGAAAGCCCTCGTAAACATCAAGGTGTAAGCCCAATGGAACGAATTTTTACAATCTATGATGCGGCAAACGCCTTTCTGACCGAAAATTTCGGTGCGCTGGGGCCGCTTCTGGTAATCGGCGTGCTGGGCATGTTCCTTGTATTGCTGACGCTGCCAATCCTGATGCGGCGCCAAGCCGATCCGCTGGACAAGCTGCGCGACGCTGCGCGGGCAAGCGCATCGGCCTCGGACGAAGACGGCAAGCATAAAAAGTTGCGCAGAGGCCGGGGTGGCAAGGGTGCCAAGCTGGAGAAATATTCCAGTTTCCTCGAGCCGCAGAACGAGGCAGAGTATTCCGCCGTCGCACTGAAACTTCTTCAGGCAGGTTACCGGGGAAAGGATGCTGTTCGCACCTATCATTTCCTTCAGTTTGCGCTGGGAATCGCATTCCTTTTGTTGGGCATCGCATATGCAATATACACCAGCGTCAGCGGTGAACCCACGACCCAATCGCTGATCCTGTCAATCGTCATTCCCGGCGCAATCGGATACATGCTTCCGAAATACTGGGTGACGCGCCGACAGACTGCGCGCCAGGAAGAAATTATCAATGGATTCCCGGACTCGCTGGATATGTTGCTGGTCTGCGTTGAAGCCGGGCAATCGCTGGATCAGTCGATCATCAGGGTCAGCGGTGAAATCCGCGCCGGCTTCCCTGCCCTTGCTGACGAACTTGAAATTGTTTCGCAGGAAATGAAGGCCGGTAAAGACAGAACCTCGGTTCTTCGCGACATGTCTGAACGCGCTGGCGTCGCTGACGTATCCAGCTTTGTCACCGTTCTGATCCAATCGTCCCAGTTCGGCACCTCGATCGCCGACGCATTGCGCGTTTATGGCGCCGAGATGCGCGACAAACGCGTCATGCGCGCCGAAGAGAAGGCAAACACCTTGCCCACGAAGATGACCCTTGCCACAATGATGCTGACCGTGCCGCCGCTTTTGATTATTCTGATCGGGCCATCGATTTACAAAGTCGCGCAAACGCTAAGCCAGGCGACCAACTTCTAAAGGGCAGAATGCGCCTGAAAAATCTGAGAACTGGCATTGCCGTTCTGGCAGTTTTGGCCGCCTGTGACACCACGGGCGGCCTGCGTCAGTCTGGGGACAGTCCTTTTGCTCCGGCTGGTGTCGGAAGCGCGGAATATGTCGACGGCCTGATCGTCGGGCACCGGCTGATGGAATTCGGCGAATATGAACTTGCGCTCAAGTCCTATCTTCGCGCCGCCGTAGATCAGGGCATCAATGTCGATGTGCTTTCCGCCATCGGCTCTGCGAACCTGCAACTTGGCCGACTGAACCAGGCCGAGCAGATCCTGCGCCGCGCAACCGAGGAAGACGAGACATTCCCGCCTGCGTGGAACAATCTTGGCGTCGTCTTGATGGAAAAAGGTCAATACGGCGAAGCAAGCCGGGTATTTCGGCTGGCATTTGCACTGGACAACGGGCGAAGCGCGGAAATTCGCAACAATCTCCGCTTAGCCCTCGCAAATCTCAATAATCCCGATTACTCTGCGGCCCAGAATGAGTTCCGCCTGGTGCGCAGGGGGCCTGGACACTACAGGATCCTTTCGACACCTGAGACCCCGTAAAGAGGGTCGCAAAAGGCGGGCGCGAGCAGCAAAGGGACTGAGCGTCATGCGCCGGGACGGTATTATTTTTTGTATATTTATCAGCGCCATAGGCCTTTCAGCTTGTGACCAGGATCTGTCGGACGCCGATGTTGAACGGGCATTGAAGGACGTCAACGTCATTGACGAGACAAACCTGAATGATGTGATGCTGACAGTTGCCGATCCCGATGAGGCGGTGACCTATTTTCAACGAACACTCGCGGCAAATCCGGGCCGCATCGACCTGCAACGCGGGCTTGCAATATCACTTGTTCGTGCTGGCAAGTCGACGGCAGCTTCATCGGCCTGGGCCAACGTGCTGGAAAACCCCGACGCGACAGATGAGGACCGGGTTGAGTATGCCGATGCGCTGATCCGGTCGAACCAGTGGGAACGCGCCGAAGCCGAGTTGAACAAAGTTCCGCCCACGCACGAGACCTTCAAACGATATCGTCTGGAAGCAATGATCGCCGACAGCAATCAGGAATGGAGCAAGGCCGACAGCTTTTATGAGATTGCGGTCGGGCTTACGACAAAACCTTCGGGCACATTGAACAACTGGGGTTATAGCCACCTGACACGTGGCAATTACTCTGAGGCCGAACGATTGTTCGGTGAATCGCTGACGTATGATTCAACGCTGTTCACGGCGAAGAACAATCTGGTTCTCGCCCGGGCTGCACAACGACGTTATGAGATGCCGGTTGTGCCGATGACGCAATCCGAACGGGCGCAGCTTTTGCACACCGCAGCCCTTTCCGCGATCAAGCAGGGCGACATCAACACCGGAAAAAGTTTGCTGCAAGAGGCCATTGATACGCACCCGCAATTCTTCGAAGCGGCAGTACGTAGCCTTGAAGCGCTAGAAAATTACGTAAGCAACTAAAGCGAGCAGGCGGCAAATGGTGACAACCTGGACCACAGCGGTGTGGTTTCTTCCTTTCGTCGTACCCATCGCAATTTGGGTCGCGTGGAGCGACATGGCCACGATGAAAATCCCCAACAAAGCGGTTGGCGCTTTGCTGGTGGTGTTCGCTGTCGTCGGCGTGATGGCCCTGCCCTTTACGGATTATCTTTGGCGGTATGCACATTTCGCCGTTGTTTTGGCGATTGGATTTGGACTGAGTTCGGTTCGCGTTCTTGGCGCTGGCGACGCAAAATTTTCCGCCGCTATGGCGCCCTTTATCGCGTTGTCCGACTGGCTTTTGTTTATGTATTTGTTAGGCGGCGTGATGATCGCCGCGTTCGTCATTCACCGAGCGGTTCGCGCATCGTCGATAAGGGAAAAATTTCCGCATTGGGAAAGTTGGAGCCGACGCGAATTTCCAATGGGGTTCGCATTGGCACCATCGCTGACCCTGTATTTTTTGATCGCGCTAATTATAGGCTAACGCAGTGAAAATAATGCGTAAAGTTCGTTGCTTCGGACGAGCGTAAGCGGCAAATCAGCTTCTTCCAGCTCGCGCAGCATGATCCCATAGACACGCACGACAAAACTGCATTTCGGCACCAGAACGTAATCGGCATTTTCGATCCCCGACAGATTTCCGTAGTACCAGGGGGCACCGTCGTGAAGCGGTTCAAACGGCACGAATAACCAAAATGCCGTCAGGATGTCGGTGGTGAATATTTGGCTTCCGGCCGGTATTTCCGCGGCCAAAAGATCGGCGCTAAGCTCGTTGAACCACGCAGAAGTGCCGGCCAGGATTGTGCAATGCGGAAATGTAATGCCATCGAGTGTGGGCGGATCGGGACGATCGGCAAGCGATCTGTATTTGCCCCAAATACTAGTCGGCTGATCGAGATTAACTTCTGCGGTCAGCGTATACGCGCGATCATCGCGGACCAGTATGTCGTGGTGCTGCGGCAAGGCTGGCAGCATCGGAACATAGCGTTCAATCTGCTGAGCAAACACGCGCAGCGGCGACAATGTCAGTGTGAATGCAGATGTTGAGAATATCATCACCGCCGCCAAAGACGTCATCGTCAACGCGGCTCGCATATCGACACCGTTTACGACGCGTGTTCCGGCCTCGGGTCGGAGCGCCATCATCACGGCGGCCAGCGGCACCAGCCATTTCGGGTCGTTTCCGAAGTTTTGATAGGTAATGAAGAAGAAACCGGGCACCAGCAGGATAAGGCCAAGTGCTGCCACCCCGTGACCGGAACGGCTGACAAAAAGATAGCCAAGAAATCCGACCGTAACTGCGGCAATGTTGCGTGGATTTGAAATCATGTCGGAGAAAGCTACTCCGGCGTAAGGTCTGACTTCGGACCGCGACACATTCAGAAGATCGCCGATATAACCCGGCCAGAAGTCGAGCCCCAAAATGATCGCGGCAAGAACGGCGATCCCGAGACCCGTCGCTGCGGCGACGCCCATTGCGAACAGCTCGCGCCGCATCAGCATCATCAGTGCCACACCCGGCAGCAGCGCTACAAAGAACGTGACCTTCAGAAAGACAAGCGCCGAAAATCCGAGGCCGTAGATCAGACCGTCGATCACGGACCAATCGTTGCCGCGCGGCGGGGTCAGCGCGACAATGACAAGGACCCAGGCGACAGCCCACGCCCAGCGATTATAGTGCATGGAAATCGACAAACCGGGCTCGGTGCCGCCAAACGTAAGTGCCAGGATCAGCACCATTGAAAATGCCGCGAAGGCATAGGCCGTTTTGCGGGTCAGCCTGGACCACGCCACGTACCAGACCGGCAACACCATGACCGCGGCGACCAGGACCTGGCTCAGCAAAATGGCCGTTCCGACCCCGTAGCCCGCCTTTAGGAATACAAGTATCGGCCAGAGCGACAATATACCCAGTGGCGTCATGAAGTCCTGGTGCGGCTTCAAACCCCGTTCCATGCGAAACAGGATATCCAGAAGATGGTAGGTATCGCCTTCATGCGCCGATATCAAAAGCGCACCTTTCGACATCGAAAGACCCGCCATAATCGCCCCGGCGACTAAAAGGATACCAAATAAAATAAGGGGATTTGGTCTGCTCATTCCCCATCCTTTTTCCATTTTTTGGCCACAATAACCATTCATCTTGCAACCAGCAAAGGCTTGGCAAGTGTTATTGTCCAAATTTGGGCAACAACGGGTCAGGTGGGTAACTGGATGAGGCACGGGTAGCTCAAATGAATATGCAAACGACGAATGTTATCGCCCCCCCGGCGCCGCGGTCGCTTGAAGGCATGAACCTTCCGGTCGTGATGATGCGCGACATTCTTCTTAAAACGATGTTCCGCATGAACCTTGATACGGTCACCGATCTGGCGAAGGCTATGTGCCTTCCGGTCCCGGTGACGCAGGAAATTGTGGATTTGGCCCGCGAACAGAAGCTTGTTGAAGCAACCGGCACGCTGCACGCAAACTCGGGCGGTGAAATGGGTTTTCAGCTGACCGAGGCGGGCAAGAGCCGCGCGCTCGATGCTTTGGCCCAGTCAGAATATTATGGTGCAATGCCCGTTCCGCTGAACGTCTACTCCGAGCAAGTCAAGCGCCAGTCGATCCGCAACATTCAAGTCACGCGAACTCAGCTTCTTGGTGCAATGGAGCACCTGATCCTGCCGGAAGAGCTTCTTGACCATTTGGGTCCGGCGGTTAGCGCCGGTCGCTCGGTTCTGATGTATGGCCCGCCGGGGAATGGTAAATCCTCGATCTCGAACGGTATTCGCGATGCGCTTGGCGACAAGATCTATATACCCCGCGCAATCGAATATTCAGGCCAGGTGATCACAGTATTCGATCCGATCGTGCACACCGCCGCCGAGGCGATGGAGGATGATCCGAATTCGCTTCGCCGCACATCGAACCGGTTCGACACACGCTATGTCCTTTGCGACCGCCCGACCGTTATGACCGGCGGCGAGCTTAGCCTTTCGATGCTGGATTTGGTCTATAACCCGACGGCGCGCACCTATCAGGCGCCGCTTCAGCTAAAATCGTCGGGCGGCGTTTTCATCGTTGACGACCTTGGCCGTCAGGAAGAGCCGCCGCAGGCGCTTGTGAACCGCTGGATCGTTCCGCTTGAAGAAAATAAGGATATCCTTTCGCTGCAATCGGGTGAGAAATTCGAAGTGCCGTTCGACACGCTTGTTATCTTCTCGACCAACTTCCATCCCAACGAGATTTTCGACAAAGCGGCGCTTCGCCGGATCTTCTTCAAGATCAAAATCGACGGACCGGATCAGGAAGATTATCTGAAGATCTTTGCGATGGTGGCACGGAAGCGGAAGATGCCGCTTGATGAAGATACGCTGGTCTATCTGATCAAGCACAAATATCCGACGATCGACAATATCTACGCAAACTATCAGCCGATCTTCCTTGTCGATCAGATGATTTCGATCTGCGAGTTCGAGGGCATCCCCTATCAGATGTCGCCCGAACTGATCGACAGAGCCTGGGCCAACATGTTCGTCAAAGAAGAAAAGATCGTTCACTAGACATTTTCGCCGCCCGTTGGGCGGCGATCCGCCGGGAGGGCGCTGCCCTCCCGAACCCTCCCCAAGTATGTATGCCAAAAAGAATTGAACGGGCGTTTTGCACTTGCCGGTGCAGCGGGCTAGGTCTCAGCCATGCCCAAACTGCCCGGGAAATTCAAAGATTGGTTCGAGGCGCGCGGCTGGTCCGTTCATCCGCATCAATTAGAAATTGCCGAACGAGCGGCTGAGCCATCGCTGTTGCTGATCGCGCCCACTGGTGGCGGCAAGACCCTGGCCGGTTTCCTGCCCACACTGGCCGAGTTGGCATCAGGCGAACATCGGGGGCTGCATACGCTGTATATATCGCCGCTAAAGGCGCTTGCAGCGGACATCCGGCGGAACCTGGGGACGCCAATTGCCGATATGGGATTACCCATCAGGGTCGAGGACAGAACCGGCGACACCAGCGTAACCAGGAAAAAACGTCAACGCGCGGACCCGCCGCATATCTTATTGACCACGCCCGAAAGCCTGGCGCTTTTGCTGACCTATGAAGACGCGCCGGGCATGTTTTCGGGTCTCAGCCGCGTCATCGTCGATGAGATCCATGCTCTCGCTGAATCGAAGCGCGGCGACCAGTTGATGCTGTGTCTTGCCGAGCTTCAGGCCATGGCACCAGATTTGCGCCGCGTAGGACTATCTGCAACGGTCGAAGACCCCGACGCGATCGCCCGTTTCCTTGCGCGCCACCCCGATCCCTGCCCGATCCTTAAAGCTGATCCCGGACCGCTACCGCAGATTGCGATGCTTGAAACCGAAGAGCTTCCGCCCTGGTCCGGCGGCGGAGGTAAATACGCCATTCCGCGCGTTCTTGAAGAAGTTCGCAATCACAAAACCACCCTGATCTTTCACAATACGCGCGCACAGGCAGAAATATTCTTTCACAATCTCTGGCTGGCGAACGACGAGGGTCTGCCAATTGGCATTCACCACGGCAGCCTGAGCCGCGAACAACGTGAACGGGTCGAAGCGGCCATGGTGCGCGGTGAACTTCGCGCCATCGTCGCGACCGGGTCACTGGATCTGGGTATCGACTGGGGTGATGTGGATCTGGTGATCCAGATCGGTGCGCCGAAAAACGTCAAGCGACTGGTGCAACGGATCGGGCGCGCAAATCACACCTACAACGCGCCGTCGAAGGCGTTGGTTGTTCCGGCGAACAGGTTTGAAGTTGTCGAATGCGTTGCCGCGCTGGAGGCCGTGCGAGCCTCGGACCTTGATGGCGACCCGCGGGGACCCGGCCCGCGCGACGTGCTTTGCCAGCACATTCTGATCCGGGCCTGTCGTGGCCCATTCGAAGCGGCAGAGGTATTTGAGACCTTTCGAACCGTCGGGGGTTTTTTCGATCTTGAACGAGAGGAATTCGACGCCTGCCTCGATATGGTAGCGACAGGGGGCTATGCACTTCGCGCCTATGACCGATGGCAACGCCTGAAAAAGCGCGATGACGGGCGCTGGGAGCTTCGCGACCCGCGCGCCGCGCAACAGATCCGCATGAACGTCGGCACTATCGCGGATACCGATACGCTAAAGGTTCGCCTGAAAAACCGTATGGGTGGAAAGCCACTGGGCGAGATCGAAGAGGGCTTCGCCGCCTCTTTGACACCGGGCGATACGTTTCTGATCGGCGGGCAGGTCGTTCGTTATGAAGGACTGCAAGAGATGACGGTGCAAGTGACCCGGCGCGCCGACAGGCCGCCGAAGATCGCGACGTTCATGGGAACGAAGTTCGCGACATCGACGCAGCTATCTGCGCGAATGCTCAGAATATTTCGGGAGCGGGATTTTTCAAGCTTGCCCAAACACACTGCCGATTGGCTTCGCCTTCAGGAGCAGTATTCCAAACTGCCCGAAGCGGATCGGCTTTTGGTCGAGAGCTTTCCGCACGATGGGCGCCAGCATACATGCGTTTACGGCTTCGCGGGCCGAAACGCGATGCAAACGCTTGGGCTTCTGGTCACAGAACGGATGGAGAAGGCCGGTTATGAACCGCTTGGATTTGTCTCGACCGATTATGCGGTGCTGATTTGGGGATTGAACCAGGTTCCCGATCCCGCACCATTGTTTGACGGCGACAATCTGAGAGAGGCGTTTGAAACCTGGCTGAGGGGCAATGCCGTAATGAAGCGGACATTTCGCGCCTCGGCGACAATCGCCGGATTTTTAGAGCGAAACTGGGGACACAAGCGGCGATCCGGTCGTCAGGCCAGTTTTTCGTCCGATATCCTTTATGAAACGCTGCTGAAATACGATCCCGACCACCTATTGTTGGCCATCACACGCGACGAGGCCCTGAAAGGGCTGGTTGATTTCGGCAGGATAGAAGAAATGCTGACGCGGACAGCCGGGCGCGTCGATCACGTGATCCTTGATCGCGTGACACCGCTTGCAGCACCTTTGCTGCTGGAAGTGGGCAAGGTGCCGGTCATCGGCGCCGGACGCGAACGCCTGCTGGAAGAAGAAACCGAGCGATTGATGAGTGCGGCCGGACTTGGCAAGGTCCAGGGCTGACGCCGAATTCGGACCCTTGCCAAATATCGCAGAACCCGCCAAGAACGAAGCATGAACGGCCAGTCGATCTTCTTTTCCGGCGAAATGCTGGAGCCATTACCATCTGGCGCGTTGTACTGGCTATCGAATGATATGCTTGTCGTCTCGGACCTTCACCTTGGAAAATCCGAACGACTGGCGCGACTTGGTGGCGCGCTTTTGCCACCATACGAGACCACCGAGACCCTGACCCGGCTGGCGGCTGATATTGACCGGACGCGCGCAAAGACGGTGCTATGTTTGGGTGACAGTTTTGACGATGCTGCCGCCGCTGCTTCGCTTGAGGCCAGCCATCGTGCAACTATTGCTGCCCTACAGGCGGGGCGTCACTGGATATGGGTCGAAGGCAATCATGACCCTGGCCCGAACGATCTGGGCGGCACCCATCTTGGCGAACACAAGTGTGCGCCATTTGTATTTCGCCACATTGCCAAGACGCCGTGCGAAGTGGGCGAAATATCCGGGCACTACCATCCGAAAGCCCGCGTGCGAGCCGCCTCGCGGCCCTGTTTTCTTGTCGACAGCAGAAGGCTGATGCTTCCCGCATATGGATGTTACACCGGCGGCCTGAAGTGGACCGCGCCGGCGCTTCGAAACCTGTTCGAGGATCAGGCCACCGCCTACCTGACCGGGCGGCGCGTTCTGGCCGTTCCGGTGCCGAGGGCCGCATGACGTTGGACAAATCCATCGAAGCAAAGGTTCGCGCTTCGTTTGAGGCGCAGTCGATGATGACCAGCCTTGGCGCGGAGTTGACGCAGCTCGCGCCCGGCCGCGCGACGATTACCGCGCCGATCTTGCCCGGAAGCCTTCAACAGCACGGCGCTGCGCATGCCGGTTTGACGTTTTCCATCGGCGACAGCGCGGCAGGATACTCGGCGTTGACGATGTTCCCTGAGGCCGCCGAGGTCATGACAGTCGAAATGAAGATTAACCTCATGGCCCCCGGAATTGGCGACAGGCTGGTGGCCGAGGGCCGGGTCGTTAAGTCAGGCCGACGGTTGACGGTTGTTCAATCCGAGGTGTTTGCAGAGAAAGATGGCGCCAGAAAGCAAATCGCGCTTTTGCAGGGCACGATGATCGCGGTCGAGAGCTAGGGCACAAAGAAACTTCAGCACGACGAAAAGACTTAGTCGCCTGGCACCTTGAACCCGGCTGTCTTGTGACTGCCGTCGCAAAACGGTTTGTTTTTGGATTGTCCGCAGCGGCACAGAAATGCGCGCGTTCCACGATGGACGCGATGCCCGGTGCCGCTGGTAATTTCCAGCGCGCCGCGCGCTTCGATCGGGCCATTTTCGTATCCGGTGATTGTCAGTTCTGCGCCTGGATCCTCGCCGGGTGCGTCTTTGCCGGTCTCGGGCGGCTCTCCGGTCGCTTTAAAATCGGCCTCGACGTGCGAATAGTCGCAAAACGGCGGGTTTTTGGTTTTGCCGCAGCGGCAGATCGTTGCGCGCGTCATTGCCTCGCCCGCGACGATCAGGTTGCCGTGAAAGGCGTTCGGGCCGTTTTCCTGCATTGCGAGCCTGTTGATGCCGGGGGTCGCTTCTTCAGCGACGCTATCCAATCGCTGATACGTCAATGCTCCGGACGGGCAGGTGCGGATCATGGCCGCGATTTCATCGGCAGAGGCGGCGTCTGGATCGACCCAGGGCCGACGCTCGGGATCAAACACCTGCGGCAGCTTCAGATAGCAGTTTCGCGCGTGGATACAGCGCTTCATGTCGAAGCCGATCTCGATCGACGCGCCGGGGTATTTTTTGGCCAAGGTGGCACCTCCGGCCGCCATGGCATCCCATTAATCTTCGGGCGTCAAGTCAGACGGTCAGACCTTCGGGCTCGTCTAATCCATTTGCCCGGCTGCACGCGGTCACGGTATTGGCAAGCAGGCAGGCAATGGTCATCGGCCCGACGCCGCCCGGCACCGGCGTGATCGCGCCTGCGATCTGTGATGCGCTTTCAAATTCGACGTCGCCGACCAGCTTGGTTTTGCCTTCGCCCTTTTCCGGGGCGTCGATGCGGTTGATGCCAACATCAATTACCGTTGCACCCGGTTTGATCCAGTCACCAGCCACCATCTGCGGGCGTCCGACCGCGGCCACGACCACATCGGCACGGCGAACTACATCGGGCAAGTCTTTGGTCCGTGAATGCGCGATGGTCACGGTGCAGCTATCGCCGATAAGAAGCTGTGCCATCGGTTTGCCGACAATATTCGAGCGACCGATCACAACAGCGTCCAGGCCCGAAAGGCTGCCGTGGTGGTCGCGAAGCATCATCAGGCAACCAAGCGGTGTGCAGGGCACCATCGACTTCTGGCCCGTTCCCAACAGACCGACATTCGAGATGTGAAATCCGTCAACGTCTTTGGCGGGACTAATGGAATTGATCACCAGATTTTCGTCCAGATGCCCCGGCAGTGGCAATTGCACAAGAATTCCGTGAATGGTGTCATCGTTGTTCAGATCGTCGATCAAGCCAAGCAGATCTGCCTGCGATGTGTCGATTTCCAGCTTGTGTTCAACCGATTTCATGCCGGTTTCAAGCGTGGCCTTGCCTTTGGACCGGACGTAAACTTGGCTGGCCGGGTCTTCGCCGACCAGAACCACCGCCAGACCCGGCGTGATCCCATGGTCGGACTTCAGGCGCGCGACGTGGATCGCCACTTTTTCGCGGACCGTGGCGGCAAACGCTTTGCCGTCAATAATAGTGGCACTCATGGGTTTGGTCCTTCAAGTCAGAAAAACGAAGATCTCGGATTTGACCGAGTTCGCGATGAAACAGGCGCGATGTGCCTTGGCGTGAAGCGCTTGGTGGGTGTCTGCGTCGGGCAATTCTCCGCCGAAAGTGACCGAGACGTTCAGATCCACGCGCGGGATCCAGACGGTGCCGCCTTCATTCTTCAATGCGCCCGTCGCCCGATCCCGATAGCCAGCGACCGACCAGCCGTCCCGCTGAGCGAAATCGAGAAACCACAGCATGTGGCAGGACGAGATCGACGCGATATAGGCTTCCTCGGGATCGACGGCCTCGGCTTGCCCCAACGGTGGTTTCACAATCGCCGGCGAAGGCGCCGCCGGCACCTCGATTCCGCCGTCGAATCGCCAACGGTGCGCGCGGGAGTAGCGCCCTGACGCGAAATCTCCCTTGCAGTCCCATATGATCTCGACGACATGCGGCGCCATCAGAACAAGCCTTCAATCTGGCCGTCGTCATTCAGCATGATGGTTTCTGCCGCCGGTGTCCGTGGCAAACCAGGCATCGTCATGATCTCACCGCAGACCACCACGACAAATCCGGCCCCGGCGCTGAGACGCACTTCGCGCACTGGCACAGAATGGCCCACGGGCGCGCCACGCAGGTTTGGATCGGTGGAGAAGCTGTATTGCGTTTTCGCCATGCAGACCGGCAGCTTGCCGTAACCCTGATCTTCCCAAAGCTTCAGCTGATCGCGGATTTTCTTGTCGGCCAGAACCTCGTCAGCGCGGTAGATGCGCTTTGCAACGGTTTCGATCTTGTCGAAAAGGCTCATGTCGTCGTCGTAGATCGGGGCGAACTGCGAAACACCACTGTCGGCAATCTGAGCGACGCGGGTGGCAAGTTCTGCCGAACCTTCCGAACCCAGTTCCCAATGGCGCGCGACAATCGCTTCCGATCCGTGATCGGTGACGAAATCCTTGATCGCCTGCACTTCGGCATCGGTATCGGTGACGAAGTGGTTAATCGCCACGACAACGGGCACCCCGAAGCTTTTCAGATTCTCGATGTGGCGCCCAAGGTTGGCGCAGCCCTCTTTGACTGCACCAACGTTTTCCGCGCCGAGGTCCGCTTTGGCGACACCGCCGTTCATTTTCATCGCGCGGATAGTCGCGACCAACACCACGCAATCGGGCGCAAGTCCGGCCTTGCGGCACTTGATGTTCATAAATTTCTCGGCACCAAGGTCGGCACCGAAACCCGCCTCGGTGACAACGTAGTCGGCCAGTTTCAGCGCGGTGGTGGTGGCAATGACCGAGTTACAGCCGTGCGCAATGTTCGCAAACGGGCCGCCGTGAACGAAGGCCGGGTTGTTTTCCAGCGTCTGCACCAGGTTCGGCTGCATCGCATCTTTCAGAAGAACGGTCATTGCGCCGTCTGCTTTGATATCGCGACAGAAGACGGGACTGCGGTCGCGGCGGTAAGCGATGATCATATCGCCCAGACGCTGCTGCAAATTCTTGAGATCTTTGGCGAGACAGAGGATCGCCATAACTTCCGAGGCTACGGTGATGTCAAACCCGGCTTCACGCGGAAAGCCGTTGGCAACACCACCCAGCGAACAAGTGATCTGGCGAAGCGCTCGGTCGTTCATATCGACCACGCGACGCCATTGAACCCGACGCACGTCGATCTCCTGCTCATTTCCCCAATAGATGTGGTTGTCGATCATCGCCGACAAAAGCGAATGCGCGCTGGTGATGGCGTGAAAATCGCCCGTGAAATGAAGGTTCATATCCTCCATCGGGACAACCTGTGCGTATCCGCCGCCAGCGGCACCCCCCTTCATCCCGAAGTTTGGGCCAAGCGACGCTTCGCGGATACAAATCATCGCTTTTTTGCCAATCCGGTTCAAACCGTCGCCCAGACCCACGGTCGTCGTGGTCTTGCCTTCGCCCGCAGGCGTCGGGTTGATTGCGGTGACAAGGATCAGCTTGCCGTTTTTAAGGCTTGCGGTCGAATTGATGAACTCTTGACTAACCTTCGCCTTGTCATGGCCGTAGGGCAGCAAATGTTCGGTGCCGATGCCGAGCTTCTCGCCAATTTCCTGAATTGGGAGCTTGGTTGCTTCACGGGCGATCTCGATATCGGATTTGTAGGCCATGAACACTTCCTTTTGGGTATGCCGCTGTATGCGGTTTTCTTCGCTATATGGACTGCGACAAGTCCCGTGAGGGCCAATTTCGACGCTTCGGGCGCTCGATGCGTCGAGACGCGAAACATCGCGCAGCTTATCGGAAACTTTGTTCTTGGAGGGAAATTCAATCCGGCTGCCACCCGCGCTGATCGGGGATGTGTAGACGAAGCGTATCTCCAACGCTCAACTTGCCTTCGCACTCGACCGAGGCCGTAACACCTCGGCGGCCGGTTGCGGTCGGCTTGAATTGTTTTCCATGCCCGCGACGATCTGCTTCGATTGTCATCGCCGGAAATTGACAGGGTCGATTTTGCATGTCGATTGTCAGCGTTGTGCCGTTTTCCGACTGCAACCGCGATGATGGTGGGATGTGGCTGAAGTCGGGGATGCCTTCCACGACAATCGACGCGCCCAACCATTGCGGTTCCAGTTCGGACAGCCCCAATTCGCGCGCTATTTCCTGCAATTCTTCGGTGGATACTATCGACAATTGCCGCGTATTTCGGATCTCGGTTCCTGTCGGATATTGCGCGGCGACCCGCGAACAGGATTGCCGCGTAAGGCCAGCATGGAATTCGCCGGTAAAGCCAGCAAAGGTCAACTGCATCTCGTCCAACGAGATCGTTTTGATTTCAGGTGTATCGCGGTCAGGCACCGAGCCAAGCCATATTATCCGACCGGCGAAATCTGTGGGCTTCAATGCTGGCATTCAGATCACCTTGTCAGACCGTGCTTTCCCGCGTCCTAAAGCAAACAGCGACAGGGCACAAAACACAATGCCCCGCCGAAGTGGGGCATTGTTGCGCGGTAAGTTTAAGAGGCTAGACTGTTGGTTCCGGCTCCAGGTCGCCATCCTCGTCCGACGGTTTCGCCTTTGGCTTGGTCTTCGGGATCGCGGTTACCGACGCGGCACCGCCGGTGTCGGCAGGTGTGTCGTCGTCATCGTCTCCACGGTTCAAAGGTTCGCCCGCGATGACTCTGGCAATCTCGTTTCCAGTCAGGGTCTCATATTCCAGAAGACCCTGCGCCAGTCGCTCCAGATCATCGGACTTCTCGGTCAGGATCCGCTTTGCGGTCTCGTAACCTTCGTCCACCAGATCCTTGATCTTGTCGTCGATCATCTTCTGGGTCATGCCCGAGTGTTTGGCGTTACTTTGAAATGCGCCCAGAACATGTTCGGTTTCATTAGCGTAATCGACATAGCCAAGTTCGGTATCAAATCCGAACTGCGTAACCATGGCTCGGGCGATTCTCGTGACCTGCTGGATGTCCGAGGCCGCACCGGATGTCACGTTTTCAGGCCCAAATATCATCTCTTCGGCGACCCGACCGCCCATCGCCATGGCGATCTTTGATTTGTATTTGGTGTAACTGACCGACAATTGATCGCGTTCAGGCAGTGACAATACAAGACCCAAAGCGCGGCCACGAGGAATGATCGTCGCCTTGTGAATCGGATCGTGTTGCGGAACGTTGATACCGACGATCGCATGACCCGACTCGTGATAGGCGGTCAGCTTTTTCTCGTCCTCGGTCATGACCATCGAGCGCCGTTCAGCGCCCATCATAACCTTGTCTTTGGCGTTCTCGAAGTCTTCCATGGTCACGAAGCGCCGCCCATAACGCGCTGCCATCAAAGCGGCCTCGTTCACCAGATTTGCAAGATCGGCACCGGAAAATCCGGGCGTTCCGCGCGCGATGATGCGCAGATCAACGTCCGGTCCCAAAGGCACTTTGCGGGCGTGGACGCCCAGAATTTTCTCGCGACCTTTGATATCGGGGTTTGGCACCTGTACCTGACGGTCAAAACGCCCCGGCCGCAGCAACGCAGGGTCCAGAACATCGGGACGGTTCGTGGCCGCGACGATAATAACGCCTTCGTTCGCCTCGAACCCGTCCATCTCGACCAGTAGCTGGTTCAGCGTCTGTTCGCGTTCGTCGTTGCCGCCACCATAGCCGACGCCCCGGCTGCGCCCGACGGCATCAATTTCGTCGATGAACACAATACAGGGGGCGTTCTTCTTCGCCTGTTCGAACATGTCGCGGACACGGCTTGCACCGACGCCAACGAACATCTCGACAAAGTCGGAACCCGAGATGGTGAAAAACGGCACACCGGCTTCGCCCGCGATGGCACGCGCCAGAAGCGTCTTACCGGTGCCCGGTGGGCCGACAAGCAACGCGCCTTTTGGGATTTTGCCACCCAGACGCGAGAACTTCTGCGGGTTGCGCAGGAACTCAACAATCTCTTCCAGTTCTTCCTTGGCTTCGTCGATGCCGGCGACATCGTCAAAGGATATACGGCCGTGCTTTTCAGTCAGAAGTTTGGCGCGTGATTTGCCAAAGCCCATCGCGCCGCCGCGGCCACCGCCCTGCATCCGGTTCATGAAGTAGATCCAGACGCCAATCAGCAAAAGGAATGGCAGGAACGTCATCAGGACCGTGACAAAACCCGATTGCTCCTGCGGTTCGGCGCGGAAGCTGACATTGTTTGTCACCAAAAGATCGGTCGTATCCGCGCCGTCAGGCTGGATGGTAACGTAGTCCCTGCCGTCGGCACCGCGAAAGACAATCCTTTCGCCGTCCATTGTGGCGTTTGAGACGTCGCCGCCTTCGACACGAGCGACGAAGTCAGAATAGCTGACGGTCGATGTGGCCATCGTTGTCTGACCACCGGAGATTAGATTGAAAAGGGCCAGGATCAGCAGAAACAAGACGACCCAGAAGGCGATACTACGGGCGTTGTTCAAAGGACGCTCCTTTGGAAATACTAATGGGCAGAACGGTGTTCTGCCGGGCTGAACCATTAAATAGCCATGTGGCGCGGATCTTCAACGGGATAACAGGAATTGAGCGAATGTGCCGCGGCCTGTTGCCGAAGCCTCCCAACCGTTGGAAATGCCTGCCAACGGGGCCGCGATCAGCTCTTCACCCCGCCAGATTGACGGCGAGGCCAGCAAAGACTGCCTTGGAAGGCCGGTTTCGCGCCAATCGGGGCAGTCTTTGACGGCGTCGCCAAGGGCGCGGACTTCGAGATCGGGGGCATGTGGGCCTTCAAGGGCCCAGCGGCCATCCCAAAGCGCATCCGTGGACGATACGATGTCCTTTACCGCATTGTATTCGCGGGTGATTCGGTAGCGTCGGTCGATGGCACTATCAGCTTTTGTGCGCGTCACCAGGCAACCCGACAGCGTGTGTCGATCTGCACCCATGGATAGTGCAATATCCAAATTCAGTAACGCGCTGCTTCTCGGGGGATATTTTGCGCCAGAAACCCATTGGATCGCGGCCGTTTTCAGTCGGCGTATGACCTCGGAGGGGATGAAGTGGTCACGCGACGTCGCAACTTCAGGCAAGATCACATCGCCGCGATCAACTGCAACGGCGTTGTGCTCCGTAATCTCTGCAAAGGCATGGTGATTAAGCGCCGACTTTGCCGAACCCAAGTTGTGCGCGACTACCGCGAGCGTCTCAGCCTCGATGCCAAGAGGTGAAAGCGCCTGTAAAGTCTGGCGCGCGCGGACACGTTCGAAGCCACGGTCGTCATTCGACGGATCGTCAGCCCAAGCGATACTGTGGCGCTTAAGATAGATTCGCCAGTCAGCACGACGGTGCGCCATCATCGGGCGAACCCATGTCAGGCCCCCCCGTTCGAACCGCGCGGCCATATGAGCCAGCCCGTCCACGCCGGATCGCCGCGCGAGACGCATCAGAAACGTCTCGGCCACATCGTCTTGCGTGTGTCCCAGCGCCACACAATCCACATGCCTGTCCTGCGCCCAGTCGCCAACCAGTCGATATCGGGCCTCGCGAGCTTTCGCTTGAAGATTGCCCTGCCTGTCCCACGACCAACTAAGGACGCTGTGCGGGATTTCGTGTATTGCACAATATTCTGCGACAAGAGCGATTTCGTCGACCGCTTCGGTCCTCAGACCGTGGTCTACCGTAACCGCTTCAACTGGAAATCCCAGGTCCTTTCCATGCCAGCGCATGAGGTCGAGGCACGCCATCGAGTCGCCACCGCCAGATACAGCGACCGCAAGGCAATTTGGCTTATCAAGGGCGACCGCCCAGCTTGTGATGTGCCTGAGCCAGTCGTCGGTCAGCTCGTCCTCGCTCACACACACCCCATGCTCGCGCGGGCCGCCTGCGCCTCGATCGAGGCATCCGACGCCGGAAAACGGAGCGTGACCTCGCCAAGCGTGATGCACGCCTCGGAGGATTGCCCCAGCCCGTTCAGCGCCAGCCCAAGCTTCAGAAGTGCCATCGGCGATGTTGGCCCGTTTGGTGTGCCGGAATAGCTTTCCAGATAGGCCCGCGCCGCCGAGGACGTATGCCCGAGGTTTTGCAACGCCTCGCCGCGCAATAAATGCGCAAGCCCGGTCAATGGGCCGGCTTGATACGCTTCGGTGAACCGTTGAAATTGCTCTGCGGCTACCTCAAAGCTGCCTTCGTCAAATAAAGCCTTGGCACGGTCGAAATCGGCCCTCTCGGCAACGGCCAGTTCAACGCCAGCGGTAGCACTGCCTTGGTCTGTGGTGGCCGATACAGAAGACTGAGTGGTCGCCGGTAGAGTGCCGCCGCCAAGCGTCGTCGTTTCGCCTAACGTGGCGATGTCACAGTTTGCTTCCAGCTCACACAACCGGAACTCCAGATCACCGATCCGGTTGGTGCCATCGGCGACGATCCGGTCGACCCGGTTGGTCAGGGCTTCGCTGGCGGCGGTTAACCGCGTCAATTCGGCCTCCATCGCGTTGACGCGAGCAAGGGCATTTGTCCCCGCCACGTTTACGTCGACACCACCCGTCGTTGACAATTCGCGCTTGAGCTTTTGCATCTCGACATAAAGCACCGTCAGCTCCTGCCGGATATCGCCGAGCGTCTGGTCGCGGTCCTGCGCAATCACAGGACCGGACATAAGAAGGAAGGCGATCAGGATGGCACGCATGGCTTTGGACCCCGTCAGACGCCCGCGCCCACGGTAATCACCGTCACCGCGCGGCGGTTCCGCGAATAGCAGCTTTCATCCGAGCAAATCTCGATCGGGCGTTCTTTGCCGTAGCTGATGGTCTTTAGCCGGTTTGGCGCGACCCCGCGCGAGATCAAGTAGTTCTGCACCGCACTTGAGCGTCGCGCGCCCAGTGCAATGTTGTATTGCGTCGTGCCCTGTTCGTCTGCATGGCCCTCGATCAGCGCGGAAAACTCGCTGTTTTGCGCCAGCCAATCTGATTGTCCATCCAGCACCACCATGGCTTCCGGACCAAGCGTGGACTGATCGACTGCGAACAGCACGCGATCACCGATGGCCTGGCTGAAATATGCAGGCGACGTCGGGTCGTTCACGCTGCCTGCCAGGGCACCGTTACTTCCTGTCCCTGCCCCCCCGCCGAACCGGTCGGCGCCGGTACACGCTGAAATGGCCAGCATAACGCCGCCTAAAGCTAGTAACTTAATTGTTCTCATCTGATCACCTGTATTCTTTTTCTGTCTGCTCTGCCTGGTCGACGAATATCACCGCGCGCGGGCAATGAAAACGGCGGGTCTGTGCAATGCGCGGGCAAAAGCCAATGGTCACGGAAGTATCGGCGACCATGCCGGGTCCGAGGCCGCCGCACTCATCGGCAATTTCTTCAGGTTGCGGCCTGATATATCCACCGAAAACAGGCCAGGCTGGCCATCAGCGCCGGCACTTTCCCGTGTGAACATCAAGACGCGACCGTTTGGGGCCCACGTCGGTCCTTCGTCAAGGAAAGACGCGGTTAAAAGGCGTTCCTGACTGCCGTCCGTATGCATGACGCCAATATGAAACCGGCCGGCATTTTGTTTGGTAAAGGCAATGAAATCGCCGCGTGGCGACCAGACCGGCGTGCTGTATCGCCCCTGCCCGAAGCTGATGCGTGTCGCTTCGCCGCCATCGGCACTCATCACATAAAGCTGCTGGGTGCCTGAACGGTCGCTTTCAAACACGATGCGATTGCCGTCTGGTGAATACGAAGGTGCGGTTTCAATCGAAGGCGCGGTCGACAGGCGAACGCGCTGCCCGGATTGAAGATCCAGTTTATAAAGATCGGTGTTGCCGCCTTCAGCGCGCGAATAGACCACCGTTCGGCCATTGGGCGCATAGCGCGGCGCAAATGTCATTGCGGCGGCATCCACATCAAGCGGTCGCTTCGACACGGCACCGACCGACAATTCATAGATTTGCGGCGACCCGCTTTCGTAGCTCGTATAGAGCACGCGGTCACCTGTTGGCGAAAAGCGCGGTGCCAGGACGATCGACGCCGCGTCTGTCAGATACTGCACATTCACGCCATCATAATCCATAATGGCCAGCCGGTGCTGGCGCGCATTTTTGGGGCCGGTTTCTTCGACGAAAACGATGCGGCTATCGAAATAGCCACCCTCGCCAGTGATCCGGGAATAGACCTGATCGGCGACCTTGTGCGCCACCCGCCGCCAACTTTCGGTGCCACCCGCGAATTGCAGACCTTCGCCCAGCGATGCGCCAGTGAAGATGTCGAAAAGGCGGAACTTTACAACGATGCGCCCATCGCTGGTCAATGTGACCGCGCCAACAACCAACGCCTCGACATTGATTGCTTTCCAGTCGGCATAGGCCACCTCGCCGTTAAAATCGGCGACCTGGCTGATGTAGGCCGACTGGGGAACGTCGCGAAATAATCCTGTGCCCGCAAGATCGGACGCAACGACGCCCGTAATTTGGCGGGCAAAGTCCGTTGCGGCGGCATTTTCGGCAATGAAGGGTGCGACCGCGATTGGCACCGGTTCGATCACGCCTTCTGTGATCTCGATCCTGAGTGGGCCGGACCTGTCCTGCGCATTGAGCCCCGTGCTTGTCGACACAATCAGGCTGATTGCCAGAAACCAGAGAACCTTCATCGCACCTGCATCCCTTCGGGGTTAAACGTCATCTCGATATCGCGCCAATGCTCGTATTTTTCTACCGGCAAAGCATATCCGCCTTTCTGACAGCGGAGAATTGCCCGTCTGGCCGCCTGAAAGGCTGCTCGTTGTGTTGCCGCGTCGCCGCCTTCCGCGCGTAATTGCCGCACATCGCCGCTGGCAACTTTACCATCGCGTCCGAGCGAGAACGAAACCGTGACTTTCACGCCCGCCGACCGCGCGCCGGGATCGACCACCCAGCATCCGCCGACCGCAACACGGAAGGCGTTTGTTTCGCCGCCAGTCAGTGGCGGTCCGCTGGGTGTGTTTTGTGTTTCGTTTGCCTCGGAAACCGCCGCTGCGACCGCGTTGGCGGTGTCATCGGCCTGGCGCGTGGGTCGCGCGGGCCGGGACCGCGGACGCCTGGATGACGCCGGTGCAGTTTCCCGTTTTTCCTCGGCCTCGGTGACGATCCGGTCGCTTGCCTCTTCCGGTGCCGATGCATCTTCCGGTTCGGCAACGTCTTCAGGCGGCAGGTCCGGGTCGGGCGCGGTATCTTCAACTCTTTCTGGTGACGTCTCGGCCTGGGGCGGCGCAATAGATGGAATTGGCGCAATGCGAGGTGCAGGCGCAGCGACAACATCGCGTTCAAGCGAGGTTCCGTCGACTTCCGTTTCGGGCAGTTGAATTTCGGGCGCGTCGTCGACAACCGCCGTTTCGGGAACAGGCTGAGGCCGCTCAATCTCGGAGCCGTCCGGTGTTTCAGGCACGTTCACCGGACTTGGCTCAGAAATCTCGGGCGCCTTATCTTCTGCGGGCGCAGAAGGTGCGGCGTCTTCAACCGGGGCCGCAACACTGGGCGCATCGGTCTTGGTTTCTGGCGCTGCTTCGGGCGGCGTTAGCGCGGCGTATTCGGCCTCAGTGATGATCGAAACTTCCGCCACAGTCACTTCGGCGAACCGCTCGCGCGCAAAAAGACCGCCGAACAGGACCAGCAAAACAAGCAGGAAATGTCCTGCGGCGGAGATATACCATCCGGTTCGCAACGCGCCCTCACCCGTCCTCACCGGTCAGGCGAGGGCCGCCGTCATCCGTCACAAGCCCGATATTGGTGATGCCTGCCGCGTTGAGCGCGCCCATAACCGTCACGACACGCCCATAGGGTATCGACCCATCTGCGCGCAAAAATACCCGATCAGAAGTCCGTTCCGTGAGGATCGCCTGAAGTCGTGTGACAATTTCATTGTCTTCAACCTTGGTCGTCTGGATCATCGTCACGCCGTCCGCCGTCAGCGTGATCGTCAGCGGATCTTCCTGCTCAGTCGGTAGCGCAGGCGCGGCGGTTTTTGGCAATTCCACCGGGACGCCGACGATCTGCAAGGGTGCTGCAACCATGAATATGATCAGCAACACCAGCATGACATCGACAAACGGCGTCACATTGATCTCGGACATCGGCTGGGCGCGCCTGCGGCGACCACGCCGCCGCGAGCCACCTTCGGTTGATTGCATGACCCCGGCTGCCATTGTCAGGCCGTGTCCAGCTGGCGGCTTAGAATGGTGGCGAATTCATCGGCAAATGCCTCGTAGCCGCCGACGATCCGATCGGAATCCGCGCTGAGTTTGTTGTAAAAAATGACTGCTGGTATCGCTGCCAACAGCCCCAAACCCGTCGCCAGCAAAGCCTCGGCAATGCCGGGTGCAACAACAGCCAGATTGGTGCTTTGGCTTTGGCCTATTTCGATGAAGGCGTTCATAATCCCCCAGACCGTGCCGAAAAGCCCGATAAACGGCGCGGTCGAGCCAACGGTCGCCAGAACTGGCAAGCCTGACTGCAATTGCTCGGCCTCTTTCTGGATGGCGACATCCATGGATCGGTCAATGCGGACCTGAGCACCACCAATCATTCCGCCATCCTGGCGATGCGAACGTCGCCACTCGGTCATGCCGGAAGCAAATATCCGCTCTGATCTGCTGCCCGGCCCCGATCCAACCTGGTCAAACAATTGGTCCAAGGGATCGCCAGACCAGAACGCTTCATCAAACTTCTTCGCCTCTGACCGCGCAACGCGATAGTCACGCAGCTTTGTTACGATGATCGCCCAGGCCCATAGCGAACCGACTGTGAGGATCAGCATGACGATTTTGACCGTCAGCGTTGCGCGCGCAAACAGCGCCCACATCGAAAAATCAACTTCCCCCGCTAACGCCAGGGCTTCCGTTTCCATTATGACTGCTCTCTCTGCCGGCCCGAATTATTTTCCGGGTCCCTCGTTCGTTGCAAGATTACCGGAAGGCAAGCGGAAATGCCAACAAGAAGCCGTGAGCACAATAGTTAGCCTAAACGCTGGCGAATCTCCGCCGGAAGTCTTGCCGGTCGGCCAGTTTCCGATAGCGCCACAAGTGTTACGACCGCATCGAATAATATGGTGTCATCGCGAAAAACTTGCTGGGCCAAGATTATGCGGGCACCGGTCAAGTCTTTTAGTGTCGTTAACACGACAATCTCGTCATCGAACCGAGCGGGCACCAGATAATCCGCCTCGACCCTTCTGACGGCGAACACAATGCCGCTGTCGTTTCTAAGTTGCGTCTGATCAATGCCCAACGAACGCACAAATTCCGTGCGGCCGCGCTCGATGAACTTCAGATAATTGGCATAATAGACAATCCCGGCCAGGTCGGTGTCTTCGTAATAGACGCGCAATTTCAGGCGATGGCTCATGGCGCGGACGATGGCGGAGGATGCTTGCGGGGTCCAGCCTTGCGCCGGACGCCGCCACATGGGGGGAAGTTCAAAGCAGCTTGCCCTGGCCGGGACTTTCAGGCGCTGCCAATCCCAAGTGCGTCCAAGCGCGCGCAGCCAGGGTCCGGCCCCGTGGCGTGCGCTGTATCAATCCTTGTTGAAGCAAATAAGGCTCGATCACCTCTTCAATGGCGTCGCGACTTTCCGAGAGTGCCGCCGACAGGGTTTCGACACCAACAGGTCCGCCCTGGTAACTTTCGGCGATCAGCGTCAGGTACTTTCGGTCCGCGCCATCAAGTCCCAGCACATCGACACCCAGCCGCGTTAGTGCGTTGTCCGCAAGCTCGCGCGTCAGACGCCCATCGCCTTCGACAACCGCGAAATCCACCACTCGACGTAACAACCGGCCTGCTATGCGAGGCGTTCCACGCGCGCGGCGAGCAATCTCGCGTGAACCGTGCTCATCGGCCTGAACGCCAAGAAGCCTGGCACCCCGTGTCACGATCTCAAATAGCTCATCTTCAGAGTAGAATTGCAGCCGGATCGGTATGCCAAAACGGTCACGAAGCGGCGTTGTAAGCAATCCAAGCCGCGTGGTCGCGCCGACCAGCGTGAAAGGTTGAAGCTCAATGCGCACCGTGCGTGCCGCAGGGCCTTCGCCGATCACCAGATCAAGCTCAAAATCCTCCAAAGCCGGATAAAGCACCTCTTCGACCACAGGGTTCAGTCGATGAATCTCGTCGATAAATAAAACGTCGCGCGCTTCCAAATTGGTCAGGATCGCGGCCAGATCGCCCGCCTTGGCCAACACTGGACCGCTGGTCATGCGAAAGTTGACGCCAAGTTCGCGCGCGATGATTTGCGCCAGCGTTGTTTTGCCAAGCCCTGGCGGGCCGTGGAACAGCGTGTGGTCCATGGCTTCGCCCCGTCTGCGGGCGCTTTCGATGAAGACCGAGAGGTTCGCACGCACATCGGCCTGTCCGATGAAGGCATCCAGCGTTTGTGGTCGCAGTGCACGATCCGCGTCGGCGGGTTGCGGGTCGGGGCGGAGTGTCGGGTCAGGTTCGTTCATGGGTTACGCTTTCGGCGCCAATCGCTTCAACGCTTCGCGGATCAAGGTCGCGTCGTCAGCGCCTTCGATGGCGCTTGCGGCTTCGGCCACGGCCGTCGCAGCCTCACCCGGCGCATATCCCAGATTTCCAAGCGCGGATAAAGCATCGGCTTGCGCCGACGATTGCGGGGCGACCACTGGCATGGCAATCGGTTCGATGACGTCGCCATCATCGGATACCGAAGTTGGCGCTTGGGTCCCGCCCAGCGCCATCATTGTGGGCGCTTTACCTTTCAATTCGTTCACCACCCGCTGCGCGATTTTCGGGCCGACACCCGGTGCCGCCTTGACCGACGCCCAGTCGCCCAGCGCAATCGACCGTGCCACACCGTCTGGGCCAAGTGTGCCGAGTATCGCCATCGATGCCTTCGCACCAATCCCCTGAACACCCATCAACAGACGGTGCCATTCCTTTTCTGCAAGCGTCGTGAACCCGAAAAGCTGAAGCAAATCCTCGCGCACCAGAAGGTCGGTATAAAGCGCCGTTGCTTCGCCAGCGCGTGGAAGTGCCGCAAGCGTTCGGTCACTGACGTGAACGATATAGCCGATGCCGCGCATGTCGATCAGCACATGATCGGTTCCGCGATATTCAATGCGCCCGGCGATCTTCCCGATCATGCGATGGCCCTGGATATACGCGCCGCCGTTTGCGCAAAATGCGCGTGGCAGATCGCAATTGCCAGCGCGTCCGCCGCATCCGGCCCGGCTATTTCTGCGCCGGGAAGCTGCATCCGCACCATGTGATCAATCTGACGCTTGTCGGCGTGGCCGACCCCGACGACAGCCTTCTTGACCGCGTTGGGCGCATATTCCCCGACGCTTACGCCCGCCCGCGAAGGAACCAGCATCGCAATCGCGCGCGCCTGCCCAAGTTTCAGCGTGGCCGCGCCGTTTTTATTAACAAAAGTTTGCTCAACCCCCGCCGTGTCTGGCGCATATGCTTCCCAGATGTCGGTCAACTGATCGAAAAGCGAAACCAGACGTAGACCCAGATCGCCCGTTTCCGTGCGGCAGACCCCGTTTGCAACATGGATAAGTTTCGATCCTGATACGTCGATGACACCCCATCCAAGGGCGCGAAGCCCCGGGTCCAGCCCCATAACGCGCATCGCCTCACCTGCTCTTGTTGCTTTTGCCGCAAGGTTAGCACGAAACGCGAACATCTTCCAAGCGGATTAGCAACAAGTCGGATTAGGCCCGGTGTTTCCAATATCGCACCGCCCAGGTCAAAATCCGCCAAAAAATAGCTCAAATCCGACACTTCTCGGTGTCTATTTTCCCTTTTCTGTTAACAGTTTACGCCCAAATGCGACCCATGCGAAATTCGCATATCTGACATGCGATTTCAGCGCTTGTCGAAGCCAGTTTTCGGGCCTAAATGCGCTTCAGAATTGAAACGGGCAACAGCCCAACAAAACTAGGATGACTGCGATGGCACTTCTCGAATTCACCCGCTCGCCCAGCCGTTCGGTCGCCGCCAGCGACCGGTACCACAGCTTTGTCGCAACCTCGATTGCCGCTTTCGCGGCCTGGAATGACACGCGTCGCACACGCAATACGCTGAACCAACTGTCCTCGCACGAGCTGGAAGACATCGGGCTTTCCCGCGGCGACATCGACCATATCGTTCGGAAACATCAGTTCTGAGCAAGGTTTCGATGACCGGAATTGCAACGGCCGCGTCGGGTGGGACGCGGCCGTTTTTCGTTTAGGTGCTTCAAATGGTGTCGCGGTTGAACGCGCACCCTTCTAACGCACGAGGGAAACTAAGTTTGCCGAAATCCAAAGAGTGAGCGGATCAGCGACCATCACCCAGGAACCGGCCTGCTCAACCAGATTACCACCTGCCAATTTCTCAATTCGCTCGGAATATGCCGCTGCGCCAAGCTGCGCGTGAAGCGCGCCCTTAAACAGCATGACAACGATAATAATGAGGGCAACACCTCTGAGCGTCGAACGACTGCCCCGACGGCGCGGCCTGGCCACTACCAGACCGTCATCGTTCACCGACGTGACGTATCCCTGGCTCAGCTTGCTATGCCGCCGGTTAATCCGACGCATACGGCGCTCAAATTCATCAAATTGATATGCCGACATAAAAAATCTCCGCAGCACCAGTCCCCAAACCGGCTGTACGAGGATTCCCATAAATTATGGCATGAATGTGGCGTAAGTGACCGAAATGACTAGGTTTCGCTAAAATTCACCCCGATTTGATCAATGTGAGCGTCGTCCAGTCAACAATCACCTCGCGATGCAATGTATTGAACCCGAATATTTGATAAAATTCGACCACTTCATCGGCTTGCTCGTTGAGAATTCCGCTTAGAATCGCGTGTCCGTCAGCGATCAAAACGCGTGCGATATCCGGGGCGAGCGCCAGAAGCGGTGCCTTCAATATGTTCGCAAAGACAAGATCAAAGGCGTTCGCGCGGTCAAGCGTCGGGTGGTTTATGCCCGTGGCTTCAAGGCAGATCACGCGATTTTCCAACCCATTCGCGCGCACATTTTCCTGTGCGACCTCAACCGCAACGGGGTCAATGTCGGATGCATATACAGCGTGCGGCCAGGTTCGCGCGGCAGCCATCGCGAGCACGGCGGTTCCGCACCCAATGTCCACAACACTTTTCGCGGACAGACCGTCGTCGATCAGTCGGTTGAGCGCCCGAAGACAACCCAGCGTCGTCCCGTGGTGGCCAGTGCCGAATGCCATCGCGGCCTCGATACGAAGCGCGACGCGTCCGGCAGGCACTTTTTCGGCGTCGTGCGCGCCATGAACGAAGAACCGACCCGCTTCAACCGGCTTTAATTCGCGCCAGACGAGCGACACCCAATCGCGATCCGGTAATTCGGATATGGCAAAACCAGCTGTATCGTAAGCCGCCGACAGAAGTGCCAGTGAGATACTATCAGGCGGATCGACGAAATAAGCGCCAACTTCCCAGGTGTCGCTGTTGTCCTCGGCTTCGGTTACACCGATGGCAGTTGGCGCGGGCCTAAGCGCTTCCAGCGCTTCGCCCAGTCGATCCGCGGCGTGACGGCCGCCAACAGAGGTTAATGCAGTATAGGTGGTCATAATGGCGGCTACATCGCCCGCGCAGGCACACCTGCAACGCGCGTGTCGGCCGCAACGTCGCGCGACACAACAGCACCTGCCGCAACCACAGCATGGTCACCAATCGCTACGCCGGGAAGGATAATCGCACGACCGCCAATCCAGACATCCCTGCCGATCACAACCGGCAAAGCGCGCTCTATGCCTGCCCGGCGTTTTTCGGAAGCGCGGTGGTGGTCGGCGCAATAGATATGCACGCCGGGACCAAGCATTGAATTGTCGCCGATCGTTACCGGTGCGCTGTCCAGGATCGTGCATCCGGCGTTTAGATAAACCGCACGACCGAGTGTGATGTTGACACCGTACGAGCAATGGAAGGGCGCCTCGACAAACGCATCAGGGGCGAGCGCGGCAAATAGTTCACGTAGTTTAGGGCCGCACGGACCGCGCCGGTCGGGCAGCAAAGTGCAGTGTTCATATACAGCCATTCGCGCGGCATTGCGGAAGGTTTCCAGTTCGGGCGAAAGGCATGAGTACCAGTCAGTCCCGACAATGCCCGGAAGTTTGTCATTCATGCATTGACGCCGATCGGACACGACACACCGGTTCCGCCTATCCCGCAGTAGCCGCCTGGGTTCTTTGCCAGATACTGCTGGTGGTAATCCTCGGCGAAATAAAACTCCGGCGCGGACACGATCTCGGTCGTGATGCTTCCGTATCCCGCGTCACCCAGACGTTCGGCGAACATGGCTTTCGAGGCTTCTGCCGCGCTTCGCTGACTGTCACTGGAATAATATATTCCCGAGCGGTATTGCGTGCCCGCATCGTTGCCCTGACGCATTCCCTGCGTCGGGTCGTGGCCTTCCCAGAACACTTTCAAAAGATCATCGAATGACATCACCATCGGGTCGTAGACCACGCGGACCACTTCGTTGTGTCCGGTCTTGCCGGTGCAGACTTCCTGATAGGTTGCGTTAGGCGTGAGGCCACCGGCATAGCCGACCATCGTCAGCCAGACACCATCGAGTTTCCAGAACATTCGCTCGACACCCCAAAAACAACCCATGCCAAATGTCGCAACTTCGAACCCATCCGGCACATCCAGCGATAGTGGCTGACCGCTTACAAAATGCGTCGTTGCGGTGGGAATGGTGGCGGCGCGACCCGGCAGGGCCTGGCCCGCATCAACCATCTGCGATTTCTGTTTCCGTGTGAAAAACATCGGCGTCCTCCTGAACAAGTCGCATCTGATATAAGGCCTATCAGGCCGGTTCGCTACTCCGCTGGCGCAGGTTGGCCGCGCGAGAATATCGTTTCGCGTCCGGGCTCGGGATGTCTTGGGACCAGAAGCGCCAGCAAAAGCGAGCCGCACGCCATCGCTGACGCAAGGACGAATACGCCCGCTGGCGAGACAATCCAGAGATAACCCAAAAGCACCGGCAGAAACACCGCGGCTATGTGATTGATTGTAAAGGCCACCGCAGCGGTTGGCGCGATATCACCTGGGTCAGCGATTTTCTGAAAGTATGTCTTCAGCGCGAATGCCAGCGCGAAAAACAAATGATCCAGAATAAACAATCCGGCTGCAAGCACGACGCCCCAGCCGAAAAAGTAGATGCCGCCATAGGCCAGAAATACAGCGATCAGGCCAACATATTCGAACACCAGCGCATTGCGTTCACCGAAGCGCCCGACCGCCCGGCCCATGAGCGGCGCAAAGATCATGTTGGCGACAAAGTTAACCAGAAAGAGGGCCGTCACTTCATGAACTTCAAAACCAAATCGTTCGACCATCATGAAAGCTGCGAAGACGATGAAGATCTGGCGGCGCGCGCCGGCCATGAATTGCAGGGCGTAATATAACCAGTACCGCCGCCGCAATATCATGCGTTTGACCTGCGGTTCCGGTGCCTCAATCTGCGGAAAGGCGATCATGCAATATAGCGCGATCGCCGCGCAGGCCCCGCCGGAAATCAGGTAGACGGTATTGTAGCTGAGATCGAATACGTTCCAGGTTGCGACCAGAAGGCCATAGCTCAGCAGCGACGCACCTGAGCCTACGGCAATGATCCAGCCAAGCGTTTGCGGGGCGCTGTCCTTGGGCAACCACTGAAGTTGCAGTGATTGGTTCACCGTCTCGTAGTAGTGAAATCCGATGGACGAAATCATCGTCACCATCAGAATGCCGCCGAAGCTTGGAAACCAGGCGGTCACGGCGGACGCAACGCCAAGCATCAGAAGCGAAATGAGCCCGAGAACCTGTTCGCGCATGAAGATAATGATCGCGATGACGCCGACCGCCAGAAATCCAGGGATTTCGCGGACTGTGTGCAGCCAGCCAATCTCAACTCCGGTGAAGCCCGCGTGTTCGATAACGAAGTTGTTCAACAGCGCCGACCAGGTGGAAAACGCCAGTGGCATCGCCGCCGCCATAAGGAACAGCAATGTCGTCGGGCGGCGCCAGAACGGACCCGAGCGCGCGTCTGCCAGTAGGACAACTCGCATCATTTCGCCTTACGCCCAACTTGGTTACGCAGCAAGGCGGGGCAATTCGGCGTTTTTCAACACCTGATCCTTGATTGGCGCAGGTATTTGACGGCGGCTCAGTAAAAACTCTGCGGATCAATATCAATGCTAAGACGCAGGTTGCCGGGTAGCTTCACCTGGGCAACCCAATCCGCCAGCGCGGGTTGAAGTGCGGCACCCTTTTCGGCCTTGACCAGTAACCTGACCCGGTGCCGCCCGCGTATGCGCGCGATCGGGGCCGCGGCGGGGCCGTAAACTTGCGCACCGATGCGCCGCAATGGTGCGTCTTGCATCGCCAGTTTCTTGCCGATGTCGAAGACTTCCTGCACGTCGGGCGACGACAGCACGATCCCGGCCATGCGGCCAAAGGGCGGAACGCCCGCAGCTTTGCGTTCTGCCGCCTCGGCCCGCCAGAATTCCTCCTCGTCACCGCCAAGAATTGCAACGATCACCGGATGGGCGGGCTGATAGGTCTGCAAAAGAGCAGTTCCCGGTCGATCAGCGCGGCCGGCGCGACCCGAGACCTGACGCATAAGCTGGAATGTGCGCTCGGCCGCACGCAAGTCCGACCCTTGCAGGCCCAGATCCGCGTCGATGACGCCAACAAGCGTAAGGAGAGGGAAATTGTGGCCCTTCGCGACGATCTGTGTGCCGATGATGATGTCCGCGTCACCCGCAGCGATGCGTTCAATTTCGGCTTTCAGCGCCCGCGCCGACCCGAAGAGATCGGATGACAAAACAGCAATTCTTGCGTCGGGGAAAAGCGCGGTGACTTCCTCTGCCAGCCTTTCAACGCCCGGTCCGACCGGTGCCAACCTGTCTTCGGCACCACACGATGGGCAGGCGGTTGGGATGGGTTTCGTCTCACCGCATTGATGGCACACAAGGCGCTTGAGAAAACGATGCTCGACCAGCCGCGCATCGCAGTGATCGCACCCGATCTGAAAGCCGCAGGCCCGGCAGATAGTCACCGGCGCATAGCCGCGACGGTTCAGGAAAATAAGCGCCTGCTCGCCCGCATCGATGCGGGCCTGCACCGCCGTCGCCAGTGTGTCCGATATCCATCGGTTGGCGGGAAGCGTTTCATCGCGCATGTCGATCGCACGCATCTGGGGCAAGACCGCTTCGCCAAACCGCGCCGTCAGCATCACCCGCGCGTATTTACCGCTTTCGGCGTTTGCCCAGCTTTCAAGCGACGGCGTTGCCGAAGCCAGCACAACCTGTGCGCCGGTGATTGAGGCACGCAGAACCGCCATGTCACGCGCACTGTAAAGTACGCCATCTTCCTGCTTGTAGGAGGTGTCGTGTTCTTCATCGACGACAATCAGTCCCAAATCGCGAAACGGCAAAAATAGCGCTGAACGCGCGCCGACCACCAATTGCGCACCGCCTTCGCCGACCATCTTCCATGCCCGCCGCCGTTCGGTCATTGTGACGCCCGAGTGCCATTCAGCAGGCTGCGCCCCAAACCGCGCTTCGACGCGGGTCAGAAACTCCGCCGTCAACGCAATTTCCGGCAGCAACACCAACGCCTGTCGCCCGGCAGCAAGGCAGGCGCCAACAGCTTCAAGATAGACTTCGGTTTTTCCCGAGCCGGTAACGCCTTTGAGCAATGTCGTGCCATATATTCGGCTGGCAACGCCTTGTTTTAGCGAAGTCGCCGCGACAGTTTGTTCGTCGGTCAGTGCGTACGAACTCTTTCCCGGCTCTAGCCGGGGATAGGGCAAATCGCGCGGGCTTGCTTCTTCGGCGACGACGCCTTGCTTGACCAACCCTTTGACGACGCTACCTGAAACGCCCGCAGCTTCGGACAATTCGCCAAGCGTAAATGCCAGACCACCAAATTCATCCAGAGTCGCCAACACCCGGCGACGCGCGTCGGTCCAGCGGTCGGGTTCCCCAGTGCCGCGCCGATAAATCGTGCGCATTGACGGCGGATCACCAAGACCGGGTGATCGCGTTCCAAGCCGAAGCATCGCGGGCATCGGCGTCAGCGTGTATTCCGACGCGCGCACCAGAAACTCGCGCATCTCTGCCGACATCGGGGCAACGTCGAGGACCCTGATGACTGGTCTGATTTTGGCCAGATCGTAGCCACCCTCGCCCTTGCCCCAGACGACGCCCAGCACTTTTCGCGGCCCCAATGGCACTTCGACGAAGGCACCGGTGATGCAACCGCCCTCGGGTGCTTTGTAGTCCAGCGCCCGGTCAATCGGCTGCGTTGTCAGAACCGAAATCAGATCGCCTTCGTGAAAGTGCTCGATCACGTCTTTGTCCTGCGCGATTGTCCGATAATCAGGGGTTCAGCCCCTTGGCCGGGTAGGGTATCAGTGCCACGAAACCGAACCCATGCGCCAGAGGGGCTGACCCATGAAATTCTTCGTCGATACTGCTGACACCGATGCGATACGCGAACTGAACGAGCTTGGGATGGTCGACGGGGTTACTACCAACCCGTCGCTGATCTTCAAATCCGGCCGGGACATCAAAGAGGTTACCAAGGAAATCTGCGGAATGGTGGATGGGCCGGTCAGCGCTGAAACAGTAGCGCTGGATGCCGAGGGAATGATCGCCGAAGGCCGCGAACTGGCAAAGATCGCCGACAACATCGCAATCAAGGTTCCGCTGACATGGAATGGGTTGAAAGCGTGCAACGTGCTGACCAATGAAGGTCGGATGGTCAACGTCACGCTATGCTTTTCTGCGAATCAGGCACTTTTGGCCGCAAAGGCCGGTGCGACGTTCATATCTCCGTTCATTGGCCGGATTGACGACATGAACCTGGACGGTATGGATCTGATCGCTGACATTCGCGTGATTTACGACAACTACGGATTTGAGACCCAGATACTTGCCGCATCAATCCGTTCGTTGAACCACATGAGCGAGGCCGCAAAGATCGGTTCCGACGTCGCGACAGCACCGCCGGATGTGATCCGCAAAATGGTCAACCACCCCTTAACGGACAAGGGCCTGGACGCATTTCTGAAGGATTGGGAGAAGACCGGTCAGTCGATTTTGTGATCGACGCGACAAAAGTGTTGCGCCTGGCGACAACTCACCGGTCGCGGATGCAACGCTGGTGCAAACTATGTTAAGTTCACTCAAATTTGAGTCACGTGCAGGTGATTGTGCGCGACTGTTTGTTGGCTTGTGCGCAATCGCACCTATCTTGCACATAGGACAGGCAAGACGTCGCCACCCCGGCGTCCAGACGATCAAATGGAGGAACCATATGCAGACCGTTGCAATTCGCAGTGTGCAACAATCCAACGCAGCTTTTCGCGCGATATCGATGATGTTTCTGGCTTGCGCTTTAATTCTCGCGCAGGCGCTGGCCGCTGCCGCGCAGTCCAGACCATCAACGTTTGCCGACCTTGCCGATCAGGTAAGCCCGGCTGTTGTGAATATCACGACCTCGACGACGGTGGCCACAAACACCCAGCCCGGACCCATCGTTCCTGAAGGGTCGCCGTTCGAGGACTTCTTCAAAGATTTTCTTGACCGCAATGGACCCAACGGCCAGTCGCCACGCCGCAGTCAGGCTTTGGGTTCAGGATTTGTCATCTCGGAAGACGGATTTATCGTCACCAATAATCACGTCATTCAGGGCGCGGATGAAATTCTGATCGAGTTTTTCGAAGGGTTCGAGCTTGACGCCGTACTCATCGGCACCGATCCCAATACCGACCTTGCGCTTTTGAAGGTAGAAAGCGACGAACCACTGATTTTTGTGCCCTGGGGCGACAGCGAAGAGGCGCGCGTCGGCGACTGGGTAATGGCAATGGGCAATCCCTTGGGCCAAGGCTTTTCGGTCTCGGCCGGTATCGTCTCGGCCCGTGGACGTGCTCTTAGCGGCAGCTATGACGATTACCTGCAAACCGACGCCGCGATTAACCGGGGCAACTCGGGCGGCCCGCTATTCAACCTGAATGGCGAAGTCATCGGCGTGAACACCGCCATCCTGTCGCCAAACGGTGGCTCGATCGGTATCGGATTTGCGATGTCCAGTCGCGTGGCTGAAAACGTCATCCAGCAGCTAAAGGAATTCGGCGAAACGCGCCGTGGCTGGCTTGGTGTACGTATTCAGGACGTCACCGACGATCTGGCCGAAGGTCTGGGACTTGAAGAGGTGCGCGGAGCCCTTGTGACTGATGTGCCCGACGGTCCCGCGCTGGATGCCGGAATTGAATCCGGCGATGTCATCCTCAGCTTCGATGGCGTCGATGTCGCCGATACCCGCGCGTTGGTGCAGCAGGTTGGCACGACGGAGGTTGGCAAGGAGGTTCGCGTGCTGGTCTTTCGCGGTGGCGAAACCCAAACGCTGCGGGTGACACTTGGTCGGCGCGAAGAGGCCGAGCGCGCCGTGCCGGTATCGGTCAGTCGCGATGAGCCAGCGACAACCGAATTTCTCGGGCTTATTATCTCGACTATGACCGATGAGTTGCGCGAGCAGCTTGGACTGCCGGCAGATATTGAAGGCCTGGTGGTTGCGAATGTCGCGGAAGATAGCGAGGCATTCGAGAAAGGCATTCGTGCCGGCGATGTCATTATCGAGGCCGGTCAGGAAAAAGTCGCCAGCATCGGTGATCTTGAAGGTCGGATTGAGGCCGCGCGAGACGCAGGGCGCAAATCGCTGCTTCTTTTGGTTCGCCGCGAAGGTGATCCACGGTTTGTGGCGCTATCGCTCGACGAAAGCTAAGGCTTGCTCTTATGAAGTCCTGAAAAGGCGCCCCGTCGCGGGCGCCTTTTTCGTTTCCATCCCTCAGAGACGCTCGCGATAAATCAGCTGTTGCGCGGCTCCCGCAGCGACCAGCCAAAGCGACGATAAAATAAGTCCCCAATGCGCCCAGCTTTGAGGATCAAACTCGACCCATGCCGCCCAACCCGCAAAGAACGTCCAGAGAAATGCCACCGGAAGCGTTACCGATTGCCATCGTTTGGTTCGGAACGGATGCACGAATTTGATCGGCAGAAACATTGCGATCGCCAAGGCGCTGACCAGCGCCAGACTTACCCAGAAATTCGGTTCAATCGCGAAAAGCACAAGCACGACCATGTTCCAGCAGCCGGGAAACCCGGAAAAGCTGTTATCCGCCGTCTTCATCCTCGTATCGGCGAAATAAAGCGCCGACATGAAGGTTATGACGAATATCGCGAACCAGCCGGTCCAACCCGGCAAAAGTCCCGAAGTAAAAAGTGCGAATGCGGGAATGAAAACGTAGGTCAGATAATCGATAATCAAATCCAAGAGCACGCCGTCGATCCGAGGTGCGTTTTCATTGACATCTGTCATTCGCGCGAGCGGCCCATCGAAGCCGTCGACGCCAAATGCAACCACCAGCCAGAAAAACATCATTGCCCAGTCGCCCTGAACGGCTTCAAGCATGGCCAGCATCGCCAAAACCGCGCCGGTCGCTGTCAGCAAGTGGACAAGATAAGCCTTGGTCGCGGCAGTCATGATTGCCTCATGACGTATACAAAGGCCAAGGACCAGTCGAAAGCGGCGGTTCCAGGTGCGAGGCTTTGACGGTCCTTTCAGCGCGCCCTGGGATGTGCGGCATCGTAGACCTCCATCAATCGCGACGCATCAACAGCGGTATAGGCTTGCGTTGTCGAGAGCGAGGAATGTCCAAGAAGTTCCTGAATTGTGCGCAGATCGCCACCGGCATTCAAAAGATGGGTGGCAAAACTGTGTCGCATGGCATGTGGCGTCGCCGTCGACGGAAGACCAAGTTGGGTTCGGGCCTTTTCCATTGCCTTCTGTATTATGCGCGGGTTCAGCGGGCCGCCGCGAACGCCGCGAAAAAGCGGCGCATCCGGTTCGGGTTCGAATGGGCAAATTTCAAGATACGCGTCAACGGTTCGCGCCGCCGCAGGTATCACTGGCACAATCCGTTCCTTGCCGCCTTTGCCCCTAATACGGAGCGTTTCACCCAAAGGTGCATCCCGCCCCCGCAATCCAAGCGCTTCGGAAATGCGCAACCCACAGCCGTAGAGCAGCGTCACCACCGCCATGTCGCGGCGCGCGACCCAATCGCCGGTGGCTTGGACTTCAACCGTTTCGATCATCGCGCGTGCAGCGTCTTCCTCGAGCGGGCGTGGCAGTTTACGTTGAAACCTAGGGCTGCGCGTCATCAGAACCGCAGACGGGTCAAAGCCTTCTCGCTCGGCCGCCCATGCGACAAGGTTCTTCACCGCTGAAAGCGAGCGCGCAAGCGAGCGCGCACCCACGCCGCGCGCCCGTTCATGCGCCATCCAGGCGCGCATGTCCTTGGTTGTCAGACGCGCAAAGTGATTGGTTCCAAACCCCTCACCTTCGTAGCGCTGAAGAAAACCAAGAAACGACAGCACGTCGATTCGATAGGCCTCGATAGTGTTTTCGGCCCTGCCACCCAGCGCGCGAAGTTCAGTCAGCCAAAGTGCCACCGCATCGCTGAGACCCGGTGAAATCACCCCAGCCAACGGCGCATTGCGCGCTCGAAGACACCGCCGAAAAAGCTTATCAGGTCAGTGCCCTGACTGGTCGTGAACTGGTGCGGATCGTCCGAGGCAACCGCGAGCATCCCCGGCAAACGGCCTTCGCCGAAATCCAGCAGAATCACGGCTTCCGATTTCACCCAGTCGTTGGTCGGCCCGTAAAGCGTGCCCTCGCCCATCGCGACCGAACGCAGTGTGACCTGCCGTGGTGCGCGCCCGCGTCCCGCGTAGTCTTCGCAATAACCGGGTGCCGCGACCGAAAGCACATCGCTAACACCGGACAAAGCCGGGTCCATCGAATTTTCGTGGCTTTCCAGGATCAACCGAACCCGGCCAACGCGCAATATGTCGGCGACATCGGTTCCCAGACACCGCAAAAAATCGTCAAAATGCAGCGGCTCGAGAAAGGCAAGAATGCCGCGATGAATTTGGTTCGTCCCGGCCAGATTTTCGTAAGCCGCGGCGATGACCGATTTGTGAGTATCTTCAAGCCGCGTCAGCCGATCTTCGAGCCGTTCCATCGCCACACCGCGCAGGTCGATGATGTTGCCGCCCATCGCGCGTTCATTGGCCGCGATCAACGCCCGCATGACGTCGGGATCACCCAATATCATATCCGGTTCTTCCAGGATGCGCGTGCGCATATCCTCGGCCATTGCCGCAGGTTCGCTCATCGCTCGTGCCTCGCTTTTTTAGTGGGCGCCTTAACGGGCCCTGTTTTGTTGCGGGCAGAGTGCCATTTCAGCGAGTGTCGCTCAAGACCCGCGAGCTTTGCCCAAACCAGGCGCGGCACCGCAGCAACGGTTTTAGACAGTTCGCGCGGCTTCGCAAAGGTTTCGCAGCTTCGTCATGGCAAGATCGCGGCCCAAGAATCCCAGCCCGCAATCGGGCGCAGCGACGACGCGGTCTGCGGGCAATAGGTCGAGAACTGCGGCCATGCGGAGACGAATTTCGTCCACGGTTTCAACCTGGCTCGACGCGACTTTCACAAAGCCTACAATCAGTGTGGATTTGCGAAAGTAAGAAAAAAGCTCGGCCGGATTGTGCCGGTGCGCGTCTTCAATGCTGATCTGATCGACGATACCGTCGATGGCTTCGGCAATCTGGATATAACTATGCGGATCAGCCTTAGGATATTCCATATCGTCCAGACGGTTGGGATAACCGCAGCACATGTGAACGACCCGTGTCACATCTTCTGGAACCCCGTCGAAACACTTGGCGATCGTGCGCATACCGTAAGCCAGGGCTTCGTCCGGCTTGCGCGCGAAGATGGGCTCGTCGATTTGAATGTTCTTGCAGCCTGCGTCGGCAAGCGCGCGAACTTCCTGGTTGAGCGCGCGGGCAATGTCCTCTGCCTGCGCCTCGGCGTCGTTATAATATACGTCGGCAGTAGTGTCGGAAATTGTCATCGGCCCGGGCAAAGTGATCTTCACCGGACGCCCAGCCGCCGCTTCAGCAACCTGCCAGTCGCGCACCAGAACGCTTTCGCCGCGCGCTTTGACCGGACTGCGAATTGTTGGCAATTCACTGACGTATGCACCATTTCGCAAGACACGCCGGGTCAGTCCGTCGAAATCGAACCCGTCAAAATGCCGACACTGATAGTGGACATAATTCTCGCGCCTGATCTCGCCGTCGGTCGGAACATCGATGCCGCAGGCAATCTGATCGGCGACGGCCTCGGCTGTTGCCTTGTCCAACAGATCCCGCGCCTCGGGCGTCAGGGCTTCCTCCCAGACCCTCAGGACCTTGTCGTTGTAGTCTTCGACATCGTGTCCGACCTGAAACCAGTCGGTAACCGGAACATAATCCGGTTTTGGATAAGCCCCGATGCAAGTCGTCCTTACTGGCATTGCGATGGCCCCTTCAGGCAAATTGTTCGCGAATAAGCCGCTCTTCCAGCCCGTGGCCTGGGTCGAAAAGCAGCCGGTGGTTGATGTCGGGTTCGCTTCGCACTTCAACCCAGTGTACGTTTCGTACAGGCCGACTGTCGGCATCCGCCATGACGGGGCGCTTGGCCGGGTTCAAAACGTCGAACCGAACCGTCGCAGTCTTCGGGATGAGCGCGCCGCGCCATCGTCTGGGGCGAAAAGCAGCTACCGCTGTCAACGCCAACACCTCGGCGCCAATAGGCAATATCGGGCCGTGGGCGGAATAATTGTAGGCGGTGGAACCGGCGGGCGTGGCGACCAGGGCGCCATCGCACACCAGTTCCTCGAGCCTTGGGCGGCCATCGACGGAAATCCTCAAACGCGCCGCCTGCGGTCCGGCCCTGATCAACGACACCTCATTGATTGCCAGCGCCTCGGTCACCGAGCCGTCTTCGCTACCTGCGCGCATATGAAGGGGATTGATCGTGGCCTCTTCGGCTTCCGCCAGTCGACTGGGCAGATTGTCTTCAGAATAGGTGTTCATCAAAAACCCAACCGTCCCACGGTTCATACCGTAAACCGGTATTCCCAGTGGGCTCGCGTCATTCAGGGTTTGCAGCAAGAAGCCGTCGCCGCCCAATGCAACGATGATTTCCGCATCCCGGGCGTCATGATTTCCGTAGCGTTCTGTCAGCGCATCCAGCGCATCATTTGCAACGGTGACATCGCTTGCGCGAAATGAAATCTTCGTGCTCATCGCCCCTCGCAACCCTGCATTCCGGCGACGATTGCCCGTGTGGGTCGGAAACTCAAGTGCCCCGGGCATCGTTGGCGTCGCAATGCACCAGAGATTTGTCCGATAAAATGCTTTTCGCCGCGTCTGATTGGATCTATCAACCCGCGAATTTACCATAATTCGACCGGAGTACGGCCCATGGACGCTAAAATTCGCGATGCGGGATTTTTCACGATGTCTTTATCTGATCGCGACCCTGCGATTCATAGTGCGATCCAGTCGGAGCTTGGTCGCCAGCGTTGTGAGATCGAGCTGATTGCGAGCGAGAACATCGTCAGCCGTGCGGTGCTGGAGGCGCAGGGGTCTGTGCTGACGAACAAATATGCCGAG
>CAXMNX010000067.1:0-2615 GCA_964194845.1 uncultured Boseongicola sp.
GGCGTGGGGGTGTTTGCACTTGTTGCGATCACCATCGTCGCCGTCATTTGGCGCTATGGGCTGAATGACCCGATCTTCGGTATCAGCGATCTTTCAGTGGTGACGCTGACGTTTGTCGCGGGCTCGGCAGTCGCATATGGAGCGCGAAAAAATGCGCATGTCAGTGTCAATGTCATCGCATATGTCGCTGGGCGCCACGTCACACGCTGGACCGATGTGATCATGCGGTTACTGACCGTAGGCATTGCCGGTTTGGCGACATATGCGCTTTTTGCCAAAGCCTGCGGTTTCGAAAAAGCCTGTATTACCAACAACTTTTCGATCGAACACTGGCCCTTCTACTATTTCCTCGGCGTCTGTCTGGCCGTCTACACGCTCCATGTTCTGGTGCAGCTTTTGATCGGGCTCTGGCACTTTGCGGGCGATGATCCGAACGAGATCGTCGACTGATGGAAGGTTCAACCATCGCGCTTTTCGGGTTCGGCGCGCTTTTTGTTTTGCTTTTCATTCGCATGCCAGTTGGCGTGTCAATGATGCTGGTGGGAACGGTTGGCATCTGGATGATCCGGCCACAGGCGGCCGTCCCGAAGCTGGCAGGCGAGATATACAACGAAGCATCCAACTATCCGCTGACAATCATTCCGCTTTTTGTTCTGATGGGAAATCTTGCGGGCGTGTCCGGTATGAGCCGCGATCTTTACGATGCCGCACACGCATGGCTTGGACATTTTAAGGGCGGTCTTGCTTCGGCCACTGTCGTTGGCTGCGCGGGGTTTTCCGCACTGTCGGGATCGTCACTTGCAGCCGCGCTTACAATGGGCCGGGTATCACTGCCCGAAATGCAGCGATATAATTACGACAACGGTCTGGCAACAGGCGCGATTGCCGCCGGTGGCACCTTGGGCATCCTGATACCGCCCTCAGCCGGGTTCGTGATCTACGCAATACTGACCGAGGAAAGCATCGGTCGGCTGTTTATGGCGGGTGTCATTCCCGGGCTGTTGCTGACTGCGCTATTTATCCTCGCAATTTGGATTGTCGTTTCCCGCGATCCCGATAAGGCCCCAAGCGAAGCCAAACCCTATCCGATGTCCGAACGATTGGCAGCTTTGGCGAGGGCGAGCTGGATCACAGGCATCATCGTGCTGACAATCGGTGGGATCTATTCCGGCGTGTTTTCGGCCGTCGAGGCAGCCGGGATCGGCGCGTTCCTTGCGCTGGTTGTCACCGCAATTCGCGGCAAGCTGACAATACCCAACATTATTGACGCAACCTCAAGCACCCTGAAGTCGTCGGGCACCGTATTCATGATCCTGTTTGGTGCCTTTGTTTTCAAAACGTTCATCGGCTTTACCGGCATAACTTATGCGTTGTCGCTTTGGGTCGAAAGTCTTGGATTGTCCGGCACGCAAATCGTCGTTGCCTTCCTGTTGCTTTTCATTTTCCTCGGCATGTTCATGGATGGATTTGCCATCCTCGTGCTGACCGTCCCACTTGTGCAGCCGATCATCGAACCGCTTGGTATCAATATGATATGGTTCGGCGTGTTGATGGTGATCTCGCTTGAAATGGGGCTGATTTCGCCACCAGTCGGAGTCAATGTCTTCGTCGTAAAAGGCATTGCACCCGGTGTACCGCTAAACACTATCTTTCGCGGCATCTGGCCATTTTGGTTTGCGATGCTTGCTGCCATGATATTAGTCCTGTTGTTCCCGCCCATCGCACTACTATTGCCAAACACGATGTTTGGCTGATCCGCCACGTATCCGGAGCACCAACATGAAACTCGGAGAAAACATAATCGCCAAAAGCGGTACCGCGCCGTTTTTTCTGGTCTCGAACCCGGCCGATACCGGGCTGGCACCACCACAGAACCGTCGCGGCGACGCGGTTCGAACCTGGGTGCGGTCGCTGTCTGGTTTCCAGAAAGAGGCTCTGGTGGTTTCCGCCCGATCGGGCCTTATGTGGCGACTGGTCTCAGATGAAGGCAAATACCTCTCCGGCCACGACGCAGCGCCATGCCCGCTTGCGTTTCTGACCACCGGAATGATCGCGAGCTATATGAACGAGATCACAGCGCTTGCGCGTCAAAAAGAGGTCGCGCTGAACAAACTTCGTCTTATCCAGAACAACTATTACACGATGAAAGGGTCCATGCGGAAACGCACGATGACCGGTGGTGCGTTGCCGGTCGAGTTGGAAGTTGAGGTCGATTGCGATCTTGAGGACTCCGCGCTGAACGAGCTTTTGATGAATGCGGTGCACGCATCACCTTTGAACGGACTAATGCGCGGCCAACTCGCCAGCCTGTTCACGCTGACAAAGAACGGCGATCCGTTGAACACCGCACAGGCTAGCGCGCTTGATGCGCCGGTCGTCGCCGATCCGTCTGGCGCTGCACCAGAACCTGCCGCGACCGAATTAACCCGGATCGAGCGGCTCGGGCCTTCTCCGGAAAAGGTAGTCGCGAAGGGAACGAAGATCGCGGCCTCCAGCCTGACCGACGAACAGGACAGGACACTAAACCCAGCGGCTATCTGCACGATCCGCGAGGATGGCATCAAGGAGATTGAACAGCATCTTTACAGCCCCCACGGCTCGGTATTCCGGTTTCT
>CAXMNX010000068.1:0-126997 GCA_964194845.1 uncultured Boseongicola sp.
GGGCTTTTAGCGCGGTGGCATGCGAGTGTCAGTAGACACTAAGGAAAAGTCAAAATTTCCACCTCGGCACAAATTGTAGACGTCCGCTTTTTCCGCACTGCCGTCATCTGACCAAAACCATCAGACGACGGCTTCGAGCCCGAACCTGACATTTCAATTGACATGCGCTACCACAAATCTGGGAATTCTAGGGGGGAGACGACCATGTTTAATCCAACCGCTGTGGTGGCAGCAAAATTCGGAGATCATCTCGCTGACACTTATTTGCAGTACTTCTCGGGGCGAAAAGCAGAATATGCGGCTTTCCTGAACGGCTGTGCCCGAATGATGCTTGAGCGTCTGGGTAATTCCGACGCTCTCTACCATAATGCAGAACATACAATGATGGTCACTCTGGTCGGCCAGCAGATCATCCGTGGTCAGTTGGTCGCCCGCGCGGTGCAACCGGAAGACTGGCTGCATTTCATGGTGGCTCTGTTGGTCCATGACATCGGATACTCTCGCGGTATCTGTGACGGTGACACGGACAATGGGGTCGTTGTAAACGAAGCAGGAGACCTGATTTGCCCGCCACGCGGGGCGTCAGATGCCTTTCTCGCTCCCTACCATATTGACCGCGGCAAGCTTTACGCCCGTCAGCGCTTCGCACAATCCGACCTCGTTGACGAAGAGCGGATTGCCCAAGCCATCGAATACACTCGGTTTCCTGTTCCGGATGATCCGGCCTATGGTTGCACCGATAGCGAGCCTGCCCTCGTGCGCGCTGCGGACCTAATCGGCCAGATTGCCGACCCGTTCTACCACAGGAAGATTGGCGGGCTTTACCACGAGTTTGCCGAAACTGGGTTCGCGGATAAGCTTGGCTACAAGACGCCTATGGATTTGATGGAACAGTTCCCGAGTTTCTTTTGGCAACAGGTCCAGCCGCTGATCGGTCCAGCCCTCAGGCACCTAGAGCAGACAATGGAAGGCAAACAATGGGTGGCACAACTTTATAACCACGTCTTCCAAGTTTCTCACCGCGCCAGTTGCCTTGGACCATTCCCCGGTCCGACAGAATCGGGAAAACCCGACTAGACCCTCTTCACGCGGGTTCGGTAGATGACCGCTTCGTCCGGCACAGCGGTCACTCAATAATTTATTTCATCGCGGAATGCTGACTGATAAAGTCGGATGTTCGCATTAGCGGCTGCATTCCCTACAGTCGACGCGAGACGAGCAGACGGCGATTACCAGCGTCGTTAACGTCGGCTTCACGAGATCAAGCGCGGACGCTAGGTCCGGAGGATTGTCGGCATTGTCCCTTGTTGCCTCTCATGTTTGCTGCAATTCACCATTACGTCGGCGCACCACTTTGTGCCAGCTTACGAAAGGCGGCATTCTCAGAGAAAAGGGTCTCCCAGTTTCCTGATGCAACGATCTCGCTACTCTGCATCAGGTAAATCCTATCGCAGTTCCTTACCGAGCTGAGCCGGTGGGCGATCAGCACCAGAGTCTTGTCTCCGGGGAGAGCTTCTATCGCGTTCATGATCTCCCGTTCGGTCAGATTGTCGAGAGCGCTGGTTGCTTCGTCGAAACCGATCAGAGACACGTCCTGGTAGAGAGCGCGGGCGATCGCAATCCGCTGTCGCTGGCCACCGGACAGCTGGACACCGCGCTCACCAACCAGCGTCTCAAAACCATGTCGCATCGTGCTATCGACAAAGTCCGCTATCTGGGCGACTTCGGCGACCTGCCTCACGCGGATATGGTCGATATTCCCGGGAAGGACACCGAATGCGATGTTTTCAGCAACGCTTGCATCCCGCAGCGTGAATTCTTGTGGGACGTAACCGATCGATTTCCGCCATGCGCTTCGAAGATCTTCGGTAATCTCCTTGCCGTCGACAAACATTTCGCCACGCTCGGGCACAAGCAGACCCAGCGTGACATCGGCAAGTGTTGTTTTTCCTGTCCCCGTAGCTCCCACGATGCCAATTCGCTCTCCGGCTCGGAACGACAGGGACACGTTTGCGATTCCTGATGTGTCGGCATTTCGGTAGCGAAAAGTTACATTGCGCAACTCGAAGCTCTCACGCAGCCCGATCGGCTTAACTGGAGCATGCGGACCTAGCGAATTGCGTTCGGCCACTTCGATCAGGTCGTTGTGGATGCGGTCAATGGCGCTGAAGCTGTACTGTAGTTTTGCGAGGGATGAATAGAGTCCCTGGAATTCCGGCATCAATCGCATTCCGGCAAGCCCGAAGACACCAAGAAGAGGAACAATCTCTCCGATTGCGGTGCTGTTTTCTTTTCCGCTGAGAAGGACGAGACAGATAACGATGACGCTCGTCAGTGCGATTGCCTGGACGACCGAGCGCGGAAATTCCGACAAGACCTGCATGGAAGCGTCTGCCTCAACTATGCGCTTGGAGGGTCGCTCGAAAAGTGCGGAACTGTAGTTTTCTAGATCATGAAGTTTAACGGCCTTAATTGAGCCAAATGTTTCGCCGACGACCCGGTGGCGAACCGAGTTCATATCCGCGCGGACCAGCCCAAGATGTCGCAGCTTTTTACTTCTGAAGACAAGCGTCGCGCCGTAAGCTCCACCAAGAGCTAGAAGTGCGGCCAGGGCAATCAATGGATTGACCGCGATGAGGACACCAATGATTGCGATTATCGATATCGATGACGAGATCATCTCCACGCTAGGACGGAAAACCTGATTCACGATGACATCCGACTCCGAAATGATCTTGGCGGTGATGTCTCCGCTGTGGCGCGTGAGAAAATATTCGTAACTCTGCCCAACGTAGTGATCGAACAAGCGCCTACTTAAGATGTACCGTTGCCTCGCAGTAAAAAAGGCAACGCAATATACCTTCAAGATTTGCACCGTGCTTGACAACACCGTGACGACAATTGCTCCGATGCCAAGTGCGATAAGAAATGCGTCCCGCGACGTAAAGCCGAAGAATACGTATATCGTAGTAAGCCACGGTTTAGTCTCGAGCGCCGTAGGATCTGACACGAAAGTAAGAAACGGGAACACTGACGCAACCACGGCGGCTGAAGCAGCAGCCGATAGCAAGACGATGAACCCGAGCACAATAAGGAGATGCCGCTCCGTGCCGTCAAGAAGCGCAAGCGAGCGGGCGAAAGCGTCCCCCAACTTCATAATGCATCATCGCAGGTCATGAGGCCGCGCTATCGTTATCTATGTCGGGATGTGGTTTCGGCCGCCACGGCGTCAATGGGTCGCGTTTTTGGAAAGGTACCAGTGGATCGGTCGAAATCGCCTCTCGAACCGTTTCGAGAGCTTCGGTTAAACCGGCGACAAAAGGTTTTTCGTTGGTGCCTTTGAACAGGTTCAGATGGTCGCCGGGAACCGTCAGAATACCCGCTACCGGTGTGATCGCCGACCACCCATAGTCCTCCTCGAAGCTGCTGCGCCGGGTTTCTTCGGCCCGGATGACGAACGTCGGAGCACCGCTAGGCCTCGCCTTGTAATGTCGGCCGATCCTTCGCTGATTCGCGAGCATTCGACGTCTGAAAGCAGGACTGGCAAGCAATTCAATTCGCTCGCCCACCCCAAATCGCAATTGGCCACTGAATTCCGTTTTTAGTCTCCCGACATTGTTGAGGACTCGCTTCGCACTTCGCTTTACCACCCGCAGCAGCTGCCATGCTTTTTGGGCGGGGCTGCGCCACAACCGCAGGTGTCTATCAAGAAGAATACTGCCCGCGGGAAAGCCCTGTTCCTGCAACTGCCGAGCCATCTCGTGAACGACAAGACCACCAAAGGAATATCCAACAAGGTAGTAAGGGCCAGTCGGCTCGAGAGTCTGTGCTGCCCTGATGTACCTGCTGGCAAGTTCCTCGACGCTCTTCGGACGCGGCTCGCTTTCGCTGAAATGCGGGTCAAGAAGCCCCACAACGCGCCATGCCGGGGCAAGAGCCGCTCCCACCGCTGCAAAAGGCTGCACGTGGCCACCACCGCCAGAGACAATAAAAACGCTCGGTGCATTCCGACCATTCGAATTGTCGCGCAGACCGGGTGCCGTCAGCGGGACAAGAAGGGGATCTGCCTGTTCGACCGATGTGGACTTTTGGGAGGAGGATCCAAAGTCGCTCAGTGACAGATACCCTGCGATGGCGCGGATAGTGGGGCTCCTAAAGATGATCTCGAGTGGAATATCGACCCCGCGGTCCGCATTGACGTGGAATGCCATCTGCATCATCAGAAGCGAGTCGCCGCCAAGATCGAAGAAAGAGTCGTCAATCCCGCAGGACGGGACTTGCAGCAGGCGACACCAGATTTTCGCGAGCGCGTCTTCGAGTTCGTCTCTTGGTAAATCAGATACTTGGTCGGGAGTTGGTTGGGTTTGCGCGATTTTCAAAAGACGCGCCCGGTCTACCTTGTTGTTGGTGTTCAAGTGTATCTGATCAAGCCAGATCAGTCTTGTCGGAACCATGAATTGCGGGAGACGATTGCCGACATCCCGCAAGACCTCGAGAGCCTCCGGGGCGTGATCGCCATTCTGGGCAACGGCGAATGCGACCAGCCGCTTGTCGCCACCCTTTTCCTCATCTGCGATTACAACGGCGTCTTTCACGACAGGATTTGCCAGGAGCGCGGCCACAACCTCGGCGGGTTCGACTAGGAAGCCTCGAATCTTGATCTGGTGGTCTTTCCGCCCGATGAACTCCACTTCGCCGTCTCTGCCCAAAACAGCCAAATCGCCGGTGCGGTAGGGCCTTCCAACATTCGGCGATCTAAGATCTATGCCCGCTCGAGAGGGCGATCGATCCCCTCCGGCTTGAGCATCCAATCCACACTTCAACCAGGATATCGCGGCTGCGTGTCACTAGAGCTACACAACCACTCCGATATCCCAGTTCAATTGGTGGTCGGTTGTCGAATAGTTCAGGCTCGGTTTTTTCGAGTATCGCACCCCGAAGAGTATTTCGGGACTGGCGGGCAAAGGAGAAAATACATAGGAAATGTGCGGCCCGTATCATCGCGTGCGGGTGATGATCGCGACCTAGGTCATCTGACTCGAATATCGAGCTTACAATCAGAAAGATGATTGATGCCTGGCTGAAGCCCGGTTTCTCGCACCTCTAAGAGTGGTTTTTGAATGAACCCGCATCCTCAGAAATTGCCTCCGGAGTAACATCCTCAGCGCTCTCGCGAGGTTGCTTGATCTTCGGGGCGCTAGGTTTCCAAGCTGACAGATAAGCGCCAACGTCCCCGTAAAATGTCGGTACAATCTGCTCCAGGTCAACAATGAAGTTCGCCTGCTGCGTGAACCGGGTGCCAATGCGCTTCGAATAGAAAACATGAAAACCGTGCGCCACAAGGTGCTCTTTCCCGGCGTCACAAATGCTTGCATCTTCCCTCAAATCAGCGATGGGAAACTGAGTCGGCTCACTCTTACCAGGCCAGAGAAGACGGACATGGAAATCATCGACATTCTCCGCTTTGATTTGCCGAAGAAGCCAATTCAGGCGCGCTTTGCTCGTCTTTCTTTCTGTCGGAGCCTTCAACGTCATTCCGACGTCAACTGTTCTCCGAGTAATGTCAGCTGTAGCCTCCACGGTTGCGGCTGCATCCGGAACATCTAGGAAGCTTTTTAGCTGCTTCGTCTCTCTCAGTTGGGCCAGTTCGTCTTTCACGCGCTGTGCTGGGCTACCTTGATGCTTTCTCGGCAGCTTCTCTGTCACACCTGTCTCAGTTAGGCGGCTCAGTATCATGGACAGGTCGCGCGTTTCCTGGTGCCATGCCTCAACAACAGCAATCGCCTCCGGTGACTTTGCAGCAATTGCACCCCCGCTGGAGACTAGGCGGTTGATTTCTGACCATTCCGGCGGCATCCGGTCAAAGCCGCGAACGCCTGCGCTTTCATGACTAAGGAATCGCCTTAATTCGTTCAGCAACGTCAGTTGGTCATTATCGCCCACACCGTCTTGATTTATGAGCAGGTCAGTAATCGTTAAAATATACATCCAGGACCAATGGAAGACAGGTATCCGAGACCGGCTTTTTCTTACGGCCTCGACAGGATGGCTGTCAGCGCGAGCGGCAAACTGATTTGAAATGGTGATGACGCAATCAATTCCATTTTCTTTCGCCAGCGCCCGGTACCTTTCAATCTGATCGTCTTCCAGGTCGTTGCTGCCGACTTTCGCTTCAACCAACGCCCGCCATTGTTTGGCACCTATCTGAACAACTATCAGCCCATCAGGACGGTCCTTGATTGTGTTGGGTTGGTTTTTGAATACGACTTCGGTGTAGGTGGTTAGCTTTGCGCGGGCACCTACTCTCTGACCAACAGAGCCGAGAAGCTCTGAGCCAAACTCATTCACTTTCGCCAAACATGCCAAAAGTATAGACGTGGTTCGCCCCTCTTTGGACGTTGTCGAAAGGACTGGGAAAAGGCGGGAAAGTTCACCCTGCACAAGATAATCTGGAAGTCGCGCGGTCATCTGAAAATTGCTCCAATAATATTGGAACAGTTGAGCAGACGGAGAAGATGCAAGTCAACGCGCGCAATATACACTCTGGCCGGTTCTTTGAAGGCGTTAGGTGGTCTAGGGGGTGGACAGAAGAAGTCGACTATCGCCTATATGATTGTAATATATAAGCTAAATAATGGAGTTTGGTGCCGCTGAAGGGACTCGAACCCCCGACCCATCGCTTACGAAGCGATTGCTCTACCAGCTGAGCTACAGCGGCGTTCCGGCGCGTCTGTTAGCAAGCTTTGGCCGGGAAGAATAGACTTAAGTTGTTTCCTTTTTGGACGTCCGGTCGGTTGATGCGGCCTCGGGCTGGAGTATTTCGTAGTCTGGCGGCGGTGCGTCTGCGTTGGCAGTGGGCGCCGGTTCGGCTCCGGGTAGAACTTCGGCAATTGCCTCTTCAACAGGCGGCTCGGGCAGCGCGACCTCGTCGATGACCTCGCCGTTCGTCGTGTCGGGGGTCGCATCGGGGGTCGCATCGGTGATGCCGCCATCCGGTTCGACTTGCCCCACGATCAGCGGCAGCATTTCCGCACCCATCACCATCGCGGACACAGCCTCGTGCGGGCGGGTCCAGGCGAGCGTGTCAAATCCGTCGCAACCGTCGCACACCGGATGCCACCCAGCGTGCGCTTTGTGGCATTTGGCGCAAACCCATTGCGGGTCGCGCGGCGCGGTTAACGCGCGCGCCAGCCAGCCTTTTATGACCGCATCATCGGCCCCCGACCCGCGTTCGACCGCTGCCATGATCGTCAAGGATCGGGGCGTGGGATCGGTTTCAACAAGGTTGCCCAGAGCTTTTCGGGCGGCAGGAAAATCTTCGGCGGCGATGTGCAGCTCGGCTTCCAGCAGTTTGGTCTGAGGATGCTCGCGGTGCGCGTTGGAAAGAGCCCGGAAACGCTTGATCCGGTCGGTCGGAGTTTCGTCGGGCGAAATTCGGGCAAACGCTGCGGCGAGATCGGGGTGTGGTGCTGCCTCCCAGGCTTTGCGGATCACCCGTGTTGCGTATTTGGGCTTGCCTTGTTCGAGGTAGCTGTCTGATGCCATGATCGCTGCCGGCACCAGGTCCGGCGACAATCTGTTTGCCGCGATTGCCGCCTCGCGCGCCTCGGTCGGTTTGTCATCTTTGATGAAATCTCGCGCTTCGCTCAGCGCCAGAACCGCGTCGCGCCTTTTGTGTACGTCGCGGGGCAGCGACCCGTGCCGCAGTTTGGCGCCCAATGTCCGGCGCGCGCCGGACCAATCGCCAGCACCCGCCTGAAGCGTCAGCAATGTGTCTTGGGTATCCTCGTGCTTTGGCTTTATTGCGAATGCCTTTTCGGCAAGTTTCAGGGCAGTGTCTGTGTCGCCCTCGGCCAGCTTCTGGTGCATGATGCCGCGCACGCCGACAAATCGGGTCCGATCATCCTGCAAAAGCCGCCTGTAGGCGCTTTCGGCGCGCGCCTTGTCACCGGAGACTTCCGCGGCCTGCGCGGTCAGCAAAGTCGTCAGATCAGGGCGTTTCAAAAAGCGTTCGGCCTTGGACGCATTGGCCAATGCCAGACGCCCATCGCCGGATGCCAGCGCCATCATGCCATCGGCCAGCGCATCAAACCCGCGGCGTTCGCGATTTCGGGCGAAGTATCGCGTAATTGCAGTTTCGTCGCCGTTCAGAAAGCGCAGGAAGGCCACGATCAGTCCGGTGATCTTCAGCGCCAGCCAAACTGCCAGGACCAGCACGACAAGTGCAATCACCGCGACCAGTGGTCCAAGGGTAAATTCAGTATCCGCTATTGAAACCAGGACACCGCCATCAGCCTCGAGAAGCATTCCCGCGCCCCAGGCGGCAGCGCCAACCAATGCGACAAAAAGAATGATTTTCAGCAGGGGCCAGAGCATTTCAAATCTTCCTTAGTTTAAAATTTCAGACATCGCGGCGAAAGCCGAAACGGCGGCGACACGGGCTTCCGCTTCCGTTATCCACGGCGCGAACACAGCGCTCGGGGCTTTTGGCAATGCCTTCAGTTCGCCCAGCGCATCCCGCAACTCGCCATCCTGAAGCCAAGCTTCTGCGCGCGACAGGATTGCATCGACATCGCCGCCATCGCGCGGCGAAAGCGAACGTGCGTTAGTCTGCCGGCGAAGGAATGATGCCAGTTTTTCGCCAGCGCCCGCGTTCTCGGGCAGGTCCTCTGCACTGACCAGTGCGGCGCGGGCCAGTTCGGGAAAGGTTGCGCGAAGCGACGCAAGCGTGGGTGCGCCGTCGTCGGCAACCGCCGCAAGATCGTCGGGCGCCACGTCCAATGAGGTCAGGACGCTTGCGAAAGGCGCGCCATTTTCGAGCGCGGCTTCGATTTCCGCCAGTGCTGCGCGGCGTCGCGCGTCGACGGCAATCGCGGCGGCATCGGCTTCAACCTCGGCGGCGCGCGCCATTGCTCCCTCGACCTCGGCGCGGGCGGCGTTTGTCACTGCATCAAGCTCGGACCGGAAGGCATCTAGCTGGGCCGCCATCGCATCGCTGCCATCAGGCAAGCCAATGATCGGGCGCGCCTCAAGCGTCTCAATCCGGGACACCAATTGGTCAAGCTGCTGACCAATCTGATCCATGCCGGGCGTTAGGTCATCCAGGCGACCGCTCAGTTCGGCAATCTTGTCGCTCAAAGGCGCGATGTCGGATATGCCGCTTTCGGCCAGTGCTTCAACTTGGCCCGCCACGCCGTCAATCCGCGCCGTTTGGGCATCCAACGATGTCGACAAGGTTGCAACGGCATCGACGGATTGGCCGCCCCATGGATTGGGCAGAAATGTTGCCGCAAGAAACCCAATCGCGCCTGCAATCAGCCCACCGAAAACCAGGCCCACGGTCGAAGGTGTTCGGGGTGGTGGTGCGGCTGATAGAGCGTCGGGAACCGCTTGCGCGAGAATCGCGCCCGGAACAGAGGCTTCAGCGTCTGCTTCATGCTCGGGCGGCCCGGCATCGACGGTCGACGCGCTCGCCTCAGTGTCTGAAATATGCGAATCGGTGGCGGCAAGCGCAACTGTGTCTTCCGTCGAATCTGAGGCGCTGGTGAGGTCGCCGCTTTCGCACTCTGGCGAAGGTTCGGGTTGTGCCTTGCCTTTGATTTCGCTTTTGATCGCGGCTTTGGGTTTTTTTGGCTTACTTGCCAATTCGGCTACTCCCCCTAACGACGTGCCGTTGCTGGGAACGGCGATACTCCTGCAAGTCTAGTCGTCGGTTGGCCGCTCAACAAGACGAGCTTGTCGCAATGATGCGACCGTCGCGGCCGACATCGCCTCGACCGTCGGCGCTTCGGCGATTTTGACCTTGCCGATACGGGTGCTGGCGCTGGCAACCGCCGCGCTTATGGCAATCACAGTGACATCCACGCGATTGCCGATGAAACGCGAAAGCAATTCAGCGGATCTGGACGAGAAAACCGGCGCAGTAACCGGGTCGCTGCCCGCGACAAGTGCCTGCGCTGCGCGCGTCGGCGGCATCGCAAGCTGATCATAGATAACCGCTTCGCCTGCGGACTTGCCCGCTAATGTCAATTCAGCCGCCAGATCACCGCGCGTATGGCTGCCGCGAAGATGTAGGCAGGGATCGGCGAGGTCGGCGCAATTGGCCAGAAACGTCTCTAAATCGGTGCCAATCGCCCTCGCGGACGCACCAAAGCCGGTGGCCAGCTCAGCGGTTGCTTGACCAACTGTTGCCACGCACCGGCCATTCAACAGGCCCGCCTTGCCGACACGATGCACCGCATGACCGGATGTGAATATCAATGTCTGATACTCGTCCAGCGGCGGGATGTCACCGGCATCCACAATTCGCATTAAGGGTGAGGTGATCGCGGAAATCCTGTCGCCGAACTCTCTTTCGCAAAGCGCCAGAAATTCTGAAGACCCCGGCTCGGGGCGGGTCAGCAGAAGCGTGGGTTCGCGAAGGGACATGACGCCGCCGTTGCTTGTCTGAGGGGCATTCGGGTGTTACCTGCCCAGCAATCCGCGCACAAGGTCGGCTTAATGCCCTTTATTGACACAGTTTTAGGCATCGAATCCAGTTGCGATGACAGCGCGGCGGCCATCGTGCGGGCAGACAAAACGATTCTGGCCTCGGTCGTTGTTGATCAGGCCGCCTTGCATTCGGCTTTTGGCGGCATTGTCCCCGAGATTGCGGCGCGTGCGCACACCGAGAAGCTGGACATCGCGGTTGAGGCGGCGTTGGCCAAGGCCGATTGCACTTTGTCAGACGTTGATGCGATTGCCGTTACTGCCGGTCCAGGGCTGATCGGCGGCGTTTTATCCGGCGTGATGCTGGCGCGCGGGCTTGCCGCGGGATCGGGCAAGCCGCTTTTGGGCGTAAATCACCTTGCCGGCCATGCGCTGACGCCACGGCTGACCAGTGATGTGGCCTTTCCCTATCTGATCCTTCTGGTGTCTGGTGGTCATTGCCAGTTTCTGATCGTTCGGGGACCGGACACGTTTGAACGCCTTGGCGGAACCATCGACGACGCGCCGGGCGAGGCCTTCGATAAGGTGGCAAGGCTGCTGGGGTTGGCGCAGCCCGGTGGACCAGCCATCGAGGCGGAAGCGGCGCGCGGCGATCCGGCGCGGTTTGATTTTCCGCGACCGCTTTTGAAGCGGCCCGGTTGCGACATGAGCTTTTCCGGATTGAAAACCGCCGTTCTTCGCGAACGCGACCGGATCGTTGCACAAAAAGGCGGCATCACCGTTCAGGACCGCACCGATATCTGCGCCGGCTTTCAGCAAGCCGTCGCGGAAGTTTTGGCCGAAAAGACGCAACGTGCCATAGAGCTGTATCAATCAGAACGCCCGGTGCGTCCTGCCCTTGCGGTGGCCGGTGGTGTTGCGGCGAACGGGTCGATTCGCGCCTTGTTAGAGACTGTTTGTGCGCGGGAAGACGTAGAATTCATAGCGCCGCCACTAAGCCTATGCACCGACAACGCCGCAATGATTGCCTTGGCCGGGATCGAGCTGTCGGCGATCGGGCATCCCGGCATGATGCCGCTTGTGCCACGGCCGCGCTGGCCGCTGGACGAAATGGCACCGGCTATGCTGGGGTCGGGCAAGAAGGGTGCGAAAGCATGAACGACATCGCGGTTTTTGGGGCAGGTGCGTTTGGAACATCGCTGGCAATTGCACTGTCAAAAGACGGGGCCGATGTTGCGCTATGGTGTCGCGACGCGAGCGTCGCTGAAAACATGCGGAAAAGCCGTGAAACTGGTCCGCGATTGCCGGGACTGCCGCTTCCAGACACTTTAAGTCCCACATCAGACATCGACGCTGCGTTTTCCGAGATCTGCCTGATCGCCGTCCCGATGCAGGCGCTGGGCGGCTTTCTGAAGACGGTGAATTTCGGTGACCGAATACTGGTCGCCTGCTGCAAGGGCATTGATTTGAATACCGGGCTTGGGCCGGTTGCGACCATTCAAAGCGCCGCGCCCGCAGCCAAAGCGGCGCTTTTGACCGGCCCCAGTTTTGCCGCCGACATTGCGCTCGGGCTTCCAACCGCCCTGACCATGGCTGCCGAAGACGAGGCGCTTTCAGATATGCTTCAAAAGGCGCTATCACTTCCTGTGCTGAGGCTTTACCGAACCACGGATACAATTGGCGCGGAATTAGGTGGTGCGCTGAAAAACGTCATGGCGCTGGCGTCGGGAATGGCCATTGGCGCAGGCTTTGGCGACAGCGCGCGCGCCGCCGTTATCGCGCGCGGATTTGCCGAGATGTTGCGCTATGCAGGGGCAAAAGGGGCCATGTTAGAGACGCTTCAGGGCCTTTCGGGCCTTGGCGACCTTGTCCTGACCTGCACATCGGACAAGTCGCGAAATTTTCGGGCGGGTGTCAGCTTTGGGCAAGGTGAGGCTCCCGAAGCGATGACCATCGAAGGCATCGCCACGGCCACCGCTATTGCGAAGGATGCGCGGACCAGCGGTCTGGATATGCCGATTACGAATGCGGTCGTGGCAGTGACCACAGGCGAACTGGATGTTAGAATGGCGGTCGAGGGCTTGCTCTCGCGGCCGGTTAGAAAGGAATAGAGAAATGCGATACTGGCTCTTCAAATCCGAACCCTCGACCTGGAGCTGGGATAACCAGGTTGCCAAGGGCGATCTGGGCGAAGAGTGGGATGGGGTACGTAACTATCAGGCGCGAAACCATATGCGCGACATGGCAATCGGCGATCGCGGCTTTTTCTATCATTCGCAGATCGAAAAATCAGTCGTCGGCATCGTTGAGATTATGGCCGAAGCGCACCACGACAGCACCACTGACGACGAGCGTTGGGAGTGCGTGGACATCAAAGCCATCGCGCCGGTGCCCAATCCGGTGACGCTTGGGGACGTTAAGGCGAATACAAAGCTTGCCGAGATGGTCCTTGTGAAGAACACGCGGCTTTCGGTGCAGCCGGTGACGGATGCAGAGTGGAAGATTGTCTGCAAAATGGGCGGCGTTTCGTGACTAACGTGGCCGTTTAGCGAGTATTTTGAACCTCTCGGCTCCTATGGCGGCGCTTTACTTCGCACCAAATTCGCGGTCCGCAGGCAATCATCAAATTTTTGAGAAAGTCGAATTTTCGAATCGACACCGCACTTGCCCAAAAATTTAACGGCGTATTGCTGGATGAATTCGTCAAGTTCGCTCCTGTCGCCCTATTCCACGGCCTGCGTTGGAGGTGTCATCCAGGTGCGCGCACCCAACAATCTGTCTCTAATCAGCGTAAAAAACGGGGAAAGCCTGCCGAAAACGTCGCCGAAATCATACGTGGCAAGTCAAGTAACCTACCCGGGCTATTCTGGTTTTGGGTTTGGCAGACGGATCATGTATTGCTGTCCAAAAAGCCGGAAATCCGGATCAATCTCGAATGTTTGGCGAAATCTGGCGACGGCGTTTCTGACCGGAAGATCATCGCCATCCCGCCAAAGGTAGTCATCGCCTGAGACGACACCGCCCGGCTTTACTTTCCTGAAGCAGCACTCCAGGTCCGCCGCGACGAAGGATTCGTTGTGATTGCCATCGATATAGACCCAGTCGAAGTACCTATCCGGAAACGTTTCGAGCGCCTCGTCTGACTTTTTCCGATGAAGTGTGACGCGATCGTCGTCGGAAAATTCCTCGCAGACGCTTTCATACATTTCGTCCATACGAGTGGCATTTCGTGGTCGACCGAACATCGTGTTGCGGAATTCCGGCTGGTAGATCCATGGATCGATCAGATGCAGCTCGATCGGCGCTGTAGTATCGAGGATGACGCGACTGAACCCACCGTTCCATACCCCGATTTCTGCGACCACCGCGCCGCGTGGCATTTTCTGCAAAAGCTTTAACCTGACGTCCTCGCGTCTGCTCATCTATCCCAATCCCGCTGTTGATTTGTTTGGATTTACACGCGCCTGCCAAAGAAGCGGCAGACACAATGGGATATCGTATTGCGCCGCATCGCTTTCAGTAACGATAGTGTTCTGCCTTGAACGGCCCTTCCGGCTTCACGCCGATGTACTCTGCCTGATCCGGTCGCAGCTCGGTAAGTTTGGCGCCGACGCGGCCCAAATGCAGTCTGGCGACCTTCTCGTCCAGATGCTTAGGCAGGATATGGACTTTGTTGTCATACTCGTCGCCCTTGGTCCAAAGTTCGATCTGCGCCAGGACCTGATTTGTAAACGACGCCGACATCACAAAACTTGGGTGACCCGTTGCATTACCGAGGTTCAGAAGGCGGCCCTCGCTGAGCAGGATGATCCGATTGCCGGACGGCATTTCGATCATATCCACCTGTTCCTTGATATTGGTCCACTTGTGGTTTTTCAGGCTGGCGATCTGAATTTCATTGTCGAAGTGGCCGATGTTGCCGACGATCGCCATGTCTTTCATCTCGCGCATATGCTCGATGCGAATGACGTCCTTGTTGCCGGTTGTCGTGATAAAGATGTCGGCGTTTGCAACCTCGTCTTCCAAAAGCGTCACCTCGAAGCCATCCATCGCGGCCTGAAGCGCGCAGATGGGATCAACTTCGGTCACTTTAACCCGCGCGCCTGCACCGCTAAGCGAAGCGGCCGAGCCTTTGCCGACATCGCCATACCCGCAAACAACGGCGACTTTTCCGGCCATCATCGTATCGGTGGCACGGCGAATACCGTCGACCAGGCTTTCCTTGCAGCCGTATTTATTGTCGAATTTCGACTTTGTGACGCTGTCATTGACGTTGATTGCCGGGAACGGCAGCAGACCGTCTTCGACCATTTTATATAGGCGATGGACGCCTGTGGTGGTTTCTTCGCTGACGCCCTGGATCGTGTCACGTTGTTTCGCGAACCAGCCGGGGCTTTGTTTGATCCGCTGACGGATCTGGGCGAAAAGTGCGACCTCTTCCTCTGACGTTGGGGTTGCGATGAGGGCTTCGTCACCAGCTTCGACGCGCGCGCCAAGCAGAATGTAAAGCGTCGCATCGCCGCCGTCATCGAGGATTAGATTCGCGCCGCCTTGGGGAAACTGGAAAATCTGGTCGGTATAGGTCCAGTATTCCTCGAGCGTTTCGCCTTTCACCGCGAAAACCGGTGTGCCGCCTTCGGCGATGGCCGCGGCTGCGTGATCCTGGGTTGAAAAAATGTTGCACGACGCCCAGCGCACATCGGCACCCAGCGACTTCAGTGTCTCGATCAGGACGGCGGTCTGGATCGTCATATGGAGCGATCCGGCAATCTTTGCGCCCCTGAGCGGCTGATTGCTGCCGAATTCTTCGCGAAGCGCCATCAGACCCGGCATTTCGGTCTCGGCTATATCCAGTTCCTTGCGGCCAAACGTGGCCAGCGAGATGTCTTTGACGACGAAATCTTTGGGCATACGACCCGCTCCTCAATAGGTTTTCGGGTCAGATAGCACCGGGCCATTGGCCCGGCAACCGGAGTTAGCTTTTGATGCCTGCGGGCGTTTTTAGGCCGGGTTGCGCTTCGCGCCAATTGGTGCCGGACGCCATGATGCATGATACGCCATCGGCGCGGGTCATCAGGATTGTCCAGGTGCCCTTTTCTTCTGAAAACCAGACCTCGAACACGTGGTTCGCGTTTTGCAGGCCGCCGCCGGCGAATACTTCACCATACGAGGCCTCTAGCTTTTCGACCACGGTGGTACGTTCAGCGCAGTTTGTTTGTGCGGAAAGGACGGTCGGCATGAATGCCGCCAGAAGAGTCAGGCCAGTGAGGATGCGTCGCATCGTCGTCTCCTTTCTGCAGCGCAGGGTGCGCCGCTTTTGCCTGTTTCTCCTCCCGTCGAACTCGTTATTGTTACTATGGGTATTGTTTCCAAATCGTAATTCGATCGGTCCAATTTTATGGAAGCCTGAAAGCCTCCGACACCATTTCTGGCAGAGAATTGTGCCGGAAAGCGGGCTGAGATTAAGGTAATTCCGTGCTAATAATCAGGCTGGCGTGCCTTCGAGAATGGCGGCTTCGATCGTTTCGAGCCAATGCGATCCCGTTGCCATCACGCATGTTTGGCCGTCTGGACGCGTCAGAAGAATGGTCCAAGATCCGCCGGCATCCGAAGCCCATATTTCCATCAGGCCAGTTTCGGATTCCAGTCCGGATGCCCTGTGGGTTTCGTCATACTGATCGGCCAGCGACGCCACCACATCATCGCGCGACCCGCAGTGCGGCATCGCAACGGCGGCCTGTGCGCCCAGAACAGTCACTAAAACGGCGGTAAATACTCCTTTTTTCATGGGTTCAGCTCCTCTATTGCGGCATTTTTGCAGCCTCTATTTTACGTTGGGCCGGACGCGTTCACGTTCAATGCGCGGCCCAACACGATCGATTGACGCGAAATGAGGCGGTTGAAACAATCTTGACGAACGCGCGGATCTGGGCACAACCGTTTAGGCAATGGCGACCCGTTCAAAACCACCGCGCGCCTGGCAGCGGATGCTTTCCGGTCGGAGGCTTGATCTGCTTGACCCGACGCCGATGGACGTCGAGATCGAGGATATCGCCCACGGTCTGGCTTTTGTCGCCCGGTGGAATGGGCAAACCCGCGGCGACTATCCCTATTCCGTTGCCGAACATTCACTGCTTGTTGAAGAAATTTTTAGGCATTTAACGCAAGGGGCGTCGGCAAAATGGTGTCTTGCCGCGTTACTGCACGATGCGCCGGAGTATGTCATCGGTGACATGATATCGCCGGTGAAGGCAGCCGTTGGTCCGGGATATGGCGCATTGGATGACCGGCTTGCGGCGGCCATTCACCTTAGATTCGGGCTGCCTGCCGCCATTCCGGTCACGATAAAGCGCAAGATAAAACGGGCGGACAAGCTTTCGGCCTGGCTTGAGGCAACGCAGATTGCCGGGTTTTCCGAACCCGAAGCCAACCGCTTCTTTGGCCGACCCGACGCCGCAGTTTGCAAAGTCGTCAAGATTGTCCTGCGCCCACCAATTCAGGCCCGCCAGGCATATATGCGGCGTCACAATGCGTTGTTGAAGGCGCTTTGAACCGGATTATCGAGGCGACCGTTTTGCCAAAATCCTTTGCAATGTACGGCGGTGCATGTTCAACCGCCGTGCCGTTTCGCTGACATTTCGGTCGCAAAGCTCGTAAACCCGCTGAATATGCTCCCACCGAACGCGGTCCGCGCTCATCGGGTTTTCTGGCGGTGGCGGCAGTTCGTCTTCAGCCGCCAAAAGTGCGGCCGTCACGTCGTTGGCGTCAGCGGGTTTTGACAGATAGTCCGTTGCACCGATTTTTACGGCGGCGACAGCGGTCGCAATGGCCCCGTAGCCGGTAAGCACGATGACTTTGCTATCGCCGCGACGTTCGCGAATGCGCTCAACAACATCCAGCCCGTTACCATCGTCAAGACGCAGATCGACAACGGCGTAAGCCGGTGGGCGGGCGGTCGCAATGGCTTTGCCGGCGGCCACCGAGCCTGCCGTTTCAACTTCGAAGCCGCGTTTTTCCATTGCCCGGGCCAGTCGGCGCAGAAATGGCTCGTCGTCATCAACGATCAACAGTGATTTGTCCGCGCCTATTTCTTTGAGCGGTTTTTCAGACATTAACGCCTTCCCCTGCGCCGTTCGGGTAAACCTAGGGCGGCCGGCGAAGGCCGTCAAACAACCGCTAGCTGGCGTTGATGTGGCACGCGACCTCTTTCGCCATGTCTTCGGGCGAAGCGCCGCGCGAGAAATACGTGGCAAGACCAGATTCGGGGAACATCAGATAAGTGAAGGTCGAGTGGCTCATCAGATAAAAGTCGCCTTCGCCTTCGCCCTTTGAGTAAAATGTCTTGTAGGCCTGGCTGGCAGTTTTGACCTGTTCTGCGCTGCCGGTCAGGCCGATCATTTTCGGGTGCATGTCGGCGGCATATAACGCCACAACTTCGGGTGTATCGCGCTCGGGATCGATTGAAATGAATAGTGGCGTCACATCGTGGCCCTGCTCGTCAAGAAGATCTATGGCAATCGCGTTGCGGGCGACATCGAACGGGCAGACGTCCGGGCAGAACGAGTAGCCGAAGTAAATCAGCGTCGGTCCAGTGATCACATCCGTCTCGGTGACAAGCGCGCCGGTGCCATCCAGCAATTCGAACGGTCCACCGATGGCAGCGCTACCGCCCGCAATGGCGTTTCCGCCACAGTTTTGTTTTGCGCCAAGCGTTGTCCAGACAGCAGTTCCGCCGACCATGATCGCAAGTGCAACGGCGGCAACGCCCGCATATAATCTGGTCATCAGCTACTCCTCGCAATCAACCGGCTTCATTGATCCCGCATAGCAAGCAAGACTACAACGAGACAGCTTGCCCCACCCACGAGGTTGTGATGGAAGCTTCGGACGACGATACGCCGCGGGTGAACCGCTCGAACTGGGTGCGCCTGAGAACGCTTATCGTGCTGCGTTGGTTTGCCATTATCGGCCAGCTTGCCGCGATCACCGTAGCGCAGCGGCTGTTTTCGCTCGATCTGAATCTCGGGCTTTGCTTTCTTGCCATCGGGGCCTCAATTGTCGCCAACCTGATCGCGATGTTCGTATTCCCCGAAAACAAGCGTCTGACTGAAGCGGAAGTCGCGTGGATGCTTCTGTTTGATATCGCGCAGCTGGCTTTCCTATTGGCGCTGACTGGCGGACTAAACAATCCTTTCGCGCTGCTCATTCTGGCGCCCGTGACGATCTCGGCGACAGCATTAAAGCCCGCAACGACCGCGGCGATTGGTGCCGCGACCATCGCTGTGGTCAGTATGGTGACGATCTGGCATTTGCCGCTCAGGACCGAATTTGGCTTTATCATGCGGATGCCACAGGATTTCGTCGTCGGGTTTTGGACGGCGATTGTCATAGGCGTTGTTTTTCTGGGCCTTTATGCCAGCCGGGTCACAGCAGAAGTTCACGCCATGTCTGACGCGCTGACCGCAACCCAGATGGCATTGGCGCGCGAGCAGAAGCTCACAGATTTGGGGGGCGTCGTGGCCGCCGCCGCACACGAACTTGGCACGCCGCTGGCAACGATCAAGCTGACAAGCGCTGAGCTGATTGAAGAACTGAAGGACAGCCCTGACTTGATGGAGGACGCGGAACTTATCCGCGAACAAACCGACCGTTGCCGGGACATCCTGCGATCAATGGGGCAGGTCGGCAAAGACGATCTTCTGATGCGAAAGGCACCGCTGGAGACGGTTGTGCGCGAGGCCGCCGAGCCGCACGTGGATCGCGGCAAGGAAATACACATCAACGCCCAGGCGCAGGATGGTGCTGACGAGCGACAGCCTGTCGTCGATCGACGGCCTGAGGTCATACATGGGGTGCGAAACCTTGTGCAGAACGCAGTTGATTTCGCCACGTCAAGCGTTTGGGTAGACATTTCCTGGAGCGATGACCGCATACATTTGAAGATATCCGATGATGGTCCGGGATTTTCGCCTCAGGTTATGGGGCGGATCGGCGATCCGTTCGTGCGTTTGCGCCGAAAGACGCCTGCCCCGCTAAGGCCCGGATACGAAGGCATGGGGCTTGGGCTTTTCATTGCGAAGACGCTGCTTGAGCGTTCGGGCGCCGAGATGAGTTTTGCAAACGGGCGCGACCCAAGCCACACATCGCCGAATGCCGCGCCGCGCGTCGGGGCGATTGTCGAGGCGGAGTGGGATCGCGAACGATTGGGCGCGACGGCTGATGCGGACCGTCTGCCGCTAGGGGAAAATATTCCACTTCAGTCCTAGGGTCAGGGCCCCGGCGCAGAGTTAACTCGACGTTAACCAACCCCAATCAAATTGGTTTTGCTGGTTTCGGGGGATGTCGTGTGCCGTATTTCCAAGTTACGAACGCTGCGCTTTTTGGTGTAAGCGCTTTTGTTGCGGCGTTTGCCGCGCTGTCTATCCTGGGTCGTCGCGGGGTTCCGGGTCTTCGCCGCGCACCGGGCGCGGACCTGTTCAGTGACACGCTGGTGTTTCTCATTCGGGATGGCGTGCTTATCGACCCGAATTTTCCGGCGCGCCGCCTGTTGAACCATTTCGGATCAAAACATTTGGATCTGGGCGCACTGTCGCGTGCGCTTCACGCCAGATTCGATGATGCCGATAAGCTGTTGGATAAAATTGCGCCGGGCAACTCACGCAGCGCGATCGCGCGCGACGGCTGCATTCAGGCCATTTCCGAAGCGACTGGCGGCACAATCCGGTTAAGTCTATCCAGCCGGATGCAGGCGCAGCCGGTTACCGACGATGTTCATCTGCTTGCCGCACAGGAAGCCGAGCTGGAGACGCTTCGCGAAACATCCGAACTTTGCACCCTATCTTGTCTGGCGCGAAGCGCCTGACGGGACACCAATATGGGTCAATCGCGCCTATCACCGGCTTGTTCGCCAGTCGTTAGGCCCAGAACGCGCGGCCAAGTGGCCTTTGCCACGGCTGTTTGACACCCTGGAGCGCGGCGCAGCGACCCGGATCTCGTTGCGGGTGCCGGACGAGCACGAGCCGCAATGGTTCGAATGTCACCAGGTGCCGATTGGCAAAGACCTTTTGTTTACAGCCTTTGACGCCAATTCCACCGTGCTTGCCGAAACGCAACTTCGCGATTTTATGCAGACACTGACCAAGACATTTGCCCAGCTGACAATCGGTCTCGCCATATTTGACCGATCGCGAAGTCTGGCGTTGTTCAATCCCGCTTTGACCGACCTGACGCGGCTGCCGGTTGATTTTCTTGTGGCGCGTCCCAGTCTGGCTGAAGTTCTCGACAAGCTGCGCGAAAAACGCATGATCCCCGAACCCCGCGACTATCGCAGTTGGCGAAGGTCAATCGCCGATCTCGAGGCGGCGGCGGCCGACGGGACGTATATGGAAACCTGGTCGCTTGCCGGCAATTTGACCTACCGCGTCACCGGTCGACCGCATCCCGATGGGGCAATTGCGTTCCTGATCGAAGATATCAGCGCCGAGATGTCGCTGACGCGGAACTTCCGCCGCGAGATCGAGATCAACCAGTCGCTTCTGGACAATATGGAGGATGCAACGGCGCTTTTTTCGCAGGCCGGAACGCTGGTTCAGACCAATGGCGCTTATCGGCGGCTGTGGGCCGTCGATCCGGATTCTTCGGTGAACGAGACATCGGTGGTCGATGCGACCCGGAATTGGCAACAAAATTCGTTGCCGACGCCCATCTGGGGCGATTTTCGCGACTTCGCTGTTGGCCATTCCGACCGAACCGAATGGACCGCAAAAATCACGCTGAAAAACGGCCGCGCGTTAGAAAGTCGGTTCATTCCACTGACTGGCGGCAACACGCAGGTGGTGTTCCGGATGATCGGTGATGCCGGGAAAGTCGAGGAACGCCTGCTCGAGGTTGTCTGAAGCGGATTGCGTTATCTTTGATAAATCGCGTGTCATTATTTGCATTCGTAATCAGCAGAATGCTGATTGAGAGGCAGCGAATATCGATCCAAATCAAACGCAATCCGCTCTAATCTCATCTTGCGGCCACTCGGGCAGATCGCCAGAGTGCGGCCATGCCTGTCGCCGATATTGTCGAGCTATATCTTCCAACCGCTGATGATACTGCCGCCTGCGCGGTGCTGCTGGCGCCCCTTCTTGGCGCTGGTGACTGCGTGTTGCTTGGTGGAAATCTTGGCGCGGGCAAGACCCATTTCGCGCGGGCGCTGATCCAAAAGCGCCTTGCTGATGTTGGTCTTCGCGAAGACGTCCCGTCGCCGACCTACACATTAGTCCAGACGTATACCGCGGGCGATCTCGAAATTTGGCACGCCGATCTTTACCGGCTTGAAGGCACAGGCGAGCTGGTGGAGCTTGGCCTTGATGGCGCGTTTGATGCCGCCTTGGTCTTGATTGAATGGCCTGACCGGTTGGGTGCCCGAGCACCCGATGACGCGCTTTGCCTTTGCTTTGAATTGCAGGAAACCGGGCGCACATTGCGCGCTCGTGGCCCCGAACGGATCCTGAGTATATTGCGTGAAATCAATGAATGATCGGGCGCGCCAGATCGCGGATTTTCTTGGCCGCGCAGGCTGGGCGGGCGCGGCGACGCAGCCATTGGCGGGCGATCTTTCGTCGCGAAAATACCTCCGCCTTTCGCGATCAGATGGGTCGCGGACCATTTTGATGGATGCTGACCCTGACGTTGACCCATCCACGCCCGCGTTTCTGATGATGACCAAATGGCTGGCCGGGCGCGGCCTGTCTGCGCCAGATGTGCTTGCCGCGTGCGAGAATTCGGGACTGGTTTTATTGGAGGATTTTGGCGACGCCAAATTGACTGGTCTCATTCAAAGCCGCCCGGATCGACAGCTCGATTATTACCGTTTGGCGACTGAGGCGTTGCTGGTGATTCGAAGCGCCCGCCCGCCCGAGCTTTCCCAACCATCCGCCAAGACAATGGCCGACGACACGAAGCTGGCTGACAAGTGGTATCCGGGCGCGAACGGCGCAGCGCTTGGGCAATTTCGCCGCGCGCTCGAGGCGACGCTTGAAGACGTTCTGTCGGGACCGCCCGTCTTGTCGCTTCGGGATTTTCACGCCGACAACGTGATCTGGCTTGAAGATCGCCCGGGCGTTCGGAAAGTCGGGCTTCTGGACTATCAGGATGCGTTCCTGACGCATCCCGCCTATGACCTGATGTCGCTTCTGACCGACGCGCGAACCGATGTGCCGGGGGCGCTGCGCGCCAGTCTGATCGAACACTACGCCCGAGAAACGAACGTGCCGGTCGACGCCCTTATTCGGGCCGTTGCCGTGCTTGGTGCCCAGCGCAACCTGCGCATTCTTGGCATATTCGCGCGGGCGGCACGAAAATTCGGAAAGACCCAGCATCTGACCGCGATGCCACGTGTGTATGGTTATCTTGAAGAATGTCTGTCGCACGCTGCATTTTCTGATTTCTCTGGTGATCTGCGCGCCATGTTGCCGGAACCCGCGCCCGAACTGATCCGTGGACTGCGGACGTGAAGCCGGGCGAGCTTTCCCTGATGATATTCGCGGCCGGCTTTGGCGCGCGAATGGGTAAGCTGACCGACGCGACGCCCAAGCCAATGGTACCTCTATCGGGTCAGCCGATGATAGATCACTCGGTTGCGATGGCGCGGGATGCGGGGATCGACGTGATCGTTGCAAACACGCATTATCTGTGTGACAGGATTGAACCTCATCTCGAAACCCTTGGCGTCAAACACCGCCGCGAGACGCCCGATATTCTTGATACCGGTGGCGGGCTGCGCGCAGCCTGCGATGGGTTGCTTTCGCCCACGTTTACGCTGAACCCTGATGGTGTCTGGCTGGGCCCTAACCCGCTGACCGAATTGGCGAGCGCCTGGCAAGACCATATGCAGGCACTGCTTTTGCTGGTTCCGGCTGAACTCACGCACGGCCACAACGGCACTGGCGACTTTTCGATTGCGGATGGGCGGCTAAGCCGCGGCGGATCGCTTGTTTACACCGGCGCCCAGATCATTCGGACCGAAGGCTTGCGGGCAATTCCCGACGAAGTTTTTTCACTGAATGTCTATTGGGACCGTCTGGCACAGGTGGGTCGATTTTACGGCGTAGAATACTCGGGGCACTGGTGCGATATCGGAACGCCCGAAGGGTTAGCGCTCGCAGAACAGATGCTAGAGGCGCGCGATGTTTGAGCCGTCTTCTGACCCGCGTGTGTTTGGTGTGCCGCCGGGGGCTGATTTTCCGGCCGCCGTTGTGGCCGGTATTTTGGGGCGTATGGTTGACGCACCGTCGGAAGAACTGGCGCGCATTCGGATATTCGTGAACACTAGCCGGATGCGTCGGCGTCTGATTGCGCTCTTTCAAGCTGGCCCGGCGCTGCTGTTGCCCCGCATCGACCTGATCACCGATGCCGACCAGATGATGCCCATTGCCGATCTGCCGGTCGTGGCGCCAGCGCTTCAGCGCAAGCTGGAGATTGCCCGCCTGATCGAGCCGCTTTTGGCCAGTGACTCGGCCCCTGCCCCGCGATCAGCGCTCTTTGATCTTGCAGACAGCCTTGCCGCACTACTGGACGAGTTGCACAGCGAGGGCGTGTTGCCTGAGAAAATTCTGACGCTGGATGTTGGTGATCATTCCGAACACTGGCGGCAGTCGCTGCAGTTTCTTGGCATCGTTCAGACCTACCTCGCGGATACCGGTGCCGCTTTTCAGGATATCGAAGCACGTCGTCGCGCAGCAATGCATCTGCTGACCGATGTCTGGCGAACCGATCCACCCGAAACGCCCGTGCTGGTCGTCGGATCGACAGGCTCGCGCGGAACAACGTTTGGATTGATGAGGTCGGTCGCGCGCTTGCCTCAAGGCGCGGTCGTATTGCCGGGGTTCGACGCCGACACGCCGTCCGATGTCTGGAACCTGTTATCCGACAGCGAACCGCCGCTGGAAGATCATCCACAGTATCGGTTCGCGGTTTTTCTAGAAGCGCTTGGCCTTGCGCCCGAAAATGTGCGCGCCTGGCCCGCAACGGTGCCGGACGCGGCGCGAAACCGGTTAATCTCGCTGTCGCTCCGCCCCGCACCGGTCACCAGTCAATGGCGGCGCGAGGGACCCCGGCTGGGCGATTTGAGGTCTGTGACCAGCGCGCTGGCGCTGATCGAAGCGCCCCAACAAAGGGACGAAGCGCAAGCAATTGCCGTGGCGTTGCGCGAGGCGCTCGCGGAAAAAAGAACCGCCGCGCTGATCACGCCCGACCGAACGCTTGGGCGGCGCGTCGCGGCGGCACTGGCGCGGTGGAATATCGCGCCGGACGATAGCGGCGGACGCCCGCTGTCGCTGACGCCACCCGGTCGGTTTTTGCGTCAGGTTGCCCAGTTGTTGGGTGCGGCCGCCAGCGCCGAAGACCTGATCGCGCTTCTCAAGCATCCGCTAACACGAACCGGCAGCGGTGACCGTGGCCAGCACCTGTTGCTGACGCGCGAATTTGAGCTGATTTTGCGCAAACGGGCAGTGGGCACCGTCGACGCGAACGTCGTTCAGCAATTTCAGGCGTTGCAGGCCGGGCGCGATGACTGGTGCGTTTGGCTGATCGGTATTCTTACCGCGCTGGCCGAACCGATCGCGCCAAAATTGGGCAGTATACGCGCGCGCCATGTCGCGCTGGCCGAGCAGATTGCCCAAGGCCCCAAGGGCGATGGTGCGGGCGAACTTTGGGAGCAGGATACCGGGCGGAAAGCGCTGGAAGCCTGCGAAGGATTGGCGTTGGACGCTGTCGCCGATCACGGCACGTCGCTTGCCGACTACCGACAATTGCTTGACGCGGCATTACAGGCAGACGACGCGCGCGATCCGGATAATGTGCATCCCGACGTCATGATCTGGGGAACGCTCGAAGCGCGCGCCCAGGGCGCAGATCTTGTCATTCTTGGCAGTCTGAATGAAGGAACGTGGCCTGCCCGCCCAACGCCGGACCCATGGCTTAGCCGGTCCATGCGGCGTCAGGCCGGTTTGCTGTTGCCCGAGCGTCAGATCGGGCTGTCGGCGCACGATTATCAGCAGGCTATCGCTGCCAGGGTCGTGATCCTTTCGCGGTCTTGCCGCGACAGCGAGGCCGAAACCGTTCCGGCGCGGTGGCTAAACCGGCTGACAAATCTGCTAAATGGGCTGCCCGAACAAGACGGTCCTGTGGCGTTTGAGCAAATGAAGGAACGCGGCGCGCGTTACCTGTCGATTGCAAGCGCCTTGGACACACCCGAACACGACACCGATGCCGCCCGCCGCATCGCCCCTGCCCCGCCGCCAGACACGCGCCCGCATGCCTTCACCGTCACCGAGATCGAAAAGCTGATCCGTGACCCCTACGCAATCTACGCCAAACACGTTCTCGCACTAAGGCCGCTGGATCCGCTTCGGCCTGAGCCAAGTGCAGCGTTGCGCGGCACTGTCTTTCACCGCATTCTCAGGCGGTTTGTCGACCGCGCGCCATTTGTCGGCCCGGCTGAAGCAGAAAAGCTGTTGCTTGAACTGGCCGATGACGAACTTTCGCGGTCCGTCCAGTGGGCGCAGATCCGTGCGCTTTGGCGCGGTCATATTGCTGCAATTGCTCCAATGCTGGCTGAAAAAGAGATGCGCCGACAATCCGCAGGCGTCAGTTTGGCGCGCGAAGCCAAAGGCCAATTGGTGCTTTCTGGCAGCCCATTCAGCATTCGCGGTGCCGCCGACCGAATTGACCAGCTAACGGACGGTCGGCTGGTGATATATGACTACAAATCCGGCGGCGCACCGCCCATTAGGCAAGTTCGTCACTACCAGCGGCAATTGCTGATCGAAGCCGCGATGGCCGAGGGTGGTGCATTTGAGGGAATTGATCCGGCGGAAGTCGCCTTTGTCAGCCACATCGGGCTGAACCGCGCCGGAAAGGACGACCATATCGAACTGGTCGAAGTCGAAGACAAGGGCATCGTGATTGATCTTCGCACCAGCACGATCCTGCGCGAGCTTCACCAGCTTCTAAGCCATTTCGGTCAGGCGAAGGTCGGATATATGCCGCGCCGGGCGATGGAAAAGGTGCGCTGGGAAGGCGATTATGACCACCTTGCCCGGTTCGGCGAGTGGGCAGATACGGATGACATAATCGTGGTGACGCTGCCGTGACCCAGTTCGACGACGCCGCGCTTGCGCAAAACAACGCCTCGGACCCGCAGGCATCGACCTGGTTGTCGGCCAATGCCGGGTCCGGGAAAACCCGCGTTCTGACCGATCGCGTCGCCCGGTTGTTGTTGCAAGGCGTTGATCCACAAAGCGTTCTCTGCCTCACCTACACCAAGGCCGCTGCCAGCGAGATGCAGAACCGTCTTTTCAAACGACTGGGCGATTGGGCGATGCTGGACGACATAAAGCTGGCCGAAGGGCTTGCCGATCTTGGCGAGGTTGCCAGTCACGATCTCGATGTCGCACGCACGCTTTTCGCGCGCGCAATTGAAACGCCGGGTGGTCTGAAAATTCAGACAATTCACTCGTTTTGCGCGGCGCTGTTGCGGCAATTTCCGTTAGAAGCCGGTGTGTCGCCACAGTTTCGGGAACTTGACGAGCAAGGGCGGGACCGGCTGCTCGAAGACGTGCTTGACGGGCTGGCAATGGGCGAACCGGACACGGTATCAAAGCTCGCACTTCAATTTAGCGGCGAAAGCCTGACCGGGCTTGCCGCACAAATCGCGGGGTCGGCGGACCGGTTTCAACGCACCGACCGGGCAGAGATCTGCGCGCACATTGGGATCAGCGCGGACATGACCGCAAAAGGCATCGTTGACGCCGCGATCTGGTCCGGCGATCTGGAGTTTCTGACCACCCTGCCCGACATTCTGCGAACATCTGACATGGCCAGCGATCTTAAACTGGCGGACAAAATCGCGTCTTTGCCAATGCTGGGTTCGCTGGTTGTCGTCCGGTCGCTCGCGGATGTCTTTCTCTATCGCAAAAAGTCAAAAACACCGTTTGGAGCCAAAACCGACAGCACGCCGACTAAGGATTTTCGCGACGGGCCATTTGCACCATACACGCCGCGCCTTCACCAGATCATGCTGCAGGTTGAGCGCGCCTTCGACATTCTCCGGTCCTTCAATGCGGCTGAGCAAACCCTTGCGCTTCACAACTTTGCAGCAGTGTTTTTACCCGCCTACGCGACGGCAAAGGACGCCGCCGGAGTGCTGGATTTCGACGATCTGATCGTGAAAGCGCGGGGGCTTTTGCAAGATCAGGGGTTGGCGTGGGTGCTTTATCGCCTGGACGGCGGGATCAACCATATCCTTGTCGATGAAGCGCAGGACACGAGCCCGGCGCAATGGGAGGTAATTGACGCGCTTGCGGCAGATATTACGTCTGGAAAAGGCGCGCGCGATACCGCGTCTCGATCTATTTTCGCGGTTGGCGACAAAAAACAGTCGATTTACAGTTTTCAGGGCGCAGACGCCCGCGCGTTTGACCTGATGGCGGATAAATTTGCCCGGCAGCTGGAAAGCGGGCCCGGTTTACAGCGCCGCGAGTTGAACTATTCTTTCCGGTCGTCACGGGCCATCCTGACGGCGGTGGACGCTGTATTTCAGGGCGAATGGGCCACCGGCATTGGCGGCGAGGCCACGCATCACGCGCACCAGGATCAACTGCCGGGTCGGGTGGATCTTTGGCCAAAAGTGCCGCGCCCCGACGCGCCGGAAGATCTCGCCTGGAACGATCCGGTTGATCGAAAGGCGGCCAATGATCCCACGATAGTATTGGCGGAAAAGATCGCCGCTCAGATCCAGCAAATTCTTTGTACAGGCACTGTACCTGACGAAAACGGCGGTTTCCGGCCGGTCGAGGCCGGAGATATCCTGATCCTGGTTCAGCGGCGGTCAGCGCTTTTTGACAGCATCATCCGGTGTTGCAAGAATCTTAATTTGCCAATTGCCGGTGCCGACAGGCTAAAAGTCAACGCCGAGCTTGCGGTACGCGATCTGCTGGCCTTGTTGTCGTTTCTGGCACTGCCGGAAGACGATCTTTCGCTTGCGACCGCGCTAAGATCGCCGCTTTTCGGATGGACCGAGGCGGAATTGTTTAATGTGGCCCAGGGGCGGAAGGGATATCTTTGGGCGTCCCTTCGTGACCAAAAGGCTGAATTTCCGGAAACCGTGGCTCGCCTGACGACATTTCGGAACAATGCCGACTTTCGGCGGCCATTTGAGCTTATCGAGCTGATATTGACGCGCTTTGGCGGTCGCCGGGCGCTGGTATCCCGCCTTGGCCCGGAAGCTGAAGATGGCATCAATGAATTGCTGAACCAGGCGCTTGCCTACGAGCAGACGTGTGTTCCAAGCCTGACCGGTTTCCTGGCCCGCACAGGCTCAGAAGATATTGACATAAAGCGGCAATCAGGCACTTCGGGCAATCTAATCCGGGTCATGACCGTTCACGGCGCAAAGGGTCTCGAGGCGTCCATTGTTTTCTTGCCGGACACCATACGTGGTGGACACAGCCGCTTTGATAGTTTTGTTTCGGGTCAGGATGGCGTGCCGATCTGGAATATCTCCGGGGATCTTGCACCAGACAGAATAAGCGACGCGAAGGATTGGGTGGCGTCTGCGAACGCCGAGGAGCGTCAGAGGCTGCTTTATGTCGCAATGACCCGCGCCAAGCACTGGCTGATTGTTGGCGGCGCGGAAATGGAAAACCCATCGCCGGACAATTGGTATGACGCAATCGCCTCCGGTCTTGAGCGCACCGATGCGATCAGCGTCGTTGACGGCGACCAGTCAGTGACACGGCTACAATTTGGCGACTGGCCCACGCGAGATTCGGGCAAATCACCCGATACAGAGACGAAAACCGCGCCAGTTGACGCATTCTTTGAGACCGACGCGCTGCCGCCCGTCAACCGCCAAAGCCCGCGCGCGCCGTCCGACCTTGGGGGTTCGAAGTCGATGCCGGGCGACGCAGGTGCCGAATCCTCGGTCGCGACAATGCGCGGCAGTCAATTGCATCGGCTGCTGGAGCATCTTCCGTGCCTGCCGCGAGATGAATGGGAAGCCGCCGCGAGCAATCTCCTGCCCGGATCGCCGCCTGACGACTTCCAGCCAATATTTGCCGAGGCTGTGGCCTGCATCGACGCCCTGCCGGAGGTTTTCTCGTCCGCGTCGTTGGCCGAGGTCGATATTTTCGCCGACATCCCAACCGTGAAGGGTCAAATCAGCGGCGCCGTTGATCGGTTGATCGTCGAGGATGCCTGCGTCCGCGCGATAGATTTCAAGTCGAACAAGGTTGTGCCGACGCGGCAGGAAGACGTGCCCGAGGGCATTCTGCGGCAGATGGGGGCCTATCTGGAAGCGCTTGAGGAAATTTGGCCCCGCCGTGAAATTTCGATCGAAATCCTTTGGACGGCAACGGGCGGGCTTATGGCGCTTGAGCACGCTATCGTGAGGAGGGCGCTCGCAAACGCCACAACATCTTGACGTTGCCCGCAACCGTTCTTACTTTCGCAATTCTCGCCACGCCGCCAAGGAGAACCACATGGCCACCGTAGCCGTCACCGACGATACTTTTGACGCCGAGGTCCGCCAGTCGGACGTGCCAGTGATCGTGGATTTCTGGGCCGAATGGTGCGGTCCGTGCAAGATGATCGGCCCGGCGCTGGAGGAGCTCAGCGAGGAATACGGCGACCAGATCAAGATCGCCAAAGTGAATGTGGACGAAAACCCCAATTCGCCAGCGCAGCTTGGCGTTCGCGGCATTCCCGCGCTGTTTTTGTTCAAGGACGGGGAAGTTGTTTCCAACAAAACCGGCGCTGCCCCAAAAGCAGCCCTGAAAGGCTGGATCGACGACGCGCTCTGAAACACAGGCGTCGTTGCGTCAGCGGCGACACGGCCTTGCAGTCACGCCCCGCCGCCCGCATATAGCGCCAAAAGGTCAGGAGGGGCTTTATGGCGGACAAATTTCCGGGCTGGCACGGCACAACGATCATAGGTGTCCGCAAGGGCGGGCAGGTCGTGATCGCCGGCGACGGTCAGGTCAGCCTTGGGCAGACCGTGATCAAGGGCACGGCGCGCAAGGTGCGAAAGCTCAGCCCCGGCGGGATTGAGATCATTGCCGGATTTGCGGGATCGACAGCGGATGCGTTCGCGCTTCTTGAGCGGCTCGAGGCGAAGCTCGAAGCGACGCCCGGCCAGCTTCAGCGCGCGTGTGTCGAGCTTGCCAAGGATTGGCGAACCGACAAATACCTGCAAAAGCTTGAGGCAATGCTGATCGTCACCGATGGCGAGGAGCTGTATGTAGTGACCGGGGCAGGCGATGTGCTTGAGCCCGAGCACGATGTCACCGCCATCGGGTCGGGCGGCAATTTTGCGCTCGCGGCGGGAAGGGCGCTTATGGACAGCGATCTGGATGCCGAAGCGATTGCGCGGCGCGCCATGGCCATCGCCGCAGAAATCTGCGTTTACACCAACGGCAGCCTGACCGTGGAAGCGCTTTCAAAATGACCGACCTGACCCCCCGCGAAATCGTCTCGGAGCTTGACCGTTTTATCATCGGCCAAAAGGACGCAAAACGCGCCGTCGCGGTGGCGCTCCGCAATCGTTGGCGGCGCAAGCAATTGCCCGACGATATTCGCGACGAGGTATACCCCAAGAACATTCTGATGATTGGCCCCACAGGCGTTGGTAAGACCGAAATATCGCGTCGGCTTGCTAAGCTCGCCAAGGCTCCGTTTCTGAAAGTCGAGGCAACCAAATTCACCGAAGTTGGCTATGTCGGGCGCGATGTCGAACAGATCATCCGCGATCTGGTCGAAGCCGCCATCACGATGACGCGCGATCATATGCGCGACGAAGTTAAAGCAGGCGCGCAAAAAGCTGCCGAGGATCGCGTTCTGGCCGCCGTCGCGGGTGAAAACGCCCGCGAGCAAACGCTTGATATGTTCCGCGACAAGCTGAAGCGCGGCGATCTGGACGACACATTCATCGAGCTGGAGATTAAGGACTCGTCCAATCCGCTTCAGGGCATGGAGATCCCCGGGATGCCGCCGGGGCAGGGCGGCATGGCAATCGATCTTGGGTCGATATTCGGCAAGGGTCTTCCCGGTCGCACAGTCAAAAAGCGAATGACCGTGGCGCAAAGTTATGAACTGCTGATCGGCGAAGAGGCCGACAAGCTGCTTGACGACGACAGTGTCACAAAGTCTGCGCTGAACGCGGTCGAGCAGAGCGGCATCGTTTTTCTTGACGAGATCGACAAGGTGACGGCGCGCTCAGAGACGCGCGGCGCGGACGTCAGCCGCGAAGGTGTTCAGCGCGATCTGCTGCCGCTAATCGAAGGCACGACGGTCAGCACCAAATACGGACCGGTCAAAACTGACCATGTATTGTTCATTGCAAGCGGCGCGTTCCATATCGCCAAGCCGTCGGATCTGCTGCCCGAGCTTCAGGGGCGTTTGCCAATCCGCGTGAACTTGCGGGCACTGACAGAAGAAGATTTCGTCCGCATCCTGACGGAAACCGACAACGCGCTGACGCTGCAATACACAGCACTTCTGGGTACCGAAGAGGTTACCGTGGATTTCACCGAAGACGGGATTGCCGCGCTGGCAAAGATTGCCGCTGACGTGAACCAGAGCGTGGAAAACATCGGCGCGCGCCGCCTTTACACCGTGATGGAGCGGGTTTTTGAAGAGCTTAGCTTCACCGCGCCCGACCGGTCGGGCGACAGCGTGACCGTCAACAGGGCCTTCGTCGAAGATAACCTTGGCGAGCTTATGGACGCGTCTGACATCAGCCGCTACATGCTTTAAGCCGCGCGGCGAAAGACCCTTTTCAATCTAAAGAAAGAAGCAGACAGAGGCGCCATGTCTCTCTTGGCTTTCCTCCGCGAAAACACCCGCTTTCTGTCGGCAGGTGGGCTGCTTTCGTTTTCATCGTGCTATGGCCAGACGTTCTTTATCGCCATTTTTGGGGCCCAGATCATGGGCGCATACGGGCTCACCGATGGGCAATGGGGTGGGCTTTATACGGTTGGCACAACCGCGTCGGCGGTCGCGATGTTCTGGGCCGGGTCGCTTGCCGACCGGTTTCGGGTGCGCGCACTTGCGTGGTTCATCATGCCGGGTCTGGCTCTGGTTTGTCTGGCGATGGCGGCGAACAGCACTGTCCTGGGATTAATCGCCATCGTGTTCCTGCTGCGGTTTCTGGGGCAGGGAATGATGAGCCAGCTGGCCGTCGTCGCGATGGCGCGGTGGTTTGTTGCGCGGCGGGGAATGGCGCTTTCAATCTCGGCGATTGGATTTGCCGTGGGGCAGGCGGCGTTTCCGGTTGTCGTTGCGTCTTTGTTCGATGTGATTTCCTGGCGCATTGTCTGGGTTCTGTCGGCAGCACTGCTTATGCTGGCATTTCCGGTGATCCTTTGGCTGTTGTCCGCCGAGCGGACGCCGCAGTCGCACGCCGAGGAGAGTACTACGGCGGGGATGCAGGGCCGCCACTGGACCCGGGCCGAAGTCTTGCGGTCGCGGTTGTTCTGGATGCTTTTGCCGATGCTGCTTGGCCCTCCGGCATGGGGCACCGCGATGTTTTTCCAACAAGTGCATATTGCCGAGGTCAAAGGCTGGCCCCTGGTCGATTATCTGGCGCTGATCCCGCTTTTGACCGCAGTTTCGGTTGTGGTCACGTTGCTTTCGGGTCAGGCGATTGACCGAATTGGTTCCGCCAGACTTGCGGTCGTCTACCTCGTTCCCTTCACGCTGGCGTTTCTGGTTATCGGCATGGCCGAGACGCTTGCGGTGGCAGCAGTCGGCATGGCGCTTTTCGGTGTGGGGACCGGTATTCAGGCGACGCTTCCGGCCGCGTTCTGGGCCGAGTTCTTTGGCACCCGCCACATCGGCGCGATCAAGGCGGTTTCCACCAGCATCATGGTGTTTGGATCGGCAGTTGGGCCGGGTATATCCGGCGCGCTGATCGACCTTGGCCTGACATATCCCCAGCAGATGCTGTGGATCTGCCTGTATTTTGTTGCGGCGAATATTCTGGTCTGGGTCGCAGTGCGCGAAGCCCGTGCGCAGTTACCTTCGGCGCAGGTAGATGTAATAGGCACCTGACCCGCCGTGGCGCTGATGCGCCTGCGATACTTGCAGGATTGCGGACTTCAACGGCGGCAGTTCCAGCCACCGGGGAACATGCTGTCGAAGGATCCCCGGTCGCGCGGGTATTGGCCCGGTGTCGTCTGATGCGCGGCCCTTTCCGGTGATTACCAGAACCAGCCGCTTGCCTTTGGCCTGCGCCGAAAGGATGAACGATGTCAGCGCGCCGTGTGCCGCGTCGGCGGTCATACCGTGTAAATCCAGTTTGCCCTCGGGCGCAGACTTGCCGCGCTTCATCTTCAGGAACGCTTTTTTGTCCATGCTGATCGGTGCCGCCATGGGCAGGGCTTGCGGTCCCCGGCCCGGATTGCTGTAGGGCAATGCAGTGTCCGACCTTCCAACGACCGAAAACGGCACGGTCTCCGGTGCGGCTCTCGATTCGGGCCTGAATGGCTGGCCGGGCGTTGTTGCCTCGTGCCGCAGCGGCGTCGCGGTTCGCGCGACCCGCTGCCAAAGCTCTTGTTCTTCAGGGTCGAGGCCGCGTGGCGTTCGGCGCTTCACGGGCTACTCGCCGCCCGCGAGCGCCAGCGCGTCTTCAATCGGAAGCAAGACGACCATTCGGCCTGCGTCCCGGGTTCGCCCCGCGATCTTTCCGGCTTCTTGCCCTGACCCAAAGAAAATGTCGCCGCGCTGCGCGCCCTTGATCGCAGACCCGGTGTCCTGCGCTATCATAAGGTGGCGGAGCGGGCGTTCGCCGTCCTTCTCGACCCAGACCGGCGCGCCAAGCGGCACAAAGTCGGGATCAACGGCAAGCGTTCGACCCGCGGTTACCGATCGGTTCATCGCACCTAGCGGCCCCTTGTGGGCGGGAACGCGCGTAACCTCGCGAAAGAAAACATACGAAGGGTTGTGCCATAAAAGTTCGGGCCCGCGCACCGGATTGCGGCTGACCCATCTTCGTATGGTTTGCGCCGAGACCTGGTGCGGTTCAAAGACGCCACGGCGCACAAGTTCTGTTCCGACCGACCGGTATGGGTGGCCATTTTTTCCGCCATAGCCGACCCGCAAGCTGCTGCCGTCGGCCAGGTTGATCCGGCCCGAGCCCTGAACTTGCAGGAAAAACTTGTCGACGGGATCAGACAGCCAGGCGATCTCCAGCCCGCGACCCTCCAGCGCGCCCGAAGTTTCAATTTGTTCGCGTGTCAGCCATGGCGCGCCGGTCGGCGCATCATCAGGGCGACGGTAAAGCGGGTACCGAAACGCCCCCGCTTTGACCCGCGATCCGGTCAGTTCGGGTTCATAATATCCGGTGAAAAGCGCCTTGCCGCCATCGGTGATCAGAACCGGTTTGAAAAATGTCTCGAAAAACGCGCGGGCGTCACCAGCTTTTGTGGCCAATGCGCAAAGCGTCGGCCAGTCGCCGTCGGTCAGGTCTTCGCAGGTTTCAAGAAAGACCGCGCGCGCCGCATCAAGGTCGTCAGCTCCCCAGCCATCAAGATCAGCCCAGTCCAAAAGCCGGGTATCGGCAGAGCCTGCACCGGCAAGCATGGCCAAAGCCAAAGCCGCGCCCAGCCGTCGCATCATTCCCCTGTGGCGACCAGCTGCCAGTTCGGATCGTCCGCGCCCAATTTTCTGGAAAAGGTCCAGACGTCGCGCTGGCGCTTGATCTCGTTTGGGTTGCCTTCGATAATCTCGTCTTCGCTGTTGCGCACAACAGACGTAAGCTCGCCGACAAACTTGATCGTCATATCACCTTCGGATGTGTCGCGATGAAACTCGGCCGACTTCAATACAATCTCGCGCAGACCGACAAAGCTGGCGTCTACGGTCAGGCCCTCGGCCTCGCGATGATCAATCACGGATTGGAAGGTCTCCGCCACGTCGTCGGCAAGAAATCCCCGCACATCCGCTAAATCGCCGCTTTCAAATGCCATGAGAATCATCTCATAGGCGCCGCGCGCGCCCTCAAGGAATTCGCCGACGCCAAATCCAGGCTCGGCCACCTTCATCGCCGCCAGCGCCTTTGCGCTGGTTGAGCCTTCCTCGACATGATCGGTGATATCCCGGTCCGGCCCGCCTTCGATAACATCGAAGTCCGGCCTGCCAACACGGCGGCTTTCGGGCGGTCCCGACACCGGTGGCTTTTCAAATCCGTCGCGGGTTCCCAATACGTTTCTTAGTCGCAAAATCAGGAAAATCGCGATGCCGGCAAGTACCAGGAGTTGGATCAGTGGCTGGTTCATGTTTTCTCTCGAAAAGCGAAGGCTTGGGTTTCCGTGCGTCAGAACACATATGTAGGGCGGCGAATGGGGCAAGTCTACTGGCCGCCCTGCGACGAAGAGGTTCAAATGCCCCTGTTTCTCTTATTTTTGATCGTGCCGTTGATTGAAATCGCGCTTTTTATTCAAATCGGCGGCTTGATCGGTATTTGGTATACGCTTTTGATTGTCGTGCTGACAGCCGTTTTGGGCACGTATCTGGTGCGCAGCCAGGGGCTTGCCGTGCTTGGTCAGCTACGCGGATCGTTCGAAGATCTGCGTGATCCCACAGAACCGCTGGCGCATGGCGCGATGGTGCTTTTCTCGGGCGCTTTGTTGCTGACGCCCGGATTTTTCACTGATGCGGTTGGTTTTGCATTGATGGTGCCGGGCGTACGCTCGGCGGTCTTTCGCTACTTCCGGTCGCGGATCAATGTTCAGACGGTTCAGTTCGGATCGAAAGCCGCCTCCCGACCGGACGAGACCGTCATCGACGCTGATTACGAGGATCTGGACGCGCCCGACCCAAAAGGCCCTTCAGGCTGGACCCGGCATTGAGGGTCTGCCAGCGCTCTGTTAGACGAAGCGCGATTTACGATCCATTTTACGGAGCAATCCATGGCCGATTCTGAAAACGGTGCCGCGCAGCCACCGGTGCCGCCGCAAATGAAAGTTTTGGGACAGTTCATTCGCGATCTGTCGTTTGAAAACATCGTCTCGCGAAAGCCGATTGAAGGCGAGGTGCAGCCCGACATCCAGGTGCAGGTGGCGCTTGATGCGAAAAAGCGCGGTGAAAACCAATACGAGGTGATGTCGAAGTATAACATTACCTCGAAGAACAAGGGCAGCGAGGCGACGCTTTTTGTCCTCGAGGTGGAATACGGCGGCATATTTCAGATCGAGAATGTGCCGGAAGAACAAATGCACCCGTTTCTTCTGATCGAGTGTCCGCGGATGATCTTCCCGTTTGTCCGCCGCCTGGTCAGCGACGTGACGCGCGACGGTGGTTTCCCGCCGCTAAACCTCGACAACGTCGATTTTGTAGCACTTTACCGCCAGACGATGGTGCAGCGCCAAAAAGCGCAGCAGGAGAAAGAACAGGACACGCCGAAAGTCAGCTAAGACGGGTCCAGAGCGCCTTTTCGCCCATTGTGCTGACGAAAGCGTCGTGGGCGGCCTTTTCTTCTTCTGTCAGAAAGGGCGGCAAAGGTTCTGGTCTTTTCCCCTGCTTTCTCGATTGGTCCGCTTCCGTTGTCGTTTGGGCATTGGTCGTCGTCGACAATCCGAAGTCCGGTTGTCGGCCTCCGATAAGTTCGAGATAAACTTCCGCCAGGATTTCGCTGTCCAATAACGCGCCGTGCAAAGTCCGGGCCGAATTGTCGATGCCGTAGCGGCGACAAAGCGCGTCCAGGGACGCCGGTGCGCCCGGAAACTTCTTTCGCGCAATCGCCAGTGTGTCGATGGCGCGTTCAATTTCGATCTGCGGCAAGCCCGCCCAGGAAAATTCCGCGTTGATGAACTTCATGTCGAAGGCCGCGTTATGTATCACCAGCTTTGCGTCACCGATGAAATCGACGAACGCTTTCGAAATGGCTTTGAAAACAGGCTTATCGGCCAGGAAATCGTCGCCCAGCCCGTGGACTTCAAATGCGTCTTTCGGCATCGTGCGTTCGGGATTTAGGTATTGGTGATAGATGTTGCCGGTTGGCATGTGGCCCTTCAGCTCGATCGCGCCTATTTCGACAATGCGGTCGCCGGTTTCGGGGTCAAACCCCGTCGTCTCGGTATCGAGCACGATCTCACGCATTGCTCAGCCTGTCCCCAATCTTCCCAAGCACATCCTGAACGCCCTTAGCCGCGACCTCAAGCGATGTCGTCTCTACTATGAAGTCCGCGCGGGCGCGCTTTTCGGCGTCAGGCAGTTGCTTTGCCAGAACCATTTCAAGCTTTGCCGCCGTCATACCATCGCGCGCAAGAACGCGGCGTCGTTGTTCTTCCTCCGATACCGTGACGACGACGATGGCATCGAGTGTATCCTCGGCCCCGGATTCAAATAGAAGCGGAATATCGACAAGAACTATCCGCGCCGTCGCGTTCGCGATAAATGCGCGCCGGTCGGCAGCGACAAGCGGGTGTACCGCCGCTTCGATCCGGCGCAGCCGGTCCGGCGCGCCCGCGATCCATTCAGAAAGCGCTTTGCGGTCAACGGCATCGTCCACAACGGCGTCGCGGTGCAGCAATTCGATTTCTGCCACAGCCGCGCCGCCCTTGGCATAAAGGCGGTGAACAACCTCGTCGGCGCTCCAAACAGGAACGCCCGCACCGGCAAACATTTTCGTGGTCGTCGTCTTTCCCATTCCGATAGAGCCGGTCAGTCCGATGACAAATGGCCGCATCAGCCGAGCACTGCCTGGCGCGCCGCTTCGTCGACATCCGGTCTGGTGCCAAACCACCTTTCAAACCCTGGTGCGGCCTGGTGCAAGAGCATCCCCAAGCCGTCCACCGTCGTGCAACCCAGCGCCCTTGCGTGCGCCAAAAGCCGCGTTTCGAGCGGCGTGTAAACGAGATCTGTAACAACGGCGCCTTTTGACAGACCATCCAGCGGCACGCGCATTTCGGGCTTGCCGGTCATCCCAAGCGAGGTGGTGTTCACAACCGTTGCCGCACCCTCCAGCGCGTTACCGGCCCGCACCCAGTCGACGACCTCAATCCTCGTGCCGAAATCCTGGCGTAAAGCCTCGGCCCGGGCCTTTGTCCGGTTGCTCAGCCGGATCTCTTCGACGCCAACTTCGATCAACGCCGCAAGCACGGCCCGCGCGGCACCTCCGGCACCCAACACCGCAGCAGGGCCCGCCGCGGGGTTCCAGTCGGGCGCGCTGTGCCGCAAGCTTTCGACAAACCCGTAACCATCGGTGTTGTCGGCATGAACTTTTCCGTCTTTCCGAAAAATAAGCGTGTTCGCGGCACCGATAAGCGCTGCTCGATCTGTCACCAGATCAGCAATTGATAGCACGTGTTCCTTATGTGGGATCGTGACGTTAAGCCCGACGAAGCCAAGCTTTGGCAACGTTTTGATCGCGCTTTCCAGATCGCCCGCGCCGACGTCCATCGGCACATAATGTCCGCGAATCCCATACCGCTTCAGCCAGTGGCCGTGAAGCCTTGGCGATTTTGAATGCGCAATGGGTGACCCTATAACGCCAGCAAGTGGAATTGGAGCATTGCTCATGACCGTAGCGTGCCGCGCAAAGTGAGATAGGACAAGATCTCAAGAAGCGGCAGGCCCAAAACAGTGAAATAGTCGCCGTCAATTTTGCCGAAAAGCCGAACGCCTTCTTCTTCAAGCTTGTAGTTGCCGACGCAGCCCGCAACGCTTTCCCAATTGCGTGCCAGGTAATCCTCGAGATAGCCGTCTGATAAATCGCGCATGAAAAGGTGGGCTTGTCCGACATGCCGCCAGATCGGCCGCATATCTTCACAGATTACCGCCGCCGAATAAAGCGTGTGTTTCTTGCCGCGCATGGACTTTAGCTGAGCCAAAGCATGATCCTGGTCAACGGGTTTCGAGATCAGCGCGCCTTCAAGCTCCAACGCCTGATCACACCCCAGAACCAGAGCTTCCGGCCGCCTGGAAGAAATTCGCCGGGCTTTGGCTTCGCCCAGACTGTCGGCTATGTCGCGCGGCGGCGCGCCTTCGGCCAAAAGCGATTGCTTGATAGCGTCTTCGTCGATTTTTGCAGGCTCGATTGCAATCTCCAGACCTGCGCGCCTAAGCAATTCGGCACGAGTATTCGATCCTGACGCTAAAATGAGATCCGTCATATTGTGGACAGGCCTGTGTGTGATTGCGTGCGTGTATCCGGGGATAAGTGCCCGCTTCGGCATGTCGTCGCATTCTTAGTGGAAGTTTGGCAAGCCCCGCTGGCTGCCGGGCGATAATGTCCACGGTGGACCAGCGCCTTCCACAGGCTGGGAACAAACCGGCTATCCGTATGTTATCCCGGTATTATCAACAGACGGTTAGCGCCGTGCTTTTTCTAAGATACTGATATTATTTGGCTATAGCGCGTCTCTTCTTGTAAGCGCGTTCCGGTTGGCCGTTTTCTCCACAGTGGACAACATGGTTGGCAGAAAATTAATCCCCGGTGTCCACACGGTCTACTACCACATCATCTTTTCTTTTCTTTTTTTCTATTTAGGAAGGCGGGAGGGGAAAGAGATAATATGGATGCATTGATTCAGGTCTATCCTTGGGTGACGGCCCTGCATGTGATCTCGGCTATCGCCTGGATGGCCGGGCTGTTCTATTTGCCACGACTTTTTGTCTATCACGTCGAAAGCGCGCGCCAGAACGCCAGCACAGACGCGCTTTTTCAAAAGATGGAGCGCAAGCTTCTTCGGATGATCATGAACCCTGCGATGATCGCCACCTGGGCATTCGGTATCCTTCTAGTTCTGACGCCGGGCGTTGTTGACTGGAGCGAAGTCTGGCCCTGGTCGAAGGCCGCAGCTGTGCTGGGCATGACCTGGTTCCATCACTGGTGCGCACGCGAGCGAATGGCATTCGTTCAGGGACAGAGCGTCAAATCCGGCCGTCACTATCGGCTGATGAATGAAGTTCCGACCGTTCTGGTCGTTGTCATAGTTATCTCGGTCATTGTCCGGCCGTTCTGAGGCTGGTTGACAGGCATCGGCGATGCTCTTATTTCTCGCTCCCGACGACCGTCCTGGCCGTTTATAGATTTCCAATGGCACGCAAATTCACGGGGACCTGATGGTCCCGGCTGAAAGGTTTCCATGACTGACCGTCTGAACTTGTCCGAACTGAAATCGAAATCTCCGAAAGAGCTTCTGACGATGGCCGAGGGTCTCGAGATCGAGAACGCCCCGACCATGCGCAAGGGCGAGATGATGTTCTCGATTCTGAAAGAGCGCGCCGAAGAAGAATGGGTGATCGGCGGCGAAGGTGTGCTGGAGGTGCTTCAGGACGGTTTTGGATTTCTGCGTTCGCCCGCGGCGAACTATTTGCCGGGACCGGATGATATCTATGTTTCACCTGAAATAATCCGACATTTTTCGCTTCGCACAGGCGACAGCATCGAAGGCGTTATGCGCGAACCGGATGACACCGAGCGCTATTTCGCCTTGACGAAAGTTGAAAAGATCAATTTCGAGGATCCGGAAAAAGCCCGCCATAAAGTCAGCTTCGATAACCTGACACCGCTCTATCCCGACGAGCGGATGACAATGGAAATCGAGGACCCGACGATCAAGGACCGTTCGGCGCGGATCATTGACCTGGTGGCCCCGATCGGAAAAGGCCAGCGTTGTCTGATCGTCGCGCCGCCGCGCACCGGTAAAACGGTCATTCTTCAGAATATCGCCCAGTCCGTCGCGACGAATCATCCAGAGTGCTATCTGATCGTTCTGCTGATCGACGAGCGCCCAGAAGAGGTTACCGACATGCAGCGGTCTGTGAAGGGCGAGGTCGTTTCCTCCACCTTCGACGAACCGGCAACGCGGCATGTCGCGGTTAGCGATATGGTCATTGAAAAAGCCAAGCGGCTTGTTGAACACAAGCGCGACGTTGTGATTCTGCTGGACTCGATCACCCGTCTGGGCCGGGCCTTCAACACGGTCGTGCCGTCTTCGGGTAAGGTTCTGACCGGCGGTGTCGACGCCAATGCGCTGCAACGGCCAAAACGGTTCTTCGGCGCTGCGCGGAACATCGAAGAGGGCGGATCGCTGACGATTATCGCCACCGCGCTGATCGACACCGGCAGCCGGATGGATGAAGTGATTTTCGAAGAATTCAAGGGCACCGGCAACAGCGAGATTGTGCTCGACCGCAAGGTGGCCGACAAACGCGTCTACCCGGCGATGGATATCCTCAAGTCGGGAACCCGGAAAGAAGAGCTGTTGGTCGACAAGATTGATTTGCAGAAAACGTTTGTGCTGCGCCGGATATTGAACCCGATGGGGACGACCGACGCCATCGAGTTCTTGCTTTCAAAGCTTAAGCAAACGAAGAGTAACTCGGATTTTTTCGATTCGATGAATACATAATTTACTGAATTAAATCAGTAGGTTACTGCGATGGATACTATTTTTGCCCTGGCTTCGGCGCGGGGAAAATCGGGCGTTGCGGTTATTCGCATATCCGGGCCAAAGGCCACGAGTGCTGCGTCTTCGCTTTGCGATGTGCCAAGGCAGAACCGCCGCGCCGCCCTCAGAAAGCTGCGCTCGAATGGCGAGACGCTGGAAGTGGCTCTGGTGCTGAGATTTTCAGGACCGGAAAGTTTTACCGGCGAAGATGTTGTCGAATTTCATATCCACGGCTCGATGGCGACGACCGCGGCGGTTCTTGGCGCGCTTTCGAGTATCGACGGGTTGCGGCTTGCCGAACCTGGCGAGTTCACGCGGCGCGCGCTTGAAAACGAAAAGCTCGACCTGGCGCAGGTCGAAGGCCTGGCCGACCTGATCGAGGCTGAGACAGAGGCGCAGCGACGGCAGGCGCAGCGGGTGTTGTCGGGGGCATTGGGGCGTCTGGCCGAAGGCTGGCGGTCGAATTTGATACGCGCCGCCGCACTGATCGAGGCCACGATTGATTTCGCCGACGAAGACGTGCCGGTTGATGTGACGCCCGAGGTCGGCGCGCTGATCCGCGAGGTGCGCAGCGAACTTGGCGCCGAGATCAAGGGCGCTGCGGTCGCTGAGCGTATTCGCGAAGGTTTTGAGGTTGCGATCGTCGGCCCGCCGAACGTCGGCAAATCGACGCTTTTGAACGCTCTGGCCGGGCGCGAAGCAGCGATAACGTCGGAAATAGCCGGAACAACCCGCGACATCATTGAGGTCAATATGGACCTGCGCGGGCTGCCGGTCACGTTTCTGGATACAGCGGGCGTGCGACCAACCGACGACAAGATCGAGACGCTGGGCGTGGAGAGGGCGTTGGCGAGGGCGCACGCGGCGGATCTGAGGGTTATTTTGCTGGACAAAGTCGATGACGCACCCGTGCTTGCGCCGCTGCCGGAGGACATTGTTGTTGTTACGAAATCGGATCTGCACCCGAAAGCCGACATTTCGGCAATCTCCGGCGAGGGCATCGAGGGTCTGATCGAGCGCGTGACCGATGAGCTGGCCGGGCGCGCGGCGTGTGTTGGCGTTGCCGTTCGCGAAAGGCACCGAACCGCGCTTACCCGCGCAAACGAGGGCTTGGAATTCGCCCAGGATCGGCTAAATACCTCACCTGAGCATGCAGAACTGATTGCAGAGGACTTGCGGGGCGCCATCCGGGCGCTCGAATCTCTTGTCGGGCGAATTGACATTGAACACCTTCTGGACGAGATATTTTCAAGTTTCTGCATTGGAAAATAAAGGATGTTTCACGTGAAACATCGGGACACGGATGTAATTGTGGTCGGCGGCGGCCATGCGGGCGCCGAGGCAGCCCATGCGGCCGCTCGTCGCGGTGCTCGCGTTGTTTTGGTGACCTTCAGGCGCGACGGTATTGGCGTCATGTCGTGCAATCCAGCCATCGGCGGGCTTGGAAAGGGGCACCTTGTTCGCGAAATTGATGCGCTTGACGGCGTGATGGGCCGCGTTGCGGACAGGGCCGGCATCCAGTTCCGTTTGCTTAATCGCAGAAAAGGCCCGGCAGTGCAGGGACCGCGGGCGCAGGCGGACCGCGAGATCTACCGAACGGCGATGGGCGCGGAAATCGCCGCGCGCCCCGAGATCACCGTTGTCGAAGGCGAGGTTACGGATTTTCTGATGCGCGGCGACCGCGTGGAAGGCGTTAAGCTATCGGACGGCGCGGCCATCTCGGCCAAAGCGACGGTCCTGACGACAGGAACGTTTCTGCGCGGTGTCATACACATTGGCGACACCTCGCGCCCCGGCGGGCGTATCGGCGACCGCCCGTCTGTGCGCCTGGCCGATCGTATCGACGGCTTTGGCCTGCCGTTTGGGCGGTTAAAGACCGGAACGCCGCCGCGTCTGCGCTCAGGGTCGATAAACTGGGGCGTTCTCGAGGACCAGCCCGGCGATGACAGGCCGACGCTGTTTTCATTTCTTTCCAAGGGTGTTTCAGCAAAGCAGATATCTTGTGGGATCACCCATACGAACGAGCAGACACACAAGATAATTCGCGAGAACCTCGCGCGGTCGGCGATGTATGGTGGCCAGATTGACGGTGTCGGGCCGCGGTATTGCCCTTCGATTGAGGACAAAGTTGTAAGGTTCGCGGACAAAGTCTCGCACCAGATATTCCTTGAGCCAGAAGGGCTTACCAGCGATCTGGTCTATCCAAACGGGATATCGACGTCGTTGCCCGAAGACGTTCAGTGGGCGTATGTACAGTCAATTCGGGGGCTGGAGCGCGCTGAGATTGCTCAACCGGGCTATGCCATTGAATACGACTATGTGGACCCGCGGGCATTGACGCACCAGCTTTGTCTGAAAGACATCGCGGGGCTCTATTTCGCGGGCCAGATTAATGGAACCACCGGCTATGAAGAGGCCGCCGCCCAGGGGCTGGTCGCCGGTCTGAACGCGGCGGGTGACGCCCTTGGTCTGGCGGCGGCACATTTCGGTCGGGAAAACTCGTATATTGGCGTCATGATTGATGATCTTGTGACGCGCGGCGTTACCGAGCCTTACCGGATGTTTACCTCGCGCGCCGAATTTCGTCTTTCGCTACGGGCCGACAACGCCGACCAGCGGCTAACACCGGTCGGGATTGATATCGGCTGCGTTGGAACGATGCGCCAGGACGTCTTTGCCGCCAAAATGAGCGCGCTGTCGAGTGGGCGACAAAGACTTGATTCCATTTGGATTTCTGCGCCTGAGGCAGCCAACGCAGGGATACGCATCGCCGAAGATGGCACCAAACGGTCCGGCACGGACCTTCTATCGTTCGCCGACGTTGAATTTGCCGACATTGCCGGGCTGCGGCCGGCCATCGCCGATATTTCGGAGGAAATTCAGGACCAGCTCAAGCGCGATGCGCTTTATGCGAACTATATCGAGCGGCAAAGGCGCGACGTCGAGGCGCTAAGGAAGGACGAGGCGCATCCGCTGCCGCTGGACTTCGACTTCGACGGGCTTAGCGGGCTGTCAAACGAGCTGCGGCAAAAGCTCAAAAAAACCAGGCCCGCCACGCTGGGCCAGGCGGGCCGCGTCGAGGGTATGACGCCAGCGGCGCTGACGCTGATCCTCGCAAGGCTGCGCCAGCGTGAGCGACGGCACGTATGATTGCTGAACGCGAGGCCTTTCTGGCCTCGATAAATGTTTCACGTGAAACAACGGAGCGGCTGGACACATTTGCCGCCCTAATCTCGAAATGGTCACCCCGCATTAACCTTGTTGCCCGGGGGTCTTTGGATCATCTGTGGCGGCGGCATTTTGAAGATTCCGCACAGTTATTTGCGCTAGCGCCGGAGCGTTTTTCCGGCTGGCTCGATCTTGGTAGCGGCGGCGGGTTTCCGGGCGCCGTCATTGCTATTCTGGCGGCAGAAAAGCGCCCCAATGCACGAATAACTCTTGTCGAGTCGGATCAGCGAAAGGCCATGTTTTTAAGGGCCTTGACCCGCGAAACCGGCGTAAAGCTCACGATTTCCGCGAAGCGCATCGAGGCGCTTGAGCCACAGGCGGCGGACGTCGTATCGGCGCGCGCGCTTGCGTCGCTGCCCAGCCTCCTTGACCATGCCGCCAGGCACCTGGCGCCTGGCGGCACAGCGCTTTTTCCAAAGGGCGCGCGCTTCGCCGAAGAGCTTGCGATCGCGCGAAAAACGTGGTCCTTCAGGGAAGAGATTGTGCCCAGTGTGACGGACAAAGAAGCCGCCATTCTGAAGATTGGAGAGATCGAGCGTGCCTGATCCAACCCGGCCGGTTGGCCCAAGGATTATTTCTATCGCAAATCAAAAAGGCGGCGTGGGCAAAACCACGACCGCGATCAATCTGAGCGCGGCGCTGGCGGAGGATGGATTTAACGTCCTGCTTGTGGATCTGGATCCGCAGGGAAATGCGTCGACCGGGCTGGGCATCGCGCCGGACGAACGCGAATACACGACGTATGACCTTCTGTTGGACGACGCCGACCTGGATGATGTTATCCGCCCGACGCAAATCGAAGGGCTTTTGATCGCCCCGGCAACAACCGACCTAAGCTCGGCAGATATCGAGATGATGTCGACTGAAAAGCGCAGCTTTCTGCTATACGACGCGTTGCGACAGCCAAAAATGGACGCCTTCAATCTGGATATTATCCTGATTGACTGTCCGCCGTCGCTTAGCCTGCTGACGGTCAATGCGATGGTCGCGTCGCATTCTGTCCTGATCCCGCTGCAAAGCGAGTTTTTCGCCCTTGAAGGGTTGTCGCAACTGATGCTGACCATTCGCGAGGTGCGTCAGTCCGCAAACGCCGACCTTAGAATCGAAGGCGTCCTTCTGACGATGTACGACAGCCGCAACAACCTGAGCCTTCAGGTCGAGGCCGATGCGCGCGCCACATTGGGCGAACTGGTTTTTAAGACAATTGTGCCAAGAAATGTTCGTGTGTCCGAAGCGCCATCGTTCGCGAAGCCTGTTATTTCGTATGATTCGATGTCGAAAGGCAGCATAGCCTATCGCGCTCTGGCACAAGAAGTGGTAGAGCGACTGGAACAATCTACATCATAAGGTAGGCATATGGCACAGGCAAAGACAGAACGCAGGGGGCTTGGGCGCGGCTTGTCGGCGTTGATGTCGGACATTGATCCGACACCGGCACGCAAGGCGGATGCGCCGACGCGCAAAACTGAAGTCTTTATCCCCGTCGACCGCATTTCGCCAAACCCCAATCAGCCGCGGCGGAACTTCACCGAAGACGCGCTTAAGGAGCTGGCGGCGTCCATCCGCCAGAAAGGCATCATTCAGCCGCTGATCCTGCGGCGCGATCCGCGAAACGCCGACGGATATGAGATTGTCGCGGGCGAGCGGCGCTGGCGGGCCGCCCAGCGCGCCCAGCTGCACGAGGTGCCGGCAATTGTGCGCAATCTTGACGACACGCAAGTCCTCGAGATCGCGATCATCGAGAACATTCAGCGCGCCGATCTGAATGCCGTGGAGGAAGCGGCGGGTTATCGCCAGCTGATGGACCGCTTTGGTCACACGCAGGAAAAGCTAGCCGAAGCGCTTGGTAAAAGCCGAAGCCATATCGCAAACTTGCTTCGGTTGCTGACGCTGCCGGAAACAGTGTTGGATTTGCTGCGCGAGAGCAAGCTTTCAGCCGGGCATGCCCGGGCATTGGTGACCGCGCATGATCCGATCGGCCTGGCGCAGCAGGTAGTCAAAAAAGGGCTGTCCGTTCGCCAGACCGAAGCGCTGGCCAGGGGCGAGGCTGCCGCCAGGTCAACAAACGACAACGGCGCGCCAGCGAAAGACGCGGATACAAAAGCGCTTGAAAAAGACCTGAGTGCCGCGCTTGGAATGCCGGTGTCGATCAAAAGCCTGCCGGGGGCCATCAGCGGAGCAGTGACAATCCGCTACAAGGATCTTGAGCAGCTTGACGAAGTTTGCAGGCGTATTTCCGTGACGACGGGCGCGGGCGAAGTTTAGGGCGGATTGCACGGAATTCGGCTCAAAATTCGCCGCCCCTCGACCAGCATTCTGCCGACCTCGAACGTAAATATTGATGGATTGTGGCCCGCTGAAAACGCAAACTACTTTAGGCGAGCAACGCACGTATAATCGCGTTTAGTATGGGTCGCCCGCGTGTCAACACACATAGGCGGCCGCCGCTAATCTGGATCGCCGGGTAACCACACAACGCATTGATTTCATTAACTTTATCTTCCGATCCGCCAATCCAATCTACCGGAATACCCTCGGTCAAACGTAGCCCCATCAAGACGCGCTCGGCGTGCATATCAGCCCTCGTGAGCGCAGAGCGCGCCATCTCACCGCTTCCAGATGCAACCGCCGCCAACCAGCGGCCCGGATTGCGAGCCGCCTCGGTTGCATAGCGCCGCCCGGCAAGCGTTAACCGCCCATGCGCGCCCGGCCCGATCCCAACCCAGTCGCCGTTTCGCCAGTAAATCAGATTATGTCGCGACTGCGCGCCCGGACGGGCGTGATTGGAGATCTCGTAGGCGGCAAATCCTGCATCCGACGTCAGATCCTGCGTCAGCAGATACATGTCCGCAGCCATGTCGTCGTCGGGAAGGCCGCGAAGCCCGCCGCGCGCGTGACGGTCGCCAAATGCTGTGCCGGGCTCGACAGTAAGTTGATAAAGCGAGATATGATCCGCCGCCAACGCCAGCGCGCCCGAAAGTTCCTGCCGCCACTCGGCCAGGGATTGACCCTGGCGGGCATAAATCAGGTCGAGCGACACCCGGTCGAATGTATCGCGCGCCAGCTCGAAGGCGGTTCGGCCCTCATCGGCACTATGCAACCGGCCAAGCTTCTTAAGGTCCGGATCGTTCAGCGCCTGAAGACCTACTGAGACGCGATTAATCCCAGCGTCACGAAACGCCCGAAATCGCCCGGCCTCGACAGATGTCGGATTTGCCTCAAGCGTAATTTCAATGTCGTTTGAGACGTGCCAGCCTGTGCGAACCGCCTCCAGCACCCGCGCAACGGTGTCCGGCGCCATCAGGCTTGGGGTGCCGCCACCAAAAAACACGCTGTCCAGAACGCGGCCCTCAGTTTCACGCGCATAACGCTTAATTTCGACGATATAGGCACTAATCCAGGCGGATTGGTCAATTTCGGCAGCGACATGACTGTTAAAATCGCAATAGGGGCACTTGGCCTGACAAAATGGCCAATGGATATAAAGCCCAAAACCGGGGCGATCATCCATCGGGCAAAATCGCCTTCAGTTTTCGAAAAGCGTCAGCGCGGTGGCTGATCTGGTTTTTTTGCCAGCGGTCCATCTCGCCGAAGGTGATCTCATAGCCGTCTGGTTGGAATACCGGGTCATAGCCGTGGCCCTTATCGCCGCGCATTGGCCAGACAACCTGACCCTCCATACGGCCTTTGAAAATTTCGTCGTGCCCGTCGGGCCATGCAAGCACAAAGGTGCAACAAAACCGCGCGGTGCGCGGGTGCGCGGCATTGGCCGCCTCAAGCTCCTCCTGCGCACGCGTCATCGCCATTACGAAATCGCGGCCATCTGCCGTTTCCGCCCAATCCGCGGTGTAAACGCCGGGCGCACCGCCCAATGCGTCAATTTCGATCCCGGAATCGTCTGCCAATGCGGGAAGCCCGGTTGCGCTGGCAGCGGCGTGCGCTTTGATGCGGGCGTTTTCAACGAAGGTGGTCCCGGTTTCTTCCGGTTCGGGCAACCCCTTCGCCGCGGCACCGACAACCGAAATACCATGATCCTTAAGAAGCGCCTGCACCTCCTCAAGCTTACCCCGGTTATGGGTCGCGACAAGCAGGACGCTGTCGGCGAACTTTCGCATTACTGCAAGGCAGTCAACTGGACCGCGACGAGTTGCGAAGTCCCGTCCGCCGCCAGGCCAAGCAATGTGTCCAGCTGATCCCTGGAAAATGTCGCTCCTTCGGCAGACATCTGAACTTCGACTAACTTGCCCGATCCCGTCATCACAAAATTTCCGTCCACGCCGGCTTCGCTGTCTTCGGGATAGTCAAGATCAAGCACGGGCTGGCCTGCATAAAGACCGCAGGAAACCGCAGCCACATGATCGGTGATCGGGTCCGAGGTGGCAGCGCCGGTTTTCAGAAGCTTATTGACGGCAAGGCGCAACGCGATCCAGCCACCGGTGATCGAAGCACAACGCGTGCCACCGTCGGCCTGAATCACGTCGCAGTCGACCACGATCTGGCGTTCACCCAAAGCGGAACGATCAACACAGGCGCGCAGCGACCGGCCAATCAGGCGCTGAATTTCCTGGGTTCGCCCGGATTGTCCGCGCTTGGCTTCGCGCTGGCTGCGCGTGTGGGTGGCGCGCGGCAACATTCCATATTCGGCGGTTACCCAACCCAGCCCGGAATTCTTCATCCAGGGCGGAACACGCTCGTCGATCGACGCCGTACATAAGACATGCGTGTCCCCGCAACGGATCAAGCACGACCCTTCGGCGTGGCGAATGACGCCGGTTTCAATTGTCACCTGACGCATTTCGCTGACGTCTCGACCCGAAGGGCGCATTGGAATACCTATCTTGGAAATGTGCGCGGTTCATAGTCGGCGACGTGATGCTCAGCAACCCCGATTGACGCCGACCGCCGCTTGCCTTTAATTGCACCGCCTTCAAGGTTTCAAATCCCATGAGTGACGCAAGCAAACTTCTGGAAGAAATGAACGGCCGGTCGCGTGAGGTGTTCCGCCGCGTTGTGGAAGGATATCTTCAATCGGGCGACCCTGTCGGCTCGCGAACGCTGACGCGCGAATTGAGCGAGAAGATAAGCGCCGCCACCGTGCGAAATGTCATGCAAGACCTCGAGTATCTGGGCCTGCTGGATTCGCCGCACGTTTCAGCCGGGCGGATCCCGACGCATTTGGGGCTGCGAATGTTCGTCGATGGGCTACTGGAAATCCGCGACCTGACGGACGAAGATCGCGAGGCAATCGACGGCTCGACCGGAAGTAATGTCGGCGATGTCGGCGAGGTGCTGGACAGGGTCGGATCGGCGCTTTCTGGCGCGACGCAGGGGGCAAGTCTGGTTTTAACGCCAAAGCACGAAGCACCGGTGAAACATATCGAGTTCGTCAGCCTGGCCCATGACCGTGCGCTGGTGGTTCTGGTGTTTGCCGACGGACACGTCGAAAATCGTGTGTTCGTGCCGCCGCCCGGACAAACGCCAAGCTCGATGCGCGAGGCCGCGAATTTTCTCAATTCGATTGTCGAAGGACACACTCTTTCCGATCTTGGCCGTGTGATTGCAATTGAGATCGCGGCGCGGCGCCAGGAGCTTGACCAGCTAGCGCGCGAACTGGTGGAGAACGGCGAGGCAATCTGGGAGGACGAGGGCGCACCTTACGAGCGTCTGATCGTTCGTGGGCGCGCAAACCTGGTTGGCGTGAACGAAGAGGAAGAAGAACTTGAGCGCATCAAAAGCCTGTTCGATGACCTGGAGCGCAAGCGCGACATCGCAGATTTTCTTGACCTTGCCGAGGGCGGCGAGGGCGTACGAATTTTTATTGGCTCCGAGAACAAGCTTTTTTCACTTTCGGGTTCCTCTTTGGTTGTGTCTCCCTATATGAACGCGGATCGAAAGATTGTCGGTGCGGTGGGCGTGATTGGCCCGACGCGACTGAATTACGGGCGCATCGTGCCCATTGTTGACTATACGGCCCAATTGGTTGGCCGGCTGATTTCTGATCGAGGGCAAGGATGAACGACCCGGACGCAAAAAAACCACTGCCCGACGACGAGCTGATCGACATAGGCAGCCCCGAGGCCCTGGAAGATCCGTCAGACGACGAGCAGCTTGCCGCGCTTGAGCTCGAGCGGGACGAGTATAAGGATAGATTTATGCGGGCGCTGGCGGGTGCCGAAAATTCGCGCAAACGCTCTGAGCGCGACAGGCGCGAAGCCGAGCAATACGGCGGCTCGCGGCTGGCACGCGATCTTTTGCCTGTATTTGACAACATGCGGCGCGCAATCGAATCAATTCCTGAAGAAAACCGCGAGACGAACAAAGCGGTTATCGAAGGTGTCGAGCTGACCATGCGCGAACTGGTCAGCGTGTTCAAAAAACACGGGATCGAGCCGATATCACCGCAGGTTGGCGACAAGTTTGACCCGCAGCTGCACGAAGCAATGTTTGAAGCGCCCGTCCTCGGAACAAAAGCGGGCGAAATTATTCAGGTGAGTGCGGATGGCTTTATGCTGCACGACCGGCTGCTGAGACCAGCGAAAGTTGGTGTCAGCTCGACGACAGGGCGCGCATAAATTTCATTTGCCCGTCGGCTTAACATTCAGCAACGCCTTGATCTCGTAAAGCGCACTTAGCGCTTCCCTTGGCGTCATCTCATCCGGCAGTATTTCAGCAATTTTCGTCTCTAATCCGGACGATTTTGCCGAAATGGCGGGTTCGCGGTGTGTTGTTGCCGCGAAAAGTGGAAGGTCGTCGATTAACGCTTTTTGCCGCGCTCCGCCCTCGCGCTCGCCCTTTTCAAGCGCGTCAAGAACAACGCGCGCGCGCGCCACGACGGTTGGCGGCAATCCGGCAAGCTTGGCGACCTGAACGCCATAACTCCGGTCCGCCGCGCCCATTTTGACCTCATGAAGAAAGATAACCTCGCCTTCCCACTCCTTGACGGCCACGGTGGCATTCCGCACACTGCTCATCTTGTCGGCAAGCTGGGCCATCTCGTGATAGTGCGTCGCAAACAGCGCACGGCAGCGATTAACGTCGTGAAGGTGTTCAAGCGTTGCCCAGGCAATACTCAAACCGTCGTATGTCGCCGTGCCACGCCCAATTTCATCCAGAATAACAAGCGCTTGGCCGTCCGCCTGATTTAGGATCGCGGCGGTCTCAACCATCTCGACCATAAATGTCGAACGCCCGCGCGCAAGATCATCCGCCGCCCCGACGCGGCTAAAAAGCTGGCTGACCATGCCGATGTGCGCGGCGCGTGCCGGCACGAAGCTTCCCGCCTGAGCCAAAAGCGCGATCAGTGCGTTCTGGCGCAGAAAGGTGGATTTACCGGCCATGTTGGGCCCGGTCAGAAGCCAGATTGACCCGTTGCCGCCGCCGCTTAATTCGCAATCGTTGGCGATAAAGGGCGCGCCTTCGGATTTTAGCGCCGTTTCGACAACCGGGTGCCGCCCGCCTTCGATGCGAAACGAATGGTCGGTATCAATGACCGGACGACTCCATTCTTCGGCCTCGGCAATCGTTGCAAGGCCCGTGATGACATCCAATTCGGCAAGGCCCTTTGCGGCGGCACCCAATTTCCCCGAAGTCGCCAATACAGCGTCCTTTAGGCCTTCATAGAGACGCTTTTCTATCTCCAGCGCGCGCGAGCCAGCGCTCATAATTTTGGCTTCCATGTCGGCAAGATCGACCGTGGTAAACCGCACTGCGTTGGCAGTCGTTTGCCGATGGATGAACCGCTCGCTCAGCGGCGACGACAACATTTTCTGGGCATGTGTCGCGGTCGTTTCAATGAAATAGCCCAGCACATTGTTGTGCTTGATCTTTAGCGAAGCGACGCTGGTTTCGCGGGCATAATCGGCCTGATACCCGGCAATGACACCGCGCCCCTGGTCGCGTAGCTTCCGCGCCTCGTCCAGATCCGAGTCATATCCGGCAGCAATAAAGCCGCCGTCGCGGGCCAGCAGCGGCGGCTCGGGCACCAATGCGGCGTCAAGAAGCGCCCGGAGCCGCTCAAATCCAACCAGGTCTTTTGACAGACCCGAGATAAGTGCGGGCAATTCGCCAGCTAGATGATCTGCAATGAAACCGGCCTGCTCGACCGCGTTGCGAATCGCTGCAAGGTCGCGGGGACCGCCGCGATCCAGCGCGACCCTGGACAGCGCACGGTCAATGTCGGGAGATTTTCGGAGTGATTCCCGGATACTATGCCGTAGCTCTGTCTCGCGAAGCATGTGATCAATCGCGTCCAGCCGCATCTCGATCAGACCTGCATCCCGGGATGGCGACGAAATCCGACGCTCCAGCAAGCGCCCGCCCGCGGCCGTCACCGTGCGATCTATCGCCCCCAGAAGCGACCCATCACGCCCGCCGCTTAGCGCCTGCGTCAGTTCAAGATTTCGCCGCGTCGCCGCGTCAATTTGCATCGTCGCGCCGGGTGATTCGCGAATTGGCGGCCGAAGAAGCGGCAATTTGCCCCTCTGCGTCAACTCCAGATAGTCGAATATCGCGCCCATCGCCGAAAGCTCCGCCCGCGTGAAGGCGCCATAGGGGTCCAGACTTTCGACATTGTAGTGCGCTCTAAGGCGCCGCCGTGCCGACTGGCTATCAAAGCTCGCCCCCGGAAGCGGTGTAAGCGACGATCCGATATCAGTCACTAAATTGGCGAATTCCCCCTCTTTCTGGTCCGAAATCAGCACCTCGCGTGGAAGAAGGCGGGCAAGCTCTGGACCAAATCGCGCAGATGTTGTCGACAAAACCCGAAATTCGCCGGTCGAAATATCGGCCCAGGCAATTGCCGCCTCGCCACGGACTTGCGCCAGTGCGGCAAGAAAATTGTGCCGCCGCGCGTCCAGAAGCCCCTCTTCCGTCAGCGTGCCGGGCGTCACAAGCCGCACGACCCCGCGCTTCACTACCGACTTTGCGCCACGCTTTTTCGCTTGCGCCGGGTCTTCAAGCTGTTCGCAAACGGCGACGCGAAAACCCTTTCGGATCAATGTCAGCAGATAACCCTCGGCGGCGTGGACCGGAACGCCACACATGGGAATGTCCGCCCCCAGATGCTTGCCGCGTTTCGTCAGCGCGATATCCAGCGCCTGAGCCGCCGCAACGGCGTCGTCAAAAAACAGCTCGTAAAAGTCGCCCATCCGATAAAACAGAAGCGCGCCCGAATGGTCGGCCTTAATTTCCAGATATTGCGCCATCATCGGGGTGACGGCGGCGTTGGCAACGGTCACTGCGCGGTTCCCCAGAGTGTTTCGGCGAATCTAACCGGCCCCGCCGCGACACGAAAGCGAAAATGCTTCTGCTTGCCCCCGGCGACGCACCCGATAAGGATGGCGTGCAGGGAGAAAGCAATGCCCAAGAACAAATATACCCGCGAAGACGCGCTGAATTTTCACATGCACCCAACCCCCGGCAAGTTCGAGGTGCAGGCAACCGTGCCTATGAACACGCAGCGCGATCTGTCGCTGGCCTATTCGCCGGGCGTGGCCATTCCCTGCGAGGAAATCGCCGCCCAGCCCGAAACGGCTTACGACTACACAAACAAGGGCAATCTGGTCGCGGTAATCTCGAACGGCACTGCTGTGCTGGGTCTGGGCAACCTTGGCGCGCTTGCATCGAAGCCGGTGATGGAGGGCAAGGCGGTTCTGTTCAAGCGGTTCGCCGACGTGAACTCCATCGACATCGAACTTGATACCGAAGATGTCGATGAATTTTGTGCGGCCGTCCGCCTGATGGGGCCGACGTTTGGCGGCATCAACCTGGAAGATATCAAGGCGCCCGAATGCTTCATCATCGAGCAGCGCCTGAAAGAGGAAATGGACATTCCCGTTTTCCATGACGATCAGCACGGAACTGCGGTGATTTGCGCCGCAGGCCTGATCAATGCCCTGCACATCTCGGACAAGAAGATCGAAGATGTGAAAATCGTGCTTAACGGGGCTGGTGCGGCTGGCATTGCCTGCGTCGAGCTTCTGAAACGCATGGGTGCGGGCCACGAGAACTGCATCGCCTGCGACACAAAAGGCGTGATTTATCAGGGCCGGACCGAAGGTATGAACCAGTGGAAATCGGCCCATGCTGTGGCGACCGAATTGCGCACGCTTGAGGATGCGATGAAGGGCGCCGACGTCTTTTTGGGCGTAAGCGCGCAGGGTGCCGTGACGACCAAAATGGTTGAAAGCATGGCGCCGGACCCGGTCATCTTTGCGATGGCGAACCCGGACCCCGAGATTACGCCGGAAGACGCACAAAGCGTTCGTGAAGACGCAATCGTTGCGACCGGGCGCTCGGACTATCCCAATCAGGTCAACAACGTTCTGGGATTTCCGTACCTTTTCCGCGGCGCGCTCGATATCCACGCCCGCGCGATCAACGACGAAATGAAGATCGCCTGCGCCCACGCACTTGCCGCCCTTGCCCGCGAAGACGTTCCCGACGAGGTCGCCATGGCCTATGGGCTAAAGCTGAATTTTGGCCGCGATTACATCATTCCGACGCCGTTTGACCCACGCTTGATCCACCGCATTCCACCAGCGGTTGCCAAGGCGGGGATGGATACCGGCGTGGCGCGGCGACCGATTGTCGATATGGAGGGATACGAGCTTCAGCTTAAATCCCGGATGGACCCGACGGCGTCGATCCTGCGATCAATCAATGCCCGCGCAAGGGCGGCGCAATCGCGGATGATCTTTGCTGAAGGCGACGATAGCCGGGTGTTGCGCGCCGCCGTCAGCTATCAGCGCAACGGTTTTGGGCAGGCGATTGTCGTCGGGCGCGAGGCGGATGTTAAGAAACGGCTGGAAGCCGAAGGCATGGGCGATGCCGTTGGTGAGATCGAAGTTGTGAACGCCGCGAACACCGAGCACCTGAAAACATACAAAGAGCATCTTTATGGCCGCCTGCAACGCAAAGGTTTTGATAGGCAGGATATTCACCGCCTTGCCGCGCGGGACCGGCACGTTTTTGGCGCGTGTATGCTGGCGCACGACCATGGCGATGCACTGGTCACGGGTGCGACGCGCAAATCGGCGCATGTTCTAAGCCTCATCAATCACGTGTTCGATGCGCGCGCCGAAGATGGCGCGGTCGGGGTCACAGCGCTTCTGCATCGCGGACGCATCGTTCTTATTGCGGATACTCTTGTTCACGAGTGGCCGGATGACCACGACCTGGCCCACATCGCCATTCAAAGCGCGAAAGTTGCCCGCAGTCTGGGGCTGGAACCGCGCGTTGCTTTCGTCAGCTTTTCAACCTTCGGATACCCGGTTAGCGAACGCGCCGAGAAGATGCTTATGGCACCAAAAGTGCTGGATGCGATGAATGTTGATTTCGAATACGAGGGCGAAATGACTGTGGACGTGGCCCTAAACCCGGCGTCGCAGGAAGCTTATCCATTCTCGCGCTTGACGGGTCCGGCCAATGTTCTGGTCGTTCCGGCCCGCCATTCGGCGTCGATATCCGTCAAGCTAATGCAGGAAATGGCGGATGCCACCGTGATTGGCCCAATTCTGACCGGCGTCGACAAACCCATTCAAATTCTGCCGACCGTCGCCAGCGTGAACGACATCCTGAACATGGCAGTGCTGGCCGCGTGCAAGGTCGGTTAGGCCGACACTGCGAAATTAGCCGTACAAATCGGCGAAGGCCGCATCTTTGCCCCAAAGCTGTTTGACCCGCTGATCCCGGCGACACGCCTTGCGATAGAATTTGTAGGCGTTCTTCTTCGCTTTTGGCCCACGACGCGTCAGCACGACATCACCGCTTTTATAGTAATCCTGGTGATATTCCTCGGCATTGTAGAACGGTTTGGCGTCCAGGATCGGGGTCACAATTTTCTGGCCCAGATCACGCTGTGCCTGCGCCTTTGCGGCCTCTGCTGCTGCACGTTCGCCCGTGTTAGTGACGAATACCGCCGTCCGATAGCTTTCGCCGCGATCGCAAAACTGTCCGCCGGCATCGGTCGGATCTACTGACCTAAAGAACGCATAAAGAAGCTCTTCATAAGTGACGTTGGACGGATTGTAGTGGATCTCGACCGCCTCGTAATGGCCAGTGCCGCCCTTTGATACTTTCTTATAGGTCGGGTTGGCTGTCTTGCCGCCCGTGTAGCCCGATAAAACCTCGCCAACACCGGCCACGCTTTCAAAGTCAGACTCGACACACCAAAAGCAACCGCCCGCGAAATAGGCCTTTTTTGTTGATGCAGCGTCAGCAGGTCCAAACTGAAAAGCGGTGCCTAGCACGATAAACAGCCCCAGAATGGGCGCGCGCAGGCTTTGTATCGTCCGACTCATGGTCAACTTCCTTCTCAAGTTGGCGCGAACATGGCTTGAAACCGCTCTCACAGCAATTCAACGCCACGTGATATGGCGCGTGTGTGAGAGTTGTTTCAATTCCCGCAAATCAATAGCCTTGGGAAAAACGGAGCCACGATGGACACGCAAACGACGCATCAAGCCGAAGATGACGCCCGAAACGCAAATATCCTTATCTGGATCAACGGCGAGCTGAAGCCGCGTTCCGAGGCAGTTGTCAGCGTTTATGACAGCGGTTTCATGCTGGGGGACGGAGTTTGGGAGGGGTTGCGGCTTTACGATCGGCGCTGGGCCTTTCTGGACGAACATATCGACCGGCTGTTCGAGGCAGCGATTGCCATTGATCTGGGCATCGGAATGGACGCCCAAGGCGTCAAAAATGCCTTGTCAGAGACGCAATCCGCCAATTCCATGACATCCGATGCGCACGCTCGACTGATGGTCACGCGAGGCGTCAAAACCCGCCCGTTCCAGCACCCGTCGCTCAGCAGGACCGGGCCGACGATAGCGATCATTATGGAGCACTCGCAGCCAAAAGCTGGCCGCCCGATCCGGCTGGCGACGGTGCCGCAAATTCGCGGGTTGCCGACCAGCCAGGACCCCAAGCTGAACAGTCATTCCAAGCTGAACTGCGTTCTTGCCTGCATCGCCGCTGAAAAAGCAGGCGCTGACGAGGCGCTAATGCTGGACATTCATGGTTTCGTCAACACGACAAATGCCTGCAATTTCTTCATCGTGCGCAAGGGCGAAGTTTGGACTTCGACTGGCGATTATTGCATGAACGGGATCACCCGCCAGAAAGTGATCGACCTTTGCCGCGGCGATGAAATTCCGGTTTTTGAGCGGAATTTCTCTTTGTTAGAGACGTATTCGGCCGACGAAGCGTTTCTGACCGGCACGTTCGGCGCGCAGACGCCCGTTGGTGAAATTGACGGACGGAAGATCGGCGATGGCCAGTTGGGGCCGATAACCGCCCGCATTCGCGACCTTTACAAAGCTCTGGTCGCACGTTGATGAAAGTTGCCATGTGGTCTGGCCCGCGGAGCCTTTCGACAGCGATGATGTATTCTTTTGCAGCGCGCGCCGATTTTGAAGTCTGGGACGAGCCATTTTACGCGGCATTTCTGGCCTCAACAGGCACCGATCATCCGATGCGCGATGAAATTATAGCGGCCCACGGGACCGACCCTGACAAAATTGCTGCGCGGTGCGAGGGCGAAATTCCCAGAGATAACAGGCACTTGTATATGAAACACATGTGCCACCACATGGTCGAAGGGTTCGATATTGGGTGGGCACAGTCGTGTATCAATGTTTTTCTTATTCGACATCCAGCGCGCGTGGTGGCCAGCTATGCGTCCAAGCGCGAACAACCGACGCTAAGCGATATCGGCGTTGAGCGGCAGCTGGAAATCCTGGACCTGCTGTTTGCATGGGGCTGCGATCCCATTGTGATCGACAGCTTTGACATTCGCCGAAACCCGCGACGGGCGCTCCGCTCGCTTTGCAAAGCCATCCGAATCGACTTCGACGAAGCGATGTTGACGTGGCGGCCCGGCCCGAAGTCATACGACGGCGTCTGGGGCCCACACTGGTACGGTGCAGCACACAATAGCACTGGATTTGCCGAACCGGAGGGGCCGTTGCCGAACCTTAGCGGCGACCAAAAAGCCGTGGCAGAGCAAGCCATGCCATACTTTAAGGCGCTATATGCAAAACGGCTTGGCGCGCCGCGGCGTTAACCCAGCCGACGCTTTCTTGACGCCAAAAGTTTCAACCGAAGCGCATTCAGCTGTATGAAGCCCTGCGCATCTTTCTGGTCGTAAGCCCCGGCGTCGTCCTCAAACGTCACATGCGCCTCTGAATAAAGCGAATGATCCGACCAGCGGCCCACTGTCCGGGCGAGACCTTTGAAAAGCTTGACCCGCACCGTGCCGGTCACATGCTCCTGGCTTTTGTCGATCAACGCCTGAAGCATTTCGCGTTCAGGGCTGAACCAGAAGCCGTTGTAGATCAACTCGGCGTAGCGCGGCATCAGCTCGTCCTTCAGGTGCGCCTGCCCACGGTCCAGCGTTATCTGCTCGATCCCCCGATGGGCCTCCAGCAGGATCGTGCCACCCGGAGTTTCGTAGATGCCGCGGGATTTCATGCCGACGAACCGGCCCTCAACAAGGTCCAGCCGCCCGATGCCGTGCTTGCCACCAAGGTCGTTGAGACTTGTCAGGATCTCGGCAGGCGACATCTGTTGTCCATCAATCGACACGGCGTCGCCCTGCTCGAACCCAATCTCGACGTGATCGGGCGCGTCAGGAGCATCCTCTGGGTGAACCGTCCGCTGATAGACATAGTCGGGGGCCTCGTCAGCCGGGTTCTCCAGCACTTTACCCTCGGACGATGTGTGAAGAAGGTTCGCATCCACACTGAACGGGGCCTCGCCACGCTTGTCCTTCGCAATCGGGATTTGGTTCTTTTCGGCGAAATCAATCAGCTTCGTCCGGCTGGTCAGATCCCAAAGCCGCCAGGGCGCAATCACTTTGATGTCGGGGTTCAGCGCGTAGGCGCTTAACTCGAAACGAACCTGGTCGTTGCCTTTGCCGGTTGCACCGTGTGCGACTGCATCGGCACCGGTTTCAGCCGCAATTTCGACCAGGCGTTTTGAAATCAGCGGCCGCGCGATGGACGTTCCAAGCAGGTACAGACCCTCGTAAAGCGCGTTCGCGCGAAACATCGGGAAGACAAAATCGCGCACAAACTCTTCGCGCAGATCTTCAATGTAGATCTCGCTGACACCCATCAACTCGGCTTTCGCGCGCGCCGGTTCAAGCTCCTCGCCCTGGCCAAGATCGGCGGTAAACGTCACCACTTCGCAGCCAAACTCGATCTCCAACCACTTCAGTATGATCGACGTGTCGAGGCCGCCAGAATAGGCCAGCACAACTTTCTTCGGCGCGGACATGGATACCCCCTTGGATGCAAGCACGCCCCGGCGCATTTACGGGGTTTTCCTTTCAGGAACAAGCGCACTGCACATAAGGAAAGGGCGGCCCCGATGGACCGCCCTCAAAGCCTCGCTTGGGGGGACAGGTTACTCGATTAGCTCGGCTATATCTTCTACTTCAGGGCAATCTTCCACCCCTTCGCATTCGGCAACGTCACCGCTTATTTCTTCATCTACTTCGGCTTCACCGACGGCATCAGCGATGGCGTCTTCGTTGCCTTCCAGTCGTTCGTAAAGCTTGTCCAAAAGCGCCTGTTCTTCCGCGGTCACAACCGCCGGATCGTCTTCGTTCTTGTTCCAATAAGCCAAAATGTCAGCTTCGGCGTCGTCCTGCGCCTCAAGCGCTTCGGTGGCACCAGCAATGTCTTCTTCGGCTGGGCGCACGTCCATGATGGGCTCGCCCATGGTTGCGTCGCCACCCAGGCCTGCGATCGCAACGTTCAAGTTAGTGTCCTGCTCGGCACCGGGAGTGCCAGTGACGTCAGCCTCATAGTCATCAAGTGCCATGTCCCCGGTGTATCCGGCGAAAGCCAATGCGTCATCAAGAGCATCTTGCAAATCGGTATTTTCGGAGTCCGCAGCAAGGGCGACGGCAGCATCGTCAATCGCCATGATCGGATCGATTCCCGGAACGCCGTCAAGGGCTGCGTAATAATCCTCAATGCTGTCGTAGTTAGCAGCCGCAAGCGCGTTCTCCAGCGCCAGGAACTCCAGTTCCTGGTCGAGTATATCCTGCGCACCGATCGCACCGTCGGCCGCCGCAGCAATCGCCGCCAGATGTCCGACCGGGCCGTTGGTATTGCCATTCCGGATATGCGCCAGGACGGCGTTGATGTTCGCATTAAGCGCGCCATTCATATTCCCAAGTTCGCTTGGGTGCATGCCGGAACCCTTCGCGGGCTTGCCCGATGCGCTGGCGCTGCGGGTCGATCTTTTGTCCTGACCGGTAAGCTTGTCCAGAAGCCGGCCAAGACCGCCGCCGCTTCCCCGGTTGGAAGATGAACTCGATCCGGAACTTGCCCCCGACTTGCCCCGTGTTTTTTCCTGCGCGGCGCTGGAATTGCCGTTGGCTTTTCCGTTAGCCTTGTCCGATTTTGCATATGCTGCGTCGACGGACGCAAAGGTGACGATCGCCGAAGCGGGGACCAGCGCAACCGATGACAACAATATTGCGGCCATCGAGGCTTTTAGGGTCTTACGCATAAATATCTTCCTTTTTCGAACTCACGGCGCTTGGCGCGCATTTCTCGGCACAGCAATCAGGCTATTTGGCAGAACCTGCGGCGTCGTGGGCGTCGTAAAAGTCTGAGCGAAGTTTTGCCGTTCGACGCCCGTTTTCGACGGTGGTTTTCGTCATTTGCGACGCGTCGAAGCGGCAGATATTGCGTTTTCCTGGAGTCGAATTTTGAGCGCAAAAGGGAATTTCGCCACCCGGATACGGGCTGTTCTGGGGGCCGCAACCTGTGAAAACTGTTTGTTTTTAACCAGTTACCGATTTCCGAATATCAGCTACCAGCCCGATCAGCTCGCCCTGCGTCGGCGCACCGTTTCGATCACCTCAAAAATTGATTCAAAGCCACTGATTTACCAGGAACCGCAGGGCACGGGCGGCAATTCCTTTGTTGCCGAAGTGGGGCCAATCCACACCAAACCCGATCAGTGATCACAAGTCGGAGAACACCGTATTCGCCAATTGGCAATTTTTGCGCCAATTGGCGATTCGCATTGGGTGTTAATCCATGCGCGCTAGGCGCGGTCGCAAATACAGAAAATTCGCTAGGCCGAACGGTTTTCGATGATGTCTCGTGACGCCAGAAAGGCGCGCCGTATCGCGCCCAGATCAATACCCTCGTCTGGTTTTTCTGCCATATTGATTTCACAATCCCGGCAAAGCGTACTGACCTCAGACAAGCCAATATTCATCGCGCTGCCCTTCAGGAAATGAAGATCGCGCCTGATTGCTTCTGCGCCGCCGTTGCCAAGGGTATCGAGAACTTCCGTCACTTCGTCGAAAAACATATCCAGAACTTCGCCGAAATCTTCTTCGCCAACTTCCGTGCGCAACTCGTCCACCCGGTCCCAGTTAATCATTCCGCCACTCGCTTTCAGGCGTCTGGCTTACACGTCTGTCCTTAACGAACGGTTCTGGTGCTGCGAATTTATGAGAATTTTAGGTTTCATCCCGCCTTAACTGGCTGGGGTCAAACCTTCCCGCATGAAAGTAGAATTGCCGGTAAAGGCCGCCGAATTGACGCCGCAGGCTTCGCTGCCGATCCTGATTGTCGATGACAGTCGGGCACAGCGACATTTGCTGGCCAAGACGCTGGGTCGCTGGGGCTACACAACGATCGAAGCCGCGTCCGGCGAGGCGGCAGTCGATCTTTGTCGCGGTGTGGAGGTCGACTTTGTCATCAGCGACTGGATGATGCCCGGCATGTCTGGCGTTGAGTTCTGCCGCGAGTTTCGAAAGATCAAAGGTGATCGCCCGGCTTACTTCATCCTTTTGACGGCGCAAACCGATCGCGAGACGCTGGCGGAAGGGCTGGAAAACGGCGCGGATGATTTCCTTTCCAAGCCGTTCAACGTCATAGAACTGAAGGCGCGCATTCGCGCTGGCGAAAGAATGCTGACCTCGCAGCGCGATATTCTTGAAAAGAATCAGTTGCTTTCCAATACGCTCGAGGAGCTTCAGAAAGTATACGCGGCGGTCGACCGTGATCTGCGCGAGGCGCGAAATTTTCAGCAAGCGCTGGTGCCCGAACATTTTCACGCGCTGCCGGGCATGAACGTCTCGCTGCTCTATCAACCCAGCGGTCACGTTGGCGGCGATCTTGTCGGGCTTTTTCGGGTAACCGACACGCGATACGGAATATTCTCGGTCGATGTTGCCGGTCACGGGGTTGCGTCGGCGCTGATGACGGCACGGATTGCCGGACACCTGAATGCGTCGTCGCCCGAGCGCAATATCGCGCTGACAAGCGACGGCGATGGCCGATGCACCATGCACGCACCGGACGAGGTTTGCGCGCGTCTGAACGACCTCCTTCTGAATGAAATGGAGACCGACAATTACCTGACAATGGTGCTGGCCGACGTCGATCTTGTCAGCGGTCTGGTCATCATGGCGCAAGCCGGACACCCAAGCCCGGCAATTCAACGCGCGGATGGATCCATCGAATTTGCGTCGCTATTCGGTATGCCCATCGGGCTTATCCCGGATGCTGAGTACAGCTCGTTCACTGTCAATCTGGCGCCGGGCGACCGGCTGTTATTTTATTCCGATGGCATTACTGAATGCCCGACATCCGACGCGGGTCAATTGGGCGAAGACGGACTTTCCAGATGATCTTTCCGGCGTGCTGATCGAACGCGCGCCCTAAAGGCTGGCGCTGACACGGGACAGAAACATCCGGTCGCCGTCGTTTTCAACAAGCGAAATTGCTTCCGCGAACCCGGCCCAGATCGCGGTATGTCCGTCTTCGCTTGGCGGGCCTAAGCACACTGTTGGACGTGCCAGGTAAACCTGGCAGATTTTCTCGGCCCAAAGGTCGTATTCCGGCATGAAAGTGAACCTGCGAAATGCGCCCAACCGGCGCAGCCGATCAATTTTCCACCCGGTTTCCTCGCGCACTTCGCGATGAAGTGCCGGTAACGGGTGCTCGCCGGGATCAATGCCACCACCCGGAAGCTGAAATTCCGGTTCCGGCTCCATCTGGTGGGTCAAAAGAACCGCGCTGCCACGGACCAGAACGGCATAGATGCCCGGCCGCCTGCGATAGTTCTGATCGTGGCGAACCGGTTCGCCAATCCGTCGGATCATGCCTTGGTCCTTTTCCTAAGCCACCTATATAGTGCGTTTAAGGTTTCGACTGAGATACTCGTATCGAAATGCGCGTTCGAGCCGCAGGCGAGAGGCAGCGTATTTCGATTCCGCTCAAACCGGAAATGCACTAGACGCGGTATGCACAGGCGCGGCGCGCAGGGAAACCCCATGAACCTCGGATCGAAAATTGCCTGGGATGATACAATCCTGCCGTTTCAGCTTGACCGTACCGGCACGCGCGGGCGGGTTGCCAGGCTGGATGGCCTGTTGCAGGATGTCCTGTCGCAGCACAATTATCCGGCACCTATCGAGGCTCTTATCGCAGAGGCCGCGTTGCTGACTGCCTTGATCGGGCAGACGATCAAACTTCGCTGGAAGCTATCGCTGCAAATACGCGGGAACGGATCAGCCCGGCTGATCGCCGCCGATTACTTCGCGCCGGGGCACGACGGATCGCCGGCACGTATCAGGGCCTATGCAAATTATGACGCCGACACACTGGACCCTTTGGGCGATCCCTTTGACCAGATCGGCGACGGGTATTTCGCGATCCTGATCGACCAGGGAAAAGGCACGACGCCGTATCAGGGGATCACACCGATCGCTGGCGGGTCACTTGCGGCTTGCGCAGAAACCTACTTTGCCCAGTCCGAGCAACTGCCAACACGGTTCGCATTAAGTTTTGGGCAAACCCAATCGCCGGGTGAGCCAATGCGTTGGCGCGCAGGCGGTATCATGTTGCAACAAATGCCAAAGTCGTCGCCGCAGATGTTGGAAGGCGGGTCGGCCGACAGCGGCCTGCTTAGTGCCGTGGATATCCTTGAAGACGACGAAGCCGAAGTTTGGTCGCACGTCAACATATTGCTGGATTCCGCGAACGAAATAGAGCTGATCGGCCCAAGCGTGCAGCCGACGGAATTGCTGGTTCGCCTGTTTCACGCCGATGGCCCGCGGGTGTTTGATGCGCAACCGGTGACATTTGGCTGCACCTGCTCGGACCGGCGCGTTCGCAACTCGCTGTCTGTGTACTCGGCAATCGATATCGGCGACATGACCACCGAAGATGGCATTGTCACCGCCGACTGCCAGTTCTGCGGCGCGCATTATGAATTTGATCCCGTCACACTTGGAAACGAGGCACCGGATGGCGAGTGATTTGCGCGCGCACCTTGCCCGCGCGCTGGCGCGTGGTGGGCGGCCGTCATCTGACTATGATCTTAACCCTGATGTCGTGCTCCCCGAAGGGCGAAAGCTCAGGCAGGCAAGCGTTCTGGTGCCAATTGTCGAGGCATCGGGCGGCGCGCGGCTGATTTTGACAATGCGCGCGCCAACGCTGAAACATCATCCGGGCCAGATCGCATTTCCCGGCGGTAAGGTTGACGAACGCGACGATGGATTGGTTGAAGCCGCACTGCGTGAGGCCGAGGAGGAAATTGGCCTGCCGCGCGAATATGTGGAACCCCTGGGCTGTCTTCCTGCTCATGAAACGGTCACCGGCTTTGTCGCCACACCTGTTCTGGGGCTAGTATCGGGCAAGTTTCATCCGCGCCCGCAGGATAGCGAAGTCGCGGATGTGTTTTCGGTTCCCCTGGCCCATGTTCTGGAACCCGCGAACTACAGCATTCAAAGCAGGCGTTGGCGCGGTGCGCGGCGACATTACTTTACGGTGCCGTGGGGACCCTATTACATCTGGGGCGCGACGGCGCGGATGCTTCGCGCGCTAGCGGACCGGATGGCAAAAGATGCGGATTAAGGCGGATTGGCTGAACGAACGGCCAACACAAAAGGTCCTTCGGCTTTTGGGCGGGGCCGGACATCAGGCATTTGTCGTCGGCGGGTGCGTCCGCAATTCGCTTCTGGGTGTGCCGGTAACGGATATCGACATTGCGACCTCGGCCTTGCCGGAAACGGTAATCGAACTTGCCGAAACGAACGGGCTTAAGGCAGTGCCGACCGGAATTGACCACGGGACCGTTACAATCGTCACGGATCGCGTGCCGTTCGAAGTCACTACGTTCCGCCGCGATGTCGAAACGGACGGGCGGCGCGCGGTTGTCGCATTTACCGATGCGCTGGAAGAAGACGCGCGGCGTCGGGATTTCACGATGAACGCTATCTACGCCGATGCAGATGGTGCTGTTGTGGACCCGTTGGACGGTTTGCCCGATCTGAATGCGCGCCGGGTCCGCTTCATTGAAGATGCAAACCAGCGGATCCGCGAGGATTACCTCAGAAGCCTGCGGTTCTTTCGGTTTCACGCGCAATATGGCGACCCCGACGCCGGGCTTGACCCCGAGGCGCTGGCAGCAATTGCCGGCAACCTGGATGGTCTGGACACACTTCCGGGCGAAAGAACCGGTGCGGAAATGCGCAAGTTGTTGGCCGCCACCGATCCAGCCCCGGCATTGGCGGCGATGGAGATCACCGGTGCCTTGTCGCGGATATTGCCGGGCGCAGGCTCGGCGTTTATCGCTCCGCTCGTGCATCTGGAAAGCGAGGCAAACCAACCGCCTGACTTCATGCGGCGGCTGGTAGCGCTGGGCGGCGACGACCCAACAATGCGCCTTCGGCTGTCGCGGGCCGAAGACAAGGCCAGACACGTTCTGTTGCGTGCAATCGAAAGCGGTGCGGGACCAGCCGAGATTGCCTGGCGCTTTGGCGCGGAAGCCTCGTGGAGCGCTGTTTTTGTGCGGCACGCGATGGCGGGATCGCCGCCGACCGAGGATGTAAGTGCTGAAATCGAAGCGGGGGCCAGTGCAGATTTTCCAGTGTCCGCGACAGATCTGATGCCCGATTTGCAGGGTGCGGCCATCGGCGAGGCGCTTGGGACATTAGAGCGTGCCTGGATCGACAGTGGCTTTGCGCTGACGCACAAGGAACTGCTCGCACTGCTTGGAAACGAGGGATGACAGTGCCAATCATTTCGGTTAAAGAATTTCTGCCGAACATGGAGGGCGCACTATGATTTACAGGATCTGCATTCCAAAGGCCTGACCGGCCCCTGATCCTGTATCGGGCCCGGTCAGACACCGAAGCCCGCCCATATTGCCACATGCTCGACTATTCGGAGCGCCCTAAATGTTTCGTTACCTAGAAAACCTCGTTGACCCATATTGCGACTACCCCGCAACGGATCGACCGCCACAAAGGCTCGCGCCGTTTCTTTTGGAATACTGCCGCCCGTTTCGCACGGTCTTTGCGATCACCGGCGTATTGACCATGGGCGTCGCCCTGATCGAGATCTGGTTGATCGCCTATCTTGGCCGCTTAGTTGATGTGCTGACCGACGCCGACCCCAAAGAATTCTGGGGCAACTATGGGCCGGAAATGCTGGTCATTGCCGTCTTCCTGCTATTGCTGCGCCCGCTGATCCAGGTGATTGACGTCGGGCTTCTGAACAACGCCATTCTGCCAAACTTTGGCACGCTGATCCGATGGCGCTCGCACAAACACGTCCTGCGCCAGTCGGTTGGCTGGTTCGAAAATGACTTTGCCGGGCGCATCGCCAACCGGATCATGCAAACGCCGCCCGCCGCAGGCGAGGCGGTGTTCCAGGTCTTTGACGCGATGGCGTATTCCCTCGCCTATATCGGTGGTGCGTTTATTCTGCTGTCTGGCACCGACACACGGCTGATGCTGCCGATGGCGGGATGGTTGATCTTGTATATTTTGCTGGTCCGCTGGGTGGTGCAGCGCATTGGTCCGGCCAGCAAGGCGGCATCGGACGCGCGAAGCGCCGTTACCGGGCGGGTTGTCGACAGCTACACCAATATCCATTCGGTGAAGATGTTTGCGCACACCTCGGTCGAGCAGGACTATGCTTTTGAGGCCATCGAGCGTTCCCGCAAGACCTTTCAATACGAGATGCGTCTCTACACAATCATGGACGTATTTCTGACGGTTATTAACGGTTTCCTGATCGTCGCCGTCGTCGGCTGGGCGATCTGGCTCTGGTCGGTCGGCTCTGCTTCCGTGGGGGTAGTGGCCGTGGCCTCGGCGCTGGTTCTGCGACTGAACGCAATGACCGGCTGGATCATGTGGTCGCTGTCGTCATTTTTCCGAAATCTCGGGATCGTCGCCGAAGGGATGGAAACCATCGCGCAGCCGATCACGCTGGTCGATCATGCCGGAGCCAAACCGCTGACGTTGAAAGCCGGGGGCATAGAAACCGCAGGGCTTTCACACCACTACGGGCGAAAATCCGGCGGGCTCGATCGGATTGATATGGTGATCAAACCGGGCGAGAAGGTTGGGCTTGTCGGACGGTCGGGTGCCGGAAAGTCAACGCTTGTGAAATTGCTTTTGCGGTTTTACGAACCCGAAGCCGGGTCGATCCAGGTTGACGGCCAGGATATCACAATGGTCACCCAGAACAGCCTTCGCGCCCAGATCGGCATGGTGCAACAGGACTCCTCGCTTCTTCACCGGTCGGTTCGCGACAATATTCTATATGGTCGTCCGGACGCCACGGAAGACCAGGTGCTTGAGGCCGCCCGCCGTGCCGAAGCGCATGAATTCGTTCTGGATCTGGAAGATCCCGAAGGGCGCACCGGTTATGACGCCCACGTTGGCGAACGCGGCGTGAAGCTGTCGGGCGGGCAGCGCCAGCGGGTCGCGCTCGCTCGGGTGATCCTGAAAAACGCACCCATCCTTGTGCTGGACGAGGCAACCAGCGCGCTCGATTCCGAAGTCGAGGCCGCAATTCAGGACACGCTTTACGGCATGATGGAAGGCAAAACGGTGATCGCGATTGCGCACCGGCTGTCTACAATCGCGCGGATGGACCGCATTCTGGTGCTCGACGACGGGCGCATCGTCGAAGAAGGCTCGCACAATGCACTTCTGGCGCGAAACGGGTTATACGCAAGGTTCTGGACCCGTCAGTCTGGCGGGTTCATTGACACAAGCGTGGAGGCTGCCGAGTGATCCGTCGCGCCGGACAACTGATTGACGCCTTTCAGCCTGCGGACGGCCCGCCACCGCAGACGCTTGCCGCATTCATGCTTTGGGCACTGCGCGGCACGTTCCCGGTTCTGTGGATCGCCGGTCTGATTTCGGCGGCTGCGGGAACGCTGGAAGTCTGCACAGCGCTGCTTCTGGGGCAAGTAATCGACACGGCGCTGGCCACCGATCCCGACAGCTTTTTCACTCAGAACTGGCTTCTGGTGCTGGGCATTTTTGGTTTCTTTGTCGTCGCGCGACCGATCCTGTTTGGCCTTTCGTCGACGGCAAACTCGGTCGTTGTTCTGCCAAACATCAATCCGCTGGTCCTGACCAGACTTCACCGCTGGACTTTGGGCCAGTCAGTGACGTTCTTCGACGACGATTTCGCCGGACGCATCGCGCAGAAACAGATGCAGACAGCGCGCGCCTTGGCGGATGTCGCGGGCGAGGTGATCAATGTGATCTTTTTCGCGCTCGCGTCGCTTATCGGTTCAGCGCTGCTGCTGACTGCAATCAACGGCTGGATGGCACTGGCGCTGTTTATCTGGCTGATTAGCTACCTGGCGATGGTCAGCTGGTTCATGCCGCGCATTCGCGCACGATCAAAAGCCCGCGCAAACGCCCGCGCAATGGTCACCGGCCAGATCGTCGATACGGTTACAAATATCAAAACTGTCAAGCTTTTTGCCCATGCGGCCCACGAGGAAAACGCGGCGACAGAAGCGGTGCGCGCATTCCGCGAACGCGCCTTGGACCTCGGCGTTTTGGCGGCGGTGTTTCGGTTCTGCCTGATTGCCGTTGCCGGGATTGTGCCGGTTGTCCTGATCGGCGGCTCGCTCTGGTTCTGGACGAAGGGCATCGCCAGCCCGGGCGATGTTGTTGCGGCAGGCGCCATTTCCATCCGTATCGGGCAAATGACCGGCTGGGTCAGCCATGTTCTGATGGCGATCTACGGCAACATCGGCGAGGTCGAGGATGGCATGAATACGCTCACGCCGCCGCACACGCTGACAGACACCGACGGCGCGACCGATATCGCCAAAGGCCTGCCATCGATAAGTTTCAGGGGCGTGAGTTTCGCCTACGGTCGCAAGACCGGCGGCGTCACCGGCATCAATCTTACTGTCGCACCGGGCGAAAAGCTGGGCATTGTCGGTGCCTCAGGCGCCGGGAAATCGACGCTCGTTGCCTTGTTGCTTCGGCTTTACGACGCTGAAGAGGGGCAAGTGCTGGTGGCCGGGCAGGACGTCGGCGCAGTGACACAGGAAAGCCTTCGACGCCGAATTGGCATGGTCACGCAGGAAACGGCCATGTTCAACCGGTCAGCACGCGAGAACATACTCTACGGAAATCCCGACGCCAGCGAAGCCGAGATGATTGACGCGGCCCGACGTGCCGAGGCGCATGAATTCATCACAGGAATGCAGGATCACCGGGGAAGGCCGGGGTATGAAGCGCATCTTGGCGAACGGGGCGTGAAGCTTTCCGGCGGTCAACGGCAGCGGATCGCCTTGGCGCGGGCAATTCTGAAAGACGCGCCAATTCTGGTGCTGGATGAAGCCACCAGCTCGCTTGATAGCGAGGTCGAGGCGTCGATCCAGTCCGCACTTCAAACCGTGATGGAAGGCAAAACCGTGCTGGCCATCGCGCACCGGCTATCGACGATTGCGCGAATGGACCGGATCGTCGTTCTCGATGAGGGCCGTATCGTCGAAGAGGGCACTCACACGACGCTTTTGGCGCAGGGCGGGTTATACGCACGGTTCTGGCACCGCCAGTCCGGCGGATTTCTGGGTGTCCGCGAGGCTGCCGAGTAAATGCCAACAGTGTCGATCGAGCGGCTGGGCCATCGCGGAGACGGGATCGCCGATGGCCCGATCTATGCTCCGCGCGCGCTTCCGGGCGAGATTGTCGAGGGCGATATTGTTGAAGGCCGCATTTCCGCACCTCGCATTCTGACACCGTCACCAAACCGGGTCTCGGCACCCTGCCGGCATTATGCGGCCTGCGGTGGTTGCGCATTGCAACATGCGTCGGATGAATTTGTCGCCAAGTGGAAGCAATCCGTCGTTGAAACCGCACTTTCGGCGCACGGATTGATTGCGCCGATAAGACGACTGCATGTGTCGCCTCCGGGGTCGCGGCGGCGGGCGACATTTACCGGCCGACGCACCAAAAAGGCCGTGTTGGTTGGCTTTCACGCACCGGCGAGTGACGTGATCTCCGCCGTGCCCGATTGCCACATACTGCGTCCGGCACTGCTGGACGCACTCCCGGCGATCGAACAGCTGTGCGGTCTTGGCGCATCCCGGAAAGCCGAGATGCGGTTCGCTGTGACCGAAACGGATACCGGCGTGGATATCGCGGTCTCTGGCGGAAAGGCTCTGAATGTCGACCTGCGGCAGGCGGCGGCAAAGATCGCAACGGCTGGTGACATCGGCCGACTGAGCTGGAACGAAGAGCCGATTGCGCAGCTGCGAACGCCGGTTCTTACTTTTGGAACGGCACCGGTGCCAATTCCAACCGGCGCGTTCTTGCAAGCCACGGCAGAGGGCGAAGCGGTGCTGATTGCGTCAGTGCAGCAGGCGGTCGGAGACGCGAGTGCAGTTGCAGATCTGTTTGCCGGACGCGGCACGTTTTCGCTGCCACTTGCGGCGAACGCCGAGGTCCTGGCGGTTGAAGGAGAGGCCGATATGCTGGCAGCGCTCAATGCCGGATGGAAGCGCGGAGTTGGCCTTCGACCCGTCACTATCGAGACGCGCGATTTGTTCCGGCGACCAATGCTTGCCGACGAACTGGAACGGTTTGACGCGGTCGTTGTGGATCCACCGCGCGCAGGTGCCGAGGCTCAGACCCGGGAGATTGCCAAGGCAAAACCAGAACGGGTCGCGCTGGTGTCCTGCAATCCAACAACTTTTGCGCGTGATGCCGCGATCTTAACCCATGCCGGTTATGCGTTGGAGTGGCTCGATTTGGTTGATCAGTTTCGCTGGTCAACGCACATTGAAATCGCAGCGAAATTCTCGTTGCGTTGAGTGGGATTCCAATAAGAGACAAATTGCGTTAAATATCTGACGAGGCAGAGGGATCGGGCAACGGTCATGAGAATCACACGGCGCATCACGCTTCTCGGCGCAATTGCTGCCTTCCTGTCAGGCTGCGCGACCAAATTCCGCACCTACAGCGGCCCCGAGGTCACCAGGATCGCCGTCTTCAAAAACAGCCGCCGAATGTATCTGATCCATCATGACACGCCGCTTCGCGCGTATGAGATTGACCTTGGGTTTGCACCTGTTGGTGACAAGATAATTTCGGGCGACGGCAAGACGCCGGAAGGCGAATACACCATTGACCGGCGCAATCCCGACAGCAGATTTCATCTGTCAATCGGGATCGACTATCCGAATGAAAAGGACATTGCGGAAGCCAGGGCGCTTGGTGAAGACCCCGGTGGCGACATTTTCATTCACGGCCGCGGAACATTGCTCAGCAAACTAAAGCCGGACTGGACATGGGGCTGCATCGCAGTGACCAATGACGAAATTGAAGACATCTACGCGATGGTCAACGACGGCACGCCGGTTTCGATCTATCGGTAGCGCCTTGGGTCAGGGATTGTGGGCTGAGCGAACCACTAAGATGTCGGGTTTACGCGGTGATCTCAACAGGCGACCGCAACACTTTCAACTTTAGGAAGAGATGAACTGTTCGCACGGTAAGTGTATTCCAATCTGTTTTAGGGGATGAGCGTAAATTCGGTTATTTGAAGATTGCCGCATAGCGCGGCGCGAAGAAACTAACAAATGCCTTCACTTCGGGGCGCCGATACGCTTCCGGCGCGACAAGCATTAGTTGTGGCACAGACAACTCGTCGATAGCGTCGAAACACTGGACGAATGCCTCGTCCGCTTCGGCCAGCTTAATGTTCATGACGCCCAATCCATGACCGGCCTTGATTGCGGCGTGCATCACATCGATTTCACTGAAGGACATGACAATCTGGTCCGGTGAAACGTGGCGCAGCAACCAATCGTGGAAAACATTGGGCACATCATCGCGCTCAAAAGTAATAATACGGTGGCCATGTAAATCGCTGGACGAGTCTGGTAGACCGTATCTTTCCGCGTAGCTTTGCCCGGCGAAGAGTGACCAATGTGCTGTGCTGATTTTTCGGCAGATGAGATCCTTGTCTGGTTCAGTTCGCGTCAGTCGCAATGCGATATCGGCTTCACCACCTGCCAGATCCAGAGCCTTCACACTAGGCAAAAGCTCAAAAGCAGTTTTGGGGTTCATGGCGGAATAATCGCTCAGAATCTCCGTCATCCGTGGCGAGAAATTCCCGGAATACGCAGTGATGCGAATTGGCCGTTCGGCACTCAGCTCTTGTGTTTTAGCAGCAAAGTCAGACGCTGCGTTTTCGATGGCTTCGGCCAGCGGAACTAGAAGTCGTGCATCCTCCGTTGGTTTGAACCCGCGTGTATCACGCTCAAACAGGGTTAATCCGGTTTCGTTCTCCAGCGCTTCGATGCGCCGGGCGACGGTAGGCTGGGCAATTCCCAGCACGCGGGAAGCTGCCAGAGTCGAGCCTTCCCTGACAACCGTCAGGAATATCCGAACGTCTGACCAATTGCGAAACCCGTTCTTCATTTTTGTAGAACAGCACAATATCAAACACGATACCAGATGTGCGGATCGACAGATAATCTCGGAGTTGAAGCTTGAAACCAAAAGGATCCAACTATGACCTCTCTTGCCCTCGCTCATCCCACCGTCTGGAGGCGAATTGAAATAATTTGGGGGCTCTTAGCGCCATCCCTCGACCTTTCGGCTGCGTCGGACGACCCGCAGGAAGACTCGCGCAACAGACGGGATTTCTTTCTCGAGATGCTGAATAGGAATCCAAACGCGTTCCAAAACGAGCTGGATGTCCAGAATATGATGCATTCGTATCCTGGCAGGTTCTGATCCTAGCCGCCCAAAATCAGCGTCCACCAGATTTTACCCGACCGCTCCTGAAACCACGCAAATCCCAGGTCAGTTGCGCGCGGATCAAGTATGACGCCGCGTGTTTCCGGCGTTTCCATCCAGGCGCTCAGCGTTTCAAGCTCGGTCTCGAAAGTCTCGGAGATATTTTCGCCCAGAAGCTGGCCTGAATAACCGACACGCGCGACCCGATCCAGCGGGCTCGACCCGTCCGATCCGAAATGCCAGGGGCGGTTTTGTCGTGACATGTCTCGCGAATGGGTTTCTGACGCTGCATTCAATTCTGACGACAGCCTGACTTGACTGGCGCCCGATGCCGCACGAAGCGCATTGACCCCATCAAGCATCCGAAACTGAATGTCTGACGAATTCTTTGACGATATTCTATAAATCTGCGGCAAAGGTTTTCCATCGGGCCCCAGCGGTGGGGCTGGCGTGGCGCAGGCCGCCAGCAGGAAAAGCCCAAGAATACCGAGTGTTCTGATGATCATGACTGTCGCGCCTCGAATTTATTTCGCCTGCCTTACAGGCAACCGCGCGGCTGTTCAAACCCAAGTGCTACATATTGGCCATCTGACGCCGGTGTGAATTGATACCACGGCAAAGGCCGGTTAATAGATGCACCGGGCAGAGAATTATCGGAGTCGCCGGATGTCGGAGATTATTAAGGCCAAAGTTACCCGCCGCGGTTTCATCGCAGGCAGTACGTCGTTGCTGGCCACGCCCGCGATCGCGCAGCAACAGGATGACGTCGAGTTTCGAAACGACATCTCAAGGGCGGTCCGGCGCAATGCTTCCAGCTTTCGCGCGTTGGAGTGGCGGCCGTATTTCGACAACCTGCGCAAAGGCGCGATCCTGATCGATGTCAGCTCACGCGCGCTCCACTATTGGGATGCGACCGACACGATCTATAAACTTTATCCGACAAGCGTTCCGCTGAGCGAGGACCTGACCCGGCGCGGCCGCACCAGGATCGCGCTGAAGGATCCCGAACCCGATTGGCGGCCAACGCCCGCAATGCGCAAGCGCAACCCGGAATGGCCCGATTATATGCCACCGGGCCCGGATAATCCCTTAGGCATTCGCGCGCTTCACCTGGGCTGGCAATATTACCGTATCCACGGCACTCACGACACGCGCAAAATCGGTCGCCGGTCATCGAACGGCTGCATCGGTCTTTATAACGAGCATATTGTCGAGCTTTACGAGCTTGCCAAAGTTGGCACGCAGGTTCTGCTGATCTAAAGCGTTTGGCGTTATTAACACCAAGCGATCTGACCTGTGCAGCAAGTCTAGTCGATCCAGCCCTTTAGATTTTCGCCGATAATGTCGGTCAATGCTTCGATGTGCGCGTCGTCATCGTTCAGGCACGGGATGTAGGTAAATTCCTCACCACCAGCGCCCTCAAAGCTCACGCGAATTTCCTCGTTGATCTCTTCCAGCGTCTCGATGCAGTCCGCAGAAAATGCCGGCGCAATGACAGCGATCTTTTTCTTGCCGCTTGCGGCCAGCCTTGCAACCTCTTCAACGGTGTACGGCTGTAGCCATTCTTCCGGGCCAAATCGGCTTTGGAAGGTTGTGATGATCTGACTGTCCTTCCAGCCCAACCGTTCCTGCAAAAGCCGCGTCGTTTTCTGGCAATGGCAATGGTAGGGATCGCCTTCGGTCAGATAGCGTTTTGGCAGACCATGATACGAGCAAACCAGAATATCCGGCGGGCCTTCCAGCCCGCCGTAAGCGCGCTCAACCGACTGGGCCAAAGCGTCGATATATCCCGCGCGATCAAAATAGGCCGGAACCGTGCGCACCGAAGGCTGCCACTTCTCAGCCCCCAAAATACGAGAAAACTCATCATTCGCGGTGGCCGTCGTGGCCCCGGCGTATTGGGGATAAAGCGGAAAGAATAAGATCTTTCGGCACCCCTGTTCGACCAATGCCCGCGTTTTCGTTTTTGTCGACGGGTTGCCGTAGCGCATACAAAAATCGACAACGACCCGATCGCCGTAACGTTCCCTCATCACGGCGCGAAATTTCTCGGTCTGCAACTTAGTGATTGTCATCAACGGGCTTTCGTTTGCCTCGTGATTCCAGATCGATTTATAGGCGGCACCGGATGAGAACGGGCGCTTGCTCAGAATGACAAGCTGAAGAAGCGGTTGCCAAAACCAGGGGTTATAGTCGATGACCCGGCGATCGGACAAAAACTCGCTCAGATACCGCCGCATCGACCAATAATCGTAACCATCCGGCGTGCCGAGGTTGGCAAGCAGCACGCCGATCTTTTCGGGCTTAACCGGCGGGTGATCCGCTGGCATCGCTTCATTGGTACTTTGGGAAGCGTTTTGGGCCAACCCGCGATCCTCATTCAAATGCGCGCCGGGCGTCCCGGCGCTGCCAATCGGAAGTTTCTGCTTAAACGTTGGAGATAACCGGATTACGCGCGCCGTCAACGTCGCAGCGGTTTTACCGGATCGCCCGCAGGCCGTTCGTCAACGCGAAGCGCGTCCGCCAACCGTGCCTTGGCCGAACCCGGTTTAAGCGGTTGCTGCTGGCTTTCATGCGGGGCCCAGCCGGTCAGGTAAACAAGCTCAAACGTCGCCGTAAGAAATCCCTCCTCATCAGCAAAGTTCTCGCGATAGACCGCCTCGGCCTCGCTGAAAAGCCGACGCGACACTGGCTTGCGATGCCGTGCGGCCAATGCGTTGGTTTCGCCCATTCCGCGCAAGTCGCGCACAAGCCGGTCGAGCGATGCGTAACGAACCGTCAGCTTGCGGCTGTCGGCAACCGGCAAGGCAAACCCGGCGCGCTGCAAAAGCGCTCCAAGATCGCGGATATCCGCCATCGGCAACACGCGGGGCGAGATGCCGCCCATCACGCGAGCTTCCGCTTCGGCAAGTGCGACGCGAAGCTCGCGCAGGGTCTGACCGCCAAACAGAACTGCTATGAAAAGACCGTCAGGTTTTAGCGCCAGCCGGGATTGAACAAGCTGGCCCACGGGGTCATCAGCCCAATGGAGCGCCATCGCGTGCAAAACAATGTCGTATGTTCCGCGTTCTAAATCGATGTCCGGCGTGTCGGCAACGCAATGCGCGCGGGGCAGGATCGCCCGAAATGGATCGACCAGTTCGCCAACGATCGCCGGAGAACTAAACGATTTGTTAACCTCGGCAATTCTTTCTTCGATATCAGCAGCCGCTTCGCGGTCCAGAAAATCAACGGGCGAACGGCGCGCGCGGGCGCGGTGAAGCTCAAGTGCCGTTCGGTCGGTCAGGCGGGGCGTATCAGTCATGTGCCTTAAGAACTGTGGCGTCGCATGAAGCTTATGCACCGCGCCCTTGCGTTGATCTATCCCGATCAGTGCGTGCTGTGCACAAATCTTGTCGATGGCCGCCAGGCGCTTTGCCCGTCCTGCTGGCGCGATACGCCATTTTTAACCGGTCACGTCTGCGACAAATGCGGATCGTCTTTGGTGGGGCACGGCGACGGATCGCCGGATATTTGCGACGATTGTATTGCCTTGCCACGCCCATGGTCGCGTGGCCTCGCAGCTTTTGGTTATGCCGATGCTGGTCGCCGGTTGGTTCTGGCGCTGAAACATGGCGACCGCACCGATCTTGTACCCTCTGCGGCCAGCTGGATGGCGCTGGCGGGCGCGGGTCTGCTGAAGGAGCGCCCGCTTTTGGTGCCAATTCCGATCTTCTGGACCCGCCTGATCCGCCGGAAATATAATCAGGCCGCCGAACTGGCGCATGGCATTGGCAGGCATTGCCAACTGGACGTGTGCCCGGACGCTCTGAGACGAACCCGCGCGACGAAAGTTCAGGATGGCATGACCGTCGAGGCGCGGTTTGCGAACATCGACGGCGCGATCTGCGCCAATGCAGCACTAGCGTCGATGCTGGCGGGGCGGGACATTTGTTTGATTGATGACGTGATGACGTCCGGCGCGACGCTCTCGGCGGCGACTGATGCGTGCTATGACGCGGGCGCAGTTCACGTATCTGTTCTTGTGCTGGCACGGGTGGCGAAAGCACCCTAAGTATCTGGCACTGTCCCAAGGACTCGCGCCAATGAAACCTGTCGAGATATACACATCGCCTTTTTGCGGGTATTGCCACGCCGCGAAGCGCCTGCTGACAGAAAAAGCCGTGTCTTTCACCGAGATCAACGTCGCGATGTCGCCCGGGCGACGTGGGGAAATGATGCAGCGCGCCATGGGCCGCCGCTCGGTCCCGCAGATATTTGTCGGCAAAACCCACGTTGGCGGGTGCGATGAGCTTTACGCGCTGGAACGGGCAGGCAAGCTTGATCCGCTTCTGGCGGCCTGAGCTTTGCGCATCGGCCTGGTCCAGCTGAATTCTTCGGATGATCCGAAGGTCAATATTCCGTCCACATGCGCGTTCGTGCGACAAGCCGTGGATGAGGGCGCGACCTTTATCCTGACACCAGAGGTTACAAACTGCGTCTCGGCCAGCCGCGCGCGCCAGACCGAAGTGCTGGTGCCGGAAAATGAGGATCCAACCCTTAATGCGCTCTGCTCGGAGGCAAGGCGCGGTAGTCTTTGGATATTGATCGGCTCATTGGCGCTGGCCGATCCGACCGGCGACGGGCGGTTCATCAACCGGTCATTTCTTATCTCGCCGTCAGGGGACATCGCGGCGCGTTATGACAAGCTGCATATGTTCGACGTCGCGATATCCGAAACCGAGACCTATCGCGAAAGTGCCGGATACCGCCCCGGCTCGCGGGCGGTGCTGGCGGATGTCGAAGGTGTCACCGTTGGCATGACCATCTGCTACGATCTTCGGTTCCCCTATTTGTACCGTGATCTCGCCCAGGCGGGTGCCAAAATATTGACTATTCCATCAGCATTTGCGCCGGATACAGGTGCAGCGCATTGGGAGATACTGCTGCGGGCGCGGGCGATTGAGACAGGCAGTTTCGTCCTTGCTCCCGCGCAATGTGGCAGCCACGCAGCAACGCTGGGCCGACACCGTCAAACCCACGGGCATTCGCTGGCAGTCGATCCCTGGGGCAACGTTCTGGCGAATGGTGGCGAAGCGCCCGGAATTACATTGGTTGATCTGGATCTCAAGGCAGTTGATGATGCGCGCAGACGCATCCCGTCGCTGACCCACGACAAAGGTTACAGGCCCGCATAATGGCTGACACCAAAGACCCAGGCGACCCGTTGGCCATCGCGCTTTTCAGCGAATTGTTTATGGCCGACCAGCTTGCGCGGGCGCGTCTGGCAAAGGCGTTGCCCAAGGGCATGGAGCTAAGCCATTTTTCGGTGCTGAACCACCTGGCCCGCACCAATTCGGAACGAACCCCGGCGCAGTTGGCGCGGGCTTTTCACGTCACGCGCGGCGCGATGACAAATACCATCAACCGCCTTGATTGGGCGGGATACGTCCACGTTCGTCCCGATTGGGACGATGCACGGCGCAAGTTTGTCGGCGTCAGCGATACCGGGCGACTGGCGCGCGACGAGGCACTGGCGGCCATAGCGCCGATACTTGACGATGTGGTAGAGGCTGCGGGCACCGAGAAAGTGCGCAGTATTCTGCCGATCCTGCGCGAGATCCGGCAGCGTTTCGACGACAATGATCCTACGGACGAACCGACGTCGTGACGTAGTTCACGCTTAGATCGCGGTCGCTGATCCGCCAGGACCACGCAACTGGATTGAAGACAAATCCCTTACGATCTACAGGATCCAGCCCCGCCCCGCGCAGCAGCTCGAAAAGCTCCTCGGGCGTGATAAACTTTGACCAGTCGTGCGTCCCTTTTGGAAGCCACCCCATCACGTACTCCGCGCCGATGATTGCCGTGGCGAAACTTTTCGGGTTCCTGTTGATGGTCGAGCAGATCATCAGCCCGCCGGGTTTCAGCAGGTTGTGGCACGCCGTCAGAAAGCCTGGCGGATCGGCCACATGTTCAACCACTTCCATATTGAGAATGGCATCGTATGCCTCGCCATCCGCCGCCAGCGCCTCGGCCGTCGTGTTCCGATAGTCTATCGCAAGCCCTTGTTCTTCGGCATGCAATCGCGCAACCGGAATATTACGTTCCGCGGCATCTGCACCGACAACCTCCGAGCCAAGGCGCGCCATCGGTTCAGACAACAATCCGCCGCCGCAACCGATATCCAGAATGCGAAGACCCGCAAATGGTAAGGCGCCGGAAAGATCGCGGCTGTATTCTGCGGCTATCTGCGACGTAATGTAATCCAGCCGACAAGGGTTCAGCATATGCAACGGTTTGAACTTGCCGGAGGGATCCCACCACTCTTCCGCCATCGCCTGAAATTTTTCAATTTCTCCGGGGTCGATTGTGTTGGTCGTTGTCATCAGCCGGCGGCCTTTCACATATTCTTTGATTGCTAACATAGATCGTCGCAATATCTCGCTATATAGGACTGACATGGACCGCGCTGCCGACAAAAAAACTGCGTCACAGTTTCTCTATCCGCCGATTGATCCCTTCGATCAGCGGATGATGGACGTTGGTGACGGCCATCGGATCTATGTGGAACAATGCGGAAATCCGACCGGAACGCCCGTCATTGTGCTGCATGGCGGTCCCGGCGGCGGATGCAGCCCGGCAATGCGGCGATACTTTGATCCGTCGCGCTATCGGGTGATATTGTTTGATCAGCGTGGCTGCGGCAGGTCGCGGCCCCATGCAAGCGTTGAAAACAATACCACCTGGGATCTGGTTCGGGATATCGAGCGGATACGCGAGGCGCTGTCGATCGAGCGCTGGGCGGTTTTTGGCGGAAGCTGGGGCGCGACGCTGGGTCTGGTCTATTCGATCACCAATCCGGAACGGCTGGCGCACCTGATCCTTCGCGGCGTTTTCCTGATGACGCAGCACGAACTGGACTGGTTCTATCGCGGTGGTGCCGGGGCATTCTGGCCCGATGTCTGGTCCAGATTCGCGTCGATGATCCCTGCCGACGAGCAAGACGACCTGATCGGGGCATATAAGCGGCGTCTGTTTTCTGGCGACGTGGCTTTGGAAAACCGGCTTGCCCGAGCCTGGGCAAGCTGGGAAAACACGCTCGCCTCGATCGGCAACGACGGCCCGGGCGGCGAAAGCCCGACGGAATATGCGCGCGCCTTCGCGCGGCTTGAAAACCACTATTTTTCCAATGCCGGATTTCTCGAACACGACGGCTGGATACTTGAGAACTTAGGCCCCATCGCGAACGTCCCCGGTACAATCGTTCAGGGCCGTTATGACATGATCTGCCCGCCAAAATCGGCATACGAGCTAAATGCGCGCTGGCCGGGTTCGCGGCTGGTAATTGTTCCGCGCGCCGGCCACGCGCTGTCGGAACCGGGTATCAGCGCCGAACTGGTTCGCACGATGGATGGCCTTCGTCCCATGCTTTAAGTTATCCACAAGGTTATCAACATATGGCGGAATACCGCCGCCTGAACCACCACCTGTTGCCCGCCGCCCACCGCATCTTTAGAAAATTCCAAACGAGCGCCGATCCACTGCCTCAGTTTAGCCGCATTTCTTGGGGAAGTTGCGGTTGGGGGCAGTGACAAAGGACCTGGGGATGAAATCGACGATTGCTGCAGTCGCCGCCGGTATAGTAATTTTGTTTGCATCTTCGGTGGAGGCCGATGCCTGCACGCGCAACGTCTCGGCGAAATCAGCGCGAACCGTTGTGCCGTCCGCGCGCATCAATCAATCCCTGCTTGACGACGCAATCCGCGCCGAGGTCAATTTTCATCGCTGCCGCGCGGGCCTTAAGACCCTGACTGATGCAGGAAGCGGGCTCGGATCCCAGGCCAAGAAGCACAGCTCGTGGATGGCGAAGACCCAGCAACTGACGCACCGCAGTACCGTTTCGGGAAGCGCGACACTGAAGCAACGTTTGAAAAGGTCGGGTATCAAATTCAGAACTGGTGCTGAAAACATCGGCATGGTTCATCGCTATCAGATCGACAACCAGCGCTTTAAGATCGTGAATTCCAACGCCTGCCAATTCACCAAATACGATGGCACGCCGCTGCCTGCGCATTCTTATGCGTCGCTTGCGCGGCACGCCGTGAACCTCTGGATGAATTCGCCGGGTCACCGGAAAAATATCCTGAACCGCAAGGTGACAAAGATTTCCACTGCCGTCGCCTTCGACCCCAACGCGCAATATTGCGGCCGTTTCTGGCTGACGCAGAATTTCGTCGGGTGAGGAGCGACCCGGGCCAAAGGCCCGGCAAAAGGTCCAGTGGACCTTTAGAGCTTCGAGCGGGTGCGCTGTAAATTTTTGACTCTCTGATCTGCGATTCTTTCGCTGTCAGGAAAGGCTATTGCAGACTCAGGTGAACCTGCATATATCCCCTTCAACAGCGGCGCTTCGGCTTCCACCCCCGAGGCTCCACCGGAAAACACCACGGGCCCGCTGGCCCGTTTTTTTGTGCCTGGATGTCCATGAGCGATCTGATCGCATATACCAGTATCGACCGGCGCCTGGCCGGGATCATTACCCCCGTCATCGAAGACATGGGGTTTGAACTGGTGCGCGTTCGCCTGATGGGCGGCAACTCCAAGACCTTGCAGGTCATGGCCGAACGCCGGACGGGTGGGATCGAAGTCGACGATTGTGCGGAGATTTCAACCGCGATCAGTGCGACGCTGGACGTCGAAGACCCAATCGAAGAAGCCTATACGCTGGAAGTCTCCAGCCCCGGCATCGACCGGCCGCTGACCCGGCTCAAGGATTTCGACAGCTGGACCGGCCACGAGGCCAAGCTTGAGACCTTGGAAATGATCGACGGCCGCCGCCGGTTCAAAGGCCAGCTTCAGGGCTCGGAAGGCGACGAAGTCCTGATCCAGATCGACGTCGATGGTCAGCCCGCAACCCTTGGCCTGAAGTTCGACTGGCTGAGCGAGGCGAAACTTGTTCTGACCGAAGATCTGATCCGCGACGTGCTGCGCGCCCGCAAAGACGCCGGCGCGGTAGACGAAAAACAATTCGATGAAATTCAAACCATCATGGATGGCGACGAGGAGACCTGACATGACGATCACATCTGCAAACCAGCTTGAACTTCTGCAAACGGCCGAGGCGGTCGCGCGCGAAAAGATGATCGACCCCGTATTGGTGGTCGAAGCGATGGAAGAAAGCCTCGCCCGGGCCGCGAAAAGCCGGTACGGCGCGGAAATGGACATTCGGGTGTCGATTGATCGCAAGACCGGCAAGGCGACATTTACCCGCGTTCGCACTGTTATTGATCCGGAAACCGAAGAACTTGAGAATTACCAGGCGCAGCTGACGCCCGAACAGGCGATGCAGTATCTGGATGACCCAAAGCCGGGAGACACCATTGTTGAAGAAGTTCCTCCGGTGGAAATGGGCCGCATTGCCGCGCAATCGGCCAAGCAGGTCATATTGCAAAAGGTGCGTGAAGCCGAACGCGACCGGCAGTTCGAAGAATTTAAGGACCGCGCCGGGACCATCATCAACGGTCAGGTCAAGCGCGAGGAATACGGCAATGTCATCGTCGACATCGGGCGCGGAGAAGCCGTTCTTCGCCGCAACGAAAAAATCGGTCGCGAGAGTTACCGTCCAAACGACCGTATCCGGTGCTACATCAAAGACGTGCGCCGCGAGGCCCGCGGGCCGCAGATTTTCCTTAGCCGCACGGCTCCTGAGTTCATGGCTGAACTGTTTAAGATGGAGGTGCCGGAAATTTATGATGGCATTATCGAAATCAAGGCCGTGGCGCGCGATCCTGGCAGCAGGGCGAAAATTGCGGTCATCAGCTATGACAATTCGATTGACCCGGTAGGGGCCTGCGTTGGTATGCGCGGCAGCCGCGTGCAAGCAGTTGTGAACGAGCTTCAGGGCGAAAAGATCGACATCATCCCCTGGAACGAAGACGCGCCGACATTCCTGGTGAACGCGCTGCAACCCGCCGAAGTGACGAAGGTCGTTCTGGACGAAGAAGCCGAACGCATCGAAGTTGTGGTGCCGGAAGAACAATTGTCGCTGGCCATTGGTCGTCGGGGGCAGAATGTGCGTCTTGCGTCGCAGCTGACCAATCTCGACATCGACATTATTACCGAGGAAGAAGAATCGGTGCGTCGCCAGGCCGAGTTCGAAGAGCGCACCAAGCTATTCACGGATACTTTGGACCTGGACGAATTTTTCGCACAGCTTCTTGTATCCGAGGGCTTTACCACACTTGAAGAGGTCGCATACGTTCAGGCCGACGAACTTGTCGTGATCGACGGCGTAGATGAAGATACCGCGAAAGAGCTTCAGGCGCGTGCGCGCGATTTCATTGAAGAACAAAATCGCAAGGCGCTTGAACACGCGCGCGAGCTTGGTGCCGAAGACAGCCTTATTGAATTCGAGGGTCTGACTCCTCAGATGATCGAGGCGCTGGCCGAGGACGACGTGAAAACGCTGGAAGAATTTGCAACCTGCGCTGACTGGGAGCTGGCAGGTGGCTGGACGACGGTCGATGGCGAGCGTGTCAAAGATGACGGCCTGCTTGAGAAATTCGAGATGTCGCTGGAGGAAGCGCAACATTTTGTAATGACCGCCCGTATTCAGCTTGGCTGGGTTGATCCGGCTGACCTTGAAACAGACGAAGAAAGCGAAGAAGCCGAAGCCACCGTTGAAGAGGAGGCCGAGGCCTGATCGCAGGCCTCGGAGAGCCGCACCATGTCACGCGGTGGCAAGGACAAAGCCCGCGACGAACCTGATCGTCGCTGCATCGCAACCGGCGAGGCGCAGCCAAAACGTGGCCTGATCCGCTTTGCGGTGTCGCCGGATGGCGTTGTCGTGCCGGACATCCTTGAAAAACTGCCGGGCCGCGGCATCTGGGTTGCTGCCGATCGCACGGCGCTTGAAACGGCGATGAAAAAGCGGCTTTTTGCCCGCGCCGCGAAACAACCCGTGACCGTCCCCGACACCCTGGTTCAGGATATCGAGGCCGGGCTGGCAAAGCGCCTGATCGACGGCATCTCGATGGCACGGAAAGCCGGGCGCGCCGTGGCCGGGTTTGAGAAGGTCAAAGTCCTGCTTGGTAAGGACCAGGCGCGCATTTTATTTCAGGCCAGCGACGGTTCATCTCGCGGCAAAACAAAGCTTCATGCTCCGGGCGGAAGGGGCAGTTTTTTCGAGGTTTTATCGGCCTCAGAATTGGGTTTGTCCTTTGGGCGCGAACGTGTGATACATGCGGCGCTCGGATTTGGGGGACTCACTGAACGTATCAGAGAGGACGCCATCCGGCTATCTGGCGTTCGCGAATTTGGCGGTGGCGACCCCACCGGAAAGGTAAAGTAGACCAATATGAGCGATACTGACGGCAAAAAAACCCTTGGGCTGCGCGGCAGTCGTCCCGGTCAGGTGAAGCAAAGCTTCAGCCACGGCCGGACGAAGAATGTCGTGGTCGAAACCAAGCGCAGGCGCGTCGTCGTGCCGAAGCCCGGCGCGGCGCACGTGACGTCAAAGCCAAGCCCCGTCGCGTCGCCGGCAACGAACCCTTCGAACCGGCCAGCGGGCATTACGGATGCCGAGCTGGAGCGTCGAATGAAGGCGCTTGCGGCGGCAAAAGCGGTTGAGGCGGACGAGGCCAAAAAACGCGTAGCCGACGAAAAGACCCGTGCAGAAGATCGCGAGCGCCGCCGCGCCGAAGTAGACGCCAAGGAACAGGAAGAACGCGAGCGCGAGGCAAAGGCCCGCGCGAAAGTGGAAGAAGAAGAACTTCGCCAGCGCGAGGCCGATGAAGCCAAAGCCCTTGCGGCTGCTCCACCGCCTCCGGCTGCGACGGAAGAAGCTGCGGCCCCACGAGGCGCAGGCAAGCCAGCGCCCAAACCCCGCGAACGCGACGACCGCGACAACCGCAAGGATAACCGTGGCAGCAAAGGCAATCGCGACGACAATGCCCGCCGCGGGGGCAAGCTGACGCTGAACCAGGCGCTTGCCGGTGGTCAGGGCGGTCGGCAAAAATCACTGGCCGCGATGAAGCGAAAGCAAGAACGCGCGCGCCAGAAGGCGATGGGCGGAAATATCGAACGCGAAAAGGTCGTTCGCACCGTGCAGTTGCCCGAGGCAATCTCTGTAAGTGAGCTTGCGAACCGGATGTCCGAGCGGGTAGCCGATATCGTTAAGTCGCTGATGAACAACGGCATCATGGCTACTCAAAACCAGTCCATCGATGCCGACACAGCAGAACTGATTATCGAGGAGTTTGGTCACAAAGTGCAGCGTGTTTCGGACTCAGATGTTGAAGACGTTATCGCTTCGATCGCGGACGCTGACGACGATCTTACGCCACGTCCGCCGGTCATTACCGTGATGGGCCACGTCGATCATGGTAAAACCTCGCTTCTTGATGCAATTCGAAATGCAAAAGTGGTTGCTGGCGAAGCTGGCGGTATCACCCAGCATATTGGTGCGTATCAGGTCGTTCAGGACGGCAAAATCCTGACATTTCTCGATACGCCGGGTCATGCGGCCTTCACGTCGATGCGCGCCCGCGGCGCTCAGGTGACAGATATCGTTGTGCTTGTTGTTGCTGCGGATGATGCGGTTATGCCGCAAACCGTTGAGGCTATTCACCACGCCAAGGCGGCGCAAGTGCCGATGATCGTGGCAATCAACAAGATCGACCGCCCCAACGCCAACCCGCAAAAAGTTCGGACCGATCTGTTGCAGCACGAGGTGATGGTCGAAAAAATGTCGGGCGAAGTTCAGGACGTCGAAGTTTCGGCGATCAACGGCACTGGTCTGGACGAACTGCTGGAAGCGATATCGCTTCAGTCCGAAATTCTTGAGCTAAAAGCGAACCCCGAACGTGCGGCAACCGGTGCGGTTATCGAAGCCCAGCTTGACGTGGGCCGTGGGCCGGTTGCGACCGTCCTTATTCAAAATGGCACACTTCGCCAGGGCGACATTTTTGTTGTCGGCGAACAATGGGGCCGTGTTCGTGCGATGGAAAATGACAAGGGCGACCGGGTGAACGAAGCCGGACCTTCGGTTCCGGTCGAGGTTCTGGGCCTGAACGGAACGCCCGAGGCCGGCGACGTGCTGAACGTTGTCGAAACCGAAGCGCAGGCGCGCGAGATTGCCGAATATCGCGAAAAGGCCGCGAAGGAAAAACGCGCTGCCGCTGGTGCTGCAACCACGCTCGAGCAACTGATGGCGAAGGCGAAAGAAGACAAAGACGTCGCCGAGATGCCGATCGTTGTGAAAACAGATGTGCAAGGCTCTGCCGAAGCAATCGTTCAGGCGATGGAGAAGATCGGCAACGACGAGGTTCGCGTTCGGGTATTGCATTCCGGCGTCGGGGCGATCACCGAGTCTGACGTCGGTCTGGCCGAAGCGTCGGGCGCGCCGGTCTTTGGTTTTAACGTAAGGGCAAATGCACCGGCGCGTAGCAGCGCCAACCAAAAGGGCATCGAAATTCGCTACTACAGCGTAATTTACGATCTTGTTGACGACGTGAAAGCGGCGGCGTCTGGACTGCTGAGTGCCGAAGTTCGCGAAAAATTCATTGGTTACGCTCAGATAAAAGAGGTTTTCAAAGTTTCCGGTGTCGGCAAAGTTGCAGGCTGTCTTGTGACCGAAGGCGTTGCGCGCCGTTCAGCCGGTGTGCGGCTTCTGCGCGACGATGTTGTGATCCACGAAGGCACGCTGAAGACATTGAAGCGCTTCAAGGACGAGGCGGCTGAAGTTCAGTCCGGTCAGGAATGCGGCATGGCGTTCGAGAACTACGAAGACATTCGCGAAAACGATGTGATCGAGATTTTCGAGCGCGAAGAGGTCGAGCGCAGCCTGAGCTGATCCTGACAAGTTAAACTGAAAAGCGCGCCGAGGTTTCAGCGCGCTTTTCTATTTTCCGTGAGTAAGCGGTTAGACAGGAAACCCAAAAAACAATTGCTGGCCAACCCGGACCGCAATACGTCCATCGGCCAGCGCCTGGACGAAATATCCCTGCACCGACACGCGGCTGCTAAGAAGTATTGTTCTGATCATCTCGCCGAATCCCCATTTTCGGGCGAATGTACGTATACACGTTTTCGTGAAGAAGTCACACGCCCTGCGCAAATTACCGCCTGCCTACAGCCAGTCTCGCAAAACTGGGATCAGCGGCAGGTCTGCGGGCGGCATAGGAAAGTTTTTGAGTTCGGTCGCCCGCACCCATTTCAGCGCCTGCCCTTCGCGTGACATCGGCGCGCCCACCCATTTCCGGCAGGCGAAAAGCGGCATCAGCAGATGAAAGTCGTCATAGCTGTGGCTGGCAAAGCTCAGCGGCGCCAGGCAGCTTTCCCAGGTGTCGATCCCCAGCTCCTCATGCAGCTCGCGAACCAGCGCCGCCTCGGGCGTCTCGCCGGGTTCGACCTTGCCGCCGGGAAATTCCCAAAGTCCGGCCATTGATTTGCCCGTCGGGCGCTGGGCAATCAGCACGCGGGCGTCCGGGTCGATAAGGGCGACGGCGCTGACTAGAACGGTCTTCACGAGCGATAGTCAGCGTTGATCGCAATGTAACCTGCGGTCAGGTCGCAGGTGTAAACCGTCGCCGACCCTGATCCCAGGCCAAGATCCGCTCGTATCGTGACTTCATCGCCCTTCATATGTGTGGCCGCATCGGCCTCGTCATAATCCGGCGCGACTTTTCCATTTTCGGCCACCAGTGTCGTTCCAAACCAGATCGACAACCGATCCCGATCCGCCTCGGCCCCGGATTTGCCCACGGCCATCACGATGCGGCCCCAGTTCGGGTCTTCCCCGGCAATGGCGGTTTTCACCAAGGGCGAGTTGGCGATCGCGAATGCGATTTGACGTGCATCATCGTTATCGGCAGCAGCTGTGACCTTCACCGTTACAAACTTCGTCGCACCTTCGCCGTCGCGGACAACCTGTTTGGCCAGGTCGTGCATGACCTCGAACAGTGCGGCCGAAAATCGTCCGTTCCCGGCCACCCCGACACCCGACGCGCCGGTCGCCGCCACCAGCAACGTGTCTGACGTGGAAGTGTCGCTATCGACGGTAATGCAGTTGAACGTCTGATCGCAATGCCCGGAAACCAGCTGCTGCAACGCGTCAAACCCGATCTTCGCATCGGAAAAGATATAGACCAGCATCGTCGCCATATCCGGCGCGATCATGCCCGAACCCTTGGCGATGCCCGCGATCTTCACCGTTTTGCCTTCGATCTCGACGGTGCGCGTGGACCCTTTCGCAAAGGTGTCCGTCGTCATGATCGCTGCTGCCGCGTTGGCGATGCCCTCTGACGAAAGCCCGTCTTTCAGCGCATCAAAAGCCGAGGTTATGCGCCCATGCGGCAGTTTCTCACCGATAACGCCGGTGGATGACGTGAAGGTCCTGGCTTCGGGGATGCCCAACACGCTCGCGGCTTGCCCGGTGATCGCCTGGACCGCCGCAATCCCATCGGCGCCGGTAAAAGCGTTGGCATTTCCGGCGTTTACGACGATCGCTGCCCCATTGCCAGGCGGCCCGCCCAGCTTGGCCTGACAATCCAGAACCGGTGCCGCGCGGGTCTTCGAGCGGGTGAACGTGCCCGCGATGACGGTTCCGGGCGCAAGCTCGGCCAACATCACATCAGCGCGGCCCGCGTATTTAACCCCGGCCTCAACCGCAGAAAACCGAACGCCGTCGATCACCGGCAGATCGGGAAAGCCGCCCTTTGGGGCCAACGGCGACACCGGCAGGTCTGCCATAGTTATTCTCCGAGAAGCGAAAAATCGTCCAGAAGTTTGGGATCAACGTCGGTGGTCGTTTTTCGGGTGATGTCTGCACCGTCCGACAGTTCGGCCACGCGCGCGTCAATCGCCTCGCGCTGAATCTGATCGACAATCTCGGCGCGAACCTCATCCAGCGCCGGCGCTTCCTTCAGGCGTGTTTCGTTCAGCCGGATGACATGCCAGCCAAACTGCGTTTGAACGGGGCCGGATACGGTTTCGATATCCATTGCGACAACGGCGGCCTCAAACTGCGGGACCATGGCACCGACGCCAAACCATCCCAATTGCCCGCCATTCGGCCCCGAGGGACCGGTCGATTTCTCCTGCGCAAGTTCCGCGAAATCCGCGCCATTGCCAAGCTCTTCAACCAGCGCTTTCGCCTCGTCCTCGGTTTCAACCAGAATGTGGCTGGCGTTGTATTCGGTCTCAGGCTCCGTGCCGCCGTAGGCCATGTCGTAGGCTGCTTTGAGCGCGGCATCGGTGGTAGCATCTGACGATATCTCCGTGATCACTTCGGCCGCCCTAAGTGCCCGCTCTTCATTTTCCAGCGTCGCGACCGACCCAGGCGAAAGCTCGCCCGATTGCCCGCCCAGGATCGTCTGCTGCACCAGTTGATCCAGGATCCCTTCAAACAAAATATCCGGCGAAAGCGATTGGTACTGCGCCGGAAGCCGCTGCTTCAGGACAATCATATGCGCCAACGTGATATCCGTGTCGTTAACCGTCGCAACGACTGTGTCGGCGCCGATGTGACTGTCGGCCCGAAGCGGCGCCGAAAGCGCTAAAAGGGCAACAATTGCGGCGGAAATCGTGGCTTTGGACAGCATTATCAAACCTCTCTCGGTGCCGCAGCGGCAGGCGACGTTGACAGTCAGAAACCCGCCCCTTACATCGCTGGCAACGGGGTGAGGCGGGTTACTTTGCCCTTCTATGGCGGGCCAGAGGCACGGGCAAGCGTATCCCCTCACACAACCTCGTCAGTCAAACCCACTTGAGGCAGGTGCATATGCTTGGTTTCGGAACGATCGCGAAGAAAGTCTTCGGCACGGTCAATGATCGCCAGATCAAGGCCACTCAGGGCGTCGTTGACCAGATCAATGCGCTCGAGCCCGATTTTGAACCCCTTAGCGACGACGAACTGATCGCCAAGACCGACGAGCTGAAGAAACGTGTGGCTGACGGCGCAGCGCTGGACGATGTTCTGCCCGAAGCGTTTGCAAACTGCCGCGAGGCTGCAAGACGCGCGCTGGGCCTTCGCGCGTTTGACGTCCAGCTTGTCGGCGGCCTGTTTCTGCACCAGGGCAATATCGCCGAAATGAAAACCGGCGAAGGCAAAACACTGGTCGCGACCTTTCCCGCTTACTTGAACGCGCTGACCGGAAATAATGTTCATATCGTCACTGTGAACGACTATCTGGCGAAGCGGGATTCTGACTGGATGGGCAAGGTCTATACCGCGCTGGGCCTGACAACCGGTGTTGTCTATCCCCATCAACCGGATGACGAAAAGAAAGCGGCCTACGCCGCCGACATCACCTACGCGACCAATAACGAACTTGGTTTCGATTATCTTCGCGACAACATGAAACCCAATCTGATCGACATGTCGCAGCGCGGGCACTTCTTCGCGATTGTCGACGAGGTGGATTCGATCCTGATCGACGAAGCCCGGACCCCGTTGATTATTTCCGGCCCGGCACAGGATCGGTCCGAGCTTTACATCTCGATCGACAAACTGATCCCGCGACTGACGGACGAGCATTATTCAATCGACGAAAAGTCGCGGAACGTGACCTACACCGACGAGGGCAACGAGTTTCTGGAAGAGGTCCTTCACGCCGAAGGCCTGCTTCCCGAAGAACAATCGCTTTACGACCCTGAATCCACGACAATCGTCCATCACATCAATCAAGGCCTGCGTGCGCACAAGCTGTTCTCCAAGGACAAAGATTATATCGTCCGCGACAACGAAGTCGTGCTGATCGACGAATTTACCGGGCGCATGATGTCTGGTCGCCGGATGTCCGATGGTCTCCATCAGGCAATCGAGGCCAAGGAAGGCGCGGCGATCCAGCCGGAAAACGTGACGCTGGCCAGCGTCACCTTCCAGAACTACTTCCGGCTTTACAGCAAGCTGGCTGGTATGACCGGCACGGCGGCGACCGAGGCGGAGGAATTTGCCGAGATTTATGGGCTTGGCGTGATCGAAATCCCAACCAACGTCGATGTCGCGCGCGAAGACGAAGACGACCAGATCTATCGCACGTCGAAGGAAAAGTTCGAAGGCGTCGTTGCTGCGATCAAGCAAGCCAACGAGAAAAACCAACCGGTTCTTGTCGGCACAACGTCGATTGAACGGTCCGAATTTCTGTCTGGGCTTTTGGAAGAAGAAGGCGTCCCGCATAACGTCCTGAACGCCCGCCAGCACGAGCAAGAGGCGCAAATCATCGCGGATGCGGGCAAACCCGGCGCGGTGACGATTGCGACCAATATGGCGGGCCGCGGCACCGATATTCAGCTTGGCGGCAACGTGGAAATGCGCGTGATGCAGGACCTGGACGCCGATCCTGAAGCCGATCCCGATGCCGTTCGAACGAAAATCGAGGCCGAGGTGGCGGACGCCAAGAAAGTAGTGCTGGAAGCAGGCGGTCTGTATGTTCTGGGCACCGAACGCCACGAAAGCCGTCGCATCGACAACCAGTTGCGCGGCCGGTCAGGCCGACAAGGCGACCCCGGAAAGTCGTCGTTTTTCCTCAGCCTTGAAGATGACCTGATGCGGATCTTTGGCTCCGAACGTCTGGACAAGGTTCTGAACACTTTGGGTATGCAGGAAGGCGAGGCGATCAAGCACCCCTGGGTGAACAAATCGCTCGAACGCGCCCAGGCCAAGGTCGAGGGCCGGAACTTCGACATTCGCAAACAGCTTTTGAAACTCGACGATGTTCTGAACGACCAGCGGAAAGTGATCTTCGGCCAGCGCATGGAAATAATGGAATCCACAGAAGTCGAAGAGATTGTTCAGGACATGCGGCACGAAGTGGTCGATGATCTGGTCGATACCCACATCCCGGCGAAATCCTATGCAGATCAGTGGGATACCGAAGGTCTGAAGGCCGAAGTCCAGGAACGTATTGGCATTGATGTCCCCGTTGTCGAATGGGGTGACGAAGAAGGCGTCGATGACGAAATGATCCGCGAACGGCTGTATGCGGCATCCGACGAGTTCATGGCCGACAAGACCGAGAAATTCGGCGAAGAAAATATGCGATCCATCGAAAAGCAGCTTTTGCTGCAAACGATGGACACGAAATGGCGCGAACACATTCTCACGCTCGAACATCTGCGCTCGGTCGTCGGTTTTCGCGCTTACGCCCAGCGCGACCCGGTGAACGAATACAAGACGGAATCGTTCCAGCTGTTCGAGGGCCTGCTCGACAGCCTTCGTGGCGAGGTGACCCAGAAGCTTGCGCAGATCCGCCCGATGTCCGAGGAAGAACAGCAGGCGATGTTGCAACAGATGCTGGCGCAGCAGCAGGCCGCAACCGGCACCGCACCTGCCGTCGATAACAATGACCCGCCGACACCGACCCAGGCAGCAATCGACGCGGGCTTTGATGAAGTCGACCGGTCCACCTGGGGAAATCCCGGCCGGAATGATCCATGCCCCTGCGAGTCCGGCAAGAAATTCAAACATTGTCACGGCGCGCTTTGACGCGCTGTGGCGAATTCGACTCAAAATGCCTCAGAAATGTCCCCGGTAAACACGTAAACGCAGACAGGGACTGAACTTTTCCTTTAAACTTTCGCCTTAACACGTGGGCAGCGACAACGACTGCCCGGTCGCCGGTTTTCCGGTGGCCTTAGATGGAGGCAGGCATGAACTTATTTGCGGCGCTTAACTGGCGGCGGGCACTGATGATTGTCGGCACCCTGCTGGTTGCTTTCGCCAGCGGCCATGTCATGCAGTCCTTGGCAGTCAATAACACACCCCTGGTCAATACCGGAATTGCCCCCGACGCCGCACCGCTGCTTCGTCGGGCGGGTGAACCACCGGAGTTGCCGGTGCCGCCAGCGGCCACATTGACACCGATACTTCAGACACCCCCCAGCCTGCGCGACCGCGTGACCCGCGACCAGCCCGCGCCGTTGCTGCCGCGTGACGAAGCCAGGCTTGTTCCGCTAGGCGCGCCCTGTCGCGCCGAACTTGTGACCACGGCCAAACCTGCCGGGATAATCGGCCTGACAATCTCCGCACCCTGCTGGCCGTCGTCGCCGGTACACATCCGTCACAGCGGTCTGAACATTACTGAAACGCTGGATGCACAGGGCCGCCTTTCAATTGATCTTCCCGCACTCAGCCCGGTGGCGCGCATTGAAGTAGCCTACCCCGACAACACATTCGGGCACGAGGTGTTGGAACTGCCCGAGGTCGAGGCGCTGTATCGCGTCGCACTGTCCTGGGAAGGAACCCAGATCCTGACGCTTCACGCGTTGGAACTTGGCGCTGCCCACGGTCAGCGGGGCCATATCTATTCGGCGCATCGCGGCACACCGGCTCGCACGGTCCGTGGCGTCGGCGGCTTCCTGACCAGACTGGGTGACGGCACCGGCAGCGTCGCTGAAATATATACCTATCCGCGCGAAGACGCCCGCTCGCGCGGTGTTGTGCGCCTTAGTGCCGAGGCCGAGGTCACATCTGCAACCTGCGGCCGCGTTGCCGAGGCGTCGGCAATACAAACCGACGCACTTGGCGGCCTGCAAACCAGCGAAGTTGTGCTTTCGATGCCGGATTGCGAGGCGCTTGGTGAAATCGTTCTGTTGAAAAACCTGTTCAGGGATCTGAGACTGGCAGGGCGTTAAACCCGAAGGGACAGTCGCTGCCGATGATCCGCATTGCCGCGTGCCTTGTGCTGTTGTGGCTGCCAGCGACGTTAACTGCGCAGGCAGAAACCGGGTATGTCACGCTCGCAACGCCCGACGGCGGGTTGTCGGTGGAAGGCAGGCTGATATCCTTCGACGGCGAGTTTTTCCGGGTTGAAACAGAATTTGGGCAGGTGACGCTGGATGCCGGAAATGTCGTCTGCGCGGGGCAGGGTTGCCCCGACCCCGACGCCATGGTGGCGCGCATCGCGATCACCGGTCCGCCAGTTCTGTTGCGCGAGCTTGTCGCACCTCTGATGTCAGGCTTCGCGCAGCGGCAAGGCCTTGTTTTTGAAGATACATTTCTTAGCGACGATCACTTCCAGTGGAGCCTGAAAGACCGCCGTTCAGCCCGTGTAATTGCCGAGATCGAAGCGCTGGGTCCGGACCAAAGCGCCGCGATGGAATTGCCGGTTGAACTTAAGGTTAGCCGTCAGGAAGCCCGCGCGCCCTGGCAGTCGGACGTCATCGCATTGGACGCGCTCGTTGCGATCGTGGCGCCAGATAATCCCATCGCGTCGATTGATACCGAACTGCTGCGAAGGATCTTGACCGGGCAAACTGTTGATCCGGCAAAATATGAAGCCACACCGGGACAAATTCACCTGCCAGCGCCGCGTCTTGGACTGCTTCAGGGCCTGTCACGGCTTGGTTCGCTCACGTCGCGGTCGCCGCAATCGGCTATAGCACACGGCGATCTGGATGCGCTCGCCGATGATGTTGCCTCTGACCCGGGGGCTTTGGGGCTGACGCTTTTTTCGCGGATCGGCAACGCCGTCCCGCTCATTCTAAGCGGGCCGTGTGGCCGCGGGATGCCGGCGATGCGTTCCAGCATCAAGGCCGAAGACTATCCGTTGACCGAGCATGTATTCCTGCACCGTTTGGGTGCGCGCCAGCCGCGCGTCATCCGCGATTTTGTGGCCTACGTTCGGTCAAACGAGGCGCAGTCGATCGTGCGAAACACCGGGTTTATCGACCAGGCCATCGGCGAAATAACTTTTGCCGAACAGGGCGAGCGCATTGCCCATTCGGTCCTTGCGGCAGGCGAAGACGACCTGGCGCTGTCCGAGATGCGGCGGATGTTGCGGGCATTGGCGACGGGTGCCAGGCTGACGCTGACGTTTCGGTTCCGCGATGGGTCCAGCGAGCTTGATGCGCAGTCGCGCTCGAACATTCGCCGCCTGGCGGATGCAATCAACGATGGCGCATTTGACGGCCAAGAGCTGTTGTTTGCTGGCTTCAGCGACGGTCAGGGTGAACGGGGCGCGAACCTCGGGCTGTCGCAGCGCCGGGCAAGACGGGTTTATGAAGCGATCACTCAGATTGCCGGGGATGCCCCGGTACGCTTCGCGGTCGATGCCTTCGGCGAGGCGTTGCCCATGGCTTGCGACGGGGTTCTCTGGGGCCGCCGGGTTAACCGCCGGGTCGAGGTCTGGGCAAAAGCCGATCATAGATAGCCCGCGGTCCGAAATGAAAACTCGGCCGATTTTCCAATGATCAGGTGATCGTGCAGCCTGATCGACAGAGCTTCGGCGGCGGCGGCAACCTGCGCCGTCATAGAAATATCGCTTTCAGACGGTGTTGGGTCGCCCGATGGGTGGTTGTGGACCAAAATCAAAGCGCTCGCGTTCAGTTCCAACGCCCGCTTGACCACCTCACGCGGATAGACCGGCACGTGGTCAACCGTGCCTTTCGCCTGTTGTTCATCCGCGATCAGCACGTTTTTTCTATCCAGAAACAGCACGCGAAACTGTTCGACCTCGCCGTGCGCATCGTTGTTCTGCAATATTCCAACAGCGCGTCCCAGCTTGAAACCACCTGCGTTTTCAACACCTTGGTTCGACTTAGCCGGTGCGCCGAGGCCTCGACGATTTTCAGATCAACCGCCACAATCTCGCCAATGCCGCGCACTTCGGTCAGCCGCTCCACCGGGGCCGACAGCACGCGATTGAAATCGCCAAAGGTTTCCAGAAGCCGCCGCGCCAGGGGTTTGACGTCGCAGCGCGGCAACGACCGAAACAGGATCAGCTCCAGCAGCTCGTAGTCCGGCATCGCTATTGCCCCGCCTGCCACAAACCGCTCGCGCAGGCGCTTGCGATGATCCTTGATATAGGACGGTAACTTGCCCCTGGACCCGGTCAAAATCAGCTCCTGCCCTTCGAGAAAGGGCAATGGTGGCTCCTCAAATGAAAACGGCCCGGACATGCCTCGCACGCTGGCCCGGTCGTGGTGAATATCTGGTTAATTTGGCCGCAGGATTGCTTGCGGTTGGCCAGACTTCTAGCGGGGAGAGCCTAGCCCTTCATTCCTTCCCAGAAAGTCTTGACCTTCCTGAAAAAGCCTGACGATTCTGGGTTGTTTTCTTCGGAAAGCGCCTCGAACTCTTTCAACAGCTCTTTCTGGCGGCCCGTCAGGTTAACCGGCGTTTCAACCGCCAGTTCGATAAACATGTCGCCCGCCGCACCGCCGCGCAGCGATGGCATACCTTTTGACCGCAGACGCATCTGGCGGCCCGACTGGCTTCCGGCAGGAACTTTGACACGGCTGCGACCGCCATCAATTGTTGGAACCTCGATATCGCCGCCCATCGCTGCCGACGCCATGCTGACCGGCACGCGGCAATAAAGTTCGGATCCGTCGCGCTGGAAAAGCGGATGATTGGCAACCTCGATGAATATATACAGATCACCCGCAGGCCCGCCGCGCAGACCCGCTTCGCCTTCACCGGCCAGCCTGATCCGGGTGCCGGTTTCAACGCCTGCCGGAATATTCACGCTAAGCGAACGGTCCTTCTCGACCCGACCAGCACCCCCGCAGCTTTTGCAGGGGTTCTGAATGATCTGCCCCATGCCTGAACAGGTCGGGCAGGTGCGTTCGACGGTGAAAAATCCCTGCTGCGCGCGGACCTTTCCCATGCCCGAACACGTCGGACAGGCCGCGGGCTCTGCCCCGCCTTCGGAACCGGAACCGTTGCAGGTGTCACAGGCAACAGCGCTTGGCACCTGAACCGTCTTTTGCAGGCCGCCAAAGGCTTCTTCCAGCGAGATGCGAAGGTTATACCGCAGGTCGGATCCGCGCACGGCGCGCCGTGCGCCGCCGCCACGGCCACGGCCACGCCCGCCCATAACGTCGCCAAAAAGATCGTCAAAAACATCCGAAAACGCACTGGCGAAATCGCCGCCACCGTAACTGGCACTGCCGGGGCGCCCGCCGCCACCCATGCCGCCTTCGAAAGCCGCATGGCCGAAACGGTCGTAAGCCGCTTTCCTGTCGCCGTCTTTCAGTACCTCGTAAGCCTCGTTCGCTTCCTTGAATTCGGACTCGGCGTTCGGATTGTCGCTATTGCTATCTGGGTGAACCGCCTTGGCTTTCTGGCGATAGGCTTTCTTGATATCGTCGCCGGACGCACCCTTCGGCACCCCCAGAACCTCGTAATAGTCGCGCTTTGCCATTTGTGTCGTCCCTTCGGAACGCGCGGGCCGGCCCAGAAAAGTCAGGCCGGCCCGTCAGGTCGCGTTACACCGGCACCGATCAGGCGCGCTTGTCTTCGTCGAGGTCTTCGAAATCCGCGTCGACAATATCATCATCCACGCTGCGCGGCTCCTCTTCGTCAGAACTGGCCTCGCCAGCCTTTTCTTGCATCGATTTGTAAATCGCCTCGCCCAGCTTCATCGCGGCCTCGGTCACATTCTGGATACCGCCGCGGATCTTGCCCGCGTCTTCAGTCTCCATTTGCTCCTTGAGGTTGGCAATCGCCAGCTCGATGGCCTCGATCGTGGTCGGGTCAACCTTGTCGGCGTGCTCTTCCATCGACCGCTCGGTCGAATGAACCAGGCTTTCGGCGCCGTTCTTGGCTTCGACCAGATCCTTGCGCTCTTTGTCGGCCTCGGCGTTTTCTTCGGCGTCCTTGACCATCGCATCGATCTCATCATCAGAAAGACCACCAGAAGCCTGGATGGTAATCTTCTGCTCTTTGCCGGTGCCTTTGTCCTTGGCCTGAACCGAAACAATACCGTTGGCGTCGATGTCGAAGGCGACCTCGATCTGCGGCATGCCACGCGGCGCGGGAGGAATGTCCTCCAGATTGAACTGACCCAGCATTTTGTTATCCGCCGCCATCTCACGTTCGCCCTGGAACACTCGGATCGTGACGGCGTTCTGATTGTCTTCGGCGGTTGAGAAAATTTGCGACTTTTTCGTCGGGATGGTGGTGTTTCGGTCGATCAGGCGCGTGAAGACACCGCCCAGCGTTTCAATGCCCAGCGACAATGGCGTCACGTCCAGAAGGACAACGTCTTTCACGTCACCTTGCAGAACACCTGCCTGAATGGCAGCACCCATCGCCACAACTTCGTCCGGGTTCACGCCCTTGTGCGGCTCTTTTCCAAAGAACTTCGTCACTTCCTCGGTGACCCTCGGCATCCGGGTCATGCCGCCGACCAGAACAATCTCGTCAATGTCGTCCGTAGAAAGACCGGCGTCTTTCAGCGCAGCCTGACAGGGCTTGATCGACCTTTTGATCAGGTCGCCGACCAGCGATTCGAGCTTTGCGCGCGTCAACTTGATGACCATGTGCAATGGTGTGCCGGAATTTGGGTCCATCGAGATGAACGGCTGGTTGATCTCGGTCTGGGTCGAGCTTGAAAGCTCGATCTTCGCCTTTTCCGCGGCTTCCTTCAGGCGCTGCAACGCCATCTTGTCGCCGGTCAGGTCGACGGCGTGTTCCTTTTTGAATTCGCCGGCCAGATAGTTGACGATCCGCATATCGAAATCTTCGCCACCAAGGAACGTGTCGCCGTTCGTTGATTTCACTTCAAAAAGGCCGTCGTCGATCTCAAGGATTGTGATGTCGAAAGTGCCGCCACCAAGGTCGTAGACCGCGATCGTCTTGGTTTCTTTCTTGTCCAGACCATAGGCCAGTGCCGCGGCTGTCGGCTCGTTGATGATCCGCAGCACTTCCATGCCAGCGATTTTGCCGGCGTCTTTTGTGGCCTGGCGCTGGGCGTCATTGAAATAGGCGGGAACGGTGATCACGGCTTGGGTGACATCTTCGCCCAGATAACTTTCGGCGGTTTCCTTCATCTTCTGAAGGATGAATGCCGAAATTTGCGACGGCGAATACTTCTCGGCTCCGGCTTCAACCCAGGCATCGCCATTGCCACCATCAACAATTTCGTAGGGAACCATATGCTTGTCTTTTGTGACTTCCGCATCGTCAACCCGGCGTCCGATCAGGCGTTTCACCGCGAATACAGTATTCTCGGGGTTGGTGACGGCCTGACGTTTGGCCGGCTGACCGACCAGGCGCTCGTTGTCGGTGAAGGCGACGATCGACGGTGTCGTTCGCGCGCCTTCGGCGTTTTCAATAACGCGTGGTTGCGACCCGTCCATGATGGCAACGCAGCTGTTCGTCGTGCCAAGGTCGATACCGATGACTTTACCCATGCTCAATTCCTCTTTCTTCGGCGATTTACGGGAACCGGGCCCTTTATGGCGCCCCTGGGTCCCCATCCCATTTCGAATGACGGCCCTCGTGGGCGATCACGGCTTCGTGCGGTATATAGGGAGCAGCCATTGGCGCTGCAAGCGCCCGAGGCGGCTGTTTTCGTTAGTTGAGCGGGGAAAATTTCGTGCCGGACCTCTTTGCAGGCATCAACGATGCGCCCGTCGATCTAAATGGCGTCAAGATCTATCCCGGCTGGTTGGCGCGGCATTGACCGGATCAGGTTTGGTTCGTCGGATTTGTTGGCAGAGGGCGGGCGGATCAATGTCACTCTGCGAGTGGCGCGATAGAGCAGCAGCCGGTGACAAAGTAGTTCACTATGCGCGGGTCATTTTCAAATTCACCCATCCCCCAAAAATCAATTCCGATGCCATAAGTCCGATCCGACATGCCATCGCTGCACAACTCGGGGCGCACGACGGTGATCAAGTCAAATAGTGTTTTGCTTGGCCTGTGGGCAAAAATCATAAACTGAGTGAACCGGTCAGCCCGGTTCGCCGCGTTCGTGCGGCTTATGACGTTTCCCTTGGCATCCGGAGCTTCGGTACCGGATAGTTCGACAATCCGTCCATTGAAATTCATCAACCAGAATGGCTCGGTGCCGAAACAGCGCGTCAGTTGGGTTGTTGCCAGCGACATGCCTGTATTTGGGTCGACGCTACCAAACCAATCACCAGTCCGGCGCTCCATGAACCGAAGCGCAACCCACCCGGATCTTTCGGCGGTATTCACCAACCCCCAAGATCGTTGATCATTTGCTTTGATGACTTCGATCTGTGTCGCATCAGGCGCTAGCGTTCCGATGATCTCGGCGCTTGGGTCAGGAGCGGCGCGAATATTAAGCACCTCGTCCGCCGCCACCCCGGTAAGGTCGTAAAGCGCAGGCCAACTGTGGCTTTCAGCAAGAATAGGCGACGCCAGCAGGATCAAAGCAGTAATCAGCGCCCGGATCACCGGCCCGCCGACCAGCTAAGCGACACATGCCGTGCTGCGTGCGACACCAGCATGATCCCGATTGCTGTGATAATCAGCGAGACGACAATCGGATACGTCAGCGACGATTTCAGCGGGTTGTAGTTTACAAAAATATAACCGCGGCCCTGGTCGATGATGTGAAAAAGCGGGTTCCACGAGAACATCGCGACCATATGCGCCGGCAATGTGTTGGCCACGAACATCTTTCCCGACGCGAACATATTAAACCGGTTGTAAATCTGCGCGAATATGCTGGTTCCCTTTGGAATCCAGGGCTTTAGCCCGAGAAGAACAAGCCCCACCGCGCAACCTGAAAACCACGCAAGAAGCAACATCATCGCAGCACCAAAGGGTTGCGCGATCTCAATCGGGGTCCACAGCAAATGATAACAAATGAGAATGCCAAACATTGAAATAAACTGAACGTAAAGGGCGCCCAAGGCCGCAGCACATACCGCAATCGGCTGGTTCATCGGCAGGTGCTGCATCATCGGTGATGTGGGCCCGTCCGAGCCCATCACCGCGCCAAGCGACTTCACATGGGTTATAAAGACGAAAATACCCGACATCACATAAAGCAGGAAGTCACCGCGTATCGCCAGACCCCGAAGCCCGAGCACGTCAAACAGAAAGTAAAACGCGCCGACCATGACAAGCGTCTGAAGGATATTCATCAGGATCGCGAGGACCGCATCGCGGTGCGAAGACCGTGTCGCGCGAACCGCGTTGTGAAACGTCAGATTCATAAATGTGAACGCGCCGTCAAGCAGCGTCGCTCTGCGTTCGGCCTGAAACATGACCCTCTGCCCGTATTTGCCCGAAGTTACGCCTCCGGGCTTGTGATGCCCCCAAAAGGCAGCATAAGCCTGCAAATGCAGTAGTCAAAGGGCGAAGGCGCAAGACATGGCGGAATTTCACCGAACCGATCTCGTTGCAACATTCCGTCACCTCGCGATCGAAGCCGGTGCCGTGATTATGGAGATCTACGGGCGCGATAATTTCGATGTCCGTGCAAAGTCTGACGCAAGCCCGGTGACCGAGGCCGATGAAGCCGCTGATAAGCTTATCTCGGCCGGGCTGCGCGCCGCGTTCCCCGACCTGCCGCTGGTCACCGAAGAACAGGCGGATACGCATAAATTGTCGGCGCGCACTTTTCTGATCGTCGATCCGCTGGATGGCACAAAGGAATTTGTGAAACGGCGCGGTGATTTCACGGTGAACATCGCCATCGTCGAAGATGGCGTGCCTACATTAGGCGTTGTCTACGCCCCGGCAAAGGGGCGCATGTTTTTCACAACTGCCGACGGTGGCGCTGTTGAAGAAATGGGGCCGTTTGACCCTGCGACCATCGGGGAAACAAAGACGATCAGGGTCTCGCGCCCGAACAACTCGGCGTTACGTGTGGTCGCGTCGAAGTCGCACCGCGATGCAGCAACCGACGCCTATATCGGCCTTTACGATGTCGCGGAGTCCGTAAGTGCCGGTTCATCGCTAAAGTTCTGCCTTGTCGCGGCGGGTGAGGCGGATTTTTATCCGCGTCTTGGCACCACGATGGAGTGGGATACCGCCGCAGGCCATGCCGTATTGCGTGCCGCCGGGGGCAAGGTTGTTGCGCGCGACGGGCTGGAAATTCTCGGCTACAGCAAACCCGGCTTCCGCAACCCGCATTTCCTGGCATTTGCGCCAGGCGTCAATCTCAAGGTCGGCTGATCCATGTCCAATGCGACGAAAATTCCAACGTTCAGCGTTGTCGTCGTCAGCTATGGGCGGCCTGCCTGGCTCAGGCGCTGCCTGACGGCGCTCTGGCAGTTGGACTATCCGCTATTTGAAATCATTGTCGCTGCCGACAATCCCGGCCTGATCGCAATCTCCAGCCACCCCGTTTCGGCACATTGCAAAACCGTGCGATGCGACGCGCCAAACATTGCGACCACCCGCAACGCCGGACTGGCGATGGCCGCAGGCGAATATGTCGCGTTTATCGACGACGATGCGGTGCCCGAACCCATGTGGCTTAGGCACCACGCCGACGCCCTCGCTCGGACGGGCGCGGTCGCTTCTGTCGGGTATGTTCGCGGCCGAAACGGGATCAGCTTTCAAAGCCGGACGGAGGCGGTGGATACCGAAGCCGAAACCCATTCGGAAGAAGGCAAGGACGACGTTCCGTTCCTGCCGACGCTGGTTCCGGGTCGGGCGCTGAAGCTTGTCGGGACGAATTTCGTTCTCAGGCGCGATGTGCTGATTGCGCTTGGCGGTTTTGATACGGCTTTTCGGTATTATCTCGATGACGCGGATTTGTCTTTAAGGCTATCGCAATCCGGCAAGCGCGCCGCCGTCGCACCGCTGGCCGAGGTGCATCACGCATTTGCCGCGTCTGTTCGGCGGACGCAACTGCGGCGCCCGTCGTGCGTATTCGATATCGGCCGCAGCACGGCAATCTATCTGCGTCGTCATCCCGGCGCGGATCCCGGCGAAATATTCGCCCGCGTCAAAGCACGCGAGGCGACCCGGCTTTTTGCCCATATGGTGCGCGGTACCTGCGAGCCCCGCGACGTCAGAAGTCTTCTTCACGACCTGAGATTGGGATGGGATGAGGGCCTGACCGTCGCGCTTGCGAACATCCCCGCGATGACCGACACGCAGCGGTCAGATTTTCAACCGATCCCAGCCGGGCCGCCGGGGCACCAGGTGTTGTCATCCCGGCTAATTCACCGAAAAACGCGGCTGGCAGAGGCCGTAAAAATGGCCACCGCAGGCGATCGGGTCAGCCATTTCAGCTTCTCTTTAACCCCTGTACGCCACCATCTTCGATACCTCGAAACGGGTGTCTGGTCCCAGACCGGTGGCCAGTTTGGCCGCAGCGTGCGGACCGGACCTCGGTTCAGGTGGTGCAGATTTGCCGACCGCGTGAAAGAAGAAGCCATTCGAGTTGAATTGCAAAGGGGGATCGACGAAAGTTGAGCCCATATAGGGAGCGGGTGGGACGGTCACGTTTTGACCCAGCGTTGAGAATGAAAATGGTGAGCCGGAACGCGATTTTCGGCTATGTTACACGTGAGAGGTTGAGGATCGAGATTTGAAAAGACGAGTAACCAAAGCGATATTTCCCGTCGCCGGCCTGGGCACGCGATTTTTGCCCGCGACAAAGTCCATTCCGAAAGAAATTATGACGCTGGTGGATCGCCCGCTGATCCAATACGCGATTGACGAAGCACGGGCCGCCGGAATTAAGGAATTCATCTTTGTCACGTCGCGCGGAAAATCCGCGCTCGAAGACTATTTCGATCACGCGCCCGAACTTGAATCGGCCTTGCGAAAATCCGGCAAGACCGGCCTGCTCGAAACCCTGAAATCCACGAATATGGAATCCGGCGCGATCGCCTATATCCGTCAGCACAAGCCCATGGGCCTTGGCCACGCGGTATGGTGCGCACGCCGCCTGATCGCCAACGAACCCTTTGCGGTGATTTTGCCCGACGACGTTATCGCCGCCGAAACACCCTGTCTGCGCCAGATGGTGGATGCTTACGCGGAAACCGGCGGCTCGATGGTGGCCGCGATGGAAGTTCCGCGCGAGCAGACGTCTTCCTACGGTATCCTTGATGTCGAAGACGAACAGAACGATATCGCGACCATTCGCGGTATGGTCGAAAAGCCCGAAGTGGAGGACGCACCGTCCAACCTCGCGGTTATTGGCCGTTACATCCTGACGCCGACGGTCTTGGGCACATTGAACCGTCAGAAACAAGGTTCGGGTGGCGAAGTTCAACTGACCGACGCCATTGCGGAGGAAATTACCGAAGGACGGACTGTTCACGCGCTTCGTTTCAAGGGCCAGCGGTTTGACTGCGGCTCGAAGGCGGGCTTTCTTCAGGCCACTGTCAGTTTTGCCCTTGCACGTGATGAGTTGCAGGACGAGTTTTCAGCGTATCTGCGCGACACTGTACCGCTAATTCGCGCGGCCGAGTAAACAACCGTAACCCCAAACCTTGCAGGCGCCAATCGTGGTTACCCCGGTCATTGATCTCAGCAGATCCTTTTCGCGGCTGGGGCGCGGCGCGTCGACCGGCATAGACCGGGTCGAGCGGGCATACCTGGAAGAAGTTGCCCGTCGCGGCGGGTGGGCTATCGTCCGAACCCCCCGCGGTTTCTTGATGTTCGAACCAGACCGTCTGGCGCGACTGCCCGAATATCTGGACCGAACCGACCTTGACGGCGCAGATCTGGCCTCGACAATTCGGGCAATCGCGTCGGGCCGCTCAAAGTCGCTGTCGATTCGAAAGATCATGTGGCGGATGCCCAATGGGCTGGCCTACATCAATGTCGGGCACACAAACCTGAATCCGCAAACCATGCGGGCGATAATGGAGATGCCGGATCACCGCAAGATCGTCATGATCCACGATACGATCCCGATCGATTACCCGGAATTTCAGACCGAAACCTCGCGCACAAAATTCATCGAGCGGCTGACGACGGTGATCAACTTCGCCAACCACATCATCGTGCCGTCGGAAGAGGTGGCGGAAAACATTACAAAGCGCATGGTCGGGACCGGTCACCGTGTGCCGGTTTTGGTCGCGCCCCTGGGGATCGACATCGGCGGGCTGCCGCTGAACGTCGAGCGATCGGAAAAACCTTATTTCGTCGTCGTCGGCACGATCGAACCACGCAAGAACCACAAACTGCTGCTCGATATCTGGGAGCGGATGCACTCCAAGATGGAAGAAAGCCGCATTCCGGAACTTCGAATTATCGGTGCCCGTGGCTGGCGCAATGACGAAGTATTCGACCGGCTTGACAACTCGCCCTACGTTGGCCGGACTATCTTCGAACTGGGCCCGCTGCCGGATGCGGAAATGAAAGCACATCTGGCGGGTGCGACCGCTCTTTTGTTCCCGTCGCATGTCGAAGGATTTGGCCTGCCACCGTTCGAGGCAACCTCGCTTGGCACCCCGACGATCACGTCACCACTTCGTTCGGTGGAAATCTATCTCGGCGACAATGCCATTTACGCGGATCCCGGTGACATGTATCAATGGTTTCAGGCCATCAGAGAGTTGGCTGGCGAGGATATGGCCGAGCATTCCCGCCGACGCGCTGACCTTCAGGCGTATCGGTTGCCAACCTGGGAAAAGCACTTCGACCTTGTCTTCGGAATAATCTGACCGCGCTTCGGGCACGACCCGGCGCGGCGATGGGCGGACGGGTAAGCATGGGCCTTCGGGCGGCTTTCAGGCTAAGAATGGAACGGCGGCGGCTTCAGCTGCGCGCGGCCCGAAAACGCCGCGAGCTAAGCACGGTTGCTAACCGCACCCGCGTCGTCCGCCCGGGCGCAATCCTGGCATTTTCTACAATCCGCAATGAAAAACCCCGGCTGCGATATTTTCTCAAATATTATCGCGAGCTTGGCGTCGATCACTTCTTTTTTGTGGACAACGGATCAGACGATGGCGGGGCGGAGTATCTGGCAGGCGAACCCGATGTATCGCTGTGGCGCACAAATGCAGACTATCGCGACAGCCGGTTTGGCGCTGATTGGACGAACTGGCTGAAGTTTCGTTACGCGCACAGCCATTGGACGCTGACGCTCGACCCGGACGAATTTCTTGTCTACCCGTTTTGCGATACCCGGCCCCTTCCCGCGCTTTGCAACTGGCTGGATCAATCCGGCATCCGATCGTTTGGCACGCTATTGCTGGACATGTATCCGCGCGGCCCGCTGTCGCAACTCAGATACCAGGATGGCCAGGACCCGTTCGAACTCGCACCCTGGTTCGATCCCGGCAACTACATCATGACGCCAAATCCGAAATACGGAAATCTCTGGATACAAGGCGGACCCAGGGCGCGCGTCTATTTCGAGGACGAGCCCGAAGAGGCGCCATCGCTGAACAAAATACCGCTCGTCCGCTGGGACCGGAAATTCACCTACGTCAGCTCAACGCATATGTTGCTGCCCCGGGGCCTGAACCAGGTTTACGATCAGCGCGGCGGCGAGAAAGCCAGCGGTTGCCTGCTTCACGCCAAGTTTCTGGACAGCCTGATAGAAAAAGCAGCCGAAGAGATTGAGCGGCGTCAGCACTTTGCACGCGGCCGCGAATACGATGCCTACCACGCCAAAGGGCAAGGCCAGAACGGGCTTTGGTGCGACTGGTCGGAACGGTTGATCGGATGGCGTCAGCTTGAAGTGCTGGGGCTCATGTCGAAGGGCAACTGGGCGTGACCGTTGGTTTTGTCATGATGGCGCACGCCGAGCTGGATCGGGCCGGGCACGTCGCCAGGCATCTGGCCGACCACGGCTGCCCGGTTGTGATCCACGTTGATCGCCGGTCCCCGAACGCGGCGTTCTTCGATCTGGTCGATCAGGTGCGGGATTTGCGAAACGTTCACTTCGCACAGCGCATAAAATGCGACTGGGGCACCTGGTCGCTGGTCGCGGCAAGCCGAAGCTCGGCGGAAATGCTGCTCAAGATCGCGCCGGACATTAGCCACGTCTATCTGATCTCGGGCGCCTGCCTTCCGATCAAGCCGCTGGATCATCTGACCGGCTACCTTGCCGATCATCCCGACACCGACTTTATCGAAAGCGTGACAATCCGCGAAGTTCCATGGACCCAGGGCGGGCTTAGCGAAGAAAGGTTCACGCTGACATTCCCGTTCGCATGGAAGCGGCAAAAGAAGTTGTTCGATATCTGGGTGGAGGCGCAGCGCCGCACCGGTCGCAGGCGCACAACTCCGAAAGGCATTGCGCCGCACATGGGATCGCAATGGTGGTGCCTGACCCGCAAGACGATTGAGCGCATTCTGAACGATCCGGAACGAGATATTTGCGATCGGTATTTTCGCCAGGTCTGGATCCCGGACGAAAGTTATTACGCAACCACTGTGCGCCGCCACGCGCGCGCAATCGAAAACCGGTCGCTGACGCTTTCCAAGTTTGATTTCCAAGGCAAGCCGCATCTTTTCTACGACGATCACCTGGCACTTTTGCGGCAAAGCGGCGCTTTCTTTGCCCGGAAAATCTGGCCCGGTGCCCGCAAGCTTTATGGCGCATTTCTTGGGCCCGCCTCGCGTTCGGTGGCCGCAACCGGCACGCCCGCCACCGAAATTGATCGTATTTTTGCAAGATCCATCGAACGGCGCACGCGCGGCAGACCGGGGTTGCTAATGGCCGGCCGGTATCCCGCCGAAGGGTTCGAGAACCACCTGACCGCGGCACCCTATGCGGTGTTTCACGGGTTCGGTGACCTGTTTCACGGGTTCCCCGATTGGGTATCGGAAAGCCTGGGCTCGCACGCGCACGGGCACATATTTGCGCCCGAAGGCGTGGAGTTTGCCGAAGGGCGAACGGGCTATGCGGGCTGCCTGTCGTCATCTGCGGTTCTGCGAAACCACAATCCCGAGGGGTTCTTGACCAACCTGGTCTGGAACACGCGCGGCGAACATCAGGCGTTTCTGTTTTCGGGGCGAGACTCGCAAAAAATCTGCGACTTCCTGGCCCGCGATCCAAATGCGATGATCGCCGCCATCAGCGGTGCCTGGGCGTTGCCGCTTTTGCAATCCGGTCAGCAAATTGGAGAAATACGGGCAACGGCAGCGCAGCTTCAGCGGCGCGAGGCGGCATTTCTGAACAGATTGCGCGAACGGCGAACGCGCGCCCGCGTGCGTATCTGGACCCTTGCCGAGTTTCTGGAAAACCCAACCGAACCCTTGCAGGTCGTCCTTGACGACCTGTCGGTTCCGGGTGCTCAGACCTTGGCTAAACCGCCGCGTCTCAGGCCCATGGACGGGATTGCGGGGTTTCTGCAAGAGTTGCGAAATGCGGGCATGAACCCGCATACGGCAGGCGCGTTTTCGGAACGACGCGCTGCGGCAGATCCCGGCTCCGCGACACCACACCAAGGCGCACAAAAATTGAGTTGATATGATCAAAAGCAAGTTCGATTATTTTGTCGTTCTGGCCGGGATGCGAACCGGTTCAAATCTGCTTGAAGAAAACCTGGCCGCATTTCCCGGCGTCGAAAGCTATGGCGAGCTGTTTAACCCGCACTTCTTTGGCAAGCCAAAGGTTGAAACAATGTTCGACCTTTCAATGGCTGCGCGCGAAGCTGATCCGGTGCGAACCATTGGCGCGATGCGTAAGGCGGGCGAGGGGTTTCCGGGGTTTCGGCTGTTTTACGACCATAATCCGCGCGCAATCGACCATGTTCTGACCGATCACAAAGCCGCGAAGATCACTCTGACGCGGCGGCCGATCGACAGCTATGTATCGCTTAAGATCGCGCGCAAAACCGGCCAATGGTGGCTTGGTGATCTGACGCGCGCCCGCAAGGCCCGTGTGCCGTTCGACCTGGACGAATACGTTGATTTCCTGAATACCCTTGCCGGATTTCAGGCAGACATCGAACGCGCATTGCAAACCACAGGACAAAGCGCGTTTCACATCAGTTATGACAATCTCTCGGACCAGGACGTGATCAACGGCCTGGGGCGGTTTCTTGGGATCGAGGCCGCGCCGGACATGTCCAGGGTTCGCGCAAAGGTTCAGAATCCAACACCATTGGCTGAACGACTGACGAACCCGACGGTTGCCGAAGATGCGCTTCGAAGCATCGCGATGCCGGATACCGGTCAGGTACCGTTGCACGAGCCGGGGCGTGGCCCGGGACTGAAGTTTTTTCGGGCCTGCAAAAACGCGCCGTTGCTTTACATGCCCATTCGAGGCGCAGGATTTGATCCGGTGCCCGATTGGCTGGAATCGGTCGATCAGGAGGGTGAATTGCAAAGCGGGATGGGCCAACGCGACCTTCGCCGCTGGAAACGCCAGCACCCCGGCCATCGGTCCTTCACCGTTGTTCGTCACCCGTTACCGCGCGCCTACGATGCCTTTTGTCGTTACGTTTTGCCAACCGGCGAAGACGCATACGCTGATGTGCGGGACGCTTTGATCCGCCAATACGACCTGCCGCTGCCCGCTGAATGGCCGGATGTGGGATGGACGCTGGAGAACCAGAGAGACGCATTTTTGGCGTTCCTGAAGTTCCTGAAAGGCAACCTTGGCGGCCAGACGTCACTTCGGGTCGACAATACCTGGGCGACGCAGGACATCCTGCTCAACGCTATTGGCCGGTTTTCCATTCCTGATCGCGTCATCAGGGAAAGCGCGCTGGGCGAAGGACTTTTGGCGGTTGCCGCCGAAACAGGCCTAAGCGTTGATGCGCCGGGCGAAAAATTCGACGTGATGTCGCCCTATTCACTGGCCGAGGTTCGCACGCAATCCATCGACGCCGCGGTCGAAGACGCTTACCGGCGGGATTACATGATGTTTGGGTTTTCTCAGTGGACGGCGGCCCAGGCCAGCAATCAGGCCGCCTGAACTTTCGGCGTCTCGGTCAGCAGCGTGTGCAGTGTGGACGAGTCTAAATTCGCGCGCAGTTTGCCGCAAAGGCTGGCGTCGCGCATCGTTCGGCTGACCAACGCCAGCGCTTTCAGGTGTTCCACACCAGCGTCCTGCGGTGCCAGCAGCGCAAAGATCAGGTCCACCGGCTGGCGGTCAACCGCTTCGAATTCCAGCGGTTTTTCAAGTCGCAGAAAAACCCCCAGAACATTGTCGATGGTTTCAAGCCGCGCGTGCGGAAGTGCTATGCCTTTGCCAACTCCGGTCGGCCCAAGGCTTTCGCGTTCCTGAAGGGCCGCTGCCACATCAGCACTGCTGACGCCATGCGCAACTGCGGCTGTGTCGCCCAGCTCCTGAAACAGACGCTTCTTGCTTCCAAAAGCGCCGACGGCCTTCACCGCTTCCAGACGTAGAATTGTTGTCAATTCCATCAGTTACTTGTCCTACCGCAGAGCCGCCTCAGGCCCCTACCCCTATTTCAGTTCGGGTCTATCCACCCGATGTTTCCGTCGTCGCGGCGATATACGATATTCACGCCAGCGTCCTGTTTTTCGTTTCGGAATACCAGCACCGGGGCACCCGCCAGTTCCATTTGCATCACCGCTTCACCCACCGACAGCGAAGGTATTTTCGCTTCCATCTCGGCAATGATCATCGGCAGGAGTGTGTCAGGCTCCGATTCTTCCGGCTGATCCGACGCGGCGAGGATATACGAGGCTGCGTCAAGAAGTTCAACTGGTGACGTGCGGTCCTTGTGATGGTCTTTCAGCCGCCGTTTGTAGCGCCTGAGCTGCTTATCCATCTTTTCAATACAACCATCAAAAGATGAATAAATCTCAACGGCATGGGCTTTGGCCTGCGACGTCAGCCCGGTCGACAGGTGGACCGTCGCCTCGCAAACATACTCGTGCCCGCTTTTTGAAAACACGACGTTCGCATCAGTTGGACGACCGGCATACTTTTCCAGAACTTCGCCAAGATTGGTCTGCACATGCGTTTGCAGGGACTTGCCGATGTCTATTTGTTTGCCGGTAATCTGATAGCGCATATGGTTCTCCTTCAAAGCGAACAAGACATGCCACGCGGGCTGGCGCGTCGCATACTAAGTTTTCGGAACAATACTTCTGCTCTGGAGCCATCCGTTCCATCGGCGGCAACTTTCGGCGTCCGGGCAGGGAAGGTTGATCCTTCATTGGACCCATTTGGTGACGAACTCGGGCCGCCTGTCAATGGCGCGTTCCCCCACTTACATAATTCGGAAGCTGTCGCCCAGATAAACCCGTTTCACCTTTTCATCCGCCACAACTTCCTCCGCCGTTCCGCTCATCAACACGCTGCCATCGTGCAGAATATAGGCGCGATCAACGATCTCCAGCGTCTCGCGAACGTTGTGATCGGTGATCAACACGCCGATGCCACGGTTTTTCAACTCGGTCACAAGATCGCGGATATCGCCCACGGCAATCGGATCCACTCCGGGAAACGGTTCGTCCAACAGAAGATATTTCGGATTTGCGGCCAGGCTTCGCGCAATTTCGCACCGCCGCCGCTCGCCACCGGACAGGGCGACCGAAGGTGTGCGCCTCAGGTGCGAGATCGAGAAGTCATTCAAAAGCTCGTCAAGGCGTTCCCGTCGCTTCGTGCGGTCCTTTTCGACAATCTCAAGGATCGCAAGGATATTATCCTCGACGTTCAAACCCTGGAATATCGACCGTTCCTGCGGCAGATAGCCGATGCCCAGTAACGCGCGGCGATACATCGGATAGGTTGTGACGTCCTGCCCGTCGATGATCACCTCACCGCCATCGGGCATCACCAGCCCGGCAATGGAATAAAAGCAGGTGGTTTTGCCCGATCCATTTGGACCAAGCAGTGCCACGACCTCACCGCGTTTCAGGTCAAGGCTGACATCGCGAATGACAGGGCGTCGTCGATAGGCCTTCCTGAGATTGCGAACCTTCAGACCCTGACCGCCCTCTTCAACTTTCAGTTCCGGGGTCACTGGTCGGTTCCTCCGGTATCAATCACAGTTCGCACCCGGCCTTCCATCCGGCCGCTCCCGCTTTTCAGATCAACAACCAGCCGCTCGCCAGAAATGGCCGTCGCACCTTGCGTCAGTAACACATTGCCCGTCAGAACAACGCTGCTGTCGTCGATCGTATAGATCGCCTGCTGGGCCTCTGCTGCGTCAGTGGCGGTCACAAACGTGACGCCACCCGACGCCATAAGTCGTGCAATGCCACTGGGCGCGCCGCTTTCGCCGGATTTATATTCGATCTCGACACGCGCCGCCGACATGCGAACGTCGCCCTGCACCACCAAAACGTTGCCGTCAAAAACCGCCTGACCTGTTGCCTGATCGACGCTCAGGGAATCGGCGGACACCTCGACCGGCTGGCCGCTGTCAAACGCGCGCGAGCCTAAGTCGATCAGTGCGCCCTGGGCGTGGATCAGCGTCGGCAAGCCAAGGCAGATTGCGCAAACGGTCAGAAAACGGGTCAAATACACGCGGTTAAGGCTCCATCATGGTTGCGGTCGGTATATCAGGCGAACACCGTCCTTGAAAACAAGAACGTGGCCACCGCTTTCGACGTCGCGTTCCAGCGTCATGCGTCCCGCTGTAATTTCACCACCGGGGCCGGTCGCCAACACTGTGCCGGCGGTTTCGGCGCGAACAATGTCATAGCGTGTCGTCAGCCGTTCTGTATCCACGGTGTATCCCTGCGATGTCACAAGCCTTGCACCGCCATCAAGGATTGCTTCGCGCGACCCGCTGTCGATGATCCCTGTCGGGCTTGCGATGTCTATCCGTGTGCCTTTGGGCAATTCAACGAGTGCCACGAGGTCCTCACCGACAAACCTTTGCGGCGATGCTTCGTCTGGTCGCACAGTTCTGGCAGCCACCGAAATTCTGGTACCACTTTTCGTGACGCCGCCAAACGCCGGGTTAGTGATGCCCTGCTCGCGGATCAGCTTTTCAACGTCCACATCGGCGTAAGGAATGGCCTTATCGGGGTCCAGCGTTTCAGCCACCAGAAACAGCGTCGACAATATCGCCAGCGCCGCCAAAGGCAGCAATACCTTCAGCCAGAAGACGAACCGGGAATATGTGTTGTCTGCGGCGATCATCACCGACCCTATATAGGGGTTCGCCTCAGGCGTTTCGACTTTAATATGAAACATCGTGCATCATAATTCGCGTTCGAAAGCAGCATCTTGCTGATTGAGAGGCAGCGAATTGTGATTCAAAGCCAAGACGAAACGCCTAGTGCGCAAAAATGTCGATCTCGGGCCAACCGGCAAGATCCAGCCTAGCCCGCGTTGGCAGAAAATCGAACGCCGCCTCTGCCAGATCAGTGCGGCCCTCGCGCGCCAGACGCTCGTTCAACTTATCGCGAAGTGCATGAAGATAAAGCACATCCGACGCGGCATAGGCCAGTTGCGCGTCTGAAAGGTCTGCCGCGCCCCAGTCGCTCATCTGCTGCAACTTCGAGACATCGACGTCCAAAAGCTCGTCCAGAAGGTTCTTCAGCCCGTGCCGGTCAGTATAGGTGCGCACCAGTTTCGATGCGATTTTGGTGCAATATACCGGCGCGGTCAGCGCACCAAAGGCATTAAGCAACGCCGCGATGTCAAACCGGCCAAAATGAAAAAGCTTCAGCACGTTTTGGTCGGTCAGAAGACTCGACAGATTGGGCGCCGACGTCTGGCCATTGGCGATCTGCACCAGATGCGCGTTGCCGTCGCCGCCGGAAAGCTGAACCAGACACAATCGGTCGCGGTGCGGGTGCAGGCCCATCGTTTCGCAGTCGATGGCAACGATGTCGCCCAGATCGAGATTATCGGGCAGGTCGCCCTGATAAAGATGGTTTGTCATGTCAATCGACCCCTCGTGTGCGCAGGAACAGATAAAGCGGCAAACCACAGCTGATGCCAATGACCCAGGTCGCCGGTATTGCCAGAAGTGCGGACCAGTTTCTTCGAACCCAGGTTTCGGCAATCGCCCAGATGGTTAAGGCAATCGCAGCGATTGTCAGTTCCCAGGCCAGTCCCGTGGTCGAGGCGTTCGCATACCATGCGTCGACCAGCCCCGACATGGCCGTGCCGCTTTCGCGCATGTAGATGATAAAAAAGTACATCGGATGAACCGCGCCCCAAATGGCCAGGGCCAGATAGATCATCCGCAAAGGCGACATCAAGACGTGCCTGCCACGCCGATCTTCACTTGCCCGGTGACGGTGATGCCCGGCTCAACCGGTTCCGGCGCGCCATCTGCACCACATGCCACCAGTGCGAGAAGGCTCAGAAGGATCAGGGCTCTCATCCGCTCACCGAAACCGTCGCACCGCCAACGTCCCCCGAAACTGTGGGGGAAACACTCATGCCGCTTCCAGAAATTGTAGCACCCACGCCAAGGCGCGGGTTTTCGCAGGCAGTCAGTAGCATGGCGCCACATATCCACAATAATCTCATGCCAAACGCTCTTTCCAGCGCGCGATCTGCTGGCGCACCTGATCGGGTGATGTGCCGCCAAAGGATGTGCGGCTTCTGACCGAGTTGTCTACGCCCAGAACGTCATAAATGGCCTCAGTGATGCCGGAATGTTCGGATGTCATCTGATTAAGCGTCAGGTCCGGCAGATCCTTGCCCTCGGCCTCGGCAATCGCGACCAGACGACCCGTTACGTGATGCGCCTCGCGAAACGGCAAACCGGCTTCACGCACCAGCCAGTCGGCAAGGTCGGTCGCCGTTGAAAATCCCGACGACGCCGCCGCCCGCAAAACGTCGCGATTGGCCGACATGTTCCGCACCATGCCCTCCATCGCGGCCAGCGCCAGCATCAGGCTGTCGGCAGCATCGAAGACCTGTTCCTTGTCTTCCTGCATGTCCTTGGAATAGGCCAGCGGCAATCCCTTCATGACCGTGAACAAGCCAACGGTTGCCCCCAGAATCCGCCCGATCTTGGCGCGCACCAGCTCTGCCGCGTCCGGATTCTTTTTTTGCGGCATGATCGACGAACCCGTTGAAAACCTGTCCGACATCGCAACAAAGCGAAACTGCGCCGACGACCAGATCACCATCTCCTCGGCCAGACGGCTGAGGTGCATCGCAGCGATCGACGCGGCAGAAAGAAACTCCAGCGCAAAATCGCGATCCGCGACCGCATCCAGGGAATTGGCGCTGGGCCGGTCAAAGCCAAGCGCCTTGGCCGTCATCTCGCGGTCGATGGGAAACGACGTCCCGGCAAGTGCCGCCGCACCAAGCGGGCATTCGTTCATCCGCACCCGCGCATCCGCAAATCGCCCCGCATCGCGGCCCAGCATCTCAACATAGGCCATCATGTGGTGGCCCCAGGTCACGGGCTGCGCGGTCTGCAAGTGGGTGAAACCGGGCATCACCCAATCCGCACCCGCCTCCGCCTGCCCCAGAAGCGCTTTTTGCAGTGCGGCAATCCCGGAAACTGCGGCATCGCACCCGTCCCGCACCCACATCCGAAAATCCACCGCAACCTGATCATTACGGCTTCGCGCCGTGTGCAGCCGCCCCGCCGCCTCGCCGATCAATTCCTTCAGCCGCGCCTCTACATTCAAGTGAATGTCTTCCAATTCAGTCGAAAACTGAAACGTTCCGGCCTCGATCTCTGACAAGACCGTGAGCAGGCCTTCCCGGATCGCCTCGGCGTCGCTAGTTTCGATAATGCCCGTGGCCGCCAGCATGGCGGCGTGGGCGCGCGAGCCTTCGATGTCCTGGCGCGCAAGCCGTTGGTCAAACCCGATCGAGGCGTTGATTGCCTCCATGATCGCGTCGGGGCCTTCGGCAAAGCGGCCGCCCCACATCGTGTTTGCGCTGTCGGTCATAGTTCGTTTCCTTCGGAGGAAAACATGCGTTTGATCCTCGCCGTCCTCTACACGGCCCTCGCACTTGGTGCAAACCCGTCAGCCGCCGATGTGGCCCTGGCCGAAAGCCTGCGCGAAGGCACGATGAAAAAGTTGATTTTCAGCGAGCCGAGCCCTGTGTCGACCGAGGTTTTCACAGATGCTGTGGGCGCCGAATTAACGCTGGCGAATTTTCAGGGAAAGCACGTGCTGGTGAACTTCTGGGCAACGTGGTGCGCGCCCTGCCGCAAGGAAATGCCGCAACTGGCCGAATTGCAGGCGGAGTTTGGCGGCGACACCTTCGAGGTCGTAACGATTGCCACCGGTCGTAATCCCTTACCGGCCATAGATCGGTTTTTCGACGAGATCGGCGTCGAAAACCTGCCGAAATACCTTGATCCGCGATCATCGCTTGCTCGCGATTCTGGGGTGCTTGGATTGCCGATTACATTGATACTCAACCCCGAAGGGCAGGAAATTGCCCGGATGCGCGGCGATGCCGAATGGAACGGCGATAGCGCAAAAGCGGTCGTCAGCGCGTTGATCACAAGCGACGAAAACTAAAAGCTACTACTCCGCGGCGAACGCGGTTGCCAAATCGTAACTTACCTGGCGAAAAAGCTCGTCAACTTCAACAAAACCCGGTCCGGATCGCGAAATCCGGCGGCGTCTGCTTTGTATTAGCTCGTTGTCGCTGTCTGAATATAGATATTCTGGACATGGCGACACGTTCGCCAGCGCGCAAAGGTGACGACCTTTGCAGTTCACAAAACCACACATTTACAGCCCTAAAAATACTCATACTAACGTGGCAAACCCAGTCTCCACGATGGCATTCTTATGGCGGGATTGTGGCAAAATTTAGGCGAAATTAACAAAATTTGAACATGTTCGACGATTGAGAAGGGCCAAAATACAATTACCCAAAGCCCAGACTTGCGCGTAACATCGGGGTCTTGGGATTACCGATCAAGCTGATCCTTGACCCTTCGGGGCAAGAGATCGCGTGTATGCGCGGGGATGCGGAAGGGAATAGCGAAAGTGGAAAAGTGGTCATCCGCGCGCTGATTCAGCAGGACGAAAGTTAGGAAGGAAGCTTCCACTTAGGATGTCAGATTGTGGGCCTGCTGGTGCGGAAAGTGGTGGTCCGACGCCCCGTCACGAGAGTAACCGGGTCTTCAACATCAACAAATCCGGCCCCAGGGCGCGAGTTCGGCCGACGCATGCGTTGCGACAACTCTTCAAGAGCTTTGGCATTTTCATATTCACGGCAGGGGGAAGTTTTGGCCAGAAAACACTTATGTTTTCCCTTACAGAACTCAAATCCACACATAAGAACACCAATCATTAGTCACTCAGTAGCGGCGAAACAATCGCCACGCGTGTTTTCGTAGGGCGCGAATGTGGTCGAAGTTGGACATAGTCAAGGAATTGCCACCGACGATTTTGCCATTTCGAATTTGTTACCGCCGAAATTCCTCAATCGCGCCTTGCCCAGCACCAACCCATCGGCTTTAACCCTTCCGACCCGCATCACCCGAGACACGAAAAATGTCGCAGCCCTTAGGCCGCGTGACCGCGGTTCTCGGCCCTACCAATACCGGCAAGACGCACTATGCCATCGAACGAATGCTGGCCTATCGTACCGGCATTATCGGCTTGCCGCTCAGGCTGCTCGCGCGTGAAATTTATGACCGGATCGTCGAAATTCGCGGGCCGTCGGTTGTGGCGCTGGTCACCGGCGAAGAAAGAATTGTTCCCGCCCGCACGCAATACTGGGTCTGCACAACCGAAGCGATGCCAGAAGGGATGGGCGCAGATTTCCTGGCCGTTGACGAGATCCAGCTTTGCGCCGACCCCGAACGTGGGCACGTTTTCACAGACCGGCTTTTATATTCACGCGGCCTGCACGAGACGCTTTTTCTGGGCTCGGACACCATGCGTTCGGCCATCGCAGCACAGGTGCCCAAGGCTCAGTTTCTGCGGCGCGAACGGTTTTCCGAGCTGACCTATACAGGTTCTAAGAAAATCAGCCGGATGCCCGCCCGCGCCGCAATTGTCGGATTTTCCGTCGATAATGTTTACGCGCTTGCCGAACTGATCCGCCGTCAGAAAGGTGGTGCTGCGGTGGTGATGGGCGCGCTTAGTCCACGCACGCGAAATGCCCAGGTCGCGTTGTATCAAAATGGCGATGTCGACTATCTGGTCGCCACTGATGCCATCGGTATGGGGCTGAACCTCGACATCGGCCATGTCGCGTTCTCTGGCGTCCGAAAATTCGATGGCCGTCGTATGCGCGATTTGCAGCCAAACGAACTGGCTCAGATCGCTGGCCGCGCTGGCCGCTATTTGACGCCCGGCACATTTGGCGTAACGGGCGAGGCATCGCCGCTGGCACCGCAAGTTGTCGACGCGATCACATCGCACAGCTTCACGCCGGTGAAAAAACTTCAATGGAGAAACACACGGCTGGAGTTTGGGTCGCTCGACCGGCTGATCGCTTCGCTGGAAACGGCATCGGACGATCCCTTGCTGGCGCGTGCGCGCGAAGCGGATGATCTGGCCGCTCTCAAAACGCTGGCGCAAGATGCAGAAACGCGCGCGCGTGCATCTGACGGGCGGGCCGTAAGGCTTTTGTGGGATGTCTGCCGGATCCCTGATTTTCGCGGCGTAAGCCAGCAGGAACACGTCCAGCTGATTGGCCGGATTTACTCGGACTTGCACGAACACGGTGCCGTTCCCGAAAATTGGCTGGCGCGCCAGATTAACTACATCGACCGAACCGACGGCGATATCGACGCGCTGTCAAAGCGGTTGGCGTTTATCCGAACCTGGACATACGTCGCGCAACGCAAAGGCTGGTGTGCGGACGAAACCCATTGGCGCGGGGTCACGCGCGCTGTAGAAGACCGCCTGTCAGACGCGCTTCATGATGCGCTCACACAAAGATTTGTCGATCGGCGGACATCCGTGTTGCTCCGCCGGTTGAAACAGAAGGAGGGCCTTGTGGCCGAAGTAAACGATAAGGGCGAAGTTGCCGTCGAAGGCCAGTTTGTTGGCCGCCTGGAAGCGTTCCGGTTTCATCAGGACGCATCGGCGACGGGTGAAGAGGCCAAAACGATACGCGCGGCGGCGGCTCAGTCGCTTCAGCCAGAATTTCATCTGCGCGCTGACCGCTTTTACAACGCGCCCGACACCGAAATGGACTTCACCGAGCAGGGCGGCCTTATGTGGGGCGAACATGCCATCGGCAAACTGACCGCAGGCGACGACCCTCTCAAACCGCAGGTGCAGGCTTTTGTGGATGAGGAAGCAGGTGCCGAGGTTGCCGAAAAGGTCCAGCGACGGCTTCAGCATTTCATCGACCGGCGCATTGCCACGCTTTTTGAACCGCTTCTCGAGATCCAGCGCGACGAGGCGCTTTCAGGGCTGGCGCGGGGGTTTGGCTTTCGCATGATCGAAAACATCGGCGTCATCGACCGGCGCAAGGTTGCCGATGACGTCAAGGCGCTTGATCAGGACACCCGCGGCGCGCTTCGCAAGCATGGCGTTCGCTTCGGTCAGTTTACGATCTTCATGCCGCTGCTTTTGAAGCCCGCGCCGACCCGTCTTCGTCTGGTGCTTTGGGCGCTGTCCAAGGGGTTAAGCGAATTTCCGGAAAGCCCGCCACCGGGTCTGGTGACGATCCCGGTGCTTGTCGACGCCGATCCTGAGGCCGCGTTGATGTCGGGATACAAACCCGCCGGTGATCGCGCGATCCGCATCGACATGCTTGAGCGCCTGGCTGATATGCTTCGCAAAGAGGACGGCCGCCGCGGCTTCGAGGCGAACGCCGACATGCTGTCGATCTCCGGCATGACGCTCGAACAATTCGCAGGCCTGATGGAGGGTCTTGGATACCGCGCCGAACGCGGCGAACGCGAAAAGGTGCGGGCTGAACCGAGGCCCGAAAAGGACGCAAGCGTTGGCGAAGCTGCCGAAGCCGATGCAAAGGTGACCGAAGCAAAAGCGCCTTCCCAAATTGAGACGCCACAAGAAGAGACGCCTCAGACGGACGCGCCGGAACCGGATGAGACGCCTCAGACGGATGTGCCTGAAGCTAAAGAAGCACCAGGGGACGACGGCCCGACAGCGGAAGTGTTTTTCAAATTCACCTGGGGCGGAAACCGCGGCAATTCCCAGCAACGTCAGGGCGGAAAACCGCAACGCAAGGGACCACCAAAGGGCAAGCCACGCCACAAGGGTGAAGACGGCGGCAAGCCCAAAAACTTCCAGGCTCGCCCGCCCAAGAAGGATACGATCGACCCCAACAATCCCTTTGCGCAGGCGCTGATGGGGCTGAAGGACAAAGGCTCCTGAACGACCAGACCACATCCCAACGCATCGACCAATGGCTTTGGCACGCGCGGTTTTTCAAGACGCGCGGCCTGGCGACCAAGGTTGTCGCAGGCGGCAATGCGCGGGTTGACGGCGAACGGGTAACAAAGCCGAGCCACGCTCTCCGCCCCGGCGTCACACTGACGTTTCCGCAAGCGCGTCGCATCCGTGTTATTCGCGTCGAAACGCTTGCCAGCCGCCGCGGCCCGGCAAGCGAAGCGCAAGCGCTTTACACCGATCTGACGCCGGCCGAGGAAAAGGTTCCGGCAAATCCCAGGTTCGAGGGAAAAGGCCGTCCCGGAAAGAAAGATCGCCGAAATGCCCGCCTTTTGGGTCCCGGCCCGCTTGATTGACCGCGCGCGCTGGGCTACCTATTGGCGTCATCCTGACTGCGAGAGACTTTTGCATGACTTACGTCGTCACGGACAGTTGCATTGCCTGCAAATACACCGACTGCGTCGAGGTTTGCCCCGTGGATTGCTTCTACGAGGGCGAAAACATGCTGGTGATCCATCCCGACGAATGTATCGACTGCGGCGTCTGCGAGCCCGAATGCCCGGCGGACGCAATTCGCCCTGATACCGAACCGGACATGGAAAACTGGGTCGAGTTTAACCGAAAGTATTCCGAAGCCTGGCCGGTGATCATCTCGAAAAAGGATCCGATGCCCGACGCCGATGAGATGGACGGTAAAGAAGGCAAGATGGAGCTCTTTTCGGAAAATCCCGGCGAAGGTGGTTAGTGCGATACCGTTGGAGATCTTGGGTTTTATCCCTTGAACCTGACTAATTGTCACATGTGACCCGACGGCACATCGCAAATTGGCCATGTATATTGGAATTCGGTCATTTTTTTGCTATATTCATTGAATAGAACGTCTGGACGGCTGCGCGCGAGGGTGCAGTCGACAGAAGGCGTCAGCGACAGGGAAAATAAGCGACGGGAATATGTTTGTGTTCCCGCCGTGTTTTTGTCGCCTGATGGATGGGGTTGAGAAGGAACACGTCTCATATGAGCAAGACCAGAAAAATGGAATTTCGTCCGAACGACTTTGTCGTCTACCCCGCGCATGGTGTGGGCCAGATCGTCTCGATCGAGGATCAGGAGATCGCCGGCCACAAGCTGGAACTGTTTGTGATCACATTCGAAAAAGACAAGATGACACTGCGCGTTCCGACAAACAAGGCTGCGCATGTGGGTATGCGGACGCTCAGTTCACCCGATGTCGTGACCAAAGCGATGTTGACGCTCAGGGGCAAAGCCCGCGTCAAAAAAGCCATGTGGTCGCGCCGGGCGCAGGAATACGAACAAAAGATCAATTCGGGCGATCTGATCGCGATCGCCGAAGTGGTGCGTGATCTGCACCGCGCCGATGATCAGCGCGAGCAAAGCTATTCTGAACGCCAGCTCTATGAAGCGGCACTCGAACGTCTGACGCGCGAAATTGCGGCTGTTAGTGGCGGCGATGAACTGGATGCGCAAAAGCAAGTCGGCGAAGTTCTGATCGCCCGCGCGGCCTGAAGGCAAGTCTTCAATAATGTGCGGCGGCGCTATGCGTCGCCGTATTTGCGTTGGAAACGGCTTCAGCCCGAGGCCGCGATTAAAATCGCTTCAAGCTGTTTCATAATGCTTTTCGGCTCAACGCTTGTCCGAATGTCGTCCATCACCGACAAAGCATCGTTCCATTTTGGTGTCCCGACCATTGTCTGGGCAAGGTCCATGGCGCTCGCGATGGCATCGCGACTGCAATCCTCGATCAGAAATGGATAGCCCGTCCCAAGAAATGCCTCGGCGTCGTCGGCCTGACAGTTGACCAGAATATGCGCGCCGCAGGCGGCAGCGGTGAACCCTTTGGTAAAGGGCTTGAAGGCACGACGTTGATCGGGCGGCGACATTTCCCGAACGGCATAGTGCATATTGGCGGTGGCAAGCACGCCCCTGTGCTGGTCCTCGATCCCCAGCCCGCCATAGTCGGGAAGGATCACCCGATCCGTCAATGACCTTGGCAAGGTGCGGTTCTTTTCCCGCCCGAAATAGAAAAGCCGCAGTTCGTCGCGGGGCCGGTCGGGCCAAAACCCTTCAAGCGACGGGTCGGCGTGGTGATCAAGCCGCATCACGCGGGTATTAGCGCTGCGCGCCAGCTCGGGGTGCGCCGCAAGTCGCGCGGATAAATGGCTCTCAAGCGCGCCCGAGGCGGCAATATGCACGTCTATCGGTATTTTCGGCCAGGGCGATGCCTCGGCATCGACGTAATCCACCGCCAACGCCCGAACCGCGTCCCGCCACTGCCATTGAATATCCAGATCAATGACGTCGATGGCGCGTTTCAGGAATATCACGACCGCGCCGCGGACATCTTCGATCATTTCGCGCTGCCGCTGCCGCTGGCTGGGCCTGGGCAGCGCCAGCGTCTCAAAATCCCAGCCTTTGCCAAGATGCGACCGCGCCATCGCCGACAGCTGATCGACGCGCATGATCTTTGCACCCGAACTTCGGTGGCCTTCGCGATAGGCGAATATGACGCGCGGACGATCCATCGCCCCGTCGTTATTCGGCTGGAACCGCCATCTCAAGCCCTTCCAGCGGAACATCCAGCTTGTTCAGCATCTCTTTCGGGCAAACCTGGATAAAGTTTTGTCGTTCGTCACCCCAGTGCTGTAGCAGCGCGGCGGTTTTCTGGCTGCCCGTTTCTTCAAGGTGGCGCTCAAGCAGGCTTTCAAGCTGCACCAGATAGTGGCCGTCACTGACCGGCACCACAACCAGCGTTTCCAGGTTGATCAGTCCAGTCGACGACTGGTTCGGATCATAAAGATACGCCATGCCGCCGGTCATCCCGGCCCCGAAGTTGGGACCAATTTCGCCAAGGATCACCGCGGTCCCGCCGGTCATGTATTCGCAACCGTTCGAGCCACAGCCCTCGACAACCACCGTCGCACCCGAATTGCGCACCGCAAATCTTTCGCCCGCCCGCCCGGCGGCGAACAGGAACCCATCGGTTGCCCCGTAAAGAACCGTGTTGCCAATAATGACGTTTTCGTCCGCCTTCAGGGGCGACGCCATGGGTGGTCGAACGACGATGGTGCCGCCGGACAATCCCTTGCCGACATAATCATTGGCGTCCCCTGACACCTCCAACCGCAGGCCAGGTGCCGCAAATGCGCCCAGCGATTGGCCCGCACTGCCTTGAAGTTTCACGCTCAGATGGTCCGGCTGAAGGGCGTTGCCCATGCCAAATCTGCGCACGATATGGCTGGACGTCCGTGTCCCGATGGTCCGGTGGGTATTTCTGACAGCATAGGAAAGCTGCATTTTTTCGCCATCGTTCAGGAAACGCGCCGCATCTTCGACGATCTCGGCGTCCAGCGTGTCGTCCACCACATTCCGGTCGCGGTCACGGTTGTAAACGATCTGATCAGCGCCATCGACGGTGATCAAAAGCGGGTTCAGATCAAGATCATCCAGATGCGCCGCACCCCGGCTGACCTGGCTCAGAAGATCGGCGCGGCCAATCACCTCATCCAAAGACCGTGCGCCGATATCGGCGAGGATCTCGCGAACGTCCTGGGCATAGAATGTGATCAGATTGACCACTTTGTCGGCACTGCCGGTAAACTTCTCGCGCAACCGCTCATCCTGGGTGCAGACGCCCACCGGACAGGTGTTCGAATGGCACTGACGCACCATGATACAGCCCATCGCGATCAGCGCCGCTGTCCCAATGCCGTATTCCTCGGCCCCCATCATCGCGGCCATCACGATATCGCGGCCGGTCCTGAGGCCGCCATCGGTTCTAAGCGTGATCCTTTCGCGAAGATTGTTCATCGACAGAACCTGATGCGCCTCGGTCAGGCCCATTTCCCAGGGCAGACCGGCGTATTTGATCGAGGTCGCAGGGCTGGCACCAGTGCCGCCGTTGTGGCCCGATATCAGGATCACATCGGCCTTTGCCTTGGCCACACCTGCCGCAATAGTTCCGACACCCGAAGCCGCGACCAGTTTGACGGTAACCTTGGCGCGCGGGTTGATCTGTTTCAGGTCGTAGATCAACTGCGCAAGGTCTTCGATCGAATAGATATCGTGATGCGGCGGTGGCGAGATCAGCGTGACACCCGGCGTCGAATGCCTAAGCCGCGCGATCAGCTCGGTCACTTTCATCCCCGGCAACTGACCACCTTCGCCGGGCTTGGCGCCCTGAGCCACCTTGATCTCCAGCTCTTCACACTGGTTCAGGTATTCCGCCGTTACACCGAAGCGCCCGGATGCCACCTGCTTGATCTTTGCCGACGGATTGTCGCCGTTGGGTTCGGGCGTGAAATGTGCCGGATCTTCGCCGCCTTCTCCGGAATCGGACTTTGCGCCGATCCGGTTCATCGCGATGTTCAGCGTCTTGTGCGCCTCGGGGCTCAGCGCGCCCAGCGACATACCAGGGGTCACGAACCTTTTTCGGATCGACGTTATGGACTCGACCTCTTCAATAGGCACCTCAGGACCAATCGGCTTGATATCCAGCAAATCGCGCAGATGGGTCGGCGGGTTCGACCGCATCTTGTTCGAATACTGCTGCCACAGCGCGTACGAGGCCTTCTGGCACGCGGCCTGAAGAAGGTGCATCGACTGCGCTTCCCAGGCGTGCGTTTCGCCGGTCCGGCGTGCTTTATAAAACCCGCCAATGGGCAGAATGCTGTCGCCGCGAAAACCTTTCGCATGGACCTCTTCGACCATCTTCTGAAGGCCCGGTATGCCGATCCCGGAAATCCGCGAATGCATCCCTGGAAAATACTCAGCAACCATCGCCCGGCTCAGCCCCACCGCCTCAAAGTTCAGACCACCCCGATAGGACGAGATCACACTGATCCCCATTTTCGACATGATTTTCAGAAGACCGGCGTCAATGGCGGCGCGGTAGCGCGCGACAGCTTCGGTCAGCGTCCCGTCGATAAGGCCCCGGTCAATCCGGTCGGCGATGCTGTCTTCCGCCAGATAGGCATTCACAGTCGTCGCACCGCAACCCACCAGAACCGCGAAGTAATGCGCGTCGATGCACTCGGCCGAACGCACATTAAGCGAACAGAACGTCCGCAACCCTTTGCGCGTCAGCCAGGAATGCACCGCACTTGTCGCCAGGATCATCGGCATCGCCACACTTTCCGGCCCCGAGCGTTGATCGGTCAGCACAAGATGCCCAGCGCCCGAGCGAACCGCGTCTTCGGCCTCGGCACGGATGCGCGCGACAGCCGACGACAAATCGCCCGTCTCGCCATCCGCCGGGAAAGTGCAATCAATCTCGACCATATCGGTGTTGAAGGCTTCCTTCAGCCGGTCGAACTGCGCATTGCCGACAAAGGGGCTGTCCAGCACGATGATCTCGGTCTGGCTGCTGTCCTGATCCAGCACGTTTTTCAGGTTACCAAACCGCGTCTTTAGGCTCATCACCCGATACTCGCGAAGCGAGTCAATTGGCGGGTTTGTGACCTGGCTAAAGTTCTGTCGGAAGAAATGCGACAGCGGTCGATAGGCATTTGACAAGACCGCCGACGGCGTATCGTCACACATCGACGCGATCAATTCTTGACCGTCCTCGGCCATAGGTGCCAGAATTTGCTCAAGTTCTTCAATGGTATAACCGGCGGCAATCTGACGGCGTCGGAGTTCCGCACCGGCAAAAATCGACATCTCGGTCACCGCGCCAAGCTCGTCGTCAAGCTCGGTGATTTTGCCGACCCAATCGCCAAACGGTTGCGACGCGGCCAGCGCATCTTTAATCTCCTTGTCGTGGAACAGTTTTCCGTCAACCATATCGACCGCAATGATCTGCCCCGGACCCAATGCGCCTTTTTCCACGACCGTCGCCTCGTCAACCGGCACCATCCCGGTCTCGGACCCCGCAATCAGCAGTCCATCGCCCGTCACGGTGTATCGCATCGGGCGCAGCCCGTTCCGGTCCAGCCCCGCACACACCCAGCGCCCGTCCGTCATCGCCAAAGCAGCAGGCCCGTCCCAGGGCTCCATCACCGCATTGCAATAGGAATACATGTCGCGCCA
>CAXMNX010000069.1:0-25687 GCA_964194845.1 uncultured Boseongicola sp.
GGAACTATCCTACGCAATGGAGTGCAAGATTGAACAGCCTGGGCATGAAGGCAAATGTTGGAGGCCGTAACTCTCACAGGAAGCCGCCACGCTTCATGACGTATGGTGTAAATTTTATGCCTTGATAACAACCGGAGGATATCGTTATGCCACCAAATAATGGCCTTCCAAAAATTGACGGAACCAATTTTTCTGAAACGATCGTTGGGTCAAACCTGGTGTCCTTAAGGACTGGCTAAGCGCGCGTGTCGTGGTGATTTTTGAAAGATCGCTTACGCCTGTCTGCGGCTGGCTTCTCTGAATACTGCGAGGCATTTGCTCATTTGCAACTAGAATTTTGGGCAACGAGGCCATACTTCCTGACCATAGTTGCATGATCCCGCAACGCCCATACGCCGACTAAACACCGGACCAAATCGGACAGGCCAACGATATGCAGATGATGACGGTAGATGACGCCCGCGAGGGTTACCGGGTATCCATTTTCCCCAGCCAACACCGTATTCGCGCCATCGTGAACGGCGAAACAATTGTCGACAGCAACCGCACGCTAATCATGCGCGAGACGCGATTGCCGTTGGTCTACTATTTTCATCCCGACGATGTCCGTAGCGATCTCATGGACCGTACAAAGCATCGCACCAATTGCCCCTTCAAGGGCAACGCATCCTACTGGTCGATCAACGCGGGCGGCAAGACGGCGGTGAATGCCGCCTGGAGTTATGAAGACGCATTTGATGAAGCTTTGAGTGTCAAAGGTTACATCGCTTTCGATTGGCAGACGATGGATACGTGGCTTTGCGATGACGACGTGCTCGACCAGCAACCACGTGACCCAAACCCGGCCGAGGACAATCCCTTTGTCAACTGGCTGGTGCGTGACGCGTGGAAAGCATCAACTGTCGCGGATCTGCTCGCCGATACCGCCAGACAGATGAACCTGGCCGGGCTGCCAGCGTGGCGGCTACGGCTTTTCATCCGGACGTTAAACCCTCAACTTTTCGGCATGTTTTACAGATGGCAACGCGATTTGGAGGGCATTGAGGAATTTCAAGCGACCCATGCCGGCGTTCAGTCTTCGGCGTATCTCGACAGCCCGTTTGCACCGATAATCAATGGCGAGGGCGGTGTGCGAAGAAAGCTGGAAGGGGATAATCCAGAGCTGGATTTCCCGGTGCTGGAAGACCTTGTTGCTGAGGGTGCCACCGACTATGTCGCAGTGCCGCTAAGGTTTTCGGATGGGCAGATCAATGTCCTCACTCTTATCTCCGACAAACCCGGCGGCTTCTCGACCAGCGAGTTGGGATTTCTCTATGAAATATTGCCAAATCTGGGCCGATTGGTCGAAACATATGCGCAACGCCTATCTTCGCTGACGCTGCTGAAGACCTATCTGGGCAAAGATGCCGGCGAGCGCGTGATGAACGGGCTTGTCAAACGGGGTGACGGCGAGAATGTCCACGCGGTAATCTGGTTCTCGGATTTGCGTGGTTCGACGAAAATGGCCGACAATATGCCGCGCGAGGAATATCTTGCCGCCCTCAATCAATACTTCGACTGCGTCGCCGGAGCGATCTTGGATAATGGCGGCGAAGTGCTGAAGTTTATCGGCGATGCGGTGCTTGCGATCTTCCCGATCGATGATCCCGACGAACTGCTCCCGGCTGCCTGCGCGAACGCGCTATCTGCGGTTCGCGAGGCCCATGATCGGTTAGAAGCTGTCAACAGCGAACGCACGGGACTTGGTGAACCGCCCCTAGAGTTCGGGACCGGGCTGCACCGCGGCAATATCACTTATGGCAATATAGGCACCGAGCAGCGTCTGGACTTTACCGTCATTGGCCCCGCCGTAAACGAGGCCGCGCGTATCGAAGACCTGTGCAAAACACTGGGCGTTTCATTGATCGCATCTTCTGCTTTCGCCAACGGCGTAACTGATGCGCTCAAGTCGCTTGGCATTCACGAATTGCGCGGCGTGAAAACCAAGCAGGAAATTTTCACTTTGGGGCCGCGCAGCGAAAGCGGGTAGTTGCTCTAGCTTAATCAGTACCGCCGACGTGTCAGGCGTTCCGCCGCCGCACTTCTTCCATGAAACGGTGCCTGATCACCGGTGCGTCCAGCTCGATCACCGGCACCGGAATATTGCCGCTTTCGCATTTCGCGACGATGATCGTCATCTTGTCGCCCGCCAGCGCCGCGCGAACGGCGTCGGCAGTATCCTCGGCCTGACACTCCACGACATTCTCGCACCCGCAGGCTTCAGCCACTCGCGTCAGCGAAGTTTTCTTACCCGCATAGGTCGGTTGATCCCCGGTCGAGCCATAAGACCCGTTGTCTATAATCAGCAGCACGAAATTGTCGGCGAGGTTATTGGCAATCGTCGGCAGGGTTCCAAGGTTCGTCAGAACCGACCCGTCGCCGTCTATCGCGATGACATTCGCCTTTTGCGCCAACGCCAGACCCAGCCCGATCGACGATGCCAGCCCCATCGTGCCCAGCATATAAAAGTTTGACGCCTGGTCATCCATCATGTGCAATTCCTGGCTTGGCAGGCCGATATTGCAGATCACCAATTCGTCCGAGATGACAGGAATAAGCGATTTGATAATTTCGCTGCGGATCATGGTCAGTATCCTCCCCAGAAATTCGAGTCCGTCAGGATCGCTGTTGGTTTTCGGCTCATGAACGTGTGGTTGAGGATCGTATCCAGCTCGTCCACATCCCCCGGTTGATGGAAATGGTAGGTCTGGATCGACAGCTGATCCAGGATCGCTTTGGTGTGGACGGCCATTTCGACCTGACACGCCACGCGCTCGCCCAATTCGCCGCGAAAGGAGATTAGCATCGGCAATGGCATCTGGTAGAACTGGATCAGCGTCGCCAGCGTGTTGAACGTGACACCAAGTGCTGTGTTCTGCATAATGATGCAAGGCCGCTTGCCGCCCATCCACGCACCCGCGCACAGCCCCATGCCCTCGTCTTCCTTGTTCGACGGCACGTGCATAATGTCCGGATGCTTTTCGACGCCGTCGATAACTCCGGCCAGCTGCTTGCAGGGAACGGTCGTCACGAACTCGATATTTTTGCGATGAAGGCTCTCGACGATCTGGTCGCTGATAGACAATTTAGCGCTCCTTTTGTTGTGCTCCGAATACATTGTGCGCACACGATTGCAAGGCACGCGGTTTTACTGTTCCAAAACCAACACGCACCTGCACGTTCCGTGCAAATTCGCTGCACCGTTAGGTGACGGTTAAGCCTCATCCTGTTAACTGCTGATCAACCATATTTGGGCGTGAAATTATGATTGTTCGTGAAACCGCGTTGCCTGGTGTCGTGGTATTGGAGCCAAAACGGTTCGGCGATGCCCGAGGTTTCTTTTGTGAAACCTGGAGCGCCGAGACCATGGCAAATGCAGGGTTTGATGTTGCGTTTGTGCAAGACAACCATTCGTTGTCAGCCGACGCCGGCACGCTTCGCGGGCTGCATTTTCAGGCCCCACCCGATGCGCAGTCCAAACTTGTCCGTTGCGGTCGCGGGCGGCTATTCGACGTGGCAGTCGATATCCGCAAAGGTTCACCCACATACGGGCACTGGGTCGGCGAAGAACTCAGTTTCGACAACGGTCGCCAGCTTTTGGTCCCGCAGGGTTTTCTGCACGGCTTTGTCACCCGCGAGCCGATGACCGAGATTGTCTATAAATGCAGCGATTTTTATGCCCCCGATGCCGAAGGCGCGGTGCATTGGCAAAGCTGCGGCATTAATTGGGGCTTGAACGCCCCGCCGATTGTGTCCGAAAAGGACGCCGAGGCGCCGGCGTTTGATGAGTTTGAAAGCCCGTTTTTCTGGGAGGTCACGTGAAAATACTTGTGACAGGCGGTGCCGGGTTCATTGGATCGGCGGTTGTGCGCCAGGCGGTGCGCGAGGGCCACGAGGTTATCAATGTTGATTGCCTGACTTACGCTGCGAACCTTGCCAATGTCGCGTCGGTCAACAACGCGCCGGGGTATGTATTCGAACAGGTCAGCATCACGGATCGTCCCGCGATTGAGTCAATCTTTGTGCGCCATCGCCCGGACGCGGTGATGCACCTTGCAGCTGAAAGCCACGTTGACCGCTCGATCGACGGACCCGCTGCATTTATCGAAACCAATATTACCGGCACCTACACCCTTCTCGAGGCAGCAAAGACCAATTGGATGGATCGGGGTCGGCCTGAGGATTTCCGGTTTCACCACGTCTCGACCGATGAGGTCTTTGGCTCGCTCGGCCGCTCCGGTGCTTTCACTGAAGCCACACCCTATGAACCGCGCAGCCCCTATTCGGCCAGCAAGGCGGCCTCGGATCACCTGGTGCGCGCCTGGTTTGAGACCTACGGATTGCCCGTCGTATTATCGAATTGTTCCAACAATTACGGGCCTTTCCACTTCCCGGAAAAGCTGATCCCGGTGGCGATCCTGAATGCGATCCACGGGCGCAGCATCCCGGTCTATGGTGATGGCGAAAATGTGCGCGACTGGCTTTATGTCGAAGATCATGCGGATGCCTTGCTGACGGTTCTGACCAAAGGCGCGCCCGGGCGCAGCTACAATATCGGCGGCGAAGCCGAGGCGCGGAATATCGATCTTGTGCAAAGGATTTGCGAGATTCTGGACAAGCAACGACCGGCAAGCGCGCCGCATGACCGGCTGATCACATTTGTTGAGGATCGCCCCGGCCACGACCGGCGCTATGCCATCGATCCCACGCGCATTCGCGACGAACTTGGCTGGCAGCCATCAGTGACGCTCGACGAGGGGCTAAACCGCACAATCGACTGGTATCTTGCCAACGAAGACTGGTGGCGCCCGCTTTTGGGCCTGCAAGGCGTCGGCGAGCGGCTGGGGACCAAGGCGTGATCCTTGTCTTCGGGAAAACCGGACAGGTTGCGCGCGAACTTCAAAGGCGGTCGCCCGATGCGATCTTTCTCGGGCGCGAACAGGCGGACCTGACCGAGCCGGCCAAATGCGCCATGCACATTCTCGAGATTAAGCCCAAGGTCGTGATCAATGCGGCGGCCTATACGGCTGTGGACCAGGCCGAGAGGGAAGAGGTTCTGGCGACAGCGGTTAATGGCGATGCGCCTGCGGCGATGGCGAAGGCAGCAGCGACATTGGGGATCCCTTTCCTGCATGTCTCAACTGACTATGTCTTTGACGGAAGCGGCGATACGGCCTTTGCGCCCGACGACCTGACCAACCCGCACTCGGCCTATGGGCGAAGCAAATTGGCGGGTGAACTGGGTGTCCGGGCAGCTGGTGGAGCACAAGCTATCTTACGAACATCCTGGGTTTTCAGCGCGCATGGATCAAATTTCGTCAAATCCATGCTGCGGCTGGGAGCGACACGCGAACAATTGAGCATCGTCGCCAATCAGATCGGCGGGCCGACACCGGCGGCGGCCATAGCTGATGGGCTATTTGTCATCGCCCGCGCAATGATCGGCGGGCATTCCGGCGGAACCTATCACTTCGCAGGCGCGCCGGACGTAAGCTGGGCCGGGTTTGCACGCGAAATCTTTCGCCAGGCCAAACTTGGCACGCAGGTCGTCGACATTCCAACAACAGACTACCCGACACCGGCCCGGCGTCCCTTGAATTCACGCCTTGACTGCGAAAGCCTTTCCCGTGAATTCGCCGTTGCGCGCCCCGACTGGCGCGCGGGCTTATCGGACGTTCTGAAGGAGCTTTCGTCGCCATGACCAACCGCAAGGGCATAATATTGGCAGGCGGCTCTGGCACGCGGCTTTATCCGATCACCATGGGTGTCTCGAAACAGCTATTGCCGATCTACGACAAACCAATGATCTACTACCCGCTCAGTGTGCTGATGCTGGCGGGGATCCGCGACATCGCGGTCATCACCACACCCGAAGATAAGTCGCAATTTCAACGCCTTATGGGTGATGGATCGCGGTGGGGGCTGAACCTCAGCTGGATCGAGCAGCCCTCGCCCGACGGTCTGGCACAAGCCTATTTGCTGGCCGAAACATTTCTTGACGGCGCACCATCAGCGATGGTTCTGGGCGACAACATTTTCTTCGGCCACGCGCTGCCTAAAATCCTCGACCGTGCCGATGGCCGCGACATCGGTGGCACGGTCTTCGGGTATCGCGTCGCTGATCCCGAACGCTATGGTGTCCTCGATTATGACGGCGATCTGGTGCGCGGGATCATCGAAAAGCCTGAAAATCCACCGTCGAATTACGCGGTGACCGGGCTATATTTCCTCGATGGCACCGCGCCGGAACGCGCCGCGAAGGTCACACCATCGGCGCGCGGCGAGTTGGAAATAACCTCGCTGCTCGAGATGTATCTTGACGATGGCACGTTGACGGTCGAACGCATGGGGCGCGGTTTCGCCTGGCTCGACACCGGCACCCACACATCGCTTCTGGATGCGGGCAACTTCGTGCGCACGCTGGAGCAACGCCAGGGCCTGCAAACCGGATCGCCCGAAGAGATTGCGTTCGAGCAAGGCTGGATCAGCGCCGACGATCTGCTGAGTGCTGCCGAACCGCTGGGCAAAAATGCCTATGGCCAATATCTGAAATTGATCGCCCGGGGCGGAAATTGAAAACCGCACTGGTCACCGGGTCTGCTGGCTTCATCGGTTTTCATGTCGCCAAACGCTGGCTTGACGAAGGCTGGCGCGTTGTCGGAATTGACGCTTTCACCGAATACTATGACCCGGCGCTGAAACGCGCGCGGAACGACATCTTGTCCGGCTTTGAGAATTTCACCAGCGTCGAAGCCCGCGTTGAAACGCCCGGTGTTCTGGCCGATCTTTTCGCCGGCCACAAACCGACACAGGTATTGCACCTCGCCGCACAGGCCGGTGTCCGCTATTCGATCGAAGAACCGCGCACCTATGTCGCGGCGAACCTGCAAGGAACGTTTGAATTGCTGGAAGCCGCGCGCGCAGTTCCCGGCGCGCATCTGCTGCTGGCATCGACCTCGTCAATCTACGGGGCCAACGCCGATATGCCCTATGCCGAGAACCACAAGGCCGACAATCAGATGTCGTTTTATGCCGCGACGAAGAAGGCCACCGAGGCGATGGCGCATTCCTATGCGCATCTATACGACCTGCCGACGACGATGTTCCGGTTCTTCACCGTCTACGGTCCCTGGGGCCGCCCCGACATGGCCGCCTTCAAGTTCGTCAAAGCCATCCTTAACGATCGCCCGATCGACATCTACAACCACGGCGAGATGCGGCGGGATTTTACTTACGTTGACGATCTCGTCGAAGCCGTCTGGCGACTAGCATCGTGCGAGCCGAAGCGCGGAAACCCTGTCGCCGAAATTGACAGCCTCAGCCCCGTCGCGCCTTTCCGCGTCGTCAATATCGGCGGATCGTCGCCCGAGCCGCTGATGAATTTCATCGCTGAGATCGAGCACACACTGGGCAAACCCGCCAAACGCAATTTCATGGACATGCAGGCAGGCGACGTGCCGGCCACCTGGTCGGACCCAAAACTTCTGAAGGCGCTGACCGGCTATGTGCCTTCGACGCCAATATCGGACGGAATTCCCCAATTTGTGTCTTGGTATCGCCAATATTTCGCGGTTTAAGCCCCGGGAAAAGGAAGACTTTTTATGCGAATTGCAATGATCGGCACAGGCTACGTCGGGTTGGTATCGGGCGTCTGCTTTTCGGACTTCGGCCACGATGTGGTTTGCGTCGACAAGGACGCCGCCAAAATCGAGTTGCTGGAAGCCGGTAGGCTGCCGATCTACGAACCCGGGCTGGAAGCACTTCTTGCCAAGAACGTCGCCGCAGGCCGCCTGAGTTTCACACAAGATCTGAACGCGGCGCTGAACGGTGCCGAGGCCATCTTCATCGCTGTCGGCACGCCCGCGCGGCGCGGCGACGGGCACGCTGATCTGACCTACGTTTATGCCGCGGCAGAAGAGATCGCCAAAACCGCCAGCGACTATGTGGTCATCGTGACGAAATCCACGGTGCCCGTCGGCACCAACCGCAAAGTGGCCGCGATCGTCGCCAGGGCAAACCCAGCACTCGCGTTCGACGTCGCTTCGAACCCCGAGTTTCTGCGCGAAGGTGCGGCAATCGACGATTTCATGCACCCCGACCGCGTTGTCGTCGGTGTCGAAAATCAACGCGCCGCAAAGGTCATGGCCGACGTTTATCGCCCGCTATTCCTGCGTGACTTCCCGGTCGTGACAACCGATCTGGAAAGTGCGGAAATGATAAAATACGCGGCCAACGCATTCCTCGCGACCAAGATCACCTTTATCAACGAAGTTGCAGCACTTTGCGAAAAATCGGGCGCTGACGTGCGCGAGGTGGCCAAGGGGATTGGGCTGGATGGGCGCATCGGCAACAAGTTCCTGCACGCCGGACCCGGCTACGGCGGTTCGTGCTTTCCAAAAGATACCCGCGCGCTGGCAAGAATGGGCCAGGAATACGCAAGCCCCATGACGATCACCGAGGCGGTGATTTCAGTCAACGAAGGCGTCAAGCGCCGGATGATCGACAAGCTGCTCGATGAATGCGGCGGTTCGTTCAACGGCAAGAAGGTTGCGGTGCTTGGTGTCACGTTCAAGCCGAACACCGATGACATGCGCGATGCCCCATCGTTGACGATCATACCCGCGCTGGTGGGCGGTGGTGCGGCGGTTCATGCCGTCGATCCGCAGGGCCGTCACGAGGGCGAGGCACTGCTTCCGCACGTTATCTGGGAAACCGATGCCTATGGGGCGTGCCGTGACGCCGATCTGGTCGTCATTCTCACGGAATGGAACGAATTTCGGGCACTCGATCTGGAACGGATCGCCGGGTCGATGCGGACGCCGCGGATGGCGGACCTCAGAAACATCTATTCGGCCGAGGACGCCGGACTAGCGGGCTTTGACGCATACGTTTCTGTCGGGCGATCGCCCTATGAAGGCCGCGACAAATAATAACCTGTGCGCTGATGGTGCCGGATTATTTGGTCCTGTCCCTATTAAGAATACCCGTAACCGTCATCCATGAACCTGCATTTGTTCAGGACGACGCCTGCGACATTGCTGTATTCGGACACTTCGCGCTCGCATTCGTCGACTTGCGAAAGCGTCGAGGCATCCGAGGCGGCAACGATCAACACAGCATCCACAAGTTTCAGAAACGCCCGCGCCTCGTCGCTGACCAACACCGGTGGCAGGTCAAAGAGCATGATGTCAGGCCGGTAAGTGGCTTGGATATCGTCCAGAATCTCTGCCGTGCGCTGTCGCAAAAGCACTTTGGACGGATCGCGAACCGCATTGGTCGTCATCGCGACAATTGTGTTGTCGTGCAATCGCACCGCTTGTTCGGCAAACGGGATTTTTTCGTCGAGAACATCCACCACGCTTGCATTTGGCGTGGCACCGAAAAATCGCGCAACGGCGGGGCGCCGCAGGTCGAAATCAAACAGCATACCGCGCACTTCGGGCTGACGGCCAAATCCGGCAATCAGGTTACACGCGGTGGTGGTTTTGCCCGACGCTGACGTGGCCGAGGTGATTGCGATGCGCGACCAGTCATTGCGGCGCATCTCCAGCAAAAGCTTGGTGCGCAGAATATCGAAATGCGTGGCTTCGTTGGTTGGAGTGCTCGCAAAAATGCGCGCCTGTTTAAGCCGCCGCGCCGATGGCTCAAAATGCGGCACCTCAGTCCAAAGCGCTGTCAGCGCCTCGGTCATTGCCGATTGCCGCGACTTGGTTCTGCCGCTGGCGGTCATGCCTGTTGCAGGCCCCAAGGGTCCGCCGTCTCTTTGCGCGCGTGCTTTAGCCAGTGCTGCTTGTAGTTTTTCCATGATTCAATCCGTGCTCGAAGCCTTAAAAACCTAACCTATCGACAACTCGATCGGTCAACAAATCCAGCGGCATATAGAAGGTGTGGGTTGCCCAAAGGGCAATCGGTATGCCAATCCCAAGTCCAGCAATCACTATTGTCTGAAGCGCGCGCCGCCTGGCCTTGTCGCCCGATGTTTCCAGGTAGGGGATCGTGGCAAGTGGCTGGATCGACAGGCCCGCCGTCAAGTCGCCCGGGCGCCGAATTGTCTTGTTGACCAATTCCAGAAAGAAGAACAGCCCGACCGCCAGCGCGGTTCCAAGCGCCACACCGCCGCCCGCGATCATTGGCCGGTTGGGGCTGTTCGGCTCGGTCGGCGGTACCGCCTGTTCAATCACCGAAATACGCTCGCCTTTTGAAAGCACCTCGATGCGTTCGCCGGTTTGCGCTTTGGCAAGATTTCCGACGGCGGAATTATACTGACCAAGCGAGTTGTCATAATCGCGCTCAAGAACTTCAAGCTTAATGGCATTCTCCGGGGTTTTTTCGATCGCAATCTTCAGTTCTTCAATCTCGACCTGCGCCCGGGTTATTTGCTGATCAACATAGATGGCGCGCTGATCAAGTTCGGCGAGTTGAAGATCGAACAGTATTTTTGCCGGATCGCCCGTGTTGGCGGCGCTACCACCTTCGGCGGCGGCCGTTGATTCCAGCAGCGCAATCCGCGCTTTCAACAACCGCACTCGTGGGTTGTTCTCGGAATATATTGTCAGTGCCTGATCCAGTTCGGCGCGGGCACTTCGAAGCGATTGTTGGGCGGGCGTCAGATTGACATTGCCTTGCGTAAAGCTGCCAAGCGCCAGCATCCTGTTGCGCTGCTCGGTCATCGCGGCGCGGTTTCGGGTTGACGCGATAATCTGGTCCTGCAACCGGCTTTGACGATCAACCCGGAACTCCAGGCTTTCCGGCAGAGCGTCCTGGTTTCGTTCCTTGAACGACACGATCGCGGCGCTGCGGTTGGCCAGTTCGCCGTTCAGGCGGGCCACTTCTTTTTGAAAGAAATCAAGTGTTTGTTCGGCCAATGACTGACGCCGCACTGAATCCTCGTTCAGCACCAGCGTTACAAATTCATTCACCACGTTGGCCGCTATATTTGGGTCATTGGTCAGAAACGAGATCGTCATAAACGTGGCTCTGTCGCGGCCGCTGGATGTGTCGATGTCGGTGTGGGCGCGCATACTTCCCACGACTTCATCCGGCGTCATCCGCGTGGTTCCAGCGAAAACTGAAAACTTGTTTGCAATGTCGATCAGATTTGCACGTGTCAGCAATCGCTGCTCGATGATCTGAAGCTGTTCGGTTGCTGCTGTGCGGACGGTCGAAGCCGCCAATTCGTCGGGGATCTGCGCGCTTTCGACCAACAGCCGCGCGGATGCAAAAAATCGCGATGGCAACGTCAATGCAAGGCCAATACCAATTGCCGAGCACAGCACAAATATTGACGACAGCACGGGCAGTCGGCGCAGGAACAGGCCCCAGTAAAATCGGATGTCAGTATTCATTCAGCTGCTTCTCCGGTGGAATGGACGGTAGGCAAAAATATGCCATCCTCCAAAACCTCTTCAATGATGGCGGCATCCACGATCTGTCGTTCTTCGGTGGCGGCATAGACCATCGCAAAATCGCAAAGCTTGTTCACCAGCCGTGGAATGCCGCTGGAATGTTCATGCACAAGATCCAGCGCATCGGCGGTGAACTCGGACCCGGTTCCGCCGACGTGGCTCAGCCGGTGCTGGACATAACCGCCGATGGCGGCGCGATCCAGCGCGCTGATGTGATACGTCGCCGTCACCCGCTGCGCGAATTGGCGCATCTCGGGCCGCATGATCATCTGCCTAAGCTCGGGCTGACCGACCAGGATCAGCTGCAACAGCTCGTCCTTGTTGGAATTGATGTTGGTCAGCATCCGCAGTTCTTCCAGCCCCTCGATGCTCAGGTTCTGGGCCTCGTCGATCAACAGGATCACGCGCCGCCCGCAGGCGTATTCCTCGATCACGAAATCCTGCAACTTCTGGAACATCGAGACATAGGTCGCGGTAAGATCGGCTTCGATCGAAAGCGAATTAAGCACCCATTGCAACAATTCGCCGCGCCCGCCCTGTGCATTTGAAATCAGGCCAAGCGTGATGTCATCGTCCATCGACTGAAGCAACTTCTGGATCAGCGTGGTTTTCCCAGCACCCACCTCGCCGGTGACGACGGTGATCGGGGCGCGCGTAATCACACCAAATTCCAGCACTGAAAACGCGCGACGATGCGACCGCGACCAGAATATAAAATCCGGATCGGGCAACAGCGTGAACGGCCGCTCGGTGAATCCGAAATACTCGACGTAAAGATCGTTACTCGTCATAGTCTCGCTGCTTTGCCTGCCGATAATTGCCTATGGCGTTTCAACTTCGTAAAGCCAGTATTAACGACCATATCATGTCGGTAGTGGGGCATTTCTGCAATCTCGATCCGAAAGACAAGGCCGTCCCGAATCATAATGTGACTTCGCACGATCAGAGTTAATGGATCGTCGACGATTTGGGGACAATTTGTGCATTTCTTAAGCAATCGTTCACGAATTGAATACCATGTGGTGGTGTGCGTGCTGGCTGCACAAGCGCGCAGAATGGGGCGAAAGTATGGCAAATTCTTGCGTAAATTCAGTCGATCATCGATTTTGTGCGCTCTGACGGCGGTCGTATTCGGTGAAAAACCTCTGAAAAACCTAGAAAAACTTCCAATGAACTACACCGAATGCTATGTAGACAACGGGCCTGCAATTTCAGTCTCTGCTTCTGAAATGTGTCGTTTTTGGGTCCAGTGAGTTTCAGGGGGCCGAAGGTGCTTCGGTAATAGGTATGACTGTACACGTAACGAATGTTGCCGATCCAATTGTAGCAAATGTCGATTCTATCCCGGTTCCTGCGTATGCGCAGCACCGTGGAATTTACAGATTTGGTTTTAAGCGCATCCTCGATCTGACGCTGGTATTATTGGCGGCACCCATTGTTCTTCCGTTCATCGCCATCTTCGCCGTTGCCATCGCGGCTGACGGACATTCTCCGTTTTTTCGCCAGGAGCGTGTCGGAAAAGACGGTCGCCGGTTCACGATGTGGAAATTCCGCACGATGGTTCCCGATGCAGAAGACCTGCTCGAACGCCATTTGGCCGAAAACAGCGATGCGCGCGCCGAATGGAATGCCAAACAAAAGCTGGCCTCTGACCCGCGGTGTACGCGCATCGGACGCGCGCTTCGCCGGACTTCAATGGACGAACTTCCACAGCTTTTGAACGTGCTTGCGGGCGATATGTCGCTGGTCGGACCGCGTCCGATGTTGCCGTCGCAGCAATCGCTTTACCTAGGGCGGGCCTATTACAATATTCGGCCCGGCATGACCGGCGCCTGGCAAGTCTCAAAGCGCAACGAAGCCGAATTTGCCGAGCGTGCCGGATACGACGACGATTACGACGCGAAGCTGTCATTGGCCACCGACGTTAAGTTGTTGTTCAAGACCGTGACCGTTGTGGTAAACGGCACCGGCTACTGATTGACCATCGCAATTTTTTGACATCGTACGGGCTGGTTGGAAACGACACTAGTTGATAGTGTTCCGTCGATCCGTTCGAAGGAGTAGATTAAAGATGGTTGGGTCGTTCCTGAAAGTAATTTTATTCGCGTCTTTGATTAGCGTCCTGGCAGCTTGCGACAGCGCCGAAGAGCGTGCCGAGTCGCACTATCAAAGCGGCATTGAACTATTGGAAAGCGGCGATGTCGACCGGGCGCTGGTCGAGTTTCGCAATGTCCTGGCGCTTGATGAATTTCATCGCGAGGCGCGGTCGGCCTACGCCAAGGTTGCGCGAAACCGCGGTGACATTCCTGAAGCCTACGCGCATTATCTTCGCCTGGCCGAGGAAAACCCCGATGACATGATTTCGCGCCTCGCGCTCGCTGAAATGGCAATCGCGGCTCGGAACTGGCAAGAAGTCGAACGCCATGGCGCGGCGCTGAAGCAGGCCCAGACAAACCTGCCCGGCGCTGAAGTTGTTGACCTGGTTCAAAAATTTCGAAAGGCCCTGCTCGACGACGACGACGCCGCTGTGTCCCAGCTGACGAACGAGGCCGCAGAGCTTGCAAAGACTTACCCCGACAACATCCATCTGATCCGCGCATTGATCGAAGGATATTTGCGCGACGGCGAAGTGGAAACAACTCTGGCGATGATGGATCGCGCCATCGAAGTCGAGCCGAACAACCCGATCAACTACACTGCGAAAGCATCGTTACTGAACCGCGAGCAGGAAATAACCGCGCTCGAAGATCATCTGCGTTTGATGGTCGAGCGGTTTCCTGAGGACGCTGGCGTCAAAGCAACGCTGGTTCGGCTGCTGCTGCAAGTTGGGCAGATTGAGCGAGCCGAGCAATTTCTGCGCGATCAGATCGCCGGTCTTGACAGCGACAGGGCGGCCGAGATCCACGTAAGTCTTGTGGTCTTCCTGCGCGAAGTGAAAGGCGCTGATGCCGCGCTTGCGGAAATCGAAGCGGCGATCCCGCTTTATGACGATGCGCGGATCCTCCGCGCGCTCGGCGCTGGAATTGCTTTCGATCAGGGGCGGCGGGAAGATGGGATCGCCGAGATGCAGTCGGTGGTCGATAATTCTGAACCATCCGAGACCACAGACAAATACAAGGTGACCTTGGCAAAGATGCTGGAAGCGACCGGCAACGAGGTTGGCGCGCGCCAGATCGTCGGCGAGGTGCTGACTGACGATCCAAGGCAGACCGATGCACTGAAAATGTCGGCACGTTGGCAGATTGACAACGACCAGATCGACGATGCCGTCAGTTCGCTTCGCGCAGCGCTGGACCAAAACCCAAAAGATGCCGATGCGATGACGCTGATGGCGCGCGCGCACCGCCGCGCCGGCGAATTTGAACTGGCGCAGGATCTTCTGTCGCTGGCGGCCGAAGCCTCGGATTACGCGCCCGAAGAAAGCCTGCGATTCGTTCGCACGCTTTTGGAAAATGACCGTTTTCGTCCGGCAGAGGACGTTTTGCTCAACGCGCTTGGCGAATCGCCCAACAATCTGGATCTGCTGCGGGTTCTGGGTGATGTCTATCTCAGGTCCGAAGATTGGCCGCGCGCGATCCAGGTTGAAGCAACTTTGCGTCGCCAGGACCGGCCTGCGGCCCAGCAGATGGCCGACAATCTTAGCTTACAGATAAAGTCCCGGCGCGAAGGCCGCACTCAGGCCATGGCGCTTTTGGAACAGTTGGCCGAAGAGGGCAGCGTCGGCGGTGCCGCTCAGCTCAGTTTGTTGCAAGCGAAAATTCGCGGCGGCGAAGCCGACGAAGCGCTCGCCATCGCTCACGAGATTGCCAAAGCCCATGCCGACAATCCGCGCGCGCGGATTATTCTGGGCAATACCCAGATCGCCCTTCGCGACTATTCCGGGGCCGAGTTGACACTGCGAAGTCTTGTCGATGACCACCCGAATTTTCAACAAGGGTGGATCCATTTGCTTCGGTCGCAAAGCGCCCAGGGGCGGGCGGACGACGCCCGCAAGACCGTGGATGAGGCGCTTTCGAAAAATCCCGACGCTCCTAACTTGTTGTGGTCAAAGGCTTCTTTCCTGGAAAACGCGAACGACATTGATGGGGCAATCGAAATCTACGAACTGCTTTACGAGCGCAATTCCGGCGCCTCGATTGTCGCCAATAATCTCGCCAGTCTTCTGGCCACCTACCGTGATGATGAAGCAAGTCTGGAACGCGCATTCGTGATCGGGCGGCGGCTGCGCGGCACCGAAGTGCCGCCGTTTCAGGATACCTATGGCTGGATCCTGTTCCGGCGCGGCGAACATGAAGAAGCGGTGACTTATCTCGAACCTGCTGCCACGGCGCTGCGCGAAGATCCGATCGTGCAGTATCACCTTGCATCGGCCTATGCGGCACTTGGGCGAAATGAAGATGCGCTGTCGCAGTTCGAAAAAGCGCTCGAGATTGCAGGCGGTGACGATCCGCGACCGCAAATAGAAGCCACGAAGGCCGAAATCGGCCGGCTTAGCGCTTTAATTCAAAGCGAGTGAAGAAAGTGTTGTCGCCCTTTGATCACAGTATGTTATCAGGTTGGTCAAAGTGCTATATTGCCACTTTCAATGAAGACGACAGAGTTCCATAGTTATCAAACTTAATAGTGGGGGTGTTAAAATGAAAACCGTGATTTTTGCGATCGTCTCTATTCTGGCGGCGTCGGTGGCATATGCGCAAAGCCAGTATCAGATCCAATCCGGCGATACTTTGCAGATCGAGGTGCTTGAAGACCCGTCGTTGAACAGATCCGTGCTGGTGCTGCCCAACGGTTCGATCACGTTTCCCTTCGTCGGAAGCGTTCAGGCTGGTGGACAAACACCGGGCCAGGTCCAAAGCGCGATCATATCCGGCATTGCATCGAATTTTGCGTCACAGCCAACGGTCTTTGTCGGCGTGCAGGCATTGCGCGCGCGTCAGGCGTCGTCCGGCGGATCGCGCGGCTCGATCGAAATTTACATGCTGGGTGAAATCAGCTCACCCGGCGAAAAGAAAATCCGTCGCGGCACAACCGTGCTTCAGGCGCTGGCTTCCACTGGTGGATTTACCAAGTTTGCGGCAACCAAACGTATTCTTTTACGCCGCACTAACTCGCGGACCGGTGAACAATCCGTATCCCGCATCAATTATAAAGCAATCGCGAACGGGGCTTCCGGCGGTAAAGACATAGTGCTTGCCGACGGAGATGTTATCATCGTCCCTGAACGCCGTCTCTTCGAGTAGTAAACATGAACATATCGCGACCGGGACGTCTGACAATTGCGACCCTATCGCTTACGGCAATGATACTGGCACCCGCCCTGGCACAGGACGGGTCCGGTTTGCGTGGGGTTCTTTCGTTTTCGCAAGGGGTTGAATACAGCGACAACCCGACCCTTGCCGCGATCTCGCCAGGAAGCGAATTTCTGAGCGTTACCGGGCTTGGATTTAGTCTTTCAAGTGAAACACGCACAGAATCGTTTTCTCTAAGCATTGGAACATCGCTGGAAGGAAATTTTGATTCGTCATCGGTTGCGACGGATGGTTTTGAATTCACGGATAACGAAGCCGCGGTTTCCTACTCGCGCGAAGGCGCCAATTCCAATTTGTCGTTCAGCGCCAGATACCGCGAAACAGATATATTAGACGATATATTTGGCTTTTTCGTCGACGGTGAATTTGATCCCGATGCCCTGATCATCGATGGCGGCACACGCGAGTCCTACGGTGTCTCCGGTCGCTTTGAGACTGGCGTCGAAGGTCCAATTGGGTTTGAATTGCGTGCACGGCACAATGTCACAAACTACACGGGCACCACAGATCTCGATCTTGAAGACAACGACAGGACAAGCGTTGACGCGACAGCGCGTTTCCGAGTGAACCCCACGCTGGCCGCGCGTGTGATAGCTGGCTATTATCGTTCAGATACCGAAGACCCATTAAGCACATTAATCACATCCTACCGAGATACTTATGTCGGCGTTGGTGTCGAAAGTGAAACAGCCGGTGGCCTGACATATTCGGGCGACATTACTTACGATCAGACAGAAACTTTTGAATCGGGTGCGCTGGCCAGTGATGACAGCGGCGTGGGCATTACTGTCGGTGCATCTCAGGAACTCGTAAACGGGTCGATCGGTGTCGATCTTGGTAGTCATATTGACGAGTCAGGGCGTCGTACCACCGCCAGCGTTAACCGGTCATTCGACTTGCAGAACGGTGCGTTGTTTCTGTCGCTGGGTGTTGCCGATCAGGAGGGTGAGGATACCGAGCTTACGACTCGCGTGTCCTATACTCGCGAGTATTCCGACAGCGTACTGCGGGCCGACGTTTCTCAAAGCCCATCGACAAGTAGTGGCGATGCCTTCCTGAATACGTCCATCCGCCTCAACTACATGCAGGAAATCAACGCGTTCTCGTCATGGGACGCAGGGTTTTCTTATGGATCAGCCAATGAGTTTGGCGAACCGGACGGCGACACGCGCACGTCGGCTACCGTTGCCTACAACCGTGACTTGACCGAGGATTGGAATTTGCGCGCCGGGGTCGAGGTAATTCATATTGATGATGACGGCGGCGCTAACAGGTCTTCCAACACCGTGTTCGTAAACGTTGGCCGCGATTTCAGCTTCGGTTTCTAGTCACGCCGACCAACGACGGCGACGCGCCAAAGGTCGGACATGACCCAATTTCGTGAAGCAATTCGTCGATGGGTGCCAAGGATCCATCCGGTTGCCCTGCTGATTGTGGGCACTTGCGTCGTCATCGAATTAACTTTGTATCTCGGCGACTTGCGCCTGCTCGATATACCCCGGTTCAGGTCGCTGGCATACGAATTTGGCGGGTTCTGGCCGGGGCTGTTGGATGACTGGGCGCCGAATTTTCCGCTTCAGCCGTTGTCGATGTTTGTCACCTACGGCTTTTTGCACAGCGGCTTTCTGCACCTTGTCGTAAACATGCTCACGCTTACGTCGCTTAGCGCCCCGGTCATCCATCGCGTCGGCGTCTGGAAGTTCGTGCTGATCTACGTCGTGGCACTTTTTGGCGGCGCGGCTGGATTTGCGCTTCTCAGCGACACCTTTCGCCCGATGGTCGGCGCGTCGGGGGCCTTGTTCGGACTGGCCGGTGCGATTCTCGCCTGGGAATACGTCGATCGGTTTAATCTAAGCGAGCGGCTCTGGCCGGTTGTGCGCGCCACCGTTCTGATCGTCGCGCTGAATGCGGTGCTTTACTACGCAATGAACCGCCTTCTGGCGTGGGAGGCACATCTGGGCGGCTTCGTCGCGGGCTGGATCGCCGCGATGTTGGCCGACCCGCGCAGCCGAAACGGCTGACCTAAAGCGGTTTGCGTTGTCGATGGGTCTCAGTGCAACAAAATTTGCGTTCGAAATCAGCAGTATGCTGATCGAGATGCATCGCATTTTATTCAAATACAACGCAATCCGCTCTAAAGCGGTTTGCGTTGTCGATGGAGCGCGCGCCCCTGTATCAAAGTGAACGCAAACCGCTATAACGGGCACACCGGCGGGCCGATTGCAACAATTCTTAACCAATTGATGACGTAGTCTTGTGCGTGGCTTGCTTCCAAATTTATCGGTGCGATGCTAGCTGCAATGAAAATCAATAATCTTTTCAATGGCAAACTGAGCGGTTGTTGCCGATGAGCGTCGCGAAGATCAAACAAAAGGCGTTACAGCTATCTGATCACGACAAACGTGACGTGCGGACGCAATTCGGCGCGCTTTGCTGGCGCGAACACAAAGATCAGGTGCAGGTTCTTCTTGTCACGTCCAGACGATCCCAGCGCTGGATCGTTCCAAAAGGCTGGCCGGTTCATGACGCAACGCCTGCCGAAGCGGCGCTGACCGAAGCCTGGGAAGAGGCTGGCGTAGTCGGTAAAGTCAAAACCGCGTGTTTGGGAATATTCAGTTATAGCAAAGAATTATCAGACACATCTAATCTGCCCTGCGTGGTGGCGGTCTTTCCGGTCAAAGTCAAAACACTCGAAAAGAACTGGCCCGAAAAAGACAGCCGCAGGCGCAAGTGGTATTCTTTGAAAAAGGCCGCGAACCTGGTCGAGGAACCCGAGCTTTCGGCGATCCTCAAAAAATTTGATCCCTCGGTTCTATAAAGGATTTTTGGGATGCCGCGGACCGCACGAGAATGGCCATGACGTCGTATGAGCCGCGACAAACTGATTTCTCAGCGGTCTACCCAATAGTAGGGAATTGAATTTTTAGAATTTCTTGACTAGCTCTGCTGCAAGCTGAGGGAAGATGGTGACACGCGCATGATCCGATACGCATTGAAATGCGAGAACGATCACCAGTTTGAAAGCTGGTTCAGATCAGCTGAGTCTTTTGAACAACTGGCGGGAATGGGGCTTGTTGAATGCCCGCAATGTGCGTCGATTACAATTGGAAAATCGCTGATGGCGCCGCGTGTTCCGGCAAAATCTAACCGATCTATTACCGGCGCGCCCGCCCCAGTGCAGCCCATGGCGTCGGGTCCTGACCCCAAGCTTGAAACCGCGTTGAAAGAGCTTCGCGCGCATGTCGAGGCCAACTCAGAATATGTCGGCCCGCGCTTTGCGGCCGAGGCCACGTCGATGCACCTTGGCGACACGCCGCAGCGCTCGATCTACGGCGAAGTTAATCCCCAGGACGCCAAACGCCTGGCCGAAGACGGCGTGCCCGCTTTACCGCTGCCGTTCGTGCCGAAGCAAAAGACCAATTAGTGTGGATCAGGTTTAACTGGAAAATGGCTTATCGGAAATTGCGTTCGCGCGCAGCACGAGGCAGCGATTTTCGATTCTTTTCAACCTGATCTGCTTTAACAACGGTTTTTTCTCGGAAATCGCGGATAAGCTATCCACACTTGCAGGCTTTGCGGCCAGCTATTAGGGCTGGCACGACACGCAGCTTCGGGACATCCATGCCCATTCTGGTAATGAAATTCGGCGGCACGTCGGTTGCCACGCTCGACCGCATCCGTCGCGCTGCGAAACGCGTCGGGCGCGAGGTTGCGAATGGCTACGATGTGATTGTCATCGTGTCGGCAATGGCCGGCAAGACGAACGAACTTGTCGGCTGGGTCGAAGAGACGTCGAAATTTTTCGACGCCCGCGAATATGACGCCGTGGTGTCCTCGGGCGAACAGGTGACCGCCGGATTGATGGCGTTGACGCTTCAGGAAATGGACGTGCCTGCACGGTCCTGGGCCGGATGGCAGGTACCGCTTTTGACCAATTCGGCGCACGCAGCAGCACGGATCGAGGATATTCCCACCGCCAATATCAGCGCGAAATTTGCCGAAGGGATGCGCGTCGCGGTCGTGGCGGGTTTTCAGGGCGTTAGCCCCGAAGGCCGTATGACAACACTGGGGCGCGGTGGGTCGGACACCACGGCGGTTGCATTTGCGGCCGCGTTCGATGCCGAGCGGTGCGATATTTTTACTGACGTTGATGGCGTTTACACGACCGACCCAAGAATAACGTCAAAGGCGCGAAAGCTCGAAAAAATCGCGTTTGAAGAAATGCTGGAACTCGCCTCCTTAGGCGCAAAAGTGTTGCAGACCCGGTCGGTTGAAATGGCGATGCGGTACAATGTGCGGCTGCGGGTTCTGTCGAGTTTCGAAGACAACAATGAAAACGCCGGCACGCTGGTATGTGCCGAGGAGGACATCATGGAAAGCAATGCGGTTAACGGCGTCGCGTTCAGCCGCGACGAGGCGAAGATGACGCTTTTGTCGGTGGCCGACCGGCCCGGGATTGCGGCAGCGATATTTGGCCCGCTCGCGGACGCGGGTGTTAACGTCGACATGATCGTTCAGAATATTTCCGAAGACGGGCGCACGGACATGACTTTCTCGTTGCCGGTCGATCAAGTTGCACGGGCTGAAAAAGCGATGGCCGCAGCGAAAACGTCGGGAGAAGTGAATTTCGCCGAGCTTGTGACGGACAGCGATGTCGCCAAGGTTTCCGTCGTCGGGATCGGGATGCGCAGTCATGCCGGTGTCGCGGCACAGATGTTCAACGCGCTTCGCGATGAGGGGATCAACATCAAGGTTATCTCGACGTCGGAGATCAAAATATCGGTGCTGATCGACCGGAAATATTTGGAGCTTGCAGTTCAGGCGCTGCACGACACGTTCGGGTTGGAAAGCGCTGCTTGAGGGGCGCTGACATTCCAGTTGAGTATTTATGAATAGAAGAAGCCTGGGGCGATGTTTCGCGCGCGAAACATTTTTGTTGTATGGCACTGATTTTGCCAACCGTGACGGGCTAGCTAGCTGAACTTAAAGAATAAGCTCGGTGGTCCGTCGTTTACCTTTGAGCAGTTTGCCAATCCGGGTGAACCCACGCCGCCGCTTCGTCGCGCGGCAATTGGCGGCCAAGGATGTAGTCAGCCGCCTTTTCGCCGACCATGATCGACGGCGCGTTCAGGTTGCCGTTTGTGATCTCGGGAAATATCGAGCTGTCGGCCACGCGCAGGCCGTCGACGCCGATAACACGGCATTCGGGATCGACAACGGCCTTTGGATCGCTTGCCGCGCCCATCCGACAGGTGCCGCAGGGGTGAAAGGCGCTTTCGGCGTGTTCGCGGACAAAGGCGTCGATGGCGTCGTCGGATGTTGCATCTGCGCCGGGCTGGATCTCGTGGCGGACAAATGGCTTGAAGGCATCCTGCGCGAATATCTCGCGCGTCAGCCGGATCGCGGTGCGAAATTCGGCCCAGTCCTGTGCGCCGGACATATAGTTGAACCGGATCTCAGGGGCGTCGTCGGGATCGGATGAACGAAGCGTGACGGCACCGCGCGACCCACTGCGCATCGGTCCGACATGAGCCTGAAAGCCATGGCCTTCCGCCGCCGTCTGGCCATCGTAGCGCACGGCAAGCGGCAGGAAATGAAACTGGACGTCGGGATATTCGACACCTGCGCGCGACCGGATAAAGCCGCAGCTTTCGAAATTGTTTGAGGCACCCAGCCCGGTCTTGGTGAAGAGCCACTGCGCCCCAAGAATGCCCTTCCAGGCCCAATTCCAATATTTGTAGAGCGTGATCGGCTGGCTGGAGGCCATCTGAAAATAAACCTCGAGATGGTCCTGCAAATTTGCACCGACGCCCGGTCGATCGGCGCCAACGCCAATTCCATGCTCGGAAAGCTGATCGCCGGGGCCGATGCCGGAAAGCATCAGAAGCTTGGGCGAGTTGATGGAAGATGCGGCGAGAATAACCTCGCGATGCGCTTTGATCGTCTCGACCGTTCCGCCGCGCTTGACCTCGACGCCAGTCGCGCGACCATCTTCGATTTCCACTCGCTGAACCAGCCCGCGCACCAGATCGCAATTCGCACGGCGCAGTGCGGGTCGTAGGTAAGCGTTGGCAGCCGACCAGCGGCGGCCCTTCCAGACCGTTTGGTCAAAGGGGCCAAAGCCCTCCTGCTTCTCACCATTGTAATCGCCGGTCGTATGATAGCCCGCCTGGCACCCAGCCTCGACAAAGGCATGATAAAGTGGGTTTTTTCTGAGGCCACGGGTGATGTGCAACGGCCCGTCGGTACCGCGCCACGACGGGTCACCGCCGTGGCCGCCATCGTGCCAATGCTCCATCCGTTTGTAGTAGGGAAGCACATCGGCAAAGGACCACCCGGTGGCACCAAGCTGTGCCCAATTGTCGAAATCGCGCGCGTGGCCACGGACATAGACCATGCCATTGATAGAAGACGACCCGCCGATCACCTTGCCGCGGGGAACAGCAAGGCGGCGGTTGCCCAGATGCGGCTCGGGTTCGCTTTGATAGCCCCAGTCATAGCGCGCCATGTTCATCGGGTAACTGAGTGCGGCCGGCATCTGGATGAAGGGGCCGATATCGGTGCCACCGTGTTCGACGACCAGAACCGAATGCCCCGCCTCGGAAAGTCGGTAGGCAAGCGCACAGCCCGCCGAGCCCGCGCCTACGATGACGTAATCAGCTTCCATCAGAAAGCGTTACTGAGTTGGTCGTAGGAGATCATAACCGCCTTTTGAAAGGCGGGTCGCCCGGTCAGGCGCGCATAGTAGGCGGCCAGCGCAGGGAGCGGCGCGCGTTCGATTTCGATATCAAAGTATCGATAGAGAACATGTCCGAGCTGGATATCGGCGAGCGTCAATGCCGAGCCACAAATGAAATCGACGGCGGCAAGACGCGGCTCGACCAAGGCCAGTTCGGCCTCCAACCGTTCGACGTTTGTGCGGATCAGACCCAGGTCGCGATTTTCAGGCCGGGTCCGCGCGCTGCGCCAGAAAACAGGGCCGGTGAAACGGCCTGCGACCTCGTATTTTGCCCATTCCGCCCAAATGTCCACTTCGGCGCGGCGCAGATGATCGACAGGCCAGAATGCGTCCGACCCGTGTTCGGCGGCAAGGAATCGCAAGATCGCCGCCGTCTCGAAAAGCGCTGTTTCCCCAACTTTCAGAACGGGAATTTTTCCATGCGGGTTCATGGTTCGGAATACCGGTGTTTCGAGCCCACCAAAGACCTCGCCATAATGGAGGCGGTCGTAGGTCAACCCAAGTTCTTCCATGCCCCAGAGAAGCGCTTGAACGTTAGAAGAAGTCGCTCGACCGTAAACAGTATACATCAACCTTGCCGCCCGCTTTTCGGCCTGCCCAGTTCGGCCGAGATGGCGCCCAATACGCTGTCGGCGGCCACTGGCCCGTTGGGCACTTCGGTGGAGAGGCCGACGTTCAAGTATACCCCGTCTATCAATGCAGCGGCACGCGCGGCGATCTCCGGCGCGCGGTCGCCAGCCATTGGCCGAAGCGCGTGGGTCAGGTTGGACCTGAGGCGGCGGGAGTAGATGCGATGCAGACGCCGTGCTTCGTCCGATGACAGAGCGAGGACGTAGAAATTCATCCAGGCGCTGATCGTGTCCGGGCGGAAGTTCGAGAGTGCGAAACCGCCGCGCACAATCGCGTTTAGCCGTTCGATTGGCGTGCCTGCCGCTTTTAACCCTTTTCGTACTTCCTCCGAATAGTCGGCCATGACATGGCGCATCGCGGCCAGCAGCAGTTGATCTTTGTTGCCGAAGTAATGATGCGCAAGACCGCTGGAGACCCCTGCCCGACGCGCGATCTGGCTGACTGTGATGCCAAGCGAGCCGGCCTGTCCAATCTCGGCAATTGCGGCGTCGATCAGCGCGGCGCGACGAATGGGTTCCATTCCAAGCTTGGGCATGTTCATAATCTTTTTGTTGCCCTTTACGGGTATCTGGTTTTTAATTGACTCGTCAATCAAGAAAAAAAATGGGAGTGAAATGATGAACTTAAAATCTAGCTTGTCGGTGCTGGCCATCGTGGCCGCAGCCCCGGCATTTGCCGAATGTGACAACGTGACGTTTTCGGACGTTGGTTGGACAGATATAACCGCAACCACCGCCACGACCAGCATCGTACTGCAAGCACTTGGTTATGAGACCGACATCAAGGTGCTCTCGGTACCGGTGACCTATATTTCGCTGGAACAGGGCGACGTGGATGTATTCCTGGGAAACTGGATGCCGACGATGGAAGGCGACATTGCCAAATACCGCGAGGCCGGCACCGTTGACACGGTGCGCGCCAACCTTAACGGCACCGCCTATACGCTGGCCACCAACGCTGCGGGGGCCGCGCTCGGCATCAAGACATTCGCCGACATCGCAGTCAACTCCGACGCGCTGGACGGCAAGATTTACGGCATCGAGGCGGGCAATGACGGCAACCGCATCGTGATGGACCTGATCGACGCAGACACCTTTGGCCTGGGTGCGGTCGAGATGATCGAAAGTTCCGAACAGGGCATGCTGGCACAGGTTGACCGCGCCAGCCGCAAGGAAGAGCCGATCATTTTCCTGGGCTGGGCGCCGCACCCGATGAACTCCAACTTCAAGGTCACCTATCTGACGGGTGGCGAAGAATGGTTCGGGGCCGAGGGCGATGTCTACACCAACACCCGCGCCGGATATACTACCGAATGCCCCAACATCGGTGCATTCCTGAACAACCTCAGCTTCACCCTGGCGATGGAAAACGACATCATGGGCGCGATCCTGGATGGCGGCGAAGACGCCAATGACGCGGCAACCGCCTGGCTGAAGGCCAACCCGGACTCGATTGGTCCGTGGCTGCAAGGGGTGACCGCGATGGACGGTGGTGACGCGATGGCAGCGGTTTCCGCCGCGCTTGGCCTCTGACAAAAATCAAAAGGCCCCGGTGATCGCCGGGGC
>CAXMNX010000070.1:0-5326 GCA_964194845.1 uncultured Boseongicola sp.
CGATATGACCGCTGGCGGGTTCGAAAATCCCGAGTGGGCACCTGTCTGGAAAAGCATGACGCCGATGCCAAAAGTTGGCACGCCCCAAGACATCGGCGCTGCCGCAATTTATCTCTGCTCTCCCGCGTCAGGTTATGTCACTGGCGAAGTTCTGGTTATTGACGGTGGTTATCTGACGCGCTGAAACGGTGTTGCGTCGGTTCACCCGATTAAATCATCCAGCAGCCTCACTTAGGAACTGGCGCGGCTTGCTCTATCAACCCCTTTGATTTCAGCGTCGACCAGAATTCGTTCGGGATCGGCGTTTCGAACCATTGAATAATTTGCTCGAATTCACTCTTGTCGCGTGGTCCTGGGATGACAGAGGTCACGATTTCATTGCCAAGAGGAAACTGCAGCGCGGCGGCTGCCAGCGGAACCCTGAACTCATCAGCGACGGCGCCAAGAGAGCGAACTTTGTCGACGATCTCGGACGGGGCTTTGGCGTAATTCCACATCTCACGCCCAACGAGAATACCAGAGTTGAAGGGCCCGCCGCAGATAATCGTGGTACCCGCCGCACGGCAGGCAGGGAAGAGAGTATCCAACGGAGTCTGCTCCAGGAGCGTATATCGCCCGGCCAGAAGAAACACGTCCCAATCACCGATCCCCAGCGCATCTTCGCAGACTTGATTTTCGTTTACACCAAGCCCAATCGCTTTGACCAAGCCGGCTTTTCGCAGCTCGTCCATGGCGCGATAGCCACTATCCGAAAGGTTTTTGAAATGGTGGGTGTTATCCTCGCCATGCTGGAAAGCTCCAATGTCATGGGCCAGCAATATATCGACCCGATCAAGCCCAAGGCGTTGAAGACTGTCCTCGAAGGCGCGCATTATTCCGTCGTAGCCATAGTCATAGACGACATGAAATGGCAGTGGATCGATCATGCCATAGTCCATTGGATTTTCCACCGGACCCGGTTTCAGAAGGCGCCCGACTTTATCCGAAAGAACGTAATGAGTACCGCGCAACAAGTCCCCCATCACGCGTTCTGACCTGCCAAACCCGTACCATGGTGCGGTGTCGAAATAACTAATGTTGGCGTCCTTGGCGGCCTGGATCAGTTCGGCGGCCTGACTATAGTCCAGGCTCGCGAAGTTTCCGCCAAGTGGTGCTCCACCCAGTCCAAGTGTTTCGATCGTCAGCCCAGTTCGTCCAACATGTCGCTGTTCCATTCGTGCTGTCCTTTTTAGATTTAGGGCTGCGCTCTATACACCTCGCCTCAGTCGTCGCGCCCGCATGACCGCATCGGCTTCCGGAGAGCCATCGTGAAACGACCCGAACCACTTATCAAGCGGTACCATGCCGTCGGCATAGTTCACTTCGAAATGCTTATGGTGCAAGTAATGGGCGTAAGCTGCCTCTGTCGCGCCAAGGACGACGAGGTTCGTCTACAGGTTTGCGATTGGTGTGGGCAATTACGGTTACGGGATACCCGGCCGCCAACAGGCTCTTGGCCATGCCGTGACCCATCAGGCCCACACCAACGAAACCCACGGTTTCTGTCTTCATGCCGCTTCCTCCATTTGAGACTGTTGTGATGCCCGCGGCCGAGTTCTGCAATCCTTTCGGATTCTGGTCGCGGCATCGTAGTCAACGGTCTTGTCAGCACAACTGGCTGCTGATTGCCATTTGGCGCGTCCTCGCATGGGCGAAATTATCAGATGAGAATTTCAGGCCAATACGCGATGCCGTCCATTGATGCACTTAGGGTCAGGACCCATAAACGGAGAACGTCGCGGATGTCTGCTTCTACGGTTAACGGACGTTCGGCGGATTGGGCTTAAGGTCTGCTGTGCGGACGAAGCTGCCGTTCGCTGCAAGTGCACCAAAAGATGGGCTTCCAATGTCTGCTCTGCGGACGAAGCTGCCGTTCGCTGCAAGTGCACTAAAAGATGGGCTTCCAACGTCGGCTCTGCGGACACAGCGGTCGTTCGCCGCTGTCGCGCCAATGGCAGCTGTCTGCATTTCGCAACCCTTGCGAGAAACAACAAGGGGGGATTGTGTTGAAAAATAGGATAATTTGGCAACCGACTTTTCGCAAACGGAAAAAGGGACCGGACGTTTCAGATAACTAACGCGTTAGGTGTGATTGATCATGTCTGCGTTGACCGCACGACAGCTTCGGCTTCGATCTCAACCTTGTAATCGCCGATCAGCTTCGCGATCACCAGCAGCGTATTGGTAGGTTTGATATCGCCAAACACGCGGCCATGGGCGCGGGAGACGGCAAGGACGTCGTCGGCATCCGTCAGGTAGACACGTGTCCTCACCACGTCGTTCATGGACGCACCGAGCCCAGTCAGGGCCGAGGTAATCTTGTCGAGGATATAGGTGCACTGCGCCGCAGCGTCGCCGGTGGCAATGGCGCGGCTCGCCCCTGCGGTGGCGGTTGTGCCGGAGACCAGAATGCGGTCTCCTATCCGGTGCGCGCGGCAATAGCCGGCGACGTCTTCCCATTCGCTTCCCGTTAGGACTCGCGTTTCTCCCGGGCACCCGGGAACGGGTTGCACCGCGACCGTGCTGGGCATTTCGTCCAGATGATGGCTGAGATCGCCGGACGCGGTCAGGAACGGCGGTTTCCGGTATTCGTCGCCGCAGTCGCCGGGCAGCGGTTTTGTGGCAGCAAAAGCAGCTTCAAGGCGCGCGTGATCGTCGGCGTCCAAGGAAAACTGGAACAGTCTGGAGTTGTCGTCCCTGTGCTGGGCCTCCCCCAGCCGCGCGCCGATGATAACTCCGGCCACCGCTGCATGCTCCAGCACCCAGCGCGTGGCGACGTTGGAGATCGAAACCTGATGTTTTGCGGCAATCTCGGCGGCGGCGCGCAAAACCGTCTGATAGGCGCCCCAGCCCCCGGCAGTGTCGATGAAACGTTTGTACTTCATCTTGCTCCAGTCGGCGATGTCGGAAGGCTCGGGCTGATCCAGCCAGCGGTCGGACAGGAAACCGCCGGCCAATGTACCATAGGCCAGCAGCCGGACACCTGATTGCGTACAAAGTGCGGCCAACGGCCCGGCAGCCCGGCGGTCGAGCAGCGAAAACGGGACCTGATTGCTGACCAACGGTATGCCATCGGCCAGCGCCACGTGCAGATGCGCTGCGTCAAAGTTGGTCACACCGATCTCGCCGATCAGGCCCTCGCCGCGCAGCTTCGACATCTCGTGCAGAGCGTCGAGCCACGCGGGATGCTCGAAACTCCACCAGTGAAACTGAAGCAGGTCAACGCAGGTCGTGCCAAGGCGCTGCAACCGTTCCGTCACGCCCGCGCGCACGATCTCGGGCGTCATCGGGCCAGGCTTGGGGCACCATTTGGTGCAGATCACCGGGCGGTCCGCACCAGCCTCAAAGCGCTGCAACAAAGCGCCCGCAATCAGTTCCGCGCTACCGTAGTGATCGGCCATGTCGAAGGTGCTGAACCCCGCATTTGCATACTCGGCCAGATGATCAGCACCCTGCTCAGAGTCGATGACCTGACCGTCCTTCTCGATATCGGCGACCTGCCAAAGCCCGACCAACGCGCGGCTGATCGTCAAGGTATCGCTAAGCGCAAGGCGGTCGGGATATTGCATTCTGTCGGATCCATCTGCTGGAAAAGGCAGCGACGCCATGTCTAGGTCGGCGCGTGCCCCCTTGTCCATTGCAAGCACAGCGCCCGGCACACGCGACCCCTTGGATAACCTGATTGACACCCCGGAAAGAACCCCGCAACGATACGCAAATATCGATTTTTTTCGACATACGGTGGGCTAAGGCTGCGAAAGGTGCGCCATGGGTGAGGACGGCGAAACGGATGGGTTCTGGCTTTATGATCTGCGGGTCGAGACCGTCGTCGGCGATCGCGCGCCCGTGTGTCGGCATGTCGAGGGCGAAAGCTTTCGAGTTGAGGGGGAGCTACTGATCTTCGACGAAAATCAGCGCGTGTCTATGTACGCGCTGGCCGCTTTGCTGCCGCTGCTGCCCGCAAAGCAGCGGGCTGCATATGAGAATGACTGGATTTCCACGGACGCTGAAATCGCCTGCCCGGACCCGCATTGCGGTGGGCGATTTCGGATCACGCGCGGTGAAAAGCGATGGTTCGGGCGTGCAGAGTCGACCGGGCTGCCCGACCAGCGTGGCACCCCGTATTGGCAGAAAGAAGATCGCGAATGACGGCTAAAACCGCCGATTTACGCCCGGGCCATCGCATCTCTCGCGTGATCAAGGGCAGCTGGCAGTTGGCCGGTGACCATGGCGCGGTCGACCCGGCTGCGGCAATCCGGGACATGGAGGCGTTTGTCGACGCCGGAATTACCACATTCGATTGCGCCGATATCTACGTGGGCGTCGAGGAGATGATCGGCACTTTCATCGCCGAATTGCGGCGTCAGCGCGGGGCGTCGGTGGCGAACCGGGTGTGCGTGCATACCAAACTGGTCCCGGACCTGTCGCGCTTGGCCGAGTTGCGCCCCGATGAGGTCGAGGCGATCATTGACCGCTCGCTCAAGCGCCTGCAGGTCGAACACCTGGATCTGGTGCAGTTCTTCTGGTGGGATCTTGACCTTGGTGATTCCGTCACCGGGCTGGACGTTTTGAAAGACCTGCAAACCAAGGGCAAGATCAGCAACCTCGGCATCACCAACTGGGACCGACAACAGATCCAGCCGTTTCTGGACGCAGGCTTCGACATCGTCTCGGCGCAGGTGCAATATTCAGTGCTGGATCGCCGCCCGGAAAACGGCCTGACCGATTGGGCTGCCGCACATGACATACAGTTGCTGTGTTATGGCACGCTGGCCGGGGGGTTCCTGACCGAACACTGGCTTGGGCAACCTGACCCTGGGTTTGCATTTGCGAACCGCTCGCTGGTCAAATACCGGCTGATAATCGATGAATTCGGGCCTTGGGCGCGGTTTCAGGAATTGCTGGCTGCGCTGAAGGCGGTGGGAGAACGGCATGGCGTTTCGCTAAGTACAGTTGCCACGCGCTGGGTGCTCGACCAGCCCCAAGTCGCCGCGAGCATCGTCGGCGCACGCTATGCGCGGCATTTGCCGCAGACGCTGCAAGTATTCGATCTGGCGCTGGATGACGCCGACCGCGCAACGCTGGACACCGTGATGTCTCAGGCAGACGGCCCGAGCGGTGATGTCTTCGGGCTGGAACGTGACCGGACCAGCCGCCACGGGCAGATCATGAAATACAACCTGAATACTAAGCCCGACGACAATGTCCTGAGTGCGGATGGCTGAGCCGATCCTGTCCTTGCGGGGACTGACCCGCGACTTTGGTGCGTTCCGCGCTGTGGATGGGG
>CAXMNX010000071.1:0-5794 GCA_964194845.1 uncultured Boseongicola sp.
ATGGCAACAAGGCCAAAACTCCATGTCGCAACCCAAGCTCACCCTGTCGGGAATTTCCAAGTCATTCCCCGGTGTTCGCGCGTTGAACAACGTAAGCCTTGAGCTTTATCCCGGCGAGGTCACCGCGTTGATCGGTGAAAACGGTGCCGGGAAATCGACTTTGGTCAAGTCCTTGACCGGAATTTACCAACCCGAGACCGGCGAAATCCGGGTTGACGGAAAGGTCACTACCCTGCCCACGCCACACGCGGCATTTGAGCAGGGCATCACCGCAATTCACCAGGAAACCGTTCTGTTCGATGAGTTGACGGTGGCCGAGAACATCTTTCTTGGCCATGCGCCGCGCACCCGCTTCAAAACCATCGACTGGCGCAAGATGTTCGCGGCGGCGCGGGCGCTGCTCGAAAACCTGGGCGCGACCCATATCGACGCTGAGATGCAACTGAAGGAACTGGGGATCGCAAATAAGCATCTGGTCGCCGTGGCGCGCGCCATGTCGATCGACGCCGAGATTGTCATCATGGACGAGCCGACCGCGGCCTTGTCGCACAAAGAGATCGAGGATCTCTTTGTGTTGATCGAATTTCTAAAGCGCGAGGGCAAGGCAGTGCTGTTCATCTCGCACAAGCTCTATGAAATCTACCGGATCGCGGATCGTTTCACGGTGTTTCGCGATGGTGAAATGGTCGGCAAGGGTTTGTTGAAAAACACCACCCAGGACGAGATTGTCCGCCTCATGGTTGGCCGATCGGTCGAACAGATTTTTCCCAAACGACAGGCCGACATCGGCGATACGGTTTTTTCGGTCAGAGGCCTGTGCCATCCGACCGAGTTTGCCGACATATCCTTTGACTTGCGAGAGGGCGAAATTCTTGGCTTTTATGGTCTGGTCGGTGCCGGGCGCAGCGAGGTCATGCAGGCCATATTCGGCATTACCCGTCCAAGCGCCGGCGCTGTCGAACTGGATGGTGCCCCAGTCAGCGCCCGATCACCGGCGGATGCAATCGGCGCGGGCATCGTCTATGTGCCCGAAGAACGCGGCCAGCAGGGCGTCGTGGCGGACTTGCCGATCTTTCAGAACATATCGTTGCCGTCGATGCATAAAACGTCCAAGAACGGGTTCATTCGGCTGGCGGAAGAGTTTGCGCTTTCACGGGAATTCACCAAGCATATTGATTTGCGCGCGGCATCGCTCAGCCAAAACGTCGGCACGCTTTCGGGCGGCAACCAGCAAAAGGTGGTCATCGCCAAATGGCTGGCAACCCAGCCTCGGGTCATCATTCTGGATGAGCCCACTAAAGGCATCGACATCGGCTCTAAAGCGGCGGTGCATGAGTTTATGGGCGAACTGGTTAGTCAGGGGCTGAGCGTCATCATGATATCGTCCGAACTACCGGAAATCATGGGCATGAGCGACCGGATCGTTGTTATGCGCGAAGGGCGCATCGTTGTGATCCACGATAACGACGATACCCTCAGCGCCGAACTGCTGGTCAAAACCGCCGCCGATATTCTGGAAGACGTGGCATGAGACGGCTGTTCAACGGGCGCGAGATATGGCTGGCGCTGTTGATCGTGGTTCTGATCATTGCCACCTCGTTTCGGGCACCGGGGTTTGCGCAGCCGGGCAACCTGTTGGAAATATTTAACAACACGTCCATTTTGATGATCCTAGCACTTGGTCAGATGGCGGTCATAATCACTCGCTCGATTGACCTCTCGATGGCATCAAATCTGGCCCTATCGGGCATGATCGTGGCGCTGATCAACGCTGCGTATCCGGCGATTCCCGTGCCGTATCTGATGTTTCTGGCAGCTCTATGCGGCCTGGTTTTGGGCGCGTTCAACGGTATATTGGTGTGGAAACTGGGCATACCGGCAATCGTGGTGACGCTGGGGACGCTGACAATATTTCGCGGGCTGATCTTTCAGATCGCCGGAGGAAAATGGGTGAACGCTGATAAATTCAGCGTAGATTTTGTGCAGTTTACCCGTATCGACGTGCTCGGGCTGCCGCTGTTGTCGTGGTATGCCATTGTCATCGCGGCGTTGTTTTTCCTGTTGATGACACGCACCCCGCTGGGCCGATCGATCTACGCGATCGGGGTCAATCCGACCGCATCCGTCTATGCCGGGATCGATGTCGGGCGCACCACGTTCATCGCTTTTTGTATCTCTGGCGCGCTGGCCGGTTTCTGCGGTTATCTGTGGGTGTCGCGGTTTGTGATCGGATCGGTGCAGGTCGCCAGCGGATATGAGCTGACCATCATCGCGGCCTGTGTGATCGGCGGCGTGTCCATCGCCGGCGGGGTCGGCACGGTCGGCAGCGCGATGCTGGGAGCGTTGTTCCTGGGGGTGATCAACAGCGCCCTGCCGGTGATCAACATTTCGCCGTTCTGGCAGATGGCGATCTCGGGGTTTGCGATCATTCTTGCGGTCGTACTGAACGCCCGCGCCGAGAAACAGAAAGGCCGCATCATTCTCAGGACCGAGGGCGCAACATGAGCGAACGGGCATCGCAAACGCGCAGGATACCGGACCGCCTCGACCGTCCGTTGCGCGCGGCGTTGTTGTCGTGGCCGATGCTGATGCTGGCCGTGGCGATCTTTATTTTCATTTTGAATTCCCTTGCCACGCCCTACTTTCTGTCGCCGTGGTCGCTGTCGGATGCCACGTTCAACTTTACCGAAAAGGCCCTGATCGCGCTGGCCATGGCCTTGCTGATCATTTCCGGGGAGATTGACTTGTCGGTCTCAGCAATCATCGCGGTGGCCTCAACGATGATGGGGCTGGCGTTGCAATTTGGCGTCGGCACGCCGGGGTTGGTGGCTATCGGCATCGCCACCGGAATGGCCTGCGGGGCGTTCAACGGGGCGCTGGTCACTGGCCTTGGCTTGCCCTCGATCGTGGTGACGATCGGCACCATGAGCTTTTTTCGGGGCATTTCGTTTATCGTGCTCGGGGATCAGGCGTTCAAAGGGTATCCGACCAGTTTCGGCTATTTCGGGCAGGGCTATGTCTGGTGGGTGATCTCGTTTGAATTTGTGCTGTTTCTGGGCGCGGCGGTGGCATATTATGTGCTGCTGCACCACACCAGTTTCGGGCGGCAAATATTCGTCATCGGCAACAACAAGACTGCCGCGCGGTATTCCGGGGTTCGGGTCGAGCGGGTGAAATTCATCCTGTTCTGCCTGACCGGGCTGATGTCGGGGATTGCGGCGGTGCTGCTGACCTCGCGGCTGGCTTCGACTCGTCCCTCGATCGCCGCCGGGTGGGAGCTGGAGGTGATCACGATGGTGGTGCTTGGCGGGGTGGCGATCCTGGGCGGGGTCGGCAGCATTCAGGGCGTGGTGATCGCTGCGTTCATCATGGGGCTGGTGACATTCGGACTGGCGCTGCTGAACGTTCCGGGCATCGTCATTTCGATCTTCATCGGCGCGCTGCTGATCGGGGTCATTGCCCTTCCAATCGTCATTGGCCGCATCCGCGCGAGGATTGGCGCATGAGCGACGAAAAATACGCCTTCAAGATGCTGCTGAATCCCGGCATGGCGGATGAATACCGCGCCCGCCACTATGCGATCTGGCCGGAACTGTCGGCAGCACTCAGGGCCGCTGGCGTGCGCGATTATTCCATCCACCTGGACCGCGAAACCAACATTCTGTTCGCGGTTATGTGGCGGCGGCACGACCATACGCTGGACGATCTGGCGCGCACCGATATCATGCGCAAATGGTGGGATCACATGGGCGATATCATGCAGACCCATCCCGGCGGCGAGCCGGAGACGAGCGCGCTTGAATGCCTGTTTCATCTGGAATGACCAGCCTGTCGCCAGCGCGCATTGTCGCCGTTATCGATATTGGCAAAACCAATGCCAAGCTGGCGCTGGTTGATGTGCAGAAGGGCTGCGAAATTGCGGTGCGCAGGATCGCCAATACGCAACTGACCGACGGTCCATACCCCCACGCGGATACTGATGGAATCTGGGATTTTCTGTGTAAATCAATGGCCGAACTTAACCGGCAGGAATCCATTGACGCGATCAGCTGTACGACCCACGGCGCCAGCGCCGCGCTTGTAACCGCTACGGGCGAACTTGCATTGCCGGTGCTTGATTATGAATATGGCGGTCCCGACGATTGCGATGATGAATACGCCCGCGCAAGGCCGGATTTCCGACAAAGCATGACGCCACCGCTTCCGGGCGGGCTGAACCTTGGTAAGCAGTTATTCTGGCAGGCCAGACAATTTCCGGGTGAATTTTCTCGCGCCAAATGGATATTGCTCTATCCCCAATACTGGGGATTTCGCCTGACCGGCGTCGCGTCGAGCGAAATCACCTCGGTGGGCTGCCATACCGACTTGTGGAATTTCAGAACCGACAAGTTCTCCGATCTCGTGGCTGCGCAGGGCTGGGAGGCTAAATTTGCGCCATTTCGCGCGGCCAACGATGTTCTGGGGCCAATCACGCCGGAACTGGTGAAAGAACTGGGACTGCGCCAGGCTATTCCGGTGCATGTTGGAATTCACGATTCCAACGCCTCGCTGCTGCCGCATGTGACTGCACGCAATGCGCCATTCGCGGTTGTATCCACCGGCACCTGGGTTGTCATTTGCGCACCGGGCGGCGATCTGGAGAACCTCGACCCCGCGCGTGATAGCTATTCCAACATCGACATGTTGGGGCGGCACGTATCATCCGCGCGGTTCATGGGCGGGCGGGAATTTACTGATCTGGTCGGGGACGATGCGCATCAAGCTGACGCTGAGACGATCGAACGCGTCCTCGAAACCGGATGGATGCTCCTGCCGTCGGTCAGCCGCGGAAGTGGCCCGTTTCCGACGCTGGACGCGCAATTAACGGTTGGGCGCAGCGAGATATCCGCGCAAGTGAATTGCACGATCGTATCCTTCTATCTGGCTATGATGACAGCCGAATGCTTGGCCTTGGCTGGTACGTCCGGCGATGTCATTGTCGAGGGACCGTTTGCCGAAAATGATTTGTTTCTTCAAATGCTCGCCGCGGCGTGCCATAGGCCGGTTCTAGCCCAGAAATCAAGTCGCACCGGAACTTCCATAGGGGCCGCGTTGCTAGCAGCTGATCCGGCGAACAAATTGGCGCCCGCCGCCTCGGAACCGGTGGAAATTCAGTTTCCATTGGAAATGGCGGCCTATGCGCGGGAATGGCGAAAATCCACCGAAATGGCATTGAGCGCAACCTGAAGAACATTCAGATTATTCGCGAGCGATTGGGTCCTCCGCGTCTCTGTTTGGGTAATAAAACTAGTGACGTAGTTAGTCGTTTTTAGTCTTGAATATTCAATATCAACAATTGGTGTAGAAAACTCGCAAATCGGTTCCGAATTCCGGCTCTAAAAATATAATTGAGGGTGACCCACTTGGGTATACAACCTAGTTTGTGACAGACTTTGCTTATGCAATTGCTGGCATGCGACCAATCTAAGCAACCCAAATGCCTTTGTCCGCACTTAGGCATTTAGGAGAACCAAATAGCTGCGAGGGGCACGAACGGCAGCTATGCGAAAGTTGCATTGCAACAGGCGACGAACCGGCGAATGTCCGGTTAGGGCCGTCCATGATCTCGTTTGTATACTGCGGGCGCGCAATACCTTTATCTCAAGCGTGGTAGGTTTGGGCTCGGAACCGCCGTTCGCCGCATCATTCGCCAATGTCGGCTTTCGGGCCGGAAACGTCAAAATGATCGATCCAAGTGAATGTTGGCGCACAGCGGCACTGTCAGAAGAAAACGGGTTGAGGCGGGCAGGTCGGA
>CAXMNX010000072.1:0-13705 GCA_964194845.1 uncultured Boseongicola sp.
AAAGGGAAAAAATCAAAAAACAGACAATCCGACACCGCCGCTTGCAACACCAAAAACAAGCCGCATAATCAATCACACAAACGAACCAGAGCCTCTAAAACTCAAACCGCTAAAATTGACCACTTCATATGACGACTGACATTTTGGCTGGCAAACATGTTTTTGATAATTGTCAATTTCGTCCGCTGCGTTAGGCATTTTTTGACCATCGCGGAAGCGGAAAACTAAAATATTCAACCTTAAGACGAGTGTTTTGAGCCGCTAAGAATCCCCAAAATTTGTCTGGCCCCCAAGCTCTGGGCCATTACTGATTAGTGTCTCGGGCACTGGCCGTCGCATGTCGAGCGCTTGAATTGGTCGGGTTTGATCACCTGTTTTTCCAATCTCGAAATTTCTCGTTGATTGCGCTTTCGCTCTCGCTTCGACCGAATACCGAATACCGAATACCTCGACAGGTGTGGAAGTCCGACTAACACGCCCGATTGAAACTGTCCCACGCTCGCAGTTTGGTCTCCCCAGCCCAAGCGCACTCGCTCCAATTGGTTTACACCGAGACACTTTACCGACTTCATGCTGATACAGGACCGCCAGCGCTTGAGAATCTAGCGGGCTCGGATCGTAACGCCGCTGAAAAGCTTCTAAGTGAAATTTTACCTACCAAGTATTTCTAGGTGATGGAAGAAATGATGGCGCACCACAATCGCGCCCTCCTAAATCACTGAAAATCAAGAAATATCTATACAGTGTTGGTAGCGGAGGAGGGATTTGAACCCCCGACACATGGATTATGATTCCACTGCTCTAACCAACTGAGCTACTCCGCCTGAGCGAGCGTTCTGGTAGAAGCATTGGCGCTTTCCGTCAAGCCTGTATCAGGCCGGGCAATTGGCCGTTTCATTGGCGTGCGGTTTCTGAGACCTTGTGCGCGATGAGCGAAATCACGACGCAATGCGAAGCGAAACTGATGCCAATCGGGCCGGACGGAATTCTGGTGCGGTTTGCGGAAGGTTTGAGCGATGCGGCCAACCGGGCGGCACTGGCCTATCGCGGCGCGGTGGTTGCGGCCGAGGTCGCGGGTGTGACCGAGGTTGCGTCGTCGTTGACATCGGTTCTGGTTCGGTTCCGCCCCGATCAGATAACCCGTGAAGCGCTTTCTTCACAATTGGCGGTGCTTTTGCGAGGAACCGATTGGCGCGAAATGGAATTGCCCTCAGGTCGACGGCTATGGAAATTGCCGGTGGTGTTCGGCGACGACTACGGCCCGGAGTTGGTCAAAGTGGCGACGGAGGTTGGACTGTCGCCCGAGAGTGCCGTTGCCGATATTTGCCGTTCGCGGTTGCGCGTTCTGGCATTGGGGTTCGCACCCGGGCAACCCTATCTGGGGTTCCTAGCCGAGAAATGGGATATCCCCAGACGTAAAGATGTGACCGCGCAGGTGCCACCGGGCGCGATTGTCGTCGCCGTTCAACAAGTCATCCCATTTTCGAACGCCGCGCCGACGGGGTGGAAACAGGTCGGGCGTACGCCATTTCGATGCTTTTCGACGGATCGCCCTGCCCCCGTCGCACTGACGGCGGGCGATGAAATTGTATTTCATGCAGTAGAGCCTGCCCAGTTTGACATCCTCACCGCTGCCCGGGACGGCCTTGGCGGTGCAACCTTTGAGGCGATCCAATGACTGCCCGTCTGCGCGTTGTCGAAGCCGGTCCGGGGCTCTCGTTGCAAGACCTTGGGCGGCCCGGCCAATTGGGGCTAGGGCTTTCGCCGGGTGGCGCAGTCGATGGTGACGCATTGCTGCGTGGGCACGCATTGTTGGGCAATTCGCTCAGTTCGGCTGCACTTGAGATGGCTGGGTTGGGCGGCAAATTCCGTGTTGAAGGGCAGTCGCGGCTCGCGCTGACCGGCGCGATGATGCGGGCGACGCTAAACGGCGAACCCGTTCATTCCGATGCAACCTACGCGATTGCAAAGGGCGATGAGCTTTGGATCGGGCCTGCAACGTCCGGCGTCTATGGCTATCTGCACATCGCGGGTGGGTTTCAGGCCGACGCGATCTTGGGCGGATGCGGGTATCACGGCATCGCGGGCCTGGGTCGCCTTCTCGGCCCGGGTGACGTTCTGGACGCGCACGACGATCCCGCGCCAGAGATGCCGCCGATGACAATCGCCGCAACCGCCGTCAGCACCGCGCCGATCCGGGTGATGGAAGGGCCGCAGACGTCGCTTTTTCCCGAAGATGTGCGCGCGCGGTTTGTCGCGACCCGGTTCACCCGCAGTGCAAAAGGTAACCGGCAGGGCGTGCGCCTTGATCAGGACGGCGCGGCTTTTGCGACCGGTGGACAATTGAAGCTGGCGTCCGATTTCATCGCGTCAGGCGATATTCAGATGACCGGCGACGGCACGCCGTTCGTGCTTTTGGCCGATTGCCAGACCATGGGAGGGTATCCAAGGATCGGCACGGTGCTGCCTGCCGATCTGGCGCGCATTGCACAGACAGCGCCCCGGGGTGAGCTGAATTTTCGCTTCGTAACATTGGAGGAAGCCGAGAAAAGCTGGAAAAGCGCCGAGGCGCGGTTCGAGACCTTCCGAAAGGCAGTCACGCCGCTGGTTCGCGACCCGCGCGAGATGCGCGATCTTCTGGGTTATGAGTTTATCAGCCGCCCGTTTGACGACTGAGCCCGTCAAAGCACGCGGGCGAGAAACGCGCGGGTCCGTTCTTCCTTTGGGTTGGTAAAAAACTGGTCCGGCGGGCCCTCTTCCAGAATGCGGCCCTTGTCCAGAAAACAAACTTTGTCGGCCAGCTCGCGGGCAAAACCCATCTCGTGCGTTGCCAGAACCATCGTCATGCCCTCGGCTCTTAGCTGGCGCAGCACGTCAAGCACTTCGCCCACCAGTTCGGGGTCCAGCGCCGAGGTGATCTCGTCAAATAGCATGATCTCGGGCTTCATTGCCAGTGCGCGCACAATCGCCACGCGCTGCTGCTGGCCACCGGACAGTTGGTCGGGGTAATGATCCATCCGGTCCACCAGCCCGAACCGATCAAAAAGCGCCGTGACGTCCGGCAAAAGTGCATCGCGCGCGGTCCCATGAACACGGCGCGGCGCCAGCATGACATTTTCAGCCGCGTTCATGTGCGGGAAAAGATTGAAACTTTGAAAGACGATCCCGATCCTTTGACGCACCGGTTGGGGATCAAGCCCCGGCACCGAGATATCCACGCCGTCCAGCAGGATCACGCCATCATCCACCGGATCCAGCAGGTTCATGCAACGCAAAAGCGTCGATTTACCGGACCCAGATGCGCCGATCAGGCACACCATTTCGCCCGCGCCCACGGTCATATCAATGCCCTTGCAGACAATGTTGTCGCCAAAGCTTTTGGTGACGCCTTGCAGTTCCAGCTTTGCCATTAGCTTCGGGCACGCGATTGTTTTTGCAGCAGATAATCGGCGTATCGCGTTGCCGGAATGGTGATCGCCAGGAAGATCAGAGCGGCACCGACGTAAGGCGTGAAATTGGCCAGAAGGGATTTATAGACCCCCGCCTGACGGAATATCTCAACCGGTCCGATAAAGCTCAGAAGCGCGACATCCTTCTGTAACGCGATGAAAAGGTTCATGTTTGCAGGGACCACACGCCGCACCGCTTGTGGCAGAATGACGTAACGCATCGTGTCGGCGTGACTAAGCCCAAGCGACGAAGAGGCGGACCGCTGGCTTTGATGGATGCTCTCGATGCCCGACCGGAATACTTCGGCAACGTAAGCCGCATAAGTCAGAACCAAGGCCACGGTTCCCCAGATAAACGGCGAGTTATATGGTCGTGGCAGGCCAAGCCCCGGCACGCCAAATCCGACCAGATAGATCACCAGAATGACCGGAATGCCGCGAAATATGTCGGTGTAAAGGATGCCGAACAGGCGCACTGGATAAAGCGCGGGCGAGCGTGCATCACGGCAAAGGGCAATGACCAGCCCAAGGATGAAAATCAGCGGTGCCGACCAGGCGAAGATTGCCATATCCAGCAGGAAGGCTTCCAGAAGCCCCGGAAATGTCTTGGCGAAAATATCCGGGTTGAAGAAACTTTTCTTGACCGCCGCCCAACCCGGCGCCTGCGGAATGAGAACAACAAGAAAAAGAATAACCGCCGCCGTCGACAGACCGGCGATTGTCACCGACCGGCGACGCACCTGCGCTTCATAGGCTTGCCGCCGCGTAAGAGGCCTCGCGGCGGCGGCATGTGTCTTGGGCAATTCCGCCATCTATTTGATGACCGGCACACCCGTTGTTTCGGACAGCCATTCGGCTTCTATTGCGGCAAGCGAGCCATCAGCCTTCAGGGCGTCCAGTGCTGCATCGACGCATTCTTTCAGCGGGTTGCCCTCTTCCATCAGAATACCGAACTGATCGGGGCTTTCGCTCCGCTCGGGCGGAAACTGGCCCAGAACCACACCATCATCCAGCACCACGGCACCCAGATAAAGTGCCGTCGGCAAGTCGAAAAGTGCTGCATCGATCTGGTTGGCTTTCATCGCCTCGACCACATCAGCGTTGTCGCCATAAAGCAGCGGGTCTTTGTCTGGCTGAACGATCTCGGCTAGCATCGGCACCGCAGTCGTGTTTGCGTCAGCACCCCAAATCAGACCTTTCAGCGAGGCCACGTTTGCTTCCGCCCCGCCATCGACCACCGGCTGGCGCGTCAGAACCGCCATCGCGGCGGAATAATACGGTGCCGAGAAATCGACAACTTCCTCGCGCTCAGGCGTGATCGAATATTGCTGCAAATTCAGATCGAAATCCTTGGCACCAGGCTGAATAGCCTGATCGAACGAGGACCGGACCCATTCGACCTGTTCGTCGGCAAATCCCATCTGGCTCGCGACCGCATAGGCAACCGCCGCTTCAAAACCCTGCTTGGTTTCCGGGGCGTCATCAATCACCCACGGAAAATACGCCGGGTTCCCGGTGGCAACTGTCAGAACACCGTCCTTCATCGTCTTGCCCGCGGCACAATGGCTTGCGGCGAATGCCATGCCGCTGCTGATCAATAGCGCAATCGCACTTGTCGTCATCAGTTTCATCTCGGAATACTCCCCTGGCAACTTATCCGGCAATGCTTGGCCTATGGCGCGCGATTGTCCAGCCCCTTCTTCTGTTCAGAGATATCCCCGGGTGCGCAAGGGGCTGGCCCCTTGCCCTTAGCTATTCCCGCGCCCGCAAAACTTGCGCGGGTCGCGCCGCGAGCGGCCCCCAGGCAAAGAAAAGCCCGGCGAAAAGTGTCACCAATATTCCACCCAGAACGATGACGATCGCCGAGACCGGTTCGAAGTAATAGTCGCCATCCATGACAAACGTCATAACCGCCCAGCCCGCAACACCGCCCGCGCCAATCGCGACAAGGCCCGCCGCCGCCCCCAAAAGTGCGGATCGCATGGCAAAGCTCGTGAGGATCGTGCGTCGCGACGCGCCGAGTGTCTTCAATACGGCCGCTTCGTAAGTGCGCGCACGAACACCGGCGGCCGCCGCGCCGATTAACACAACGCCGCCAGTGGCCAGCGTCGCCAGCGCCCCATAAGTGATCGCGGCTGCGATGCCGGTCAAAACCTCGCTCACGCGCTCAATAGCGTCCTTGACCCGGATCGCGGTGATATTCGGAAAGGCGTTGGACATTTCGCGAAGAATGGCCGGCTCGGCTGCATCATCGGCATAGACCGTGGCAATATGCGTGTGCGGCGCACCCGCCAGAGCGGATGGGTTCATCGACATCACGAAACCGATACCAGCGGTCGAGAAATCGACCTCGCGGAAGCTTGTGATCTTGGCGGTGATGTCGCGGCCAAGGATGTTGACGGTGATATCGTCGCCAAGCTTGAGGCCCATTTCCAGTGCTTCCTCGGTCGCGAAGCTGATCTGTGGTGGTCCCTGATAATCTTCAGACCACCATTCACCATGCGTGACATTCGTGTCCTCGGGCGGTGCGGCAGAATAGGTGACACCCCTGTCGCCGCGCAATACCCAGTGGTTGCCGCCTGTGTCCGCCGCTGGTCGGCCGTTAATCCGGGTTATGATTCCGCGCAGCATTGGCGCACTGTCGACATCGCTGACAGCCGGGTTCGCAACAAGCCGCGCACGAAAGTCGTCCAATTGATCCGGCTGGATATCGACCATGAAGAACGACGGCGCGATCTCGGGCAGATCCCGCGCTATCGCGCCGCGCAAATTGGCGTCGATCTGACCTACCGCCGCCAGCACCGTCAGGCCCAGGCCCAGCGACAGGACAACTGAGGTCGCCTCGCCGCTGGGGCCGCCGACCGCTCCAAACGCCAGCCGCACCGCGCTTTTCCCGCGGAAAAATGCAGAGCTTGCGGCGCGGCGCGCCAGAATACGGATCCCGCCCGCGGCCAGCACCAGCACAACGAACGCCGCAGCGATGCCCAGCGCCGACCAGACCGTCAGATTGACGAGGCCGGAGAACCACGCGGCCAGGCCGACAAGTGCGCCCACCAGCGCCAGCGTCAACGCGATCCAGCGACCGCGCGGAACCCCGCGCACTTTGGCCGATGCATCCCGGAAAAGCGTCGCTGCGCGGATGTCCTCGGTCCGCGCGAGCGGCCAGATGGTGAAGATCAGTGCTGCCAATAACCCGTAAAGTGCGGCCTCTGCCAAAGGTTTGGGATAAAGCGCGAATTCAGCCGGGACCGGCAATTGCGCGGCAATTAAGGGCGCCAAGATCAACGGCAATGCGCCGCCAAGCACCACGCCAATGACAATTCCCAAGATGGTCAAAATCCCGATCTGGATGAAATAGATCTGAAAGATTGTCCGGCTGTCGGCACCCAGAGTTTTCAGGATGGCGATGACTTCGATCTTTTCTTCGATATAGGCGCGCACGGCGGACGAAACCCCGATCCCGCCGACCGCCAGACCGGCAAGCCCGACAAGGACCAGAAACGACCCCAGCCGGTCAACGAATGTCGCGATGCCGGGTGCGCCGTTCCGCTTGTCGCGCCAGCGGGCACCTGTGACGAATTGATGTGCTTTAGATGAAAGGGCGTCGAGGTTCGCGTCACTGCGCAGTCTTAGCTTGTACTCGGTTTCATAAAGCGTGCCCGGCTGAATGAGACCGCTTGCCGCCAGCGCCTCGGTTCGCACAATTGTCCTCGGCCCAAGAGTGAAACCACCGGTCGCGGAATCGGGTTCGCGGATCAGCGCGGCCGTCAGACGAAAACCTTGCGCGCCAAGTTGAAAAGTATCGCCGATCTGCATCCCCAGCCGCGCGACCAACACCGGATCCATCACCGCACCGGGAAGTCCGTCCAAAGTGCCGAGGGCATCAGCTAGCGAAAGCTCAGGCTCCAGCCGCACTTCGCCATAAAGCGGATAAGCATCGTCCACAGCCTTGACCTGCGTCAGACCGCGCTCGGCAGCGTCGCCCGAGCCAAAGACCGCCATCGACCGGAAATCGACCAGTTCGGACACAGCCTCGGCATTTTCATCAATCCAGGCGCGTTCATGCGGTTCAGCGAACCGGTAGGTCAGTTCAAGCTCGGCATCGCCTCCCAAAATGACCGCGCCCTGGCGATCAAGTCCGGTCTGAATGCCCTCGCGCACGGTCCCGACAGCAGCAATTGCCGTGACGCCCAGCACCAGACAAAGAAGAAAAACCCGGAAACCCTTCAGACCGCCCCGAAGCTCGCGTGCGGCAAGCCGTCGCGAGACCTGAAAGCTCATTCCGCCGCCTCCGACGCCTGCGCCGTAACAATCCGCCCATCTTTCAGATGGATCACACGATCGCAGCGCGCCGTCAGTTCGGGCGCGTGGGTGACCAGAACCAGCGTCGATCCGTAGCGGTCCCGGAGATCAAAGAGCAAATCCATGATTATCTCGCCGGTCGATCCATCCAGATTGCCGGTTGGCTCGTCTGCCAGAAGGATGTCGGGTCGCGGTGCCGCGGCGCGCGCCAGCGCCACACGTTGCTGTTCGCCGCCGGACATTTGTGCGGGGTAGTGATCGACACGATCTTTAAGGCCAACGGCGACAAGTTCGTCGCGCGCGCGATCAAACGCGTCCGCAGAACCCGCCAGTTCAAGCGGCGTCGCGACGTTTTCTAGCGCTGTCATCGTCGGGATCAGGTGGAAGGATTGAAAAACAACCCCCATATGTGTTCTGCGTATCCGCGCCAGCGCGTCTTCGCCCAGCGCGGTCAAATCGTGACCCAGCGCGTTGACGGCACCACCCGTGGCGCGCTCCAATCCACCGAGTAACATCAGGAGCGATGATTTGCCTGACCCCGAAGGCCCGACCAGACCCACGGTTTCGCCACGGGCGATATCCAGGTCGATATTATTCAGTATCTCAACCCGGCCCGCGTTGCCGTCGAGCGCCAGCGACGCTTGGCTGAGGGACAGAATGATCTCGGTCATGGGTGCGGGTCCGCTGGCCTTGGCATCTTGGGCATATGGGGTAATGCGGGCGGTTCGCAACGCCGGAATCGCGATAATCTTAACCGCCGGCACCGTCGCGGCCGAGCCGATCACCATCGCAGCACTTGGTGACAGCCTGACGCACGGGTATGGATTGCCCGCCGATCAGGGCTTTGTGCCACAGCTTGATGCGTGGCTTGGGGCGCAGGGCGCCGACGCCCGTCTGATCAACGCAGGCGTATCCGGCGACACCACGGCAGGCGGGCTTTCACGGGTCGACTGGACGTTGACGCCGGATGTCGATGCGTTGATTGTCGCACTTGGCGGCAACGACCTGCTGCGCGGCATCGACCCTGCGATCAGCCGGGAAAATCTTGGGGGCATCCTCAACATAGCCACTTCGCGGAACTTGCCGGTTCTGCTGGTCGGAATGGATGCACCATCGAATTACGGTGCGGAATACGAAACCGCCTTCGACGCGATGTATGGCGAATTGGCGGACGAGTACGCCACGTTGCTTTATCCCAATTTTCTGGGCGCGCTGGCGGCGCGCAACGATACCGCCGACACACTGCGACGTTATATGCAGGGCGACGGCATCCATCCAAACGCGGCGGGTGTTGCGCTGGTTGTCGAAGATATCGGGCCAAGCGTGCTTGAGCTTCTGTCCGACGCGCGCGACGGCGGCACATGAAGCCCGGACTTTCTGACTGAATTTGGTCAAAGTGCGCCGATTGCCCTTGCCGCACCGGACCGGTTTGCGTTTTCTGTCCGCAAAGGGGACGTGCATGACTTTAACCGTCGATCTGAACTCCGACATGGGCGAAGGCTTCGGGCCCTGGCCCATGGGCGACGACGCGGCACTTTTGAAAGTCGTGACGTCGGCAAATATCGCCTGCGGTTTTCACGCGGGCGACGCGGACACGATGGCCCGGACCATGGCGCTGGCAGTTGAAAACAATGTCGGCATCGGCGCGCACCCAGGTTTCGCCGACCTGCGCGGCTTTGGCAGGCAGCGGATCGAGGTGCCGAAGGCGACGCTGGCCAACGACGTAAAATACCAGATGGGCGCGGCGCAGGCGATGGCGAAGGCGGCTGGCGGCGAAGTTCGGCATCTGAAGCTGCACGGTGCGCTGTCGAACATGGCGTGCGTTGACGCCGATCTTGCGCGAACCTGCTACGAGGCCGCGTTGGAAATTGCACCGGACGTCATCATCATGGGCCTGGCAGCGACGGCAATGGAGCACGTCGCCCGCGATCTGGGATGCCGTTGGGCGGGCGAGATATTCGCTGACAGGGCTTACAACGCAGATGGCACGCTTGTGGACCGACGCCTGCCAGGTGCGATGATCCACGACGCCGAAGATGTGGCGTCACGAATGGTCGCGATGGTGAAAGCCGGGGCAATTTTGACGGCATCTGGCGAACGGCTGGAAACCCGGATCGACACGATCTGCGTTCACGGCGACAGTGCTGCTGCCGTGGCGCTGGCGCGATCGGTTCGAAAAGGTCTGAAAAATGCTGGAATTGAATTGAAAGCGTTTTCGGGAACGCCGGTCACCTGAATAGCTGGGTCACGCGGCGCGGCTGGGTGTCCGGCTGAGAATGCTTCGGTCACCGCCGTTGGAATCGCTGGTGATATCCGAAAGTATCGGCCCGAACATGCCGGTGAAGTGGGCAAAGTTCAGCTCGTCTTCAAGCTCGGAAAGCTTTGCATCACTCATGTTTTTAAGAGAATCCAACAGCGCTGCGCCTTCAAGCACATCGACCGTCTCATCGATTTTCAGACCGGAATTCGCGGCGTAACATACGTTCAACACAACACACCTCTTACACAATCAACCGCCACTCACCGCTTAACTGTATACTTCATTAAATCAAATTTTTCCATTCCCAAATGTGTCAAAATCGCGAATGTGCAAAAACACACTGTTCTTAATTCGTGGCAAATCAGTAAATATATTTGGCGAACATATATTGGATTCGCCGCAAATATGCCTGCTTTCGCTGGCAAAACGGCGCACAGTGCACAACTCGAGGCCAGGTTCGGTGACTGAATCGCCAAAACAGAGCAATAGCGGCGGCTTGCGTAACAAACTTGTTCGTTACGCTCATTACCTGTTGTCCACCGGCCAATACCGAACCTTTGCCCATTGGGAAAGTTCTGGCGAGCCGAACCCGTTTCTGAAGGAAACACCGCAAAACGAACAAACCACGCGATCCGAAATCGCGCATTTGATGCATACAAGGAAGAAAACTCAGTCCTGACCTGCCCGGTCACTTAAAAAAGCTACTTAATGGCTGCCCTTTAAGTACGATTTGACGGGGCTTATTCGTCGTCCAGCGCCTCGACCGCTTTTTCAAGATCGCCTTTGGACACCGATTTTTCGGTCACATTGACCTGCTCAAAGACGTGATCGACAACTTTGTCTTCAAAAATCGGGGCCTGAATTTGCTGCCGCATCTGCGGGTTTTGCTGCACGAACTCGAAAAACTGGCGTTCCTGTCCGGGATACTGCCGGCCCTGGTTCATTACCGCTTGCGTCATCTCGGCATCCGACACTTCCAACTCGGCTTTTTGGCCCATCTCGGCCAGAAGCAGCCCCAAACGCACCCGCCGTTCGGCCAGTTTCAAATGCTCTTTCGTCGGTTCAACCTTGTCGTGGTCGTGGCCTTCGTGATCCGGGTTTTCCTCGTGCCAAAGCTGATGGGCAATCTGGTCGGCCTCGGCATCGACCAGCGACGGCGGAAGATCAAATTTCACTGCCTTGTCGAGCGCATCCAGAAGGCCGCGTTTCATCACGGCGCGTGCAGCACCCGAATATTCGTCCACAAGCCGTTCCGAGACCTGGGTTTTCAGCGCTTCCAGATCGTCGGTGCCAAATTTCTTGGCAAGCTCGTCGTCAATCTCGGCCGGTTTCGGCTCCTGAACTGCTTTGACGGTAATGTCAAAGATCGCCGGTTTTCCGGCCAGTTCGGTGTTTCCGTAACCTTCGGGGAAGGTCACTTCGACGGTTTTCTCGTCGCCCGTCTTGAGGCCTGCGAGTTGCTCTTCAAACCCCGGAATGAACTGGCCCGAGCCCAGAACCAACGGAAAGTCCTCGGCTGAGCCGCCGTCAAATTCCTCGCCGCCAATCTTGCCAGAAAAGTCAATCATCACCTGATCGCCGTCTTTGGCCTTCGAGCCCTTTTTGCGATCTTCGAAGTTCTGCGCATTCCCGGCCAGATTGCCCAGAGCTTCGTCGATTGCGGCATCGTCGGCTTCGACGGTCAGTTTTTCCAGCTTGATCTTGCCGAAATCAACGTCCGGTATTTCGGGCAACGCCTCGTAGGACATCGCCACTTCAACGTCGTCGCCTTCTTTCCAGTCTTCGTTGGCCATCTCGACCTTCGGCTTCATGGCCGGGCGGTCGCCGCTGTCCTCGAAATGGCGGGACATCGCGCTGTCTATCGATTCCTGCATCGCCTCGCCCAAAATGCGCTGGCCAAATTGCTTCTTCAGAAGCGCCATCGGGACCTTGCCTTTGCGAAAGCCCTTCATCTGGATATCGGGGGCGGCCTCGTTGAGCTTTTCGTTGACTTTTTCGTCAAGCTCGCCTGCGCTCACAACAATGTTGTAGCCACGCTTCAGGCCGTCGTTCATGGTCTCGGTGACGTTCATTTGCGCCCTCATGTCAAAAGCCCCGGATCGAATATTGCCGGTGCCTGAAATCAGCGGTCGTTCTAGGCAAGCAAGCCCACGGTTGCAAGCCGAAAGCATTGCTTTCGCGCATTGTCTGAAAACCGCGTGCCCGCCCCCAGACCAGGCGGGCACGCAGCCCAGTTCGAAACCCCAGATCGAGACGAAGCGAGGCGGCGACAGCTTCGCGACGGATCCGGTTGGGAACGGCCTTAAAGTAAGTTCGAAATTGGCGGCGTTGCGCGCGGCGCGTTAGCATCGAACGGTTTAATTGCCCACGCCGCAATCATCTGTTCGTCGTTGCTGGTGCGGGTGAAGGGCAATGCATTCCAATATCTTGTGATATCATGTGGTCTCGCCTTGTCTCATAATTTGAGATAAATAAGGGATAAACCTGCCAACAGCGTTATCAAATCGTTTCATTCTGTCTCAATACATACTATATGTTGAGGTGGACAGAAAAGGGTATAGAACCGTGAGTGTATTGAACAAGCTATCCACGACCGGGGCCAGAACCCTTCCTCCGGGCAAGTATTCAGACGGTGGTGGGCTATGGCTTTTCAAACGCAAGGATGGCGGTGCCCAATGGATACTACGCGTGACTGTGCACGGGCGACGTCGGGAAATGGGTTTAGGCCCCGCCCGGCTCTACGAAAGTCGCCAGGTTGGTCTGACGCTGAAAGAGGCCCGCGAAGAAGCCGAGCGCTGGCGAGCGGTTGTCCGAAAAGGCAAAGACCCGATTAAAGAGCGCGAAAAGTTGCGAAGAGAGGCAGCACGGGCAGAAAACACGCTTGAAGCTGTGGCCGCAGATGCATTCGAAGCAAGAAAGGCGGAACTTAAGGGTGACGGAAAAGCGGGTCGATGGTTCACGCCACTAAAGCTTCATGTTCTTCCCAAACTCGGAAAGATTCCCATAGAAGAACTGGACCAGCGAGATATCAAGAATACCCTCGCTCCAATCTGGCATATCAAAGCGGATACGGCGCAGAAGGCAATGAACCGTCTCGGCATCGTTCTCAGATACGCTGCGGCCATGGGCTTAGATGTAGACATGCAGGCTACCGACAAGGCCAAGGCGCTTCTTGGCAAGTCTCGCCACGTTCCTAAAAATGTCCCCGCTCTGTCCTGGCAGCAAGTCCCTGCCTTTTATGAAAATCTGTGCGACGGCACGATAACCCAACTTGCGTTGAAATTGCTCATCCTTACGGCTGTGCGATCCAAGCCAGTCCGGTTCTGTAATTTGGGCCAGATTGACGGTGATGTGTGGACTGTCCCCGCCGAGAATATGAAGGGTTTGAGAGGCAAGGCCACAGACTTCCGGGTGCCGCTTTCCCAAGAGGCGTTGAACGTCGTTGAGCAAGCCAAGCCATTTGCACGTGACGGGTGGCTGTTTCCCAATGTTCGCCGGGGCGTGTTATCCGACGCCACGATGAGCCGGTATATGGAGCGCCTGGGCATAGAGGCGCGTCCGCACGGTTTCCGGTCAAGTTTCCGCACCTGGTGCGCAGAAGCTACGGACACGCCCCGTGAGGTCGCCGAAACTGCGCTGGCGCATACATCAGGCGGCAAGGTCGAACGCGCCTATCGGCGGACGGACTTTCTTG
>CAXMNX010000073.1:0-40950 GCA_964194845.1 uncultured Boseongicola sp.
TACAGTTCGTCGAGGTGTCTTCCACTACCCAGAAGACATAGAACTACGAGATGGTAAGGCATTTGTAAAAGCCACTGGCGAGGAGGCCGAAATCATCCCCTCCGCCAAAATGTCGAAATCGAAAAACAACGTCGTCGATCCCATCGCGATCATCGACCAATACGGCGCGGACACCGCGCGCTGGTTCGTCCTGAGCGATTCTCCGCCCGAGCGCGACGTCGAATGGACGGCGTCCGGAGCCGAGGCGGCGGCGAAACATCTGGCGCGGGTTCACCGCATGGCTGCCGACATTCTTGAGGCACCGGAAAACGGCAGCGGGGACGAAGACCTCAGGCGCGCCATGCACAAAACGATCCACGATGTGACGATGGGTGTCGAGTCCTTTGGCTTTAACGCTGCCATTGCCAAGCTCTATGCTTTTGCAAATATTCTTCAGAAATCAAAGGCTTCTAAACCCGTGCGGCGCGAGGCGATCATGGTTCTTGCCCAGCTTATGGCGCCGATGACGCCGCATCTGGCCGAAGAGGTCTGGGAGATGCAGGGCGGCGACGGCCTGATCGCGAATGCGCCCTGGCCAGTGGCGGATGCGGCTTATCTGGTCGATGATACCGTCACGCTTCCGATCCAGGTGAACGGCAAGCGCCGGTCGGAGATAACGGTAGCCATGGACCTGACAGTGATTGAGGTTGAAAAGCTTGTACTCGCCGACGATGCTGTAGTTAAAGCGCTGGCCGGTGGTCAGCCGAAAAAGCTAATCGTCGTGCCGGGCCGCATCGTCAATGTTGTCATTTGATCGCCGTTTATTTCTGATTGGATTTGCCGCTCTGGCAGGTTGCGGATTCACACCGGTCTATGCTCCGGGAAGCCGCGCACACGGCCTGCGCGGTCGAATAGATGTCGGCGAACCTGCCGACGAGGAAGGCTTCGCGCTGGTCCGGCGGCTGGAAGACCGGCTTGGGCAATCCACTGGTGCCGACCTGACGCTGAACGCCGAGATCCGCATTGATGAAGAAGCCGTGGGCTTTCTGCCTGACGGCACAATCAGCCGGTATAATGTTTTGGGTCAGGTCAGCTGGTCGCTAAATGACGGCTCCGGTCCGCAACTTTCAGGCAACGAACAGAGCTTCACCAGCTATTCGGCGACCTCGATCACGGTCGCGACAATCGTTGCGCAGCGGAATGCACGCGAACGGCTGATGATCGTGCTGGCCGACCGGATTGTGGCCGACATTATGGCCGCGGCGGATGGCTTATGAAGCTTTCGACCCGCGATGCGACGGGCTATTTCGCCAAGCCGGATCCGGCAAAGACGGGATTATTGATCTATGGGGCCGACGCGATGCGGGTGGCACTTCGACGACAAGAAGTGATCAAGGCGCTGATCGGCGCGCAAGGTGAAGACGAGATGCGGCTGACCCGTATCGCAGCCTCTGAATTGCGAAAAGACCCGGCACTTCTTCTCGATGCGGTCAAAGCGCAGGGGTTCTTCCCCGGACCGCGGGTCGCCTTTGTCGAGGACGCAGGCGACGGATTGGCCGAGACCATCGGCGCGGCGTTGGCCGACTGGAAAGACGGCGACGCGCAGATCATTGTGACCGCTGGCCAGCTAAACGCGCGATCCAGGCTCAGAAAACAATTCGAAGAACATCGCAACGCCTATGCAACCGGCATCTACGATGATCCGCCGAGCCGATCCGAGATCGAACGCGCAATGCGCGATGCGGGACTTCAAGACATTTCAACCGATGCATTGGCAGTGCTGACCGAACTGGCTCGCGTACTTGATCCGGGTGATTTCCGGCAAACGCTTGAAAAGATTTCGCTTTACAAGATGAACGATGCCTCTCCGCTGAGTGCTGAAGAAGTTGAACTTAGCGCGCCACAGTCCATTGAAGCGGGCCTTGATGACGTTCTGAATATTGCGGCTGACGGCGATGCCCACCGGGTATCCCCGGTTCTTCGACGGCTTGAGGCGCAAGGGATTGGCGCGGTCGGCCTTTGCATTGGTGCCACCCGGCATTTCCGAACTCTGCACGCCGTTGCCGCAGACCCGGGCGGGCCGGGCGCGGGTATCGGCAAGCTCAGACCGCCAGTTTTCGGGCCGCGCCGCGACCGCATTCAACGGCAGGCCGGTTCCTGGGGTATGATGAAGCTGGAGCGTGCGCTTGCGCTTTTGCTGGACACAGACCTGACGCTTCGTTCAACATCGCGTGCGCCCGACATGGCGCTAATGGAACGCACTTTGCTGAAGATTGCCTGGATGAACCGCAGATGACCCTGACCGTTACTGGCCCCGTCCAATCCCGAACTTTTCGTGTGCTTTGGCTGCTGGAAGAGCTGGGGCTTGATTACGAGCACCGGGTCGAAATGCCCCATTCCGAGGCGGTGACCGCATTGAACCCGCTTAAGCAAGTGCCGGTTCTTCAGGATGGCGACAGCGTGCTGACCGACAGTCTGGCGATCCTGCATTATCTTTCCGACCGCGAGGGGCGATTTACCTTTCCGGTTGGCACCCCTGAACGCGCAGCCATGGATGCGCGGATCAACTTTGTGCTGACCGAGATCGAAGCGCCGCTTTGGATGCGGACACGGCACGCATATGTGCTTCCCAAAGACATACGGCACCCGGAAATTTTTCCGATCCTGGAGACCGATCTCAGGATGGCGGAAAAGAAGTTCGCGCGACTTCTGGGCGATGCCGAGTTCCTGGCCGGCGACGGTTTCACTATCGCAGACATTGTCGCCGGACACTGCGCAGGCTGGGCCGCCGGGTTGGAAACGGTGGACAAAAATGGGCCGCTTGGCACTTATTTCGGGCGCTTGAAAGCGCGTCCAGCCTGGGTGCGCGGGCGCAAAGAATAGCGCACAGGTTCTGCGCATCGCCATTTCATGAAATTCGCGCTATTTCCGGCGCATGGGTGTTATAATCAACAGCAAATACCACGCAGATGATCCCGGACCGGACAGTGTTCAGGGCGGTGAGTTCAAGCGCGCGGCATCGACCATCCGGGACTGGATCACGACGGAGGGTCCGTATACGCCCGATCCGGGGCGCTATCATCTTTACGTAGCGTGGAATTGTCCGTGGGCGCATCGGTCCTTGCTGGCCCGCGAAATCCTCGGGCTTCAGGGCATAATTTCAGTGTCTTATGCCCGACCGCGGCGCACCGGTCAGGGCTGGGCTTACGATACCGAGGGCGAATATTCCGACGCCGAGCTTGGCGTGCACGCGCTGCATGAGGTATTTGCCCGCCAACGACCCGCCTACACCGGGCGTTTGACGGTTCCGGTCCTTTGGGACCGCGAAGCCAAGCAGATCGTGTCGAACGAGTCTGCCGAGATCATTCGGATGTTTGCGCTGTTCGGGCGCGGACCTGAACTTTACCCAGAACCATTGCGACCCGAAATCGACGCCTGGAACAACCGGATTTATGCCACCCTGAACAACGGCGTCTACCGCGCCGGTTTTGCGCGCACGCAAGAGGCGTATGGTCAGGCGGTGCAAGAGGTATTTGCCACGCTTGACGCCATCGAGGCGCGGCTAGCGTCGCCGACTGGTTGGTGGGTGATCAGTTCACCGAGGCCGACCTCAGGCTATTCCCGACACTCGCCCGGTTCGATGTGGCCTACCACTACGCGTTCAAATGCAACCTGCGCCGGATCATGGATTATCCCGCACTTTGGGAATACGCGCGGCGGATTTACGCAATGCCCGGCGTGGCGGGAACGGTTCGGTTCGACGTGTATAAACAGGGGTATTTCTCTCCATCAGAACTTCGCAATCCTTTGGGCATCGTGCCTCTGGGGCCGATGATTGATTGGTCGGTTGATCAATTCCGTGAATCGCGCCTGAACTAAATCATCGCCTTGATTGCCTGAACGCGATCACGCGCAGCACCCATCACAGCCGATGCCAATCGCCGCGCTTCGGTCAGGGGGTCGTCGGATATCACGTCGATCAGTCCGCAATTCAGCGCGTCCTCCGCCGCCAGCTTGTCGCCGCACATCAGGATGCGTGCCGCGACCGAGGCACCGGCCAAAGCCTTCAGCCGAAACGGGTCCGACGGCTGCGGCAGAAAGCCCAGCGCCATCACCGGGTAAAATAGTCTCGCCGAAGGCGAAGCGACGCGGATATCGGCGGCCAGAACCATCCCCATAGCCCCGCCTGCTGCGGTACCGTTTAACGCCGCGATTGTCAGCATCGGGCAGGCGGCGACGGCGCCAGAAAGCCGTTCCCAAACCGGGTCGGTGGCAAGCCCGGCTTTTGCCGCCTCAAGATCCGCGCCTGCGCTGAATACGTTGCCTGCGCCGGTCAGGATCACCGCCCGCGTCGAACGGTCGACCGCCGCCGCCTCGACGGCATCGGTGAGTTCAGTCAGCATTTCCAAGTTCAAAGCATTGGCTTTATGCGGACGGTTCAGTGTCAGGACCGTCAGGCCGCCATCGACATCAACGTCAATCACCGGGCCAGCCCCAAGCGCGCGCGGATATCTTCATTTCGCAATTTCACATCATCACCAAGAAACTCGTCCGCCTCCGGCCGGCGCATCCACAAAAGCGCCTTCGCGGGCCACTCCGGTGGAATGTGTTCGGACCATTCCATCCGACTGACCGGATTGACGCCGCTGGACTTGATCTCGCTTTGCATTTCGGTGGCTACTGTGCCGGGCGAAAGGTCAAGCGCGCGAATGCCTTTGTCGCGGTACTCCTTGTCGACAGCGCGGGTCAGCATCAGCGCCCCGGCTTTCGATGCGCAATAATGCGACCAGGCTTCGATCGGGCTATAAGCGGCACCCGATGAGATATTCAGGATAGTTCCTTGGCCGCGTTCCAGCATCGCTGGCAGCACCGCGTGTATGCCGTAATAAACGCCCTTCAGATTGATATCTATGACGCGTCCCCAGGCGTCGGGGTCGGATGCCGCAAGGTGCGCAATCGGTTCGACGACGCCGGCGTTGTTGACCAGAATATCAACGTGGCCAAAGCCTTCCTCGGAGGCAGTGACAGCGGCGCGAACCTCGGAATACCGGCTGACATCGCAAGAGATGGCAAGCGCGGCCTGGCCAATCTCGACCGCGATCCGGGCGATGGCATCCTGCCCGCGCGCCAGCAGAACGACATTGGCGCCAGCCTGCGCGAATTTCTGTGCGGCGGCCGCACCGATCCCGCGGCTGGCGCCGGTGATCATCACGGTTTTGCCATGAACTGACATTCCTGCAACCATTCTGCCATACTGCGTGCTTTCACGGACACGCTTAACTAGCCTGTCGGCTTAATGACAGGCTGAACTTGACGGGCTCCGACCTCGCTCGGATGTTGGGGTCACCACCAATTTGCACCGGATAACAATTATGAAAATATTCCACACTTTGACGACAACATCCGCCCTCGCGCTGATCGCTGGCCCGGCATTTGCTGATCTGACAGCGGCCGAGGTCTGGAGCGACTGGCAGGCCATATTTGCGAGCTACGGCGCCGAAGTATCAACCTCGGGCGAGTCGGGCTCGGGCGGGGCGCTGATTGTTTCAGGGGTTACCACCGCTTTCGAGGTTCCAGACGGCGCAGTCGCGATGGTGATCGGCGATATCACATTTGAGGAACAGGGCGACGGGTCGGTGGCGATCCGTCTCGCAGATACCATGCCCATCGCGATCGACATCACGACGCCCGAAGGCGAGGGTCAGGTCGGCTTTACGTTGAGCCAACCCGGCGCAACGCTTGTCGCATCGGGTGACGCAAGCTCGCTGCGCTACGATTTTGACTATCCTTCGTTCAGCATGGGTGACTTTACCGTCGAAGGCCCGGACATTCCCGAAGATTTGCCGATTGTTTTCGACATGACACTGAACGCGATGACTGGATTTATCACCTTGGCCGAAGGCGATGTCCGGGCTTACGAAAGCGCCTCTTCGATCGCTTCGTTTGACATGGAAATGTCTTTTGCCGATCCCGAAGGCAACGAAGGCCAGGGCGCTTTCAAGCTGAGCATCAAGGATATGGCCCAAGCTGCCGAGGGCGCCATCGGCAATATTGAAATGGACATGTCCGCGGCCGAAATGATTGCCGCCGGTATGCGTCAGGCCGGCTCCGCCACCCACAGCGGTGGCAGCTACGAGATAGCGTTCGATGGACCAGATGGCAGCCTTCAGATGCTGTCGACTGCGGGATCGGGAACGCTGAACTTCGATTTCGGCGAAAACGGCATTTCCTACGGCGGAACAACCAACGACGTGACCTTTTCGGTCTCGGGGTCGATGATTCCATTTCCGGTTATCAGCCTGCGCATGGCCGAAACCGGCGGTCAGTTCACCATGCCGCTGGTGCCGGGTGAAGACCCACAGGACTTTGCGCTGGTAATGCGCATGGTCGGGCTTGAGATCGACGATATGATCTGGGGCATGTTCGACCCGGCAGGCCAACTGCCGCACGATCCGGCGACACTGATCGTCGATCTTTCGGGCAAGGGAATACTGACCCAGGATTTCACCGATCCCGAATATGCCCAGAACATGGATGCCGCACCGCCGGGAACGTTGGAAGAGGTCAAAGTCAACGCGCTTCAACTGACGTTGGCGGGCGCCGAACTGACTGGCGACGGCGCGTTTACGTTTGACAATTCCGTCGGCATTCCGATGCCTGCGGGCATTGCGAACCTGATGCTTGTGGGCGGCAACGGGCTTCTCGACAAGCTGGTCGGCATGGGGTTTGTGCCCGACGAACAGGCGATGGGCGCGCGGATGATGATGGGCCTTTTCGCCCGTCCCGGTGACGGCGAAGACACGCTGGTATCGACCATCGAAGTTAAGGAAGACGGATCGGTCCTGGCCAACGGGCAGCGGATAAAATAACTGCTGTTTATCAGCCTACCTGAAACAAAGCGCCGCCCGATTTGGGCGGCGCATTTGTTTTGCGTAATGTCCCGGAAACCTTAACGGGCGGTTGTCAGATTGCTGGAAAGTTCCGGACTTCTGAGATTATCAGCACAGCAAAAAACAAAGTGATAATGGCAGGCCCAACGAACCAGCGCGCACTTTGATTTTCTTTCCAAGCACAATGAAAGTAGAGAATGACGGCGATTACAGCCATCGCTACCTCTGTCGCCAACGCCCCAAACTCAAAATCCCACAAACCGAAACCAAGCAAGGGGAAATTACCCAGATTACCCGGCAAAATCGGCATATCCGGACGATGCACCATCACATCAAATATCCAATGGGAAAAACTCAGGCTGGCCAAAACCATGCCGCCGCGACTGGATTTCCAAAAGCGATTTCCGATCCAGTATGCGACCGCGGCGGTGGCCAATGCACCGACCAAAGAATGGCTGTAAAGTATATTTAGGGTGAGATGGCCATAGGCGCCATACTCAAAGCTTTCTAAGCCGACTGCGACAAGCGGCACAAACAGCACATCCATAAATTGCGGTGCCAGGAACAATATCCAAATCGGCATTGATGGTGCCAATTTCTTGGTTGCTACTCCAACTGCGAAATGGCCCACAATCATGTTGAAGACCTCCATTTCCTTTCTAACGCCCGTCACCTACAGATTTGAGCTATGACGCCAGCGATTCCTACCGGTTCGAAGATGCAACTGCCATCGAGACAATGCAATGGAACTAGTAAATGATGGTCTGGTCGGCCCGATCGCTCCAATGAAGCTTACCCTGGGCATAATACCAATGTTCGCACCCAAGAAGGCTATAGATAAGTATTTCATCGAGCCTGTCGGGATCGCCGGACTTAACACCATCCGCTCCAATATTGGCGGGACCTTTCTCGCCAGTTTTGTGTTACTGGCCATCGGCTGTCTGACGTCAGCGCCAATGGGACTGTCGTAATTCTTCTGCCCTTGCAGGGCCGGGCGCGGGCGACTAACTCGGGCAAGGGCCTGCAATGGGAACACCATGACCGATCTTGCCGCACTGACCACATCGCTCCTCGATGCCGCCAGGAAGGCCGGTGCGGGTGCGGCGGACGCTATTGCGACCGAAGGCACATCGCTTTCGATCAACGTGCTGTCGGGCAAGTTGGAACATGCCGAACGCGCCGAAGGCGTCGAGATCGGGTTGCGGGTTCTGATCGGCAAACGGCAGGCGTGTGTCTCGGCATCGGACATCAGCGCTGAGACGATCTCGACCGTTGCCGAAAGAGCCGTCGAGATGGCCAAGCTGGCGCCTGAAGACCCATATATCGGGCTTGCCGATGCAGATCAGCTGGCCTCTGATTGGGACATTGCGGCATTTGAAATGGCGGAAGATGCGCCTGAGCCCGAACCGGGTGAACTTCAGGATATGGCCATGCGCGCCGAGGCAGCAGCACTTGCAGTTGACGGCATCGCGCAGGCCGACAGTGCCGCTGCCGGATATTCGCGCACCGCGATACATCTGGCCGCAACGAATGGTTTCGCTGGCGGCTACAGTCGCACTTCGCACGGGCTTTCCTGCGTTGCGATCACTGGCACCGGCACGGCGATGGAGCGTGATTATTACGGCGACAGCCGCGTGTTTGGCGCTGATCTGAGCGAGGCGGAAGAAGTGGGCCGGATTGCGGGCGAACGGACACTTGCCCGTCGTGGCGCGCGCAAACCGCCGACAGGCGCCTATCCGGTGCTATACGACGAACGAATTTCATCTGGTCTGATCGGGCATCTGACCCAGGCCGCAAACGGCATGATGGTTGCGCGCGGGTCTTCGTGGCTGCGGGAAAATCTCGGGCAGCAGGTACTGCCGAAGGGCCTTTCGATCATCGAAAACCCACATCGGCCCCGGATCAGCGGCTCGCGTCCGTTCGATGCGGAAGGGCTTGCGACGCGCGCGCGAAAAATAGTCGATGACGGGGTGCTGATGGGCTGGACGCTGGATCTCGCCACGGCGCGCCAGCTTGGCCTTCAAAGCACGGCCAGCGCGGCACGCGGCACGGGATCCCCGCCATCCCCTCGCACCGGTAACATCAGCCTTACTGAAAGCGACCAAAGCCGTGCCGAGCTGATCGGGGACATGGGCAGCGGGCTTCTGGTGACCTCGCTAATTGGTTCGTCGATCAACCCGACAACCGGCGACTATTCGCGCGGTGCAAGCGGTTTCTGGGTCGAAAACGGCGAAATTACTTATCCGGTCAACGAATGCACGATTGCAGGCAATCTGCATGAAATGCTGGCCTCGATCCGTCCAGCCAACGACGCACGGCAACATTTAAGCCGGGTCGTGCCGTCGCTTATGGTCGAAGGTATGACAATTGCCGGCGAATGATCTGTCACTTTTGGCCGACGCTGCCCGCGAGGCGGGCGAAATTGCCCTCCGTTTCTGGCGCGAAGACCCGCAGGTCTGGGACAAGGGCGGTGACGATCCGGTCAGCGAGGCAGATTTCGCGGTCGATACGCATCTGAAGGACCGGCTTTTGAGCGCCCGCCCCGACTACGGCTGGGTCAGCGAGGAAACCGAAGACGATCCCGCGCGACTGACCGCCCAGCGCGTCTTTATCGTCGATCCGATTGATGGAACACGCGCGTTCGTTGCTGGCGAGAAGACCTGGGCGCATTCGCTGGCTATTGTGGAAACCGGTCGCGTCGTCGCGGGATGCGTCTTTCTGCCCGCTCGCGACAAGCTTTATCTGGCACAAGAAGGTTCGGGCGCGACGCTGAACGGTTTGGCAATTCGCGCTACAGTTGCGGCGGGTTTATACGACGCCACCGTTCTGACACCCCGCGTGACAATGCAGGACAGGTATTGGCGCGCAGGCTCTGCCCCCGACTTTGATCGGCAATTCCGACCATCGCTTGCCTATCGTCTCGCACTTGTCGCCGAAGGTCGGTTCGATGCGATGGTAACCCTGCGAGCGACATGGGAATGGGACATTGCCGCAGGCGCGCTGATCGCGACCGAGGCCGGGGCTGTGGCAACCGACCGCAAAGGACAAGCACTGACGTTCAACAGCCCGGCAAGGCAAACTGCGGGGGTCGTGGCCGCGGGTGCGAAGGTGCATCGTGACCTGGTGGGCGCCTTGGCTTAGGGCCTCGACCCCGAGAATGCCCGACTTGACCCTACCACGCGACCGGTTAGCCTGCGCGCGACCCGAACGGAGGACCTCATGACCCAACGGCTGCACCTTGTATTTGGCGGGGAGCTTGTCGATCCGACGCAAAATGCTTTCAAGGATGTCGATGACATCCATATCGTCGGGATTTTTCCTGACTACAAACGGGCTTACGACGCCTGGAAGTCCGAAGCGCAGCGCACGGTCGACAACGCGCATACACGATATTTCATCGCTCATCTGCACCGGCTTCGCGACGAAGAGGCGGCTGCATCATCCACCGAGGAGTTAAGCAGCTGACACGGTCAAGCCCGCGGCTGGTTTCGCGGCTTTTCTATGCCGCGACCCGGCTGCGCGATATTGCACGGGCACGCCAAAATACCCCCGAAAAAGAGGCTGCACCGCAAAGGCTTGGAAAAACCGGCGATGTCCGCCCGGATGGCTGTCTGCTTTGGATCCACGCGCACGACGCCGCCGACACCGGGGCAATTGCAGCCCTTTGCCAGGAACTTGCGCGCTTACGTGAAGAACCGGTGTATGCCCTCGTCACCTCGACTGAAAACGCCTCCGCAGCCGTGTCGATTGCGATACATCAGCTTGTTCCGGGCGAAACGTCTGGGTCGGTTGCAAGATTTTTCGATCATTGGACACCGGACGCGGCGATCATTGTCGGGCCGCCCGACCGTCCGGTTCTGATCGCCGAAGCAGCCGCGCGCGGCATACCGATGTTTCTTGCCGCAAGCCATCGCGGGCAGATCGCGCCGGGTGGACGCCTGTCGCTGCTTTCCGCCTCGCTTTTGGAGCATTTTACCAAATTCCTCGCGTCGTCCGCCGCCGAAGCGCAAGCCCTCAGGGGCGGCAACATTGATCAAGACCTTGTGTTGGTGACCGGCCCGCTGAGCGATACGGCGCTGGCGCTGCCGTGCAATCAGGCCGAGCTTGACGAACTGGGAACAACGCTGGCCGCGCGACCGGTCTGGCTGGCGGCACACGTGACAACAAGCGAGATCGCAGCGGTCGAGGCCGCACAACGGCGGACGATACGTGCCGCACATCGTCTTTTGCTGATTGTCGTGCCGCGAACTTCGGATGCCGGCCCGGAAATTTCCGCCGCACTCGAAGCGCAGGGATGGCGCACTGCACTGCGTTCGAAGGGCGAGGAACCGCACGAAAACATCCAAGTTTATGTCGCCGACACCGAGGGTGAAATGGGGCTCTGGTACCGCCTTGCGCCGATTACCTATCTGGGCGGCACGTTTGACAGGAACGCCGAGGGGTCTGATCCTTTTGAGCCAGCGTCGCTTGGCTCTGCCGTCGTTCACGGGCCGGATATCGGCAAAAATATTCATCGGTTCACGCGGCTGAAAAAAGCAAATGCGACGGCAGAGGTGACGTCTCAGGATCAACTTGGAGACACGATTTTCAATCTGTTGGCGCCTGACAAGGCCGCCATGCTTGCGCACGCGGGCTGGTCTGTGACATCCGAAAGCGCGCACGCCGTGGAAAATCTGGCTGAAATGATCAATACCGAATTGGACCCGGACGTGGCTAGCTGATGCGACCGCCCCGGTTCTGGAGCAATCCCCCCCAAACGCCCGGTGTCGCGGCAAGGCTGCTTGCGCCTCTAGGCACAATTTATGCCCGCGCGACTGCGCGACGTGTCGCCCGCGCGCCAGAAATTGCGCCGGACGTCCCTGTGATCTGCGTCGGCAATCTAAATGTCGGCGGAACCGGGAAAACGCCGACTGTCATCGCACTGATTGAACGGCTTCGGGGTTCAGCACCGCATGTTGTTTCGCGTGGGCACGGTGGCAGCCTGCACGGACCTGTCAGGGTTGACCCGGACCAGCACGACGCCGCCGCGGTGGGCGACGAGCCGATATTGCTTGCAGCTTTCGCGCCGACCTGGGTTGCGAAGAGCCGGGCGACGGGCGTTCGCGCGGCGATTGCATCGGGCGCGGGTGTCGTCATCCTTGACGACGGCTTTCAAAACCCATCCGTGCCGAAATCGCTGAGCATCGTGGTCGTGGATGGTGCCAGCGGTTTTGGCAACGGGCGCGTTATCCCGGCGGGTCCGCTTCGCGAGCCGGTGGAGGCCGGACTTGCGCGCGCGGATATTCTTTTAATTGTCGGCGACGATGCCGCCCTGCGCCAGTTTGACAACACCTGGACAGACCTGCCCAATCTGCCCCGCGTTCGCGGCGCGCTTGAACCACTTGCAACCGGTATGGAATGGCAGGGGCAACGGGTGCTGGCGTTTGCTGGCATCGGAAACCCGGAAAAGTTCTTCGCAACGTTGCGCGGGCTTGGCGCGGATATTATTCGGGCCGTGCCGCTGGACGATCACCAACCGCTGACAGCAAGTCTGATGAGGCGATTGGAGCTTGAGGCAGCGGCCGGATCAGCTCAGCTTGTAACGACCGAAAAAGACGCGACCCGCCTGCCGCCTTCATTCCGGCAGAAAGTTCTGACACTTCCGGTCCGGCTGACAATGAAAGACACAGCACCGATTGACGCCGCGCTGGCTGATCTTAAGCTGATCTAATTGGCCCGGCAGGTGCGGAATGCGAGATTGTCAGCTCCCCATTGCCTCATCAAGGATCGCCTTCATCTCGTCATAGGGTATGTTTTTGTACTTCTCGCCATTGATCACAAACGACGGCGTAGAGTTTATGCCATCCGCTTCGGATTGTTGCAGGTAACGGGCATAAAGCTTCTGGGCATTGTCCGCGTCGGTCAGGCATTGATCAAGCTGGCCGTCAGTCAGGCCCGCAGTCTTGCCGATCCGACGAAGACTGCCGACAATCGCCGCCGCATCCTGCTGGCGCGCCCAATCCTGTTGCTGGGAATAAAGCATTTCGGCAATGCCGAAATACCGGTTTTCGGCCCCGTCGCCGCAACGGGCAACGATCGCCGCCCAAAGCCCGAAACGGTCGAAATATATCTCGCGATAGACAAAATTGATTTTCCCGGTGTCGATATAATCGGCTTTCAGGTCTTTGAACGCCTCGGCATGGAATGCCGCGCAATGCGGGCAAGTGAATGACGCATATTCGACAACGGTGACAGTTGCGTCGGGATTGCCAATCGACATGTCGGGAATATCAGAGGTGTCGATGTCGGACGCGTCCTGCGCCAGCGCCGTTTGCGATGCGAATACCATTGCAAAGATCAACGCAATTGCCAGAGCAGCGTAGGTGGCCAAAATTCTGTTCATAAACGTAAAACCTTTATTCCTGTTTCGACTGAGATAGGACGTTGGCCCCCAATCGTGCAAGGGCAGTGCGCAAGCCTTCGTCGGACACGTCGGTCGTTACCTGTCGGGACGCGCGTTCGGCGTCGGCATCCGGTTCGGGCGTTTTGGCCTTGGCCACAAATGCTGAAGCCAGTTCAGAAAATCCCCGCGCCGACGTCTGCGTTAGTTTGATACGGCTGATCGCGGCATAGCCATAACAGGCGTTCACACGTTCGCGAATTTGCTCTTTCTGCATCTCGACGATTGGTGCCGCAGGGCCGCTGGTCAAAAGCGTTAATGTGGCTCCGAAACCGCGCCCATAGGTTACCTCGACCGGGCGCGCCTGCTGCGAAAGATCGGCACCGACAATGTCGTCCCAGTGAGTGAGAAGGCGCGAAACCGCAAAACCACGGCTTTCACCGGCTTCGCGAATGCGTCCCGCCATCAAGCTGGCCGCCCGTTCAAACCCACGCCACCGGCGACCTTCTCGCATTGACTTGCCTTTCCTGACCTCGCCCGCATTCTAATGGACGACAGCGTCCGCGCCACTCAAAAGCCACAGCAAGGGGGGTAAATATTGCGTGACAGGCCTGAAGCCGCCGATCTGCTGGGCTGGTATGACCAGAATGCCCGGGTTTTGCCGTGGCGCGTCGGGCCAGCCGAGCGCCGCGCCGGTGAACAGCCCGATCCCTACCGCATCTGGCTGAGCGAGATCATGCTTCAGCAGACGACCGTTGCTGCGGTTATCAAGTATTACCAGCAATTTACCGACCTCTGGCCACGCGTCGAAGACCTTGCCGCAGCGCCGGACGAAGCCGTCATGGGAGCGTGGGCGGGGTTGGGATATTACGCACGGGCACGAAACCTTTTGAAGTGCGCGCGGCTGATTGCAAGCGAATATGGTGGCCGGTTTCCAGACGCGCGCGAAAAATTGCTGGCGCTTCCCGGCATCGGCCCTTACACAGCTGCGGCGATTGCCGCGATTGCCTTCAATCGGCCCGAAACTGTTGTTGACGGCAATGTCGAAAGGGTGATGAGCAGGATTTTTGCCGTTGAAACACCGCTGCCGAGCGCCAAGCCATTCTTGGCGACGTTGGCCGGTGATCTGACCGCAAGGCAGCGTCCCGGTGACTATGCGCAGGCGGTCATGGATCTGGGGGCGACAATCTGCACGCCGCGCAATCCGTCCTGCGGCATTTGCCCCTGGAAAATCGCCTGCACGGCACACGCAAGGGGACGCACCGGCGAATTTCCTGTGAAGGGGCCGAAAAAAGACAGACCTTTGCGCAGGGGTATCGCCTATTTGGCGCAGCGCAGCGATGGCGCATGGTTGCTTGAAACAAGACCCGCGCGCGGATTGCTTGGTGGCATGTTGGGCTGGCCGGGCGGCGAATGGGCCGAAAACCCACCCGACGAAAGACCGCCACTGGATGCGATCTGGCGCGACCCCGGTGCCCACGTTCGCCACACTTTCACGCATTTCCAATTGCAATTGGCGTTGCGCATCGCCGTGGTTCCCCTGGACGCGAAGCCGAAAAGCGGCCAATTCGTGAACAAGTCCGATTTCAATCCCGCCAAGCTCCCTACTGTGATGCGAAAAGCCTATGATCTGGCGTCGGATGCGCTTTCGAAGGATTGAGCCCGGCTTCCCGCCCCGATAGCTTCAAAGGGTGCCACCGAAGGTGATACCGCAACCTATGAACAATGCCGCAAGTTATCCAAACCGCGTTCCGCCCGCGCTGCCGTTCTGGGTCTCGCTGACCCTTGTCCCGGTGGCCTGGGTGGGTGCCGCGTTTGGCGGATGGGCGTTGGCCTTGTTGCCGCTTTATGCCTGGGTGGCGTTTTCGCTGCTGGACGCAGCGATCGGCGTTGACATACGCAACCCGGATATCGACGCGCCAGAGGAAACCACCCTTTGGCATCAGCGGATCACATTGATCTGGCCGTTTGTCCAATTGCTGACAACGTTTCCGCTTCTGGCCTACGCCACAAGTGCCGACCATCTGTCGTCCGTTGAAAAAGTCGTGCTTTTTTTCGGTGTTGGCTTGATGTCGGGGACCATCGGCGTGGTCTATGCGCACGAGCTGATGCACAAACGCTCGCGGCTGGAACGGTTTCTGGCCGACATCCTGATGGGGATGGCGCTTTATGGGCATTACCGGTCCGAGCATTTGCTGGTGCATCACGTTCATGTCGGCACGCCGCGCGATCCGGTTACGGCGAAGTACAGGGAAAACTTCTGGAAGTTTTACCCGCGTGTTCTGGTCCAAAGCCTGGCGTCGTCTTTCAGGGCCGAACGAGCGATGCTGGCGCGGCGGAACCGGCCGGTCTGGCATTCTGCCAACCCGTTTTGGCGGTATCTGGGGTTTGCCGGTGGGTTCCTGACGTTGGCGTTTCTGATTGGTGGCTGGTCTGGCCTGGCGCTTTTCCTGATCTCGGCGGGCTTTGCGATCTTTCAGCTCGAGCTGGTCAATTACATCGAACATTACGGGCTGACGCGAAAGCATCTGGGCGATGGAAAGTACGAGCGCCAATTGCCGCGACACAGCTGGAATTCAGCCCATGCAGCGACCAGCGCGCTGTTGATCAACGTCACCCGCCATTCCGATCACCATAGCCGCCCCGACCGTCCCTACCCGCTTTTGCAGACGCCGGACGAAGAAGAAGCACCGCATCTGCCATTTGGCTATGCGGTAATGACGACGATGGCGCTGATCCCGCCGATTTGGATGCGGCTAATGAACCCGCGCATTCGGGCATGGCGGCAGCAGTTTTATCCCGAGATCGAGGATTGGAGCGCCTATGACAAAGGCGCCAATCCGTTGCCGAGTCCAGTTACGCCGACTTCGTCGTCGCGCTGAGCGAGGGGCGCTGCCCCTCGCGCTCCCCGGCGTATTTTTCGAAAAGATGAAAGTGCTTAGCCGTCTTTGCGGATGACCTCGTTTTTGGGATCATAGGGGCTGTCTTCGGTCACGGTTGCGTCCCAAAGCTGGGTCTGCATTCTGACCTTCAGTTTTGTACCGGGCGTCGCAAGACCCGGTGTTACGTAGGCCATGCCGATCGACTTGCCGAAATGGACTGAATAGCCACCGGATGTCAGACGCCCGACGCGGGTATCACCATCGTAAAGCGCTTCGCGACCCCAGGGGTCGGCGTCTTCGGGGCCGTCGATCAGCAGGGTCACGCACATTGACCGGATACCGGTTTCGACCATTTTGTCTTTGCCGTGGAAATCTTTCTCAAGATCCACGAAACGGTCCAGTCCGGCTTCCAGCGGTGTGGCGTCGCGGCCAAGCTCGGTGCCGAAGGCGCGATAGCTTTTGTCCTGCCGCAGCCAGTTCTGTGCGCGGGCGCCAACGAGCTTCATTCCGTGCTTATCGCCAGCTTGGCTCAGACGATCCCAGAGGTGGTTCTGCATCTCGATCGGGTGATGAAGCTCCCAGCCAAGCTCGCCGGTATAAGCGACCCGGATAGCAAGCGTCGGCACCATGCCAAGCTCGATGTCCTTGGCCGAAAGCCAGGGAAAGCGCTTATTTGAAAGCGCGGTGTCGGGATCGGCGTCGCGGATCAGCTCTTTCAGAACGCCGCGGCTTTTTGGCCCGGCAATGGCCAAGACACCCCATTGCGTGGTGACATCGTGGATCATGACCGGCTTGCCGCCCCGGCCCATGAAGTCTTCAGCCGCCTTTTGCAGATAATCGGCGTCGTAAGCTGTCCAGGCGCCGGCCGAGACGAGGTAATAGCCATTCTCCTGGCGGCGAACGATGGTGTATTCGGTGCGCGTTGTGCCGTGGCTGGTCAGGGCATAAGTCAGGTTGATCCGGCCGACCTTTGGCAGCTTGTTGCAGGTAAACCAGTCAAGAAACGCCGTCGCGCCGGGGCCGCTGACCCAGTGTTTGGTGAAGGCATTTGCGTCGATCAGGCCGACGCCATCGCGGATCGCCTGTGCTTCCTCGACCGCGTATTGCCACCAGGTGCCACGGCGGAAACTGCGGGCGTCGTGGTCGAAGCTGTCGGGCGCATCGAGGGGGCCGTAGTAGTTGGGCCGCTCCCACCCGTTTACCTGCCCAAACTGCGCGCCCAGCGCTTTTTGCCGGTCATAGGTTGGTGCGGTTCGCAAAGGACGCGCTGCGGGGCGTTCCTCGTCAGGATGATGGAGAACATAGACGTGAGAATAGCACTCCTCGTTCTTTCGCTCGGCATATTCGGTGGTCATCCAGGTGCCGTAGCGTTTGGGGTCGATACTGGCCGTATCAATCTCGGCTTCGCCCTCGACCATCATCTGGGCGAGATAATAGCCGGCGCCACCGGCAGCAGTGATGCCGAAGCTAAAGCCCTCGGCCAGCCACATATTGCGAAGACCGGGTGCCGGTCCCATCAGCGGATTGCCGTCTGGCGTGTAGCAGATCGGGCCGTTGAAATCATCCTTCAGACCTGCGGTTTCGGTCGATGGTATCCGGTGGATCATTGACATGTATTCTTCTTCGATCCGATCAAGATCCAGCGGGAAAAGATCGGCGCGAAAGCTGTCGGGCACGCCGTAGCTGAACCGTGCCGGTGCGCCTTGCTCGTAAGGGCCGAGGATCCAACCGCCGCGTTCCTCGCGTACATACCAACGGGCGTCGGCGTCGCGCAGGACCGGGTGTTCGGGCTGGGTCTTGCGGTATTCGACAAGGGCCGGGTCAGGTTCGGTGACGATATATTGATGCTCGACCGGGATCGCGGGCATTTTGAGCCCGAGAAGCTTTGCGGTGCGCTGATTGTGGTTGCCGGTGGCGGTCACGACATGTTCGGCGTGAATGACGACCTGTTCGTCCGAAGCGATCAGATTACCACCCTTTTCGATCATTTTCGTCGCTGTGACATCCCAATGATCGCCGGTCCAGTGATAGCCGTCGACCTGCCATCTGCGTTCGATCGTGGCACCATGCAAGCGCGCCCCTTTGGCCATCGCCTGGGTCAAATCGGCGGGGTTAATATATCCGTCGGTCGGATGATAGATTGCGCCTTTCAAGTCGTCGGTGCGCACCAGCGGCCAGCGTTCCTTGATCTGGTCGGGGGTCATCCATTCGTAAGGCACATCGCAGGTTTCGGCGATCGAGGCATAGAGCATGTATTCGTCCATGCGTTCGGAGGTCTGCGCCATGCGCAGGTTGCCGACCACATAGAAACCGGGGTTAAGGCCAGTCTCTTCCTCGAGCGTTTTATAGTATTTGATCGAATAGTCGTGGATGTGGGTCGTGGCGTAAGACATGTTGAAATACGGCAGCAGCCCCGCTGCGTGCCATGTCGAACCGGACGTCAGCTCGTCGCGTTCCAAAAGCATGACATCGGACCACCCCGCCTTAGCCAGGTGATAGGCGATTGACGTGCCAACGGCGCCGCCACCAACGACCAGAGCTTTGACATGGGTTTTCATGGGTTTCGATCCTTCCCGCGATTCGACGCGAACTTAAGCCGAAGCTTGCGCGAAACGGGAAGTCCGCCCGACCACTGATCGCCCGAAACCGACACCGAATTTAGCCTTAAATCTGTCACCTGTACATGTTTGAGTGTTGATGTGGATTTTGACGAAGCAAAAAGCCCAAAGCCCGCTTTGATCGAGCGGGCAATCGACAATGCGTCGAGCGTGCTGCGCGCGCTTTTGCCGGGCGGCGAATTGCGTTCGATTCACAGCGGCGCAGGCGATGTGCTGCTTGGGGCGTTTGTGTTTGTATTGATCCAGGTGCTGGCCGGGCTAATTGCCGGTCCGGCGGACGTTTTTTTTCGGGGCATTCCGTTCAGGATTGGGCTGGCGGCGATGTTTGCGCTGACCATTTGTTTTTTCGCCGCGGTGCTTGGCAGGAGCGGCCTCGTTCCATCGCTTGCGACCGGAGCTCTTTGGGCGATGTCAATGGGCAGGCTTGCCGGGATGGTGGCGGAGACCGCGTTTGGGTTGAGCAATTCGCAGGTGGGCGAATTGATGGTGCTTGGCCTGACCGCTTTTCCGGCGCTTATGTTCGCGCTTGCGAGCCTTGGCCCGATTGTTGGCGGATCGGCGGCTGCTGCCGGGTTGGCCGTGATGCTGATCTTTGGCCTCAGCAACCTGGCGCAACAGACCGGTGGTGACAGCGCCGACGGGTTTCCGCATATCGAGCCCGAGGATCTGTTTGCGGCACAAAACCAGCTGATGAACCGCCAGTTGGAAGACATCCTGCCCGGAGATCCGGCCAAGCCGGAACTTTTCGCGATACTTGGTGCTGGCCATCCTTTCCAGCAGGTCTTTGCGCGCGAAGTGGAAGCGGTGGCGAATATACTTGCGTCCGACTTCGAGGCGGATCGGCGGATTGTCCGGCTGGTCAATTCGGCGCGGCAGCCATTGGCAGCACCGCTTTTATCGCGGCAAAACTTAAAGTTGGCGATCAGCAGTCTCGGCGCGCGAATGCAGGATGATGACATTTTGCTGCTTTTCCTGACATCGCATGGTCAGCCGGGGCATCTGGACACCGAGTTTTCGCCGTTCATCGGGTATTCACTGTCAGCTGATGACATTGCCAAGGCGCTGAAGGGTGGCGGTGACGGGCCAACAATTGCTGTCATTTCCGCCTGCCATTCAGGATCCCTTGCCGGCCCGCTGGCTGCCCCCAACCGCCTGGTGATAACCGCGGCGGATGCCGACAGCGTTTCTTTCGGCTGCAAAGATGAAAACGAATGGACCGAGTGGGGGCGGGCGTTCTGGATTGACGCGCTTTCGCAGGCCCGAGACCCACGGGTCGCAGCGCGTATTGCGCAGGGCATTGTTGCCGAGCGCGAAGCGGCAGAAGACCTTCCGCCCTCGGACCCGATGATCGTCGAAGGCAAATTCATTGGAGCGGCGTTAGACCGATGGCTGGCGATATTAGGCCCGTGAAAACTGAAAGAAGTGATTGGTGAAACCAGCCGCGCACGGGTACATTCGCTGCAATAACGACGGCACGCGGGGGACATCATGCGCGGGAAACTTGTTGCATTAATTGTTGGCGGAATGATGGGCTTGCCGGTTGGCGCATTCCTTTGGTTCGCATTTTCGCCGCTGTTGTTCGATGACGTTGTCACCGAGACTTTGGCCGAAGCTCGGGTCGTCGCAAGTGGTGCGTTTCGCGACGCGGATCGGGCGCACAGGGGCATGGGAAATGCCACGCTTGTAGCCCTTGCCGGTGGCGGCCACGAAATTCAGCTGACCGAATTTGAAGTGACGAACGGACCCGATCTGGAGGTCTGGCTTTCGGCACACCCCGATCCCAATTCCAAAAGCGATGTGACCGGCAACGAATGGCTGGCGCTGGGCCAGTTGAAGGGCAACGTTGGCGATCAGGCTTACGCCATTCCGGCAGGCACTGACATCGGCGCATTCAAATCCGTTGTGATCTGGTGCGAGCAGTTTGGTGTTCTGTTTTCGCCTGCCGCTTTGCAACCCGGGTCATAGGGCAGGGTAACCCATGGGTTACCGCAACGAATTGTAAATAAACGTTAAAAAACTCAACAAGGTGCGCACGGTTGTCCCGCTTGCCGAGACGGTAAATGCTGTGCATCCTGCGACCATGGAGGATGCAACACCGCTTTTGGAGCAGATCGCCGAGCTTTGGTCTCAGGCCCAGCTCCATGCGGCCTTGCTGCTTCTGCCGTCGCGGCTTTGGCAGATCGGCATACTGGCCCTTTGCGTGGCGTTGGCCTGGGGTCTTAACCGGTGGCTAAAGCCGAAATTACACGATTGGATGCGCACGCTCGAAGGGCGACCGAAATGGCAGCTACGTGTTCTTGTGGTTCTGCATCGGCGTTTCGGGTTGATAATATTCGCCGTTCTAATCTGGCTCGCCGCGTGGATCATGTCCGAGATCACGCCATTCATGTCGCGGCGGTTCCTGTTGGAACTGGTCGGCACCATTACCGTGGCAATCATCGCCGTCGGGTTCGCGGCGCGGCTAGTCCAGAATGCCTTTTTACGGCGGATCGTGACCTGGGCGCTTTGGATCTTTGTGCCGCTATATTTCCTTGGCCTGACCGACGAGGTTGGCGCGTTTCTTGACAGCCTTGCCCTGACGCTTGGGGATTTTCACCTGTCGGCCCTGACGGTGCTGGAAGCTTTGGTCGCGATAGGCGTTTTGTTTACGGCTGCCCGGGTTCTGACCCAGACGGCAGCGACGCGCATTCGATCAAACGACGAAATTTCGCCGTCAATGCAGGTTCTGGCGGTCAAGATCCTGCAGGTGATGCTGTTCGGTGCGGCATTTTTCCTTGGGCTGAAGGCAGTTAGCGTCGATTTGACCGGGCTTGCGGTGCTTTCCGGGGCCATCGGGGTCGGCCTTGGGTTCGGCTTGCAAAAAGTGGTGTCGAACCTGGTATCCGGCGTCATCATCCTTTTGGACAAGTCGATCAAGCCCGGCGACGTAATCTCGATCGGTGAAACCTTCGGCTGGATCAACGCGCTTGGTGCGCGCTATGTTTCGATCAACACGCGCGACGGGCGCGAATATCTGGTTCCGAACGAAGACCTGATTACCGGCCAGGTTGTGAACTGGTCGCATTCCAATGATTTTGTGCGGCTGGATATTTCTTTCGGGACTTCCTATGCCGACAACCCGCACGATGTGAGACGGCTGGCTATCGAAGCGGCAACCGGATGCGACCGGGTTCTAGCAAGGAAACCGCCGGTCTGTCACATCGTCGGTTTCGGCGACAGTTCGGTGGATTATGTCCTGCGATTCTGGATCACCGACCCGACAGGCGGCCTGACAAACCTGCGCGGAAACGTCTATCTCGCACTTTGGGATACCTTTCAGGAGAACGGTATCTCGATCCCGTTCCCGCAACGTGAAGTGCGGCTGCTGGACCATCCTCAGGGACCCGTTGCCGCCGACTGACGCCCCTGTCGTTTCCGCCGGGAAACCGGTATTCCGTTGTCTGTCCCGCCTGAGGAGTGTGTCACGGTGCGTTGGGGGAAAATTGGTGCTTTTGCGATTGCCTCTGCGCTGGCGGTCCATGATTTCGCATATGCAGCCGAAATCCAGTTTAACACACCCGGCGCGGACCGAGAGCTGCGGCGCGCGTTGGCGTCGTCTTCTCTGCTGATCCAGGCGCGGAACGACAATACCGAGGACCCGCAAGAGCTTGTGGCCGCGGCGCGCGCCGACTACGGGCGGCTGTTGGGCGTGCTTTACGACGCCGGGCGGTATAGCGGTGTGATCACCATTTCAGTTGACGGGCGCGAGGCCGCAGCCATCCCGCCGTTGGCGGCACCGGGCGCGATCACGCGCATTCGGGTCAACGTCGATCCCGGGCCACTTTTCAGGTTTTCCGAGGCGAGGGTTGAACCCCTGCCACGTGGCACCGAATTGCCCGAGGAATTCGCGGTTGGCCAACCTGCCGGTACCGGGGCCATCCGCGATGCGGCGGGAGTTGCGATCGACAGCTGGCGTCTGGAAGGCCATGCGAAGGCGCGCGTCAGCGATCAGCGGATTGTGGCGCGGCACGGTGATCAGCGCCTGTCGGCGCGTCTGACGGTGGTGCCGGGGCCAGCCCTGCGATTTGGCGAGGTCACCATTTCCGGCAACAGGGATGTTCGCACCGGGCGCATCCACACAATTGCCGGTCTGGACGAGGGGCGAGATTTTGATCCCGAAGAGATTGCGCGCGCCGAAAGGCGGTTACGGCGTACCGGCAGTTTTCGATCGGTTGTCGTGGAAGAGTCCGACGATATCGCGGCAGATGATACATTGCCGTTGAACATCGAAGTCGTAGAGCAAACACCGCGCCGGTTCGGCTTTGGCGCAGAATATTCCACCATTGAGGGCGCGCGCCTGACCGGGTTCTGGCTGCACCGGAATTTTCTTGGTGGTGCCGAGCGATTTCGCGTGGAGAGCGAAATTGCGGGTATCGGTGGCGAAACCGGCGGTGTCGATTATTCGTTGGGTGTCCGATACGAGCGACCCGCAACGCCGCGCGCTGACGTCGATCTTTACGCCGAATTTGGCGTCGAGAAGCTGGATGAGCCTGATTTCAAATCTTACACCAGCGACTTCACGCTTGGCTTCACCCGCTATGCCACCGATGATCTGACTGTCGATTTTGGATTAGGCTACTTATATTCCGAAGTCGAAGATGACTTCGGGTTCGAGACCTATTCGCTGGTAACGCTGCCGCTGGGTGCGACGCTGGACCGGCGCGACAGTGCGCTAAACCCGACGCGGGGGGTCTACATTGACCTTGAAGCGACACCATTTGCAGGAATGGACGAAAGCGCGAGCGGTGCGCGGATCAAGCTGGATGCGCGGGGATACAGGAGTTTTGGCAAGGAGCGCCCGGTGACGGCAGCACTTCGATTGCAGTTCGGCTCGATTGTCGGGCCGGAATTGCTGGAAAGTCCGCCGTTTTATCGGTTCTACTCGGGCGGTGGTGGCACCGTTCGCGGGCAGGGTTACCAATCGCTGGCGATTGACCTGGGTGGCGGCGACCGTTCGGGCGGGATGAGCTTTGCGGGTATTTCGGCGGAGGCGCGGGTGGCACTTACCGAAGCGGTCTCGGTCGTTGGTTTTTATGACTGGGGGTACATCGGCGAGAACGCTTTTCCCGATGGAACCGGCGGCAGTCATTCGGGCGCGGGCATCGGGTTGCGGTATGACACCGGAATCGGGCCGATCAGGTTCGACATTGCGACGCCTGTGAGCGGCGATGCCGGTGGTTCAAATTTTTATATCTACGTTGGCATTGGGCAGGCGTTCTGATGCGGTGGATTGCATTCCATTTCGTGCTCATTTGTCTGGTCGCCAGTTCGGCCTCGGCGCAGGGGAAATTGGTCTGGCTTGATCGGATTTTCGGTGCGACCGAGGAGGCGGAGGTCGAGGAGAATCCGGGCAGCTATCTTGAGCAATTGATCGAGGACAATTTGTCCGGCGAAGGTCGCGAGGTTGAAATCACTGGTTTTGCCGGTGCCTTGAGTGGGCGCGCGACTCTTGAAACGCTGACGATTGCAGACACCAATGGCGTCTGGCTGGATATGTCGGATGTGGTGCTGGACTGGAACCGCGGCGCGTTGCTGCGTGGACGGATCGAGGTGGCGGAATTGTCGGCCGAGACGATCCAGCTTCCCCGGTTGCCGGAACCGGCTGAGGACAGCGCGCTGACGCCTGAGGCTTCGGGATTTAGCCTGCCCGAATTGCCGGTCTCGATTGCCATCGACAAGATCGAGGCTGCGCGGGTTGAGATTGGCGCGCCCGTTTTAGGGGTTGAGATGGTCGCGAGTGCGGCGGGTGCATTGCGGCTTGCGGATGGCGACGGGTCGGCTGATCTGGAAATTCGCCGGTTGGATGGTGTGGGTGATTTCTTGTTGGATGCGTCCTACAGCAATACCAGCGGGATATTGTCGCTTGATCTGGGCGTGGTCGAAGGCGCTGACGGTATTCTGTCCAAATTGGCGGGATTGCCGGGCCGACCGGCGCTGGAATTCTCGATCAAAGGCGAAGCGCCCATTGACGCCTATGCCGCCGATATACGGCTGGCGACCGACGGGTCAGAGCGGCTTTCCGGGCGGGTGACGACCGAAGCGCCGGTCGAGGCCAGCGGTGCGACGCTTCGGATCAAAGCGGAGATCGGCGGCGATATCGCGCCGGTGTTCGCGCCGGAGTATCAGGCGTTTTTTGGGCCGAACGTCAGTATGACGACCAGTTTGACAACGTTTGCGGATGGCCGGATTACGCTTGATGATCTGGCGCTGGCGGCTGACGCGATATCACTGAACGGTCAGGTCGAAATTGCCGCATCGGGTCTGCCAGAACGGATTGATATCACGGGGCAAATCACTTCCGGCGACGGTCGCGCGGTTCTGCTGCCGCTGTCGGGTGCCGAGACGCGGGTGGATCGTGTCGATCTTCGGGTTGGGTTTGACGCCGCGGCGGGCGATCTTTGGTCGGGTGAGTTTCGGATTGCTGGGCTGGAGCGTGCCGAGTTTTCAGCCGAAGCGCTGACGTTGGCCGGGACGGGGCGCATTCGCAGCGCGGATGAGCGCGAGGTAACGGCGGAACTGGACTTTGACGCCACCGCGCTTGATTTCGGGAGCGCGGACACCGAAGCCGCGCTGGGCGAGCAGGTGACCGGCAGCCTGGCCCTAGCCTGGACCGAAGGCGCGCCTTTGACAATTGAGAATGCCCGGATCGCGGGCGAAAGTTACCGGTTTGACGGCGGCGCGATTGTTACGTTTCTGGATGACGGGCCGAATTTTGAGGGAATGGCAGAAATTCGCGCAGACCGGTTGTCGGCGTTTTCGGGCCTTGTCAGTCGAACGCTGGGTGGTTCGGCCGCGCTTCGGACCCGGTTCGAATTTGCTCCACTTGCCGGCACGTTCGACATCACCGCCAAAGGCGAAGCGCGGGATCTGACAATTGGTCAGGCCGAGGCCGACCAGATTTTGGCTGGCGCGGCCGAGTTGGATTTCAACGCCTTACGCGATGAGACCGGATTGACGGTGTTTATCAACCGCTTGCGCACGCCAAGCGCCGAACTGACCGGGCGGGCCGAGATTAGCTCGGGCGGATCATCGGCGAGCTTTGAAGCGCGTCTGGCGGACGTCGGCATGCTTGCACCTGGAATAGCCGGGCCTGTGGCGGCCACAGGCCGTATTTTCCAAATGGAAGGTGATCGTTTGGAAATTGACATTGCGGCTGATGGCCCCGGTGGGACAACGGCCAGAGTAATGGGCGGCGCGGCTGCCGATTTTTCGACGCTCGATCTTTCGGTGACCGGCAACGTGCCACTTGGGCTGGCGAACCGGTTCATTGAACCGCGGTCGCTGTCGGGGACGGCAGAGTTTGATCTGGCGGTGAATGGGCCGCCTGCGCTTGCCAGTGTCACAGGCCGGATAACCAGCCGCAGCGCGCGTTTTGTGGCGCCCGAGCAAGGGGTTACGCTTGATGGCCTCACGCTTGAGGCATCGCTGGGCGGCGGCCGCGTAAACGTCACGGCCACGGCCACGGTCAGCACCGGGGGGCGGGTCGCTGTTTCGGGGCCGATTGATCTGGCGGCCCCATATGCAGCCGAGCTTGGTGTTGAGTTGACAAACGTGGTGCTGACCGATCCGCGATTGTATGAGACCACGATCAATGGTCGCGTGACGGTTTCGGGGCCGCTGCGGGGCGGCGCACGCATCAGCGGTGATCTTAGCCTTGGCGAGACGAATGTGCGGATCCCGTCAACCGGGCTTGGCGGGACGGGTGAGATACCGCAAGTCATTCACATCAATGAGCCACCGCCAGTGCGCGGCACGCGGCGTCGCGCCGGGTTGTTGGAGACGACCAACAAAAGCTCGGTCGGCCCGGTGTTTCCGCTGGACGTCCGCATCAGTGCGCCGAACCGTGTTTTTGTGCGCGGGCGCGGTTTGGATAGCGAATTTGGTGGTGATCTTCGCATTACCGGCACGACGCGCGATGTTGTGCCAATTGGCGCCTTCAATCTGATCCGGGGGGGCCTGGATATTCTGGGGCAGCGGCTGGATATCGAAGAAGCGACGATCACCATTCAGGGGTCATTTGTGCCGGTTATTCGTTTCCGGGCAACGACGCAGGCCGACGACACGACGGTGAGCGTTTTGGTTTTTGGCCCGGCGACAAACCCCGATATATCGTTCACATCTGAGCCTGAATTGCCCGAGGAAGAGGTGCTGGCGCGGCTGATTTTCGGGCGCGGCATTGAAACGCTTTCGCCGGTGCAGGCTGCCCGACTGGCGCTTGCGGTTCGAACGCTTGCCGGGCGGGGTGGCGAGAGCATTGTCGGTAATATCCGCCGGGGTGCCGGGCTGGCGGATTTCGATGTTACAACCGACGAAGAAGGCAACGCCGCGCTTCGAGCAGGCGCGTATCTGGGTGAGAACGCATATACCGATGTGAACGTCGGCGCAGACGGCGAGACGCGGCTGAACCTGAACCTTGACGTAACGCCGTCGGTCACGCTAAGGGGATCAACTTCAAACACCGGTGATACCAGCATTGGCATTTTTATTGAGCGAGATTATTGAGCGCTTCTTGGAATCGAATAATCGCAGTGCTACACTGGTGTTAGGGGCAAAATTATCGCCCCGGTATGGCGTGCAGCAAAGGAGGACAATGTCCTGTCATACGTTCAAGGTGCGGTCCCAGATGCGACCGCTGGCAGTGACGGTCGTGTAATGACCGAAAACAATGCCCCGCTGACGAGCGAACTATTGCTCGAACAAATTCTGAAATCGCTGGATGACGACAAAGCCGAGGAGATCATCAAGATCGACCTTAACGGCAAGTCCGAGATTGCTGACTATATGGTGATTGCGTCGGGCCGGTCGTCGCGACAGGTCGCTGCGATGGCGGATCATCTGGTTGACAGGCTGAAGCAAGGTTACGGCGTCCGCTCGAAGATCGAGGGCAAGGAAGTTGGCGACTGGGTTCTGATCGACGCCGGAGACGTGATCGTCCATGTCTTTCGCCCGGAAGTGCGGGAGTTTTATCAGCTTGAAAAGATGTGGCTGACGCCGGGAAAACCGGCCTCGTCGCAGGGCTGACGCTTGCGCCATGAAGCTTAAACTAGCGGTAGTCGGCAAGATGCGCGGCGGCGCGCAAGCGGAGCTTGTCAAGGACTACGTGACGCGGTTTGACCGGACCGGGCGTGCGTTGGGTCTTGGTCCGCTGAATATCGTTGAAGTCGAGGCGAAAAAGGTCGGGATGGCGGCCGAAGCCGAGTTATTGTCACGCGCCCTGGGCACCGCTGACCCGGTTTGTGTTCTGGACGAGCGTGGCAAGGCGATGTCGTCGCCTGAGTTCGCGGACCTGCTGGCGGGTTGGCGTGATCAGGGCCGTGCGGAGGTTGCGTTTGTGATCGGCGGGGCCGATGGAATTTATCCTGCTCTAAAGTCGTCGGCGAGTATGTCGTTGAGTTTCGGCCAGATGGTCTGGCCGCATATGTTGGCGCGTGTGATGCTGGCCGAACAGCTTTATAGGGCAGCGTCGATATTGGCGGGTGCGCCTTATCATCGGGGTAAAAATTGAGGAAATCGTGTCAGGTTTTTACGTCCGGCGCGTCGCGGCCTGTGTGTTTGCGTATTCCGGCGATTTGATCGGCGCTTTCAGTGACCCTGGCCAGCGCGGCCTCGACGTCGGCGTCCAGTTTTGACGGATCGTCTTCGAAGGCTTCGAGATAGACCCGCAGGGTCGCACCGACCGTCCCCGTGCCCGACAGCCGGTAAACGATGCGGCTGGCGTTGTCGAAGATGATCCGTATTCCCTGCCCTTCGGATCGTGAGCCGTCCACCGGGTCATCGTAGGAAAACTCGTCGGCGGCTGCCACGATGCCAGCGGCGTAGTTTTTCCCCGGAAGACGGACAAGTTTCGCGCGCAGGCCGTCGATCATTGCATCTGCGGCATCCACATCCAGCGCTTCATAGTCGTGGCGGGAATAGTAATTCCGGCCATATCGCCGCCAGTGATCAGCCAGCAGGTCTTTCACCGATAATCCGGTTTGGGCCAGAATGTTCAGCCATAGGAGAACCGCCCAAATTCCGTCTTTCTCGCGGATGTGGTTGCTGCCGGTGCCAGCGCTTTCTTCGCCGCAGATCGTCGCTCGCCCTGCGTCCAGCAGATTGCCGAAAAACTTCCAGCCGGTGGGCGTCTCGTAGCAATCAATGCCCTTCGCGGCCGCGACGCGATCTACTGCCTGCGAGGTCGGCATCGAACGTGCCGCTCCGACCAGACCATCTGTATAACCCGGCGCCAGGTGCGCGTTGGCGGCCAGCACGGCAAGGCTGTCGGATGGGGTCACGTAAACGCCGCGGCCAAGGATCATGTTCCGGTCACCGTCGCCGTCAGATGCGGCTGCGAAATCCGGTGCCGCCGCGCCCATAACCAGATCAAGAAGCGGTTTGGCCCAGACCGGATTTGGATCGGGGTGACCGCCGCCAAAGTCGGGCTGGGGTGTGCGGTTCACGACAGTATTGCCCGGAGCACCCAACCGGCGTTCAAATATTTCAACGGCGTATGGCCCTGTGACCGCGTGCATCGCATCGAAGCGGAGCGAAAAGCCGCCGGTCAGCAGATGGCTGATCCTGTCAAAATCGAACAGGGTTTCCATCAGGTCGGCGTATTCTGTTACCGGATCGACAACTTCGATGGCCATCGCGCCGAGCATCCGAAGGCCAGGCGACGACAGATCGACGTCATGCGCTTCAAGAATGACGTAGTGCGTGATTGCCTGCGTTGCTTCGAAAATGCGGGTCGTGATGTCCTCGGGCGCGGGGCCGCCGTTTGATGTGTTGAACTTGACGCCGAAGTCTTCGTCCCGACCACCGGGGTTGTGGCTGGCCGACAGGATGATCCCGCCGTCAGCGCCGCGATTGCGTATCAGGTGAGATGCGGCGGGCGTGGACAGAAGTGCGTTTTGCCCGACGATTACTTTCGCTGCACCACCAGCGGCGGCCATGCGCAGGATAACCTGGGCGGCGCGGTCGTTGAAATAGCGCCCGTCGCCACCTAAAACGAGGGTCTTGCCGTCAATCCCGCCAATCGCGTTCCAGATCGCCTGGATGAAATTTTCAAGATAGTGCTGGCCCATGAAGACTTGCGTCTTCATTCGCAAGCCCGAGGTGCCGGGCATTTGACCTTCGATGGGGGCCGTTTCAACCCGGATATGTTCCAAGTGAGCGATCCTCTGAATATGCATAACAACACACACTACGGACACGCATTAATTCCCGGGATCAAGGGGAACGCACGGGATTTCGGTGTGAAATTGCCGCCTTAGGTGCAGGAACATCAAGCTGCCCAAGCTTCCGATCAACGCGATACCGCCCCACGCAAGAAAATATGTGCGTGGCTCTAAACCAGAAAAAACGCTTGGAGACAGGCACATAACGATAGCGGCACCGCTGAAAAGAACGTGGATGTACGACTTCAGCCGCCCGACGTTGTCGGGCTCGGCCAGGCTCAGAACCTTTGCGTCAACCGCTATGTGCCCCATCCAAACAGAAAACCCCATCGCGCCGTGGGCAAGGACCAACAACGGAATACTGGTCGAAAGACCTAGCCAAATCGTTGAAGTTCCAGCAATCGCGGCAAACACGAATGCCGCCTGAGGCCGCGCCGATAATCCCAGACCGAGACTCATAAATAACGCGGCGGCCAAACCACCAATTGGCCACGCCGAATCGACCAACCCAAAAATATCGCTGCCGTGCCCCAAATCGTCCCGGACCAGGCCGGATAATACAGCATTCGACAATTGGCCTAACGGAAGCGCAATAATCGCTACCACAGCGTAAGGCCGAAGCGCCGGGATAGTGGCAAATGTCCTGGCGCCTGCGCGAAGATCAGACAGAAAGGCTAAATGGCGTTTTGGAGCCCCGACAGCCGACCCCTTGATCGGCAAAACAACCGGAACAACAAATAACGACATCAGGGCGGACCCGGCAAATCCCGCCCAAGGGCCGAATTCTGCAATCAATATTCCGGTGGCCAAGGTGCCCACTGATGTTGCCAACAAATGAGTTGCTCTAAGTCGCCCGATTGTTCTTAGAAGCAGCCCGTCTGCAACATTGGCTTTTACCAATCCATCGTGGGCAAGTTGATAGAGTAGTCGGAGCAATTGCACGGCAAATGCCGTTACAAGGAACAGAGCTTTTGCCGTGGCACCGCTTGCAATCAAGGCGCTCATACCAAGCATCACTAATGCGATACCCAGGTGCGCCGCCACCGCAACATTACGCCGGTTTTGGCGATCGGCAATTACGCCAAGAAGTGGCCCGCCCAGAAGACCGGCGAGCATCGCCAAAATGAATACCTGGCCAACGGCTGCGACCTGATCCGTGGCGACAAGCGTCGCCCAACCTATGCAGACAAGATTGGCACCGCGCGACAGGCCCGCGAAAACTTCCATTCCGAAAAGCAGTGCAAGATTTCGCGTCAATTTGCGGGTTTTCAAATTCCTACACGGTAATCGTGGCCTGAACAGCCTTCTTCCAAAGCGCGTATTTCGCCTCGCGGTCGGCCTCGGCCATATTGGGTTCAAAACGCGCTTCAAGCGCCCAGTTTTCCGCAAATCCCTGTTGATCCGGGTAAATTCCGGCCTTCATGCCGGCAAGCCATGCGGCACCCAGCGCGGTCGTTTCCTGAACCTTGGGGCGATCGACAGGGGCGGCGATGATGTCGCTCAGAAACTGCATGGTCCAATCGCTGGAAGCCATGCCGCCATCGACGCGCAACACGCCATCGAGGGGTGCAGGCGCGTCGGCTTGCATCGCCTCGAGCAGATCGCGCGTCTGGTAGCCGACGCTTTCCAGCGCTGCCCGCGCCAGTTCAGCTGGTCCCGAATTGCGGGTCAGCCCGAAGATCGCGCCACGGCTGTCGGGCTTCCAGTAGGGTGCGCCAAGGCCGGTAAACGCGGGCACGATGACCACGGACTGCGCCGGATCAGCGCTTTCGGCCAGGGGTTGAGTTTCTGTCGCCGCGCTGATGATATTCAAGCCATCGCGGAGCCATTGCACGACCGCACCGGCAATGAATATCGAGCCTTCGAGCGCGTAAGTCCGCTTGCCGTCCAATTGATAAGCCACCGTCGTCAATAGCCGGTTCTGCGACCGGATCGGCTGATCGCCGGTGTTCAAAAGCGCAAAGCACCCGGTGCCATAGGTGGACTTCATCATGCCGGGCTTGAAGCAGGCCTGCCCGACGGTTGCCGCCTGCTGGTCGCCCGCGACACCGAGGATCGGGATGGCACGACCAAAGAGATCGCTGGTAGCAGTGCCGAAGTCGTCAGCGGAGTTTCTAACCTCAGGCAGCATCTCGATCGGGATGTCCAGAAGATCGCAGATGGTCGTGGACCATTTGCCACGTTCAATGTCGTAAAGCATCGTGCGGCACGCATTGGTCGCATCGGTCGCGTGAACGGCCCCGCCGGTCATCCGCCAGATGAGGTATGTGTCGACGGTGCCAAAAAGCAGCTCGCCCTTTGCAGCGCGTTCGCGCGCACCGGGGTTATGGTCGAGGATCCATTTCAGCTTTGTTGATGAAAAATAGGGGTCGAACAGAAGGCCAGTTTTGGCCGTGATCGTTTCTTCGTGGCCTGCCGCCACCATTTCGGCGCAATAATCCGCCGTGCGCCGATCCTGCCAGACGATGGCGTTGTGCAGGTGGCGACCGGTCGCCTTTTCCCAAACGATCGTCGTTTCGCGCTGGTTGGTAATGCCGATTGCAGCGATATCTTCGGCCTTGATCCTTGCCTTGTCGATCACCGCCCGCCCGGTCGCGACGACCGTTGACCAGAGATCCGCTGGATCGTATTCGACCCAGCCGCTGGCGGGGTAGTGCTGCGGAAATTCTTCCTGCGCGATGGCCGTGATCGCCATGTTCTGATCGAACAGAATTGCGCGACTGGATGTCGTGCCCTGATCAATGGCCATGATGTGCGTCACGGGGCGGTCTCCTTGCGGCGTGCTTTTTGTTGATAGCCTTAATTGGATAAGTGGGCCAGCGGCTGCGCCTGCATCCATTCATCCAGCCTGGCAATTTCTTCCGCGCTCATCCGAAGCCCGAGTTTCGAGCGGCGCCACACAACATCGTCGGCACGGCGGGCGTATTCCTTTTGCATGAGCCAGACAACTTCGGTGGCCATTAGCGTGGCACCGAATATTTGTCCAAGATCCTCGGCGCATTTGGCATTGCCCAGCACGTCGCGGGCCTCGGTCCCGTAGGCTCGGATCAGGCGACGCGCCCATCGCGCATCAAGAAACGTGTAGTCGGCCATCAGGCCATCAATTAACGCAGCGACACCATCAACCGGGAAATCGCCGCCGGGGAGCGGGACGCCCGCTGTCCAGTTCTTTCCTGTATCGGGGAAGAATGGCCCAAGTTTTGTGAGCGCCGCTTCGGCCAGTTTCCTGTAGGTGGTAATCTTGCCGCCAAAGATGCTCAGGATCGGCGGGCCGTTCAGGCCCAGCGACAGAACATAGTCGCGGGTCGCGGCGGTCGCGGATATTGAACCGTCGTCGTAAAGCGGGCGAACGCCGGAATAGGTCCAGACGATGTCGTCGCGAGTCAGCTGGCGTTTGAAATACTGATTTGCGAAGGTGAGCAGATAATCCGCCTCGTCATCCGTGCAGATCGCGTCGGATGGGTTGCCCTGATATTCGCGCTCGGTCGTGCCGATCAGCGTGAAATCGGTCTCGTAGGGGATCGCGAAAATGATCCTGCCGTCGATGCCTTGGAAGAAATAGCATTTGCCGTGGTCAATCAGGCTTTTCGTCACGATATGGCTGCCCTGAACAAGGCGAATGCCTTCGCTGGAATTGACGCCTGCCACGCCCTTGACGATGTCTTCGACCCAGGGGCCTCCGGCGTTCACCAGTGCCCGGGCAATGTGCGTTCGACGTTCGCCCGTCAGCCGATCTTCGGTCTCGACCCGCCAGAGGATGCCTTCGCGCGACGCCAAAATGACCTTTGTGCGAACGAGAATTTCGGCACCGCGATCAGAAGCGTCGCGCGCATTCAGAACCACCAGCCGCGCGTCTTCGACCCAGGAGTCGGAATATTCGAATGCGCGCTGAAAACGGTCGTCAAGCGGCGCGCCTGCGGGGTCGCGGGTAAGGTCAAGCGTTTTGGTGCCGGCAAGAATGTCGCGGCCACCCAAATGGTCATAGAGGTAAAGGCCAAGGCGGATCATCCAGGCAGGGCGTCGCCCTTTTGCCCACGGCATGAAGACACTCAACAGCCGCGACGCCGGAGTTGTCGTCTCGAACCGCATATCCTTGTGGTAGGGCAGCACAAAGCGCATCGGCCACGAGATATGCGGCATCGCTTTGAGAAGCGTTTCACGCTCGATCAAAGATTTTTTGACTAGCTTGATCTCGAAGTATTCCAGGTATCTGAGGCCACCGTGGAACAGCTTGGTCGATGCAGACGATGCACACGATGCAGACGATGCAGACGATGCAGACGATGTGGCCGAAGCCAGATCGTTCATTTCCGCAAGTGTCACTGACAAGCCGCGACCCTTGGCGTCGCGCGCGATACCGGTGCCGTTGATCCCGCCGCCGATGATAAACAGGTCGCTGATCCGGTCGGTCATGCCGTCTCCAAAAAATCCTGGTTCGATTTATTCGCTTTAGGGGAAATGCGAAAGCGCGCTAATGTCTTTGTAAAAGGAATTTCCCGATGCTGCGCTATGCTTGCTGCCTGATTGTTCTTTTTGCTTCCGCCGTCGCCGCTCAGGACCGCAGACCCAGCCACTGCGTCGCTGTCGCTGACGCTTCCCCCGGCCTAGCCTATGTCCAGAACGTTTCGTGGCAGGATCCGCTCGCTGACGAATTCACGGTGCGGCTGAGTTATATCGACCATTCGATGTATCTGCTTCAGACCCACGGTGGCCTGAAAGCGGTGACCGACTTCACTGGATTTATCGGGGCGGCAAATTTTGCCCCCGACGTTGTGACGATGAACAACGCGCATGACAGCCATTGGACACCGTTTCCGACGCCTGAGATTGCGCACGTTTTGTCAGGTTGGCGGCAAAAGGGAGAACCGGCGGAATATTATCTGGACCTGGGCGAGATTTTGATCCGCAACGTGACCACAGACATCCGCGACCGGTTCGGTGGTGGCACGCGGATCAAGGACAATAATTCGATATTCGTGTTCGAAGTCGCTGGGCTCTGCATTGGCCATCTTGGTCATTTGCACCACGAGCCGACCGACGAACAATACGCCGCCCTGGGTAGGCTGGATGTTGTGATGGCCGCTGTCGATGGGGGGCTGACGGTGGATACGCCGACGATGATCCGTATCATCAGGCGCTTGAAATCGTCGATCGTTTTGCCGATGCACTGGTTTTCGCGCGGCTCGCTGGACGCTTTCCTGGCTGGTGTTGCCGGGGATTTCCTCATTGAGCGGCGGGCCGAAAGCGAGCTTGAAGTTTCGCTTCGCACATTGCCCACACGACCGACGGTCATTGTATTGCAGCCGCAATTCCTGACCACCTCTGATTGACTTCATGCCGCTTGCGCAGCAACGTTCCGGCCATGCTGAAGCCCTTTGACCAAGCGCTGGCCGAGGCGCTTAGGCAGCGCCTGCCGGACTTGCCTCTGAAACCCGCCGAGGCGCGGTATCTGGAGGAGCCGCGCGGCAAATATTATGGCCAGCCGACGTTTGTCGCGGCACCCAGGTCGGCGGAAATGGTCGCCGATGTAGTTCGTTTTGCAAATGACGCCACTTTCGGGCTTCAACCCTTTGGCGGCGGCACCGGTCTTGTAGGTGGACAGGTCAATCCGCAAGGCCCGACGCCGTTGATCCTGTCGCTGGAGAATATGCGCGCGGTCCGCGGCGTACATCCTAGCGAGCGGGTGCTGATTGCCGAAGCCGGTGCCACCATTGCTGAAATTCAGGCGGCGGCAGAAGAAATCAAAATGTTGTTCCCGCTTAGCTATGGAAGCCAGGCAAGCGCGCAAATCGGCGCGGGGTTGAGTGTCAATTCTGGCGGTCTGAACGTCTTGCGTTACGGCATGGCGCGCGATTTATGCTTGGGAATAGAGGCGGTTCTGCCGGATGGCAGTATCCACCATGGGCTGCGGCGGCTCAGAAAAGACAACACCGGCTATGATCTTCGCAACTTGCTCATCGGTGCCGAGGGCACGCTGGGTGTGATCACTGCCGCCGCGCTGAAACTTGCGCCAAGACCAGCGCGCGTTGCTACGGCCATTTTGGCAGTGACCAGCCCCGCCGCTGCGCTCGAATTGCTTCAACGTCTTTTCGATCAGGCAGGCGAAGTGGTTTCGGCGTTTGAGTTGCTGTCCGGCACCGGGCTTCGCTTTCTGGCAGACACCCATCCCGATACGCGCCAGCCGTTTTCATCGCCACCGGAATGGTCGGTTCTGGTGGAGATTGGAACGGCGGCCTCGACTGACCCGGATGAAACTTTGGAGACGCTGTTTGCGGCAGCCATCGCTGATAATCTTGTAACCGACGGCCTGATCGCCCAAAGCGGCCAGCAGCGCGATGAAATGTGGGCGGTGCGGGAGATGATTCCGGTCGCAAATCGAGCTATCAAACCTGTCGCCAGCCACGATATTTCGCTGCCGCTGTCGGAGATATCGGAGTTTATGGAGATCGCTGGCCCGGCCATCCTTGAAATTACGCCGTTTCGCATCAATGCCTTTGGGCATCTGGGAGATGGCAATCTGCACTACAACGTTTTTCCACCCGAGGGCCGGAATGCCGACGACTTTGCCGATATTGCGCCCGAGATAACGCGAATGGTTCACGATCTGGTGGCCGAAAAAGGCGGTAGCTTCAGCGCCGAGCATGGCATCGGTCGGATGAAGGTCGGCGAGCTTCAGCGATATGGGGATCCAGCGAAACTCGGTGTGATGCGCAAGATTAAAGCTGCACTTGATCCGCTTGGCATTATGAACCCCGGCGCGGTTCTACCTTGTGCCAATGACTGAATGTTCGCGCCAAAACAAAACCCTGCCAGGAAACCCCGGCAGGGTTAGCACTCGTCCAGGGCACAGTGCTTGCAAGCATGTGCGAATATGGCCGTGAGGTGCTAAATTAACCTTAATGCCGCGCGGCGCATCAAGCCCCTTCGAACTCGCAAAGCGTGTGAACGTCCATGCCCAGAGCTTCCAGCTTTTGCCGGCCACCAAGTTCGGGCAGGTCGATGATGAAGGCGCAGCCGATGATATTTCCGCCCATTTGCTCGATCAGCTTAATACCGGCCTCGGCGGTGCCGCCTGTGGCCAGAAGATCGTCCACCACCAGAATTTTCTCCCCCGCCTCGATCGCATCGTCATGCACCTCCATGATCGCGTCGCCGTATTCCAGCTTGTAGTCCTGGCTGAGCGTTTTTCCCGGTAGCTTGCCCTTCTTCCGAATTGGCACAAAGCCCACCGACAATTGGTGCGCGATGGCACCGCCGACAATGAACCCACGCGCCTCGAGCCCGACCACCTTGTCGATACGTTCGCCCGCGTAAGGATGCAGCAACTGATCGACACAGATGCGAAACCCGCGCGCGTCGGCAAAAAGCGTTGTCACATCGCGGAACATGATGCCTTCGTGTGGGAAATCGACAATAGTTCTTATATAGTCCTTAACTGTCTTCTTCCGATGATCCATGGAGCGCCCTATCTGAGGTGACGGGGGCATCTGAGCGGCTTGGACGTGCAATGGCAAGTGACACCGACGAAAGACCCCGGACTTCCAGACGCAATCTTGTCATCGGCGCACTGACGCTGGGCGCGGTTGCGGGCGGCTGGCAGCTTTGGGCCAACAGGCCGCGCGAGTTTGAATTTCTGCCGATCGAAGGGCTTCCGGGCTGGCGATTGCTGGAGTTTGGTGGCGTTTCGGGGCCCACGGCGGGTGTTGCGGGTGCCGCTTTTCTTGGACTGGGCGATGGCGAAGCGCCCGCCGAGCCACTGCCGGCCTCGCGCCTTTGCGCGACGTTGTTCAAGCCTAAGGAAGGCAAAGTGCCCGTTGCATCGTTTTCGGATTTCTATTGCCCGTATTGCCGCACGCAGATACCCCGGCTGGCCGAACGCGCCCGGTTGTTGGACGCATCCATTGCAATCAACTGGCACGAGTTGCCGCTTTTGGGGCCGACATCCGAATTATCGGCTCGCGCCGCCGTGGCGGCGGATTTGCAGGGCGGTTACCCCGAATTTCAGGCCCGTTTGTTCGCCTCGTCATTTCGACCGACAACAATTTACCTTGCCGAGGCGGCAAGTGCGGCGGGTCTTGGTCCAGGCCAGATCCTTCTTGACATGGAGGGTCAGGTCGTCGCCAGCCGACTTGGACGCAGCCGCGCCGCCGCGCGCACGCTTGGCATCTACGGCACGCCTGCGCTGGTCGTCGGGCGAACGCTGGTTATGGGGAAGATCTCGGACGGCGACCTTGATCGCCTGATTGCCATCGAGGCCGCGGCGGGTCCGGTCCCCTGCTGACTAGCGAGCCAGAATACACTAATCCGACAAGGCGCGAATGGGAGCTGGGCGGACGAAGCGGACGTTCACCGGTAAACTCAATGTGGTCTAATCCATGCTGAGCGGCGCCAAAGGCGCTTGCACCACAATCGTCCCAAGGACCGCAAAAAATAATTCAGTTGATTGCAGTCGGATTAGCGCCGAAATACCTCGCTGAGGCTCAGGCTGGAAATTACGATTATCACACCAATCCATTGAAGCGGGTCAAGTGATTCACCGACAAGCAAAACAGCGAATAAAATTATCATTACAGGTTCTGATGTGCTCAGCAGCGCGGCGCGCGCGGCACCAATCATGCTGGCGCTGACGAAGAAACAGAGATACCCGAGCGAGAATGTCAGCCCGACGACCAGAATAAAGAACCAGCCTGACATCGTCTGAGGTAGCTCAATATCTGAGACCAGCCCGGTGAATGGCCCAATCAGCGCAATAGCTGCAAAGATCATCAGCGCCCAGATTGTCATGAGTAGATTCGAGAAGGGCGCGCCGATTTCCTTTGTCAGGTCCGCCATTGAAATGATCATGATCGAAAAGGACGCCATTCCCACAAACGCAATCACAACGCCGCGAATATCCAGGTTGGAAAAGCAGACGCCAAGAACCAGCGCCAGGCCAAGTGTCGCCAGAATCATCAATATCACCAGCGGCATCGTCAGAGGAGTATCCCCCCTGAGATGAGAAGCGACAGCAACCGGAAACGGATACATGAACAGAATGATGCTCGCCAGGCTGATATCGATGTAGACGATCGATGCGAGCAAGCCGAATGTCGCCATCGTATGCGAAATGCCGGCAAGCCAGCTGCGTCTCATGGCCCGAAGGCTGAGGACCGGCGAACGTCCGGTCGCGAAAATAAAGATCAAAAGGACCACCACGCCAAGGCCGGCCCGGCTCAGCATCACGAAAAGAGCATTGGCACCGTCCACATAGGCGAATTTTGCCGCGGTGGGCAAAAGCCCGAACAAAAGCGCTCCAATGAGGATCAGAATAATGCCGGTTCTGCTGTTGTTTTCTGGCATTGAGGTCGCACCGGCATCTATGTGTGCGCCGTAAAATGGAACTAACGCCAACAGAGTTGTAGTTGGGTGATTTGAAGAAGACCATATCCGCTAAGGGCCCGGACGGGATATCTGACCGATTTATTCGTGTTAAAGGTTTTGAGCCTAAACTGCGCCGAGCATACGCCCCGCCACCGCGTCGAGCTTTGCCACCACTGCGGGATCGCGCTTGTCCGGGGCGGTGAGGATTGCAAATTCCAGCGCCCGGTCGCAGCCGTGCGGGCAAAGCGCACGATCCGCACCAAGCAATGCAGGCAGCCGCGCGACCAGCGCGCGACCCTTTTCGGCATTGCCCATCAAGGTTGCTATGATATTTGTGACTTCGACCTCGCCATGGTCGGGGCGCCAGCTGTCATAGTCGGTGATCATCGCGACGCTTGCATAACAAAGCTCGGCTTCGCGGGCCAATTTCGCCTCGGGCATGTTGGTCATGCCGATCACGTCGCAGCCCCAGACTTCGCGATACATTTTCGATTCCGCCAGTGTCGAAAACTGCGGGCCTTCCATCGCCAGGTAGGTGCCGCCGCGGTGCACAGTGATATCCGCGTCCCGTGCCGCGCTTTCACAGGCGTCTGAAAGGCGTGGGCAGGTTGGATGCGCGACACTGACATGCGCCACACAGCCGGTGCCGAAGAATGACTTCTCGCGGGCGAACGTGCGGTCGATGAACTGATCAACGATCACGAAGTTGCCCGGTGCCATCTCCTCGCGGAACGATCCGCAGGCCGATACAGCGATCACATCCGTCACGCCCAGACGTTTCAGCGCGTCGATATTGGCGCGGTAAGGAACCGTCGTTGGCGAATGCACATGCCCGCGCCCGTGGCGTGGCAGAAACGCCATCGAAACGCCTTCCAGCGTGCCGGTCAGGACGTCGTCGGATGGAGACCCCCAGGGGGTTTCAACCGAGACCCAGCGGGCGTCTTCAAGCCCGTCGATGTCGTAAATCCCGCTGCCGCCGATCACACCGATTATGGTGGCTGTGTCGCTCATCCCGTGTCTCCTTTTTCGCGCGCTTCCGAACCTAGACTGTCGACGCGCAGGCGCAACCGGCACATTGCAATGTCATGTTCCGAAGGCGAAATAGTAAATTGTCAGAAAGCACCCAAAGGCGATGATTCCACGCCGCAAGAGATGCAGCGGCGCGATCACAGACAAAGTGCCGCCCAGGTACCCGCCCAGGGCAGAGCTGACCATCATCACCAGCGCAAATGTCCAGTGGACGGTACCGGACCAGACAAAGATCATACCCGCGAACAGGCTGATGGCAAAAATCACCAGATTCTTAAGCGCATTGGCCTCGCGCAAATCCTCAAATCCGATCAGGATCATTGCGGCCAGCAGGATCTGTCCGGTCCCTGCACCGAAATATCCGCCATAGGTCGAGAATATCAGGACAAGGATCATCGTTGCCGGGCTCGACGGTTCTGCGTGCGCCGAAGACACCGCTACAAACTTCCGGCGAAGCGTCGGCGCGGTCGCGAACAAAAGCGTCGCAAACCCGATCAGATAGGGCACAGCCGTGGCAAAGACAGCATCACCGAGATACAAAAGCAGCATTGCGCCCATCGTGCCGCCAACCACCCCGGCGACCACCGGAACCAGAACGCGCCGCCCGAGCTTTTTCAA
>CAXMNX010000074.1:0-3472 GCA_964194845.1 uncultured Boseongicola sp.
CACAAGTTGTTGTTTTTCCCTGAAGGAACATCAACCGACGGCTTGCGGGTGCTGCGCTTCAAACCAACGCTTTTTGCGGCGTTTTTTTCCGCAAACCTGCGCGAGCTTCTTTGGGTCCAGCCGGTGAGTGTGATCTATCGGACACCGCAGGGTGAGGCCGCGCGATTTTATGGCTGGTGGGGCGACATGGAACTCGGCAGTCACCTGTTGAAAACGCTGGCAGCACGCACTCAGGGCAAGGTCGAGGTTTTCTGGCACGCGCCGCTAAAGGTCGGGGGTTTTGCCGATCGAAAGGCGCTTGCGATTGCTGCTGAGAAAGCGGTTCGCGGGCCGTTTGAGGATCCGGAGACAGCGCCGTTCAAAGATGGTTAACAGAAAGCATCGCAATGCGCATTGGGTCGCGTTTGTCCAGGCGTAGGCGATCTTCGGCTTGAGCGCCGGGAAGGGCAAGTACTGACGCGAATCCAGAAGCCGCAAAACCTAAAGGAAAGCGGCTCAGCAAGTCTGTCCAAACCGGTGTCGATCAGACAAGAAGTCGGGCCAAATCGGCCGCCGAGTCCAGAAATCCCACTTAGTTCACGCCAGAGATGCCCAAACCACGGCACAATTCGCACAGGCGGCTTGATCGGAGTACAAAACAGCTACAACCTGCAGGACAAGGCATTCGACTTGGGGAATGTCGGGTATTGTAAGTACACTCGATTATATTATCCAACTTCATTTTTGCAGTGGAGTAAGCCGGAGGGGATATGGGCACGTCCACATCGATACCACGGCGACTGGCCGCCATCGTTTCGGCGGATGTTGTCAGGTATTCCGCGCTGATCGAGCGGGATGAGGCAGGCACCATTAATGCGATACGTGAATTGCAATCGAATGTGATTAGCCCGGCAACCGCAACCCGTGGCGGGCGATTATTCAAGACGATGGGCGACGGGGTGCTTTACGAATTTCCATCAATTGTGGCGGCGGTCGAGGCCTGCATCGCGGTGCAGACGGCAATGGCGGGTAACGAGACCAGTCCAATCAGGTTCCGCATCGGCGTGCATCTGGGTGATGTCGTGCCAGACGGCGACGATCTGCTGGGTGACGGGGTAAATGTGGCCGCCCGGATCGAAGCCAAGGCCGAGCCGGGAGGTGTGGCGCTGTCGGATGACGCCCATCGCCAGATCCGGGACAAGCTGGAGGCTGGCTGGCGGGATGGTGGCCTGCAATCTCTAAAGAACATCTCGCGCCCGATGCGGGTATGGCACTGGTCCCCCGGGCAAGGTGCGCAACCGGCACCGGCGGACAGGCCTGCCGAGGAGGTCGCCAAACCGGCGATTGCGGTCCTGGCGTTCGACAATATGTCGGGCGATTCCGAACAGGAGTATTTCGCCGATGGACTTGTCGAGGATGTGACCACCGCGCTGTCGCGTTACAGCGAGCTGTTCGTCACGTCGCGTGCAAGCGCATTTTTCTACAAAGGCAAACAGGTGGACATTCGCACCATCGCCCGGGAATTGGGCGTGCGCTATGTGCTGGAAGGCAGCGTTCGGCGCGCGGGCCAGCGGCTGCGGGTCACGGCGCAGTTGATCGAGGCGGGATCCGACACCCATTTATGGGCCGATCGATATGACCGCACGGTCGACGACCTGTTCGACATTCAGGACGAGATCACCATCAACGTCGCCGGCGCTGTGGGCAACGAGATCGAAAGGGCCGAAACGACCCGGGTATCGCGCAAACGGATCGGCGATCTGGACGCGTGGGAGCGCCTGATGAAGGGCCTTTGGTGCCTGGAACGGGGCACTGCCGAGGGCAATGTCAGATCACAGGACATTTTCCGTCGGGAAATTGCCGATGCCGATGGCGGGGCGTCTGCGCATGCCTGGCTGGTGGCGGGAATTGCGTTTGATATGATGTGGGGGTTCAGCGGACGTAAACCGGGTGAACTGGTTACCGAAGGGTTGGCGGCTGGCCGCGCAGCGGTTGCGCTGGATAGCAACAGCGATATCGCCCGTGCATGGCTGAGTGTGTTTCTTTTAATTGCCGGCGAACATGACGTCGCGTCGGACGAGGCCAAAACGGCAATTCGTCTGAACCCGAACCTTGCTTTGGGCCATCAGGCACTGGGATATGTTCTGGCCCATTCCGGTCCTGAACATCTCGCAGAGGCCTGCAAGAGCCTTACTCAGGCCATCAAACTGGGACCAAGGGATAATTGGACACCAATGTGTCACGCCAATATGGGAATGGCGAACCTTGTTGCCGGGCGGTTCGAGTCCTCTATCGGGTGCGCAAGAACAGCGCTGAGATATAATCCGGAATTCGGAACGGCATTTCGCATTCTTGCATCTGCGCTGGCGTTGAGCGGGCGGATTGAAGAGGCGTCGCAGTCCTGGAACCGCTCGCTGGAGGTTGGGCAGGTCGATCTTGTGGCCTTCAAGGCATCGATCTTTCGGATTTTGAAACGCCGTGAGGACGCAGAGCGTTACTCCAGAGGGCTAATGCTGGCCGGGATGAATGCCTGAACGCTGCATGGGCTGCGCTTCCCGCTCGGCGCATTTGACGAAAATGAGCGCAACCGGGTCTGCGCTGGTTTGGTGATCGTAGGACCCCTGGCCGCCTCAGACCGCCTTTTTCAGCGCCTCGACCAGATCGGTTTTTCCAGCTGAACCCTCCTCCAGCCGAAGGATTGCGGCTCAATACTCTGACAAAGGACCGCATAGTCCCGCAACCCAGTCATTTGCCGGCTGGTTTTCACCGTATCTTGGCGAATGTCCGGTACGGGAAAAGTGCCTTGGTGCTCTTGCATCCGCAGAGAATGGCTGCAAACCAACCATTCTGACCAGTGGTCCGTCAAGATCGTGGGAAACTTTGCATTTGCAGCCTACGGCAGATTTCTACTGCCGCCCCGACATTCGAACTTTCCCTTAATTTTCAATTAACTAGCCCGTGACGGTCAGGGAATCCAATGGCTTGCAGCAAAAATGTTTCGCGTGCGAAACATCATTCCATCGCGGCCACCAGTTCCGCCAATGCCGCGACAGGATCGTCGGCGCGCCAGATCTCCTCGCCGACGGCAAAGAAATCGGTGTGGGGTGCCAGATCGCGCACCACATCGACGCCAAGCGCGCCCTCGGCAACGATGGGCACTTCGACCATTTCCGACCACCACTTGAAAATCGCGATGTCGGCCTGGCTTCCGTCGCCAAGGTTCGTCCCACCCACCGGGCCAAATGCCACATAATCAGCACCCGCTTCGCCCGCGTTTATGCCGTCATCCTTCGAGACGCCGCAAAAGCTGCCGACAATCGCGTCGCCACCCAGCGCTTTGCGGGTGTTTCGTAGCGAACGCGCGCCGTCGGTCAGGTGAACGCCGTCCAGGCCCAGCTTTTCGGCCATCGCAACATGGGCTTCGATCACCAGTGCGACATCGCGGGCGTGCGTTACCTCGCGAAGCGTATCCGCGGCGCGGCTTAAGCGGTCT
>CAXMNX010000075.1:0-66710 GCA_964194845.1 uncultured Boseongicola sp.
GAGATCGAAGCGGTCTTGGCCGAAGCCATCGACTACACAATCGTCCCCGGAATTACGTCCGCATCCGCCGCTGTCGCATCCATCGGTCAAAGCCTGACGAAACGTGATCGAAACTCTTCCGTCCGATTCGTGACCGGCCACGACCTGAAGGGATATGCCGAACACGATTGGCGCGCGCTTGCAGCACCGGGCCAGGTCACGGCGATTTACATGGGCAAGAGATCCGCGCGGTTTCTGCAAGGCCGCCTGCTGATGCACGGCGCGGCACCGGACACCCCCTTGACCGTGATCGCAAACGCTTCGCGCGCTGATCAGGTTACGCTTGAAACCTGCCTTTCCACGATTGCCCGCGACCTGGAGAACGCGAAACTCTCCGGCCCAGCGCTTATCCTTCTTGGATTAGCGCCGCGCGCTTCCCAAGTCATTTCAGATACAATTTCAACCGAGGAGATCGCGCTGTGACCCGCCGTCCCTTTTCCCCCAAAGTCGTAACCGCAAATGCGCTTCTCGAGGGCGATGCGGTCTGGCTAACAACCGATGACCGCTGGACCCGGGATATCGCCGAAGCCGAGTTCATCGAAGATGAGGCCATCGCCCAGGACAGGCTCCTATTCGCCATGTCGCAAGCCGAGATCGTTGTCGGCGCTTATCTGGCCGACGCTACCGCCTCCGAAGTTGGCCCGATGCCAACGCACTTCCGCGAAGATTTCAGAACGCGCGGCCCCTCGAACTATTTCCACGGCAAACAGGCCGGAGCATAAATCATGTATCATTACAATGACTTCGACGAAGCCTTCGTGCGCGAACGCGTGGGCCAGTTCCGTGCGCAGGTCGAACGTCGCCTGGGCGGCAGCCTGACCGAGGACGAATTTAAGCCGCTGCGCCTGATGAACGGCCTTTACCTCCAGCTTCACGCCTACATGCTGCGCGTCGCCGTCCCCTATGGCACGCTGAACGGCACGCAGATGCGCCAACTCGCGATGATCGCGGAACGTTGGGATAAGGGCTACGGCCATTTCACAACGCGCCAGAACATCCAGTACAACTGGCCAAAGCTGAACGATGTCCCGGACATGCTCGATGCACTCGCCGACGTCGGAATGCACGCCATTCAAACCAGCGGCAATACCATTCGAAACGTCACCGCCGACCATTTTGCGGGTGCGGCCGCGGACGAGATCGAAGATCCCCGCCCGGTGGCCGAACTTCTTCGCCAATGGTCCACAGACCATCCCGAATTCCAATTCCTGCCACGTAAATTCAAGATCGCCGTAACCGGAAGCCCGAACGACCGCGCCGTCACCAAAGCGCACGACATCGGGCTTAGGATGGTCCGCAACGATGCCGGTGACCCCGGTTTCGAAGTTATCGTTGGTGGCGGCCTTGGTCGCACCCCGATGATCGGCAAAGTCGTTCGTGCGTTTCTGCCAAAAGCCGATCTGCTGCCCTATGTCGAGGCGATCGTCAGTGTCTACAACCTGCTTGGCCGCCGCGACAACAAATACAAAGCCCGGATCAAGATCACCGTCGCGGAAAATGGTCTGGAAACCATCCGCGACCTGGTCGAAACGAGATTCGCGGAAATCCGAGGCGAATTCAACGGGTTCGATCAGGAACTCCTGACGGCTATCGAAGCACAATTCGCCCCGCCGGAATTCAGCGTCGCACCGACAGACGCATATGAGACAGCCCGCGCAGAAAACCCGGCGTTTCGGTCCTGGACCGACACCAATCTCGCGCCGCACCGCGCCGACGGATATGCAATCGTCTCAATCTCGCTAAAGGCACACGGTGAAACTCCGGGCGATGCCACCGCCGACCAAATGCGCGCCATCGCGGACCTCGCCGAAAAGTTCGGCCACGACGAGATCCGAGTTAGCCACGAGCAAAACATCGTCCTGCCACACGTCCACAAATCTGATCTGCCCGAAATTTACGAGATATTGCGTCCCAATGGGCTCGCCACCGCGAACATCGGGCTGGTCTCGGACATCATCGCCTGCCCCGGCATGGATTATTGTGCGCTTGCAACCGCGCGTTCGATCCCGATCGCCCAGGAAATTGCAACGCGCTTCGATGAGCTGAAACTCGAACACGAGATTGGCGCGTTGAAAATAAAAATTTCCGGCTGCATCAACGCCTGCGGGCATCATCATGTTGGCCACATCGGCATCCTCGGCCTCGACCGTGCCGGCGTCGAGAACTACCAGATTACACTTGGCGGTGACGGAACCGAAACCGCCGCGATCGGCGAACGCGCCGGTCCGGGCTTCAGCGCCGAAGAAATTGTACCGGCAATCGAACGCCTGATCGACGCTTACCTGAAGATAAGATCGGACGCTGAAGAAACCTTTCTGCAAACCTACAGACGTCTTGGTATGGCGCCATTCAAAGCCGCGCTCTATCCCGAAAAGGAAAAAGCAAATGCCGCTTGAAACCCCGCTTGCCCCGGTTTCCGAACGCGTTGCCGAGCTTAATCGCCGCTATGCCCATCAATCCGCCGTCGCGGTGCTCGAACATGCGCTGGAAGATCCACAGGTTGGAACCACGGCGCTCGTCTCGTCCTTCGGCGCGGAATCGGTGGCACTTCTGCACATGGTCTCGATCATCGACCGAACTACACCGGTGATCTTTCTCGATACCGAAATGCTTTTCCCGGAAACCCTCGACTATCAGCGCGAGGTCGCTGAAAAGCTGCGCCTGACAGACGTGCGCATTATCCAGCCCGACCGCGAATTGACGTTTCTGAATGACCCAAATAACCGCCTGCACACGACAAATCCCGACGCCTGCTGCACAATCCGCAAATCCGAACCGCTGCAACGGGCGCTAAGGCCGTTTGATGCCTGGCTCACCGGCAGAAAAAGATATCAGGGCGGCAAACGCTCTGCCGTCGATTTCTTCGAAAGCGAAAACAACACTCGAGTCAAAGTTAACCCGCTGGCGCATTGGTCCCCTAAAGATGTGCAGGACTACATCCAGAATAACCGTTTGCCACGGCATCCGCTTGTGTCCCGCGGTTATCCGTCAATCGGCTGCGGCCCCTGCACCACGCGCGTCGCACCGGGCGAAGATCAACGCGCCGGTCGGTGGCGCGATTTTGAAAAATCCGAATGCGGCATCCATATCGTGGATGGCCAGATCGTTCGAATCGACATGGAGACCGCAGCATGAGCGTCATTGTCACCGACGAAGGATTTGCCGCCGACGATTGGGTTCATGGCTTCTCAGCCGCCGATCAACTGGCGGCAAACGATGATTTGCCCGCACTCGCCGTCGATCTCGCGTCCGACGCCGATCCCGCCACAATCCTTGATCGCATAGCCTCAATTGATCTGATCCGCGTCGATTTCCCAAGCTTTGCCGACGGTCGCGGGTTCACAATCGCCCGCAGGCTCCGCCTGATGGGCTTCAACGGACGCTTGCGGGCCAAGGGCCACGTTATCGCCGACCAATACGCGATGGCGCGGCGCTCGGGATTTGATGAGGTTGAAATTGACGATGATCTGGCGCGCCGCCAACCCGAAGACCAATGGCTGGCACGGGCAAACTGGCGCGCCCATGACTATCAGTCGCGGCTAAGGGCCTGACCAGCCCCTTTCCCGCCGTCCCCGACAAAGATAAGAAAGGACCGGGCCCGTTGCCCGAGCAAACCATGACCGAACAAATCCCAGTGACCCAAGCCGACGCTCAAAAAATTGTGCTTCCCGACGCCCAGACCGTGACCCAGGTGGATCACTGGACGGATCGGCTGTTTTCATTTCGCACAACCCGCCCGGCCTCGCTCAGGTTCAGGTCTGGCGAGTTTGTGATGATCGGACTTCTGGGCGACAACGGCAAACCGCTTCTGCGCGCCTATTCCATCGCCTCGCCAAGTTGGGACGAAGAGCTGGAGTTTTACTCGATCAAGGTGCAGGACGGCCCACTGACATCGCGGCTCCAGCACATCCAACCCGGCGACCAGATTATTCTGCGCCCAAAGCCGGTTGGAACCCTTGTCCACGACGCATTGTTACCCGGCAAACGCCTCTGGTTCTTCGCAACCGGCACCGGAATTGCGCCTTTCGCCTCGCTGATCCGCGACCCGGAAACCTACGCGAATTACGACCAGATCATTCTGACCCACACCTGCCGGGATGTTGCTGAACTGGAATATGGCCGGCGTCTGGTGGAAAACGTCAGGTCCGACGAAATGCTGCGCGAACTGATCGGCGACGGGTTGGACAAACTGGTCTACCACCCGACGACCACGCGCGAAAAAAGCTCTAAAATGGGCCGCATCACCGATCTGCTGACCTCGGGCGACGTCTTCGACAATCTTGGCGTTGACGGCATCAATCCCGAAACCGACCGCGCGATGGTCTGTGGCTCAATCGGCCTGAACACCGACATGAAAAGCGTTCTCGAAGGCTTTGGCCTTGAAGAAGGCGCCAACAGCGCGCCCAGGCACTACGTCGTGGAAAAAGCTTTCGTCGGCTGAGGTTAGATAATCTAATTTACCGCGCCAAAAATACGGCGCGGCTCAATCTCACTCGACGTACAGCGCCTTGCGAAGCTCATTGACCACCGACTCGATTTTACCTGGGTCCGCTTCCGCCTGTTCGATCATCACCTTCGCGGCCAGTCTTTGCACCGGGCTCATCGACGATCCCGCAACCTCGGCCTTCAGCATATCGGCATCAAAGCCATCAACCGTCAGCGCCGTTGAAAGGGCATTGCCACTGTCACCCGCAGCCTCGGTTTCAACTTCGACATTGCCTGACGCCAAGGCGGTTTCTTCGCCACTGCCCAGCACATCCGAAACCGCGTCGTTGATCTGTTCGGCGGCGCTATCCACCGCTTCGTTGACAGCGGTTTCCGCTTCTTCCGCCGCGTCGTTCAACGCATCCTGAACCTGTTCGACGGCGTCCTCGACCGCATCGGTCGCATCATCGGTGGCCTCGCTTGTCTCATCGCTCGCGGGCGTTTCGCTCGCAGTGGGTTGGCTGACAACCGGCTCGCTTTCCTGCCCGCCGATAGCGAACCAGGCAATGGCCGCCACGATGGCAACTGCCGCAAAAATAAACACAGCTCTCATTGGGGTTCTCCTTCAATCTCGACAGCCGCGTCATGTGGCGGGCGAACGCCAGAGTCCAGCGCATCGCCGCCGATCCCTCACAAACGGCAAAACTCAGCCCATTAGCCTCGATTAAATACGAAATTTCCCGCCGAATACCGGTTGAAAGCCGCGCCGACTGCCCTTAGTTTGCGGGCCTGAACAACTAACATGAAGGGACGACCACCATCGCTCGCAGACCACACAACGCGCCACCGGTGCGTGACACAGGCCCCCGGATCAACGATCGCATCCGCTCACCTGAAATCCGGCTCATCGGAGCTGACGGAGATAACGTCGGCGTTGTTTCGCCCGAACGTGGAATGGAATTGGCCGATGAAGCAGGGCTCGACCTTGTAGAGATCTCGCCGAACGCGACCCCGCCCGTCGTCAAAATCATGGACTTTGGCAAGTTCAAATATGAGACGCAAAAGCGCGAAAGCGAAGCCCGCAAGAAGCAAAAAACCATCGACGTCAAGGAAGTGAAGTTTCGTCCGAACACGGACGTCCACGACTATGACGTCAAAATGCGGAATGTGACGCGGTTTCTCGAGGCGGGCGACAAAGTAAAGATAACGCTACGTTTTCGCGGCCGCGAAATGGCGCACCAGAACCTGGGCCGCGATCTGCTCGAACGTGTCGCCGATGATATCCAGGAGCTTGGTAAGGTTGAAAATATGCCGAGGATGGAAGGCCGCCAGATGGTTATGATGATCGGCCCCGCAAAATAAATTCCATGCCAAATTGAAATTCAAGAACCCGGCACTTTAAGGCCGGGTTTTTTCTTTGCCGCGCCGCGCCTGCCACCAGGTCCGCGCGTCCCGAATATCAAACGCAATCGAAATTGAATCCACCACCAACAAAAGCCACAGATATTGCGCAAACGGCGCATCCGGCCCCATTGCCAACACCCAGATGATCACGGCGACCAGCGGTGGCCAGAAAATCAGATGCGGAACCGCCATTTCGCGGCCAAACTCGCGGGTCATGATCAAAATGACCGCATTCGGTGCGATGCCAGCGATTGCCAGCGACGCAACAATCCAACCGCCCGGTTCACCAACAAACGATATCGACGCCAGATTGACGGGACCAAGACCGCACGCGATCCAGAACTGTACCCAGCGCGGCAGTTTTTGAAACTCAACCCAAATTTCCTTCAAGAATCCCATAGCCTTGTAACCATCACATTCGCAGGCCCACTTCCACCTAAGCAGCTATGCAGAACCAATTCACAGTTCGGTCGTTGCCATTCCGGAAATAATCGCCACGCATTGTCCGCGCGAAGGTTCTTGCCACTTGTCGGGCCGCGCGGATAAGATCGGATCGCTGGGCTAAGGACGAGTGATATGGTAGCGGGGGCTGCTCTATCCGATGACCTTACTGATACCCAATGGCTCTGCGAGCTTGAGGAGATCGGCGAGGAATTAGGATACTTTTCACCCTTGGGTGACGACCACGCGGCGGTCTTTGTCGACCGCTCGCAAGACGTATTGTTTGTCGCCTTTGAAACCGTCCCCGGCATCAGAATGACCAGCGATACCGGACTCCCGCTGGGATTTGACGTTTGCGAACGCCGCGGCTGGTCTCACATGACGCTGCTGGCGATGCGGGACACCTGGTTCCGCGACCGTCAAGTCTACGCTTTCTTCGACCGGATGATCGACAACGGGTTTTTCGAAGAATTCGACAAGATCATCTTCTATGGTGCCGGCATGTGCGGCTATGCCGCCGCCGCCCTCTCAGTTGCAGCACCAGGGGCCACAGTCATCGCCGTCTCACCGCAGGCAACGCTTGCCCGAAGCCTGACCGAATGGGACGACCGGTTTCCGGAAATGCGCAAACGAGATTTCACATCGCGATATGGGTATGCGCCCGATATGCTGGAAGCCGCAAACGCCGCGTTCATTTTTTATGATCCCGATGAGGTTGAAGACGCGATGCACGCGACTCTCTTTCGCGGGCCGAACATCCATCGCTACCGGTATCGCCGCGGACGTTCAGGCGCGATTGACAGCGATCTTCGCGCCATGGGTCTGGTATCGTCGCTGGCCGAAGCTGCGGCAAACGACCATTTGACGCCCGTAGCGCTGGCGCGAAAGCTGCGCGCCCGGCGGCGGCACATTCCCTATCTTCGGGCCTTGCTCGCCCGCGTCATGCGCGAAGACCGACCGTATCTGACTGCGCTTCTGTGCCGGGCGATCATCGCTGATCGCCCGATACCCAGGTTTCGCACCTATTTCGAGAAAGCCGAGGCGCAGCTAAAAGCCGAAGGCCGCCCGCTTCCCGGTCAGAAAGTTTCAGCTTAAACTAGGCGCCTCAGTTAACGCCAAGTCCCGAGATATACGCACGTTGCAAGCCAGCGCGGTCGTAGCCACGCGCAGCAAGTTCGCTGTCGCTCAGCGAGAACAATGCTTCATACCGGCTGGTCGAGCCGAAAGCGTTGGAGAATACGGAAATCCAGGTTGGGACTGACATGGGACACCTCTATTTTCTAAGTGTGGTTGCGTTCTATTGAGGCTTATCTGATCGCCATAGATGCAAGTTACAATTGCTATAATTGCAACCCCGTCATGCAATTTCGCCATGCGTCGCCTAGAGCGGCTTGTGTTTTGAATGAAACATCATGTATCGAAATTCGCGTTCAGAATCAACAAGTTGCTGATTTAGAGGCAGCGAAATCTGATTCAATTTGAACGCAAACCGATCAATGCGTCAAAGCGTCTTTTTCATCGCAATGATCCGCGTATCGTGCTGCGTATAGGCCGACCTCTCGGTATCGGTGACAAATCCCATTTTGTGATAAAGCGGAACCGCCGGAATGCGCTCGTCCAAAGCCTCCAGCTTCATGATCGAAAATCCCATCTCCCGGGCCCGATCGCATAAGCCATCTATCAAAGCGCGGCCAACTCCCCGCCCGCGTGCCGTGGGCCTGACCGACATCCGGTTCATTTCGCAAGTATCCTCGTTGACGCTTTTTAGCATCAGTGTCCCGATTGGCGCGCCATCCAACCGTGCCAGAATACACTCGCCCCGGGGCGGCACAAATCGCTGCAAAAGCTCCGCCAGCTCGCCCGCAACATCCTGAACTTCCAGGTATTTCTCTATCATTGCGGCGCGATCCGGGAAATCGCGCCTCAGATAGTCGAAGAATTCCCAAACCAGTTCGCAAACCGCTTCGGCATCGTTGGGCGAACGAACGACGTGGATCTCAATAGCGAATTCGGACACGTCAGCTGTCGTAATCCGGTGCCCTATATATTTTCCACGCTTCTTTAAGCCGCGGCGCGATCACGCCAACCAGGGCACCGAAGACAAGAACTACCGCATGAGGCGCGGCAAGGATCATCGCCAGAAACGCCGCCGCCCAAAGGCACACCGTGAAGGTCACCATCCGCAGTTCAACCGCGCTGACTTCGGAACCGCCCTTTAATACATTGCTCAAACCCGACTTAACCCACGGCTCGGCGTAGGGCGCGCCCAATCCAGCCGCTAATCCCAATATGAATGTGCCCAGCATTCTCTTCTCCCCGGCAGATTTCAGTTCGACCCACAGTGGCAAATTGCACGCCCCAGGTCCATGTCGAGATGACATGGCCGAAAATCTGCCCCAATCAGTTCCCCGTGGCGCCTTCCTCTGGCGCTAAAACGGGCCTTGGTCTAAGTGATGCGCATGACAATGCGCCTGACGATCCGACGACCAGACGATTGGCACCTGCACCTTCGCGACGGCGCGTTGATGGAAGGCGTTCTGCCGTGTTCGGCGCGCCACTTCGCCCGCGCAATTGTCATGCCAAACCTGGTGCCGCCAGTGGTCACAAGTGGCGACGCCATCGCCTATCGGGAACGCATCCTGACGGCTTTGCCCGATGGAATGAACTTCGATCCCCTGATGACGCTCTATCTGACCGAGGATACTGACCCCGATGACGTGGCCAATGCCCACGAAAGCGGGTTGATAACGGCGGTCAAACTCTATCCCGCCGGTGCGACGACCAACTCCGCAAGCGGCGTGCGCGACTTCGACAAAATACGCGGCGTCTTGGAGAAAATGGCCGAGATCGGCCTGCCGCTCTGCGTCCACGGCGAAGCCACACGCCCCGATATCGACATATTCGACCGCGAAGCGGTCTTCATCGACGAAATGTTGGACCCCATTCGCCGCGCAACACCTGGCCTGCGGATCGTGATGGAACACATCACCACGTCCGAAGCCGTGGCATACGTCATATCCTCTGACGCCAACCTTGGCGCGACGATCACCGTCCAGCATCTCATGCTGGACAGAAACGATATGCTGGTGGGTGGCATCCGCCCGCACTATTACTGTCTGCCGATCCTGAAACGCAGAACCCATAAAGAAGCGCTTCTGAGTGCCGCGACATCAGGCGACCCGCGTATCTTCCTTGGAACCGACAGCGCGCCCCACGCAACCCACAGCAAGGAAAACGCCTGCGGATGCGCCGGCTGCTTCACTGCCCCCATAGCTTTGTCTTGCCTGGCGGAAATTTTTGACGAACAGAGCGCATTGGACCGACTGGAAGGCTTCACGTCTCTGCACGGTCCGGCGTTCTATGGATTGCCGGTAAATGAAGACAGTATCACGCTTGAAAAAGGCGACCCGATTGAATGGCCCCGCTCGATTGAAACCGGTGCAGGCCCGGTTACAGTCTTCGACCCGGCCCGTCCGTTGCACTGGCGCGTCGCAAAATAAGGACCAAAGATGATCCCCAGCAGCTACACGGATAAAGACGAGATCGCCCGCCTTTCAGCCAGGATGCTCCTCGAGATCGGTGCCGTGCATTTCAACGCCGCAGAACCCTTCACGCTGGCATCCGGCCTGCCGTCACCGACTTACATTGATTGCCGGAAACTCATCTCCTACCCGCGCATCCGCTCGACGCTGATGGATTTCCTTGCCGTCACCGTGATGCGCGAAGCCGGATTTGAAGCCTTCGACAATATCGCAGGCGGCGAAACCGCGGGCATCCCATTTGCCGCGCTCATGGCCGAGCGTCTGGCGCTTCCGATGACCTATGTGCGGAAAAAACCGAAAGGCTATGGCCGAAACGCCCGGATCGAAGGTGATATGACCGAAGGCCAGCGCGTGCTTCTGGTCGAAGACCTCACGACCGACGGCGGCTCGAAAATATCCTTCGTCGATGCCATCCGCGACACCGGTGCAATCTGCGGTCACACTGCCGTCATTTTTTACTACGGCATATTCCCTGAAACGATCGCTACGCTTGGCGACCACGGTGTGAAACTCCACCATCTTTGCACCTGGTGGGACGTGCTGGCGGCGGCGCGCGAAGGCGAAATGTTCGACGAAGCAACGCTGGGCGATGTCGAAGCTTTTCTTCGCGCACCCCGACCCTGGCAAGAAGCGCGGATAAAATAAATTCCATAATTTCTACTGGATATTGACGGCAAAGGTATTCTGACCGCAATATGATGTGGCCAGCATCCTGTCCACAGCCTGTCCACAGGATATCCAGATGGACGGGGCCGGGGCATACTGCATACTGCGGAACTTGAGGCAGTGACGAGCGGGCGAAACGAGGGTGGAATGAACGAGATCGCACAGATCCGGCAAACGGACACAGGCAAGGAAGAGGGCGAAACGCTCCCCCACAATATCGAAGCGGAACAGCAGCTTCTGGGAGCAATTTTAACCAACAATGATACCTACGACCGGGTCGCGGCGATCATCAACGAGACCCATTTCTACGACCCTGTCCATGCCCGAATCTATGAGATTTCCGCGGCGCGAATCGCAAAGAACTCGGTGGCCTCGCCTGTCACGCTGAAGGCATTTCTCGAAGATGACCCGGGGCTAAAGGAACTTGGTGGTCCCGCCTATCTCGTCCGCCTTGCGGGTGCGGCGATCTCGTCTTTCGCCGCCCGCGACTATGCGCAGATGATCTACGATCTGGCGATCCGCCGCTCGCTGATGGGACTGGGCCGCGATATCACCGCCAAAGCCGCCCGCGTTGAAGTTGAAAGCGAACCCAAAGAACAGATCGTCGAGGCCGAACAGGCGCTCTACAAGCTTGCCGAGGCAGGCCAGTCGAACCAGGGGTTTCAGTCGTTCCTCAAAGCCGTCACCGATGCGGTCAATATCGCAAACGCTGCCTATCAGCGTGACGGCGGCCTTGCCGGTATTTCGACCGGGTTCACGGACATCGACAAGAAACTTGGCGGCCTCCACAAGTCCGACCTTCTGATCCTGGCGGGCCGTCCGTCGATGGGGAAAACCTCGCTGGCGACAAACATCGCTTTCAAGATTGCGAAGGCCTATGCGCGCGGACGCCTTCCTGACGGCAGCGAAGGTGCCGTAAACGGTGGCGTCGTCGGCTTCTTCTCGCTCGAGATGTCGGCCGAGCAATTGGCCGCAAGAATACTCTCCGAAGCGTCCGAAGTGCCTTCCGACCAAATCCGGCGCGGCGATTTGACCGAGGCCGAGTTCCGCCGCTTTGTCGAAGCTGCAAAAACGCTCGAAGCCTGCCCGCTTTTCATCGACGACACGCCAGCACTTCCCATCAGCCAGCTGGCCGCGCGGGCCCGCCGCCTGAAACGCGAGCACGGCCTCGATTGCCTGATCGTCGATTACCTCCAACTCGTCCGCCCGGCGTCTGCAAAGGACAATCGGGTGAACGAAGTCTCTGAGATTACACAAGGTTTGAAAGCCATCGCCAAGGAACTGGATATCCCGGTTATAGCCTTGTCGCAGCTTAGCCGTCAGGTCGAGTCGCGCGACGACAAGCGACCGCAGCTTTCTGACCTAAGGGAATCAGGTTCTATCGAGCAAGACTCAGACGTCGTGATGTTCGTCTTCCGCGAAGAATATTACAAAGAGCGGGAGAAACCGGGCGACCACGATTTGGAGGCCATGGCCAAGTGGCAGGAGGAGATGGAAAAACTCCACGGCCGCGCCGAAGTAATTATCGGCAAACAACGCCATGGCCCCATCGGCACTTTGGAACTCAGCTTCGAAGGGCGCTTTACCCGCTTCGGCAATCTGGTGAAGCCCTGGCAAAAAAGCGGCGCCGAGTTTTAAGGGCAGGCCCATTGATCAGTCGAAGTTGAAAGTATGCTTAGCGGGACTAAGCAGACGCTCGTTTTGCCAAACGATACCGCCTCAAGTTGCAGTCACGCGATATCGTAAATATGCTTGTTTGATCGAGAGCAAACCGCCCAGCATCTGGAACCAATTTCATGATTACTTCTTCTCCTGAGTTGGTTGCTATTTCTCGCCGCTGGTACAAGGCCATCCTTGAGAGTGGTCAAAACACGCTACCCAATTTCTTGTCAGAAAGTGATTTGTTGCGCTTCATAGGAACTGCAAGCGGTGAAAACTGGAGTGGCCAGGAAGTGCGGGAAGCGGTCAGCGCCTACTTTAACGAAGTTCCAGACGTTCTTCACAATAAGGAACTCTTCGCTGAAGCCTTCGAGCGCGGTGACATCGGATGGTCCGTATTCGTTCACACTGTTACTTTTGCGAATCGGATCGATACGCCGGTAGAGTTTCGCAGCACACTGGTTTTTTCGCTGGAAAACGGTAGTTGGAAAGTCGTCCATCGCCATACTTCTGTTCCGATCGCGAACCAGGACATCATGGGATTAGATCAGACTGCGATCACCGAGTTGGTAGAGGCCGCACATCAAGGTGCTTCGCTCGGGCAAACAGAAGGGCTCGCTTCAGTCATGTTTACAGATGTTGTGGCTTCCTCGGTATTGGCGAACACGCTAGGGGATCAAGTTTGGTCTGCTAGGATCAACACGCATTTCACCACACTTAAAAAAATTATTGAGGCGAATGGAGGCCAGTTCGTCAAGTCGCTCGGCGACGGCACTATGTCCTCATTCTCATCGGCCCGATCAGCATTGTCAGCAGCAGGCGATATACAGCGAGTTCTAGCGGAGGCGGTGGATGAGCCGCGTCTCTCTGTTCGGATCGGTGTACACACAGGCGATGTAGTTCAAACCCGTGAAGACTTCTTTGGCACGGTGGTCAACACCGCTGCCCGCATTGCAACCGCAGCAGGCCGTGGCGAGATATTTGTCTCAGATGTGACACGTGAACTAGTAGGCAATGATTCAAGTCTTCAGTTTCAACCTAAGGGCAGTCACGACCTGAGCGGGCAGGCCTCGCCAAGCATCTTACATGCTTTGAATTGGCGCAGTTGATCCTTTTCCCTGATTTCTGGGCCTTCCTGACATCGGTTTTCGATTTCACTGAGCACACTGCATTGCCGTCGAATCTGTCATTGCAAGGGCAACAAAAGAAATAGACGGCGGACCGCTTTGGGCTCGTACCTGTCACCTGACATTCCGGGCCAGTTAGCAGGCCCCAAGCCTACGCAGCCCGCCCCTCGCCGCGCCGCGCCACCGCCAATCCAAACCGCCACGCCACCCAAGCAATCGCCGCACCCACATACCCGTCAACGGCATAGTGCCACCCCAGTTGCACTGACCCCAGCATCACCAACATAGCGAAGACAGCCATCACCCACCCGGCCCAGCGCGCATGGGTCCAGGCATAAAGCGCCATCAGCATGGATGTCGCCACATGCATCGACGGCATCGCCGAGATCCCGGCCAGCACACCTTCGTTCATGTAGCCGGCCCAAAGACCTTCCTGCACCTTTAGCGCCCAAACCGGGCTGATCTCTGAAACAGCCGACAAATGATCCATCAGCGGCACAAAATCGCCGCCCAGACCCAGACGTTCGAAGTACACCGGCCCGGCGGATGAAAACACCATCGCCAGGGCGTTGCCGCCTATCCCGAATGTCAACGCGAAGGCGACCAGAAATGCGGTGGACGGATTGTGACGCCGGGGCGCAAAGCAGGCCACGAAAACCACGAAGTAAATCAGGAAAAACCATGCGTGATAGACCGCGTTCAACGCTGTCGTCGCCAGCGGCGATCCAAAAACGGCCAGTAACAGGCGATAGGGGTCCGCGCCAAAATGAACCAGCCGGTCAAGCTCGGCAAAAGCCACATCCCACCCAAATGGCTGAACGACCGCGACCAGTTCCTTTTGATAGCCAAAACTGCCGACAAAAAACGCGACCAGCAGCAGCCTGAAACTGCCGCCCAGCACCCGGTCGCGATCAGCGATCAGTGATTTCAGCACACCAATCATATCCGCCACTGGTCGGGTAGACCGATCAACGACAGCAAGAAGAACCACCCGCCGTATCAGCAAGACAAGCAGAAACCACGGCACCAGCAGACCAAGTATCATCGCCAGCAAACCGGCCATTCCGGGATTGAACCGATAACCGGTGCCATATGCCAAAGCGACGGAAAGCAGCCCGTGCGCCAGAACAATCACAGTGAACGGTGCCGCAACCTGCGCCAAAACCCGCGTCGCCGGTGATCTCTCCGCTATATTGGCTTGATATGCCAAAGGCCTGCTCTCATTGCACTTTTGCGCGTCGATACCCAGTGAGTTTGGCAGAACTATGACGTCTTCAACCTCTCGCCAAAGCCCGCGCGTAAAATTCATTGGACAGCCCTGCACCCAATCGCCGAATTTGGCGGTATGCGTCTTCTCGCTCTCCTGCTTGGGTTCAGCGCCAATATGGCGTTCGCCGCACCCATCGAAGTTGACGTTGAACTGGCGCTAATGGTCGATGTCTCGCGTTCGATGACGCCGGAAGAGCTTCAGATCCAACGTCGCGGATATACCGCGGCCCTGACCAGCGAAGAAGTTATTGGCGTCATACTTAACAGCTTCACCGGTCGCATCGCAGTGACATACGTTGAATGGGGCGGCGATGATGCGCAGCGCGTTCTCCTGCCCTGGACAATGATCGACAGCCGCGCCAGCGCCGAAAGCGCGGCCCGCACACTCAATGACAATATTCACCAGTCGTTGCGGCGAACCTCAATCTCGGGCGCGATCGAATACGCCGCGCGTGAAATTGAGACGAACAATTTCGACGGGCTCCGCAAAGTCATTGATATATCGGGCGACGGCCCGAACAACGATGGTGAACGCGTACTTCGCGCCCGTTCCAAAGCCATTGAAGCCGGGTTCATCATCAATGGCCTTCCGTTGATGACAACCGACGAAATATCAACCTGGGGCATTGCCGATCTCGATCTTTATTATGTCGCCTGCGTCATCGGCGGTCCTGGCGCTTTTTCGATCCCGATGCTGACTTGGCAGGACTTTCCCTTGGCGGTTCGAAGAAAGCTTGTGCTCGAATTGGCGCAGGCAACTGAGCAATCGCGCCGCAGCGGTCGCTCGGGAATGACAGGTCAGGGATACGATTGCCTGATCGGCGAAAAACTAAGGCGCCAACGCGAGCAAATGTTCGAAGAGCCATAAGCGGCGGGTCCGTCGTCATCCAACCACCAGTTCACAAGGCAAAATCGCTTGACGCCCCCCGCCCCTTCGCGGAAACCCGATCCATGGGTGCAGCCGAGCTGACGATTAACCTTGATGCCGTCGCCGCCAACTGGCGCGCACTGGATGCGATGTCGCCAGATCGGGTCGAGACGGCGGCAGTGGTCAAAGCCGACGGCTACGGTCTCGACGCTGTCCGCGTTGCCCGAAAACTCGCAGGCGAAGGCGTGCGAAGTTTCTTTGTCGCGGTCGTGGAAGAAGGCATCGCCGTCAGACGCGCCGCCGGTGCGGATGCAGATATCTATGTATTCTCAGGCCATATGCGGGATGACACCGAGACACTTCGCAGCGCCAATCTGATCCCGCTTCTTTGCTCACCGGACCAGGTCGCCCGCCACATCTCGCAAAGCCCTACAGCCGCCTTCGGCGTGCAACTGGACAGCGGCATGAACCGTCTGGGGCTAGAGCCCGCGGACTGGGACGCGCTGAAAGACCAGATCATGGCCATTGGCCCGCGCCTGGTGATCAGCCACCTTGCCTGCGCCGACCAGCCTCAGCATCCGATGAACACGCAGCAACTCAGCGCTTTTCGCGACATGACGGATGGCATCGCACACCGACGTTCTCTGGCAGCCACCGGCGGCATAATTCTTGGGCCCGAGTATCACTTCGACCTCGTGCGGCCGGGCATCGGTCTTTACGGCGGCCTTCCGTTCAGCGATGCAAGGCCAGTCGTACATCTGACCGCCCCCGTCATACAGACGCGCACCGTCGCGCCATCCGAAACCATTGGCTACGGCAATACATATACCGCCGACAGCCAACGGCGGATCGCAACAATCTCAGCCGGTTACGCCGACGGGCTCATCCGCGCCATCGGACCCAATGCCCGCGTCTATGCCGGCGACACGCCCTGCAAAGTGGTCGGGCGCATATCCATGGACCTGATCACCGTTGACATCAGCCACCTGGATGAACCACCCGAAGTGCTGTCGATCCTGACTGATCAGCAGGGCGTTGACGATCTGGCGCATGCCGCAGGAACAATCGGATACGAGATTCTGACGTCCCTCGGCCATCGCTACACCCGACGCTTCGAGGGCGCGGTGTGAATATTCTCGCCTCCATAGGCGCTGCCGTCCTCGGGCTGCTGGTTGCCATCGGGCGCGTCACCCATTTCGCGATTGAAACTGTTAGCCATATTGCCCGGCCACCCTGGTATCCGCGGGAATTTGGCGCGCAGTTACTGCACATCGGGTATTTCTCGCTGCCCGTCGTCGGTTTGACGACAATATTCACCGGCGGCGCACTGGCGTTGCAAATCTTCGCCGGTGGGGCCCGTTTCTCAGCCGAAGCAGTGGTGCCCCAGATCGTCGCCATCGGGATGGTGCGGGAACTTGGCCCGGTCCTCGTCGGGTTGATGATCGCGGCGCGCGTCACGTCCTCGGTGGCCGCCGAAATTGCGACAATGAAAGTGACCGAGCAGATCGACGCGCTGGTCACGCTTTCGACCAACCCGATGAAATACCTGACCCTGCCGCGCGTTCTGGCCGCAACCCTTGTCATGCCCGCTCTGGTCGCGGTCGGCGATATCATCGGCATCATGGGCGGCTATCTGGTGGGCGTGAACCGGCTGGGCTTCAACGCCGCCACCTACATCAAGAACACGCTGGATTTTCTTGAACCAATCGACATCATCTCGTCCCTCTCCAAAGGCGCAGTCTTCGGCTTCATAGCCGCGTTGATGGGATGCTATTTCGGTATGCGTAGCGGGCGCGGCGCGCAGGGCGTCGGTCGCGCGACCAAGGGCGCGGTCGTCGCGGCAAGCGTGCTGATCCTTGCGGCCAACTTCATCCTGACCGAGCTCTTTTTCTCAGCATGATAGAGCTCAAGGGCGTCCATAAAGCCTTCGGGCAGAACAAGGTGCTCCGCGGCGTCGACCTTGCCGTCCTCAAAGGCGAAAGCATGGTGATCATCGGTGGCTCGGGCACCGGTAAATCCGTCGCCATTAAATGCGTGCTTGGCCTGATCACACCGGACCAGGGCGAAGTCACCGTCGAAGGCCAGGATGTGACGCGCCTCAAACAGGGTTCCGCCGAACGCGACGCCTTTCTCGCGCGGTTCGGGATGCTGTTTCAGGGTGGTGCGCTTTTTGACAGCCTGCCAGTCTGGCAGAACGTGGCGTTTCGCCTGCTGCGCGGATCGCTGAAACGCCCCTGGGACGAGGCCCGCGAGATCGCGATCGAAAAATTGCGCCGCGTCGGCCTGACCCCAGATGTCGCCGACCTCTTTCCCGGCGAACTGTCGGGCGGTATGCAGAAACGCGTCGGTCTGGCGCGCGCCATCGGCGCTGAACCGGAAATTATCTTCTTCGACGAACCCACAACCGGTCTCGATCCGATCATGGCGGGCGTCATCAACGATCTGATCCGCGAGATCGTGGTCGAGATGGGCGCGACCGCGATCACCATCACCCACGACATGACCAGCGTGCGCGCGATTGCCGACAAGGTGGCGATGCTTCACGGCGGTAAAATCCGCTGGAGCGGACCCGTTGCCGATATGGATGTAAGCGGCGATCCATACGTCGAGCAGTTTATTACCGGCAGCGCCGAGGGGCCTATTGAGGCTGTAAGATAGGGCAAGAAGATTTTAACGGGATTGCGCCGCTCCTGACACTTCCAGGGGCGTCAGCACCCGATCCACCAACCCCCTCAACCATTTGCAACATCGCAACAGTCAGGTTCCATTTTGGAAACAATGTGGGACTCACAACACTTTTTTAACCAAGATCGCGTCTCGTGCCACTGGGGTGGCATATCGGAGGTTCGCATGGACGCCGTCACGCTGCTTGTCCAACTCATTGCCAAAACTTTGTTTCTGGCAATACCGTTCGGTGTCGCCTGGCTGGCATTTCGCCGCCTCGCACTTTCCGAGACGTCAAATGCCTGGATCTATGCAGGCGCCGGTCTGTTTGCCGCATTCACTGCGGCAGGGCTCGCACCCTGGGCATTCGGTCTTGGATCGGTCGGCTGGCTATATTTCGTCTTCGCGGCACTTTGCCCGTCGATCTGGCTTGGCGTCGTGGTCATCTGCGGCATCGGGCGCCCGCCGACTTACGACTCGCCCGAGGTCGATCCGACCGACGACTGGATTGCGCCGTTCCGCGTGCCGACACAAAATTCCCGGCCGCTGATATTGGAGCGACCGGAATGGCCCGATGCCTCAAGACCGACGTTTCGCCACCATGCTGCAATCTCAATCCCTGCAAATGAAAACGTGCCTTTGGAGGCAGCCGAGCCCGACAGAAGTATGCTTGACGTTGCCCGCAACATGCGCGGCAACGCAACCAGCGCCAACCGACGGTTCCGACCCTTGCTGCCGGCCCCCGACACCATGAACGATCTGCCACATCTGCCGTTTCTGAAACGAACCAGCTGAACTGGTTGGTAAGCGCCCGACCGCGGGCTAGAGCGTATCAGGTTTCGGCAGGAGCTTTTGAATAGAAATGCGCGTTCAAGCCGCAGGCAAAAGGCAGCGTTTTTCGATTCCGCTCAAACCTGAAACGCTCTAGGAACGCGGCATGGGCCTGAAGTTCGCCAATCTGGCGCTCCTTATTCTATTCCCGGTTGCCTGGTTCGCGCCGCTTTTGCGCGCCGGACTATTGCCGCTTTTTTCGCTAGACGAAATCTCTGTCATCTCCGGGCTGCAGTCGCTTTGGGGTGCGGACGTGGTGCTGGCGCTTCTGGTCACCTTCTTTGCAATATTCGCACCCTACCTCAAAGTCATCGGCATCGCGCTGATCCAGTTCCGCCTCGCCAGCCCGCGATTGCTTCCCGCACTTCACATCCTCGGCAAGCTTGCGATGGCGGATGTGTTCCTCGTCGCGCTCTATATCGTCGTCGTCAAAGGCATTGGCCTGGGCCGCGTGGAAACGGCTTGGGGTCTGCATCTTTTCAGTGCATGTATCCTGGCCCAGATCGCGATCGGTCTGGCCTATGAACGCAAACGCGCCGCCGCGCGAACCACATGAAGGCAGGTCGCATGGCAAAAACCGCAACGTTTTCCTGCTCGAATTGTGCCGCTGTTCATTCCAAGTGGTCGGGTCGCTGCGAAGATTGCCGCGCATGGAATACGATTGCAGAAGATGTGCCACTGTCGGCGGGCCCTTCCGCTAAAAGCCTTGGCGCCGCCAGGGGCAAAGCCGTTGCGCTGAGCGACCTTGCCTCGGAAGAAGCCCCGCCACCGCGAACCATGTCGGGTATGGCCGAACTGGACCGCGTGCTTGGCGGCGGGCTCGTCCCGGCGTCTGCGGTTCTGGTCGGCGGCGATCCGGGCATCGGCAAGTCCACCGTCCTGCTGCAAGCCGCCGCCGCGTTTGCCGAACAGGGCCTAAAGTCCGTCTATGTCTCCGGCGAAGAAGCCGCCGCTCAGATCCGAATGCGCGCGCGACGCCTTGGTCTTGGCGACGTCAACGTCAAACTCGCAACAGAGACCAATCTCCGAAACATCCTGACAACCCTCGAAACCGAGGCACCCGACGTCGCCATCATCGACTCGATCCAGACCATGTGGCTCGACACTGTCGAAAGCGCGCCGGGTTCGGTCAGCCAGGTGCGCGCAACAGCGCACGAACTCACCTCCTTTGCGAAACGCAAGGGTATCAGCGTTATTCTGGTTGGCCATGTCACCAAAGAAGGGCAGATCGCCGGCCCGCGTGTCATCGAACACATGGTCGACACCGTTCTTTATTTCGAGGGCGAGCGTGGCCACCAGTTCCGCATCCTGCGGGCAGTCAAGAACCGCTTCGGCCCTGCGGATGAAATAGGGGTTTTTGAAATGACCGGCACCGGATTGGCCGAGGTCGCCAATCCGTCCGCACTTTTTCTCGGCAATCGTGACCAACCAACCTCGGGAAGCGTGGTTTTTGCGGGAATTGAGGGCACGCGCCCCTTGTTATGCGAATTTCAGGCATTGGTCGCGGCTGCACCCGCTGGCCAGGCCCGCCGCTCGGTGGTGGGCTGGGACGGCGCGCGGCTGGCGATGATCCTTGCGGTTCTCGAATCCCGGTGCGGGATCCCATTTGCCGGGCTGGATGTTTATCTGAACGTCGCAGGCGGGCTACGTATCGGCGAACCGGCTGCAGATCTCGCTGTGGCCGCGGCGCTACTTTCGGCGCGCGAAGACGTGGCCCTTCCTTCGAACACTGTCGTTTTCGGCGAAATCAGCTTATCAGGAAGCCTGCGACCGGTCGGACAAACCGAAACACGACTGCGAGAAGCGCAAAAGCTTGGGTTCACCGGCGCGCTTCTCCCCGATCGAAGCGAAACAGGCGCGGCAAAGGGCTTCAGCGTTCAGATGTTGCCCGATCTGGCGGCGTTGGTAGGGAATGTATTCGGTGCGGGCTAAATCGTCCGAGGCAAAAGCAGTACGAGGCAGTAATGGAAAATTTCACCATCCTTGACGGTATTGTCGCCGTCGTAATTATTCTCTCAGCGGTCCTGGCCTATTCGCGCGGCTTCGTTCGCGAGGCGCTGGCGATCGGCGGCTGGATACTGGCGGCCATCGTCGCTTATGTATTTGCCCCCATGGCCGAACCGCTGATGAAAGAAGTGCCGATCCTCAGGGATTTTATCGGCGGGTCGTGTGATTTGGGAATGATCGCGGCATTTGCGGCGGTCTTCGCTGTGGCATTGATCATCGTTTCGGTCTTCACCCCGCTCTTTGCCGGTGCGGTGCAACGTTCGGCACTTGGCGGTATCGATCAGGGGTTTGGATTCCTCTTCGGCGTCGCCCGCGGGCTTCTGCTCGTTGTTATTGGGATGATCATTTACGACCAGGTTATCGTCAACGACCCGATCCCGTGGGTCGACGACAGCCGCACAGCCATCGTCTACAGCCAGGTGTCGGATGTGATCATGGAGCAAATCCCCGAGGATCCGCAGTCCTGGATCATTGGTCGCTACGACGAATTGATGAGCAAATGTTCGGCCGCGTCTGAGACCTGATACGCACGCCAAACAAGAACCAAAGTAAACGTGGCCCGAATCAAGGCCGCGTTTTTGATTTTCCAAGACCGATTTTGCCCTCTCAGGCAAAGAAATTCGCAAATCAATAACCGAAACAAACTGTTTTCTTAAAGGAAACCGGCCAATTGGGGCAGTTACAGCCAATTTGCTAAGCTTGGATAACCGCCTCTTTGTTCTCGCTGAAAACACAATGATGGGGGCTGCCGCCGGATTGTCGATCTATCCAAAGACAACCGGGCAGGATTGGTACAGCCCTCTCGAAGTAAGTCAGCGCCTGCCTAAATGTCTGGGCAGCCCGGTTCATGAGATTGCCCCGATGCTGATCATTTGCGCCCAACTGATGCCCAGCCCTCTTGGCATAAGGGGTCTTGTAAGCGGGACATTGGATGTTCCAACGACCCGCGTAACGAGTGATTGAGTTGGGCGCCGGCCAGGCCGAAAGGCCACCGGCGCCTCCGCAAAGCGGGCGGTTTGTTTGGTGTTTTGAGTTACGAGTTCCCGCCCAGGTAAGAGTGTCACCAGTCCGGTGCAATATAAACCGCCCGTTGAAGGCCCGCGATTGTTCCATCGCGGGCCTTCGCATTTTTTGCGCGCGGCACTCCCATCACCGCGTGACACCGATTAGACGACGCTCTATGTAGTGCCGTAGCTGCCCCAAACGGACTTGCGCGCGCCCCAATGGCCGATATTCCGCTGACCACCGACCCCTTTGACGACGATAAATTGCGCGAAGAATGCGGCATCTTCGGCGTCACGCGCGTGAAAAGTGCTGCGAACTTTGTAGCGCTCGGCCTCCACGCGCTCCAGCACCGTGGCCAGGAAGCAGGCGGCATCGTTACTTACGACGCGGAAACTGAATTTAACTCTGCCAGGCACTTCGGTCTTGTGCGCGACAAGTTCACCAGCCAATCCGTCATGGACACGCTCCCCGGCTCCATCGGCATCGGTCACGTGCGCTATTCCACCGCCGGTTCCAAGGGCAACACCCAGATCCGCGATGTTCAGCCGTTCTTCGGCGAGTTTTCCATGGGCGGCGCCGCGATTGCGCATAACGGCAACATCACCAACGCCGACGCTCTTCGGCGCGAGCTGATCGACCGCGGCTCGATCTTCCAGTCGGGTTCTGACAGCGAGTGCATCATTCACCTGATGGCCCGCTCGCTTCAGCGCAATATCCCCGACCGTATGAAAGACGCGCTTCGTCGTGTCGAAGGTGCGTTCTCCATCGTCGCAATGACCCGCACCAAACTGATCGGCGTCCGCGACCCGCTCGGCGTCCGCCCATTGGTGCTGGGCCAGATCGGCGATGGCTGGGCGTTGGCGTCTGAAACCTGCGCGCTCGACATCATCGGTGCCGAATTTATCCGCGAGATCGAGCCCGGCGAGATGGTCGTCATCGCCGACGGCAAGGTCGCCAGCTACCACCCGTTCGAGACCAAAAAGTCCCGGTTCTGTATTTTCGAGCATGTCTATTTCTCGCGCCCCGATTCCACGCTTGGCGGGCGCTCGGTCTACGAGACCCGTTCGGCCATTGGTGCCGAACTTGCCAAAGAAGCGCCCGTTGATGCCGATCTCGTCTGCCCGGTCCCCGACAGCGGCACACCCGCCGCCATCGGCTATTCGCTGCAATCGGGCATCCCATACGCGATGGGGATCATCCGCAACCAGTATGTTGGCCGGACCTTCATCGAACCGACCGAGCAAATCCGGAACATGGGTGTGCGGCTCAAGCTCAACGTCAACCGCGCACTGATTCGGGGCAAGCGGGTGATCCTCGTGGACGACAGCGTGGTTCGTGGCACCACCAGCCGCAAGATCAAGGAAATGATCCTGGATGCCGGTGCTGCCGAAATTCATTTCCGCATCGCCTCGCCGCCTACCGCCTGGCCCTGTTTCTATGGCGTCGACACGCCGCATCGCGAAAAGCTTCTGGCCGCTACGATGAGCGAAGCCGAGATGCAGCAGCACCTCGGCGTCGATAGCCTGAAATTCATTTCTCTCGACGGCCTTTACCGCGCCGTGAGCCAAGGCGAAGGCCGAAACGCCGAAAGTCCACAATATTGCGACGCCTGCTTTTCCGGCGAATACCCGGTGGCCCCCAGCGATCAGATCGAAAAGGGATTTGCGCTGAAGGCGGCCGAGTGAAGCTTGCCGACGAAATAATAGAGTTCTCTGCATGAGCGAAGATAATAAATTCACCGGATCAATACCTGATATCTATGACGACTATCTGGTGCCGTTGATATTCGAAGGCTACGCGCGCGACCTTGCCGAACGGATCGCCGCCGAAAAACCCGAGAGTGTTTTGGAAACTGCCGCAGGCAGCGGCGTTGTGACACGCCAACTGGCACCGATGTTATCTGGTGACGCGTCGTATTTGGTCACCGATCTCAATTCGCCAATGATCGAACGCGCCAAAGCCCGACAAAAACCCGACCATCGCCTGTCGTGGCAGGCGGCAGATGCGCTGAAGCTTCCCTGCGATGACGGCTCATTCGACGCCATTCTCTGCCAGTTCGGCGTCATGTTTTTTCCCGACCGTGCGGCCGGTTTTGCCGAGGCCCGACGCGCGCTTCGCGAAGGCGGAACATTTTCATTCAACGTGTGGGATCGGCTCGACACGAACGACTTTCCGTGTGTCGTTGTGGAAGCTGCGTCGCTCTTATTCCAGGAAAATCCACCGCTATTTCTTGATCGTGTTCCGCACGGGTATCACGACAAGGACCAAATTGCGGAAGATCTGCGAGAAGGCGGCTTCTCCAATTTCACAATCGATACTCTCAGTCTGACCAGCAAGGCCAACGCCCCGCAAATACCGGCTTTCGCATATTGCCAGGGCACGCCAATGCGTAACGAACTTGAAGCCCTGGATGCCAATCTGAATCAAGTCACTTCAATTGTTGAGGAGGCACTAAGTCGTAGTTTCGGCACCAGCCAAATATCCGGTCCGATCCAGGCGCATATTGTCACCGCACAGGCCTGACGCCTTGACCTCGTCACCCCGCCCCGCCAAACCGCGCCCATGACCAAGATCGCCCTCATCACAGGTGCCTCGCGCGGCCTCGGCGCGGCCCTGGCCGAGGCGCTGGCGACAACCCACCACATTGTCGCCGTGGCCAAAACCGTCGGCGCTCTGGAGGAACTTGACGACCGCATCAAAGCAATCGGCGGTGCCGCAACGCTCGCCCCGATGGACATCACCAACCCCGACGCGATGGCCCAGCTCTGCCGCGGCATCTATGACCGCTGGGGCCACCTCGATCTATGGGCACACACCGCGATCCACGCAGCCCCGCTCGCGCCCGCCGCGCATCTGGACGCAAAAGACATGGGCGTTTCCACCACCGTCAATGTCACCGCCACCGCAACGCTGATCACGATGGTCGCTCCACTTCTCGATGCAGCCGAAGACGGCCAGGCGCTGTTTTTCGACGACCCGCAGGCGGGCCAGAAGTTCTTCGGCGCTTATGGTGCCACCAAGGCCGCCCAGATCGCGCTGGCGCGAAGCTGGCAGGCCGAAACCCATCGCACCGGCCCCAAAGTTCACATTCTCAACCCACCACCGATGCCCACCGGCACCCGTGCGCGTTTTTTCCCGGGCGAGGATCGCACCGGCCTGACACCGGCACACAAGGCAGCCGCAACGATCCTCGCTGACATCTAACATTCATCTTTTCAAAAATACGCATTTCGCAACGCGACCACGACGCACCACGCTTGCCCGCCCGCGAACACTTCCTTAAGCAGTAGCAAACGACAGATAAGGCAACAGGCTTTGCGCATTCTCATAACAAACGACGACGGCATCAACGCGCCGGGATTACGCGTGATCGAGACCATCGCGACCGAGATCGCAGGCGAAGAAGGCGAGGTTTGGACGGTTGCACCGGCCTTCGAACAATCCGGCGTCGGCCATTGCATCAGCTACACCCATCCAACGATGCTGATCCAGCTCGGCCCCCGCCGCTTCGCCGCCGAAGGCTCGCCTGCCGACTGTGTGCTGGCGGGTATCTACCAGGTGATGAAGGACGCGCCCCCGGACCTCATTCTCTCGGGCGTCAACCGGGGCAACAACGCTGCTGAAAACGTGCTCTATTCCGGCACCATCGGTGCCACGATGGAAGCCGCACTTCAGGGTCTTCCGGCCATCGCCCTCAGCCAGTTTTATGGCCCCGGCAACGCGCAGCTTGAAAACCCCTTCGAAGCTGCATCCGTTCACGGCGTTGACACGGTGCGCAAGCTTTTGCGCCACGGGATCTGGGATGACCGCGACTACCGGTATTTTTACAATGTCAATTTCCCACCCTGCCCGGCCGAAGCCGTAAAGGGCATGAAAGTTACCTCGCAGGGTCTCCGCAAAGACACCAAGCACGGCGTCGAACCGCATCTCTCACCGTCGGGCCGCATGTTCATGTGGGTGCGCGGCGGCCCCCAGTCCGTCGAGACCGGCGCGGGCACCGATGTCACGGCCAATCTCGACGGTTATATCTCGGTCACACCCTTGCACGCCGATCTGACCGCCTACGATGCCCTGCCCACTCTCAAAGAGCGCCTCGAATGACTGTCGACGAAGCAGAACGTCAGATGCAGTTCCTTTTTGCGCTCCGAAGCCGGGGCGTTATGGACGCCCGCGTGCTCGGTGCGATGGAAAAAGTCGACCGTGGTGCCTTTGTCAAAGGCGTCTTTTCCGAACGCGCCTACGAAGACATGCCGCTGCCAATTGCCTGCGGTCAGACCATAAGCCAGCCCTCGGTCGTTGGGATCATGACCCAGGCGCTGAATGTCCAGCCGCGCGACAAAGTGCTCGAGGTTGGAACCGGGTCGGGCTATCAGGCCGCCGTGCTCAGCCACCTTGCCCGGCGCGTCTATACGGTCGACCGCCACAAGCGTCTGGTGGCCGAAGCGCAAGCAGCTTTTGACAGCCTCGGGCTGACCAATATCACCGCGTTGACCGCCGACGGATCGCGCGGATACCCCGAACAGGCGCCCTTTGACCGCATCCTTGTGACCGCCGCTGCCGAAGATCCACCCGGACCCTTGTTGGCAGAGCTAAAAACAGGCGGTATCATGGTCCTACCGGTGGGTCAGTCGGACCATGTGCAAAGCCTTATCAAGGTGACGCGCAGCGAAAGCGGGTACGACTTCGAAGAACTTCTGCCGGTAAGGTTCGTTCCCCTGATCGAGGGGATGGGTCACGATTGACCCGATTTGTTTGGCCAGCTCCCGCGAGAAGGATCGGCCATGTTTGTGAGGACAGAGCAATGGCAAACTTAAGCACTCCCTTTAAGGTCGTATTGGTGACGTCAGCAGCATTTGCGATCACGGGATGCGACAGCGACCTCGATTTCGATTTCCGCGGCGAGGCAGGGCAGTTTGACACCTCCGACGCTGCCCGCAACGCAGTGCGCGATGTGCCGCAACCGGATGCACGCGGTGTTGTTTCCTATCCCAGCTATCAGGTGGCAATCGCGCGACGCGGCGACACCATCGGCACAATCGCCGCACGGATTGGCATTCCCGCCTCTGAACTGGCCCGATACAACGCAATTCCCGAAAACGTCGCCCTTCGCGAAGGCGAGGTCGTCGCACTGCCTATTCGTATCGCTGAACCCGGAAGTGGCACGTTTGACGGCCGTTCCGTTGACGTCGCAACGATCGCGGGCACTGCCATTGACCGGGCCGACGGCGCACCTGGTTTGCCGGCAGGCAATCAGCCAACGCGGCACCGCGTGGCCACCGGCGAGACAGCCTTTTCCATCGCGCGGCTCTATGACGTTCCCGTCGCCGCGCTGGCCGAATGGAACGGTCTTGGCGCTGATCTCGCGCTCCGCGAAGGCCAGTATCTTTTGATCCCCATTAAAGCGCCCGAGGTTCAGGTCGCCGCGATCGCACCAACCCCACGCCCCGGCCAAGGCACCGAAACGCCGCTGCCGCCTTCGGCGTCGACCGCGCTGCCGCAGGATGACACCCGACCAGCGGCAACGCCTGCGCCCGCCGACCTTTCCGCCGGGCAAACCGCCGCGTCCGATACGTCACGCCTCAGAATGCCGGTTCAGGGACGCATTATCCGCCCTTACAAGAAAGGCGAAAACGAAGGTATCGGCATTGCCGCTGCTGCTGGCTCAGCCGTCGCCGCCGCCGATGACGGAACCGTCGCCGCCATCACCCGCGATACCGATCAGGTGCCCATTCTGGTCATCCGCCACGAAGGCAACCTGCTGACGGTCTATGCTGGCGTCGACGACATAGGCGTCAAGAAAGGCGACAGGATCAAACGCGGCCAGAAGATCGCCGTGGTGCGCGCAGGCAGCCCGGCGTTCCTGCATTTTGAGGTCCGCGAAGGCTTCGACAGCGTCGATCCGATCCCTTATCTAAATTAAGACGCTTCATCTTTTCTGAAATACGCGCGTCGGGGTCCGGGGGCAGAATGCCCCCGGCGCGTCGGCACGCCGCAGGCGTGTCGAAACTCAGATAACCACGCCCTGCCGCCCTGCCAGATCGACAAAGAACTGCCAGGCGACGCGGCCCGACCGCGCGCCGCGCGTCGCCTGCCATTCGATTGCCTCCGCCCGCAACGTCTCGGGCGAAACCGCGATGCCAAAAGCACCGCAATACCCGTCGATCATTGCCAGATATTCATCCTGATTGCAGGGATGAAACCCAAGCCAAAGCCCGAAACGATCAGACAGCGATACCTTCTCCTCGACCGCCTCGGATGGGCTGATCGCGCTTGATCGTTCGTTCTCGATCATATCCCGCGGCATCAGATGCCGCCGATTGGACGTGGCATAGAAGATCACATTGTCGGGCCGCCCCTCGATCCCGCCATCCAGCACCGCCTTCAACGACTTGTAGTGCTGATCATCGTGGGCGAACGACAGATCATCGCAATAAAGTAGAAATCGCGCCTCGGACCCGCGCAGATGGTTCAAAAGCCGCCCGACCGAGGGCAAGTCCTCGCGCTGCACTTCGACAATCTTCAGCGCCCGCCCTTCAGCTTGAATTGCGGCATGTCCGGCTTTGACAAGGCTGGATTTTCCCATGCCCCTTGCGCCCCAAAGTAGGGCGTTGTTAGCAGGCAGCCCGTTCGCAAACTGGCGGGTATTTTCCAGCAGGATATCGCGAACCCGGTCGATACCCACCAAAAGCGAAATATCAATGCGGTTGACCTTTTGAACCGGGTCCAGACGATCCGGGCTGACGTGCCAGACATAGGCGTCGGCGGCTGTGAAGTCCGGCGCATCAAGCGGCGCGGGCGCCAGCCGCTCCAGCGCGGCGGCGATCCTGTCCATTGGATCACTCACGTCTTTGCGTCCTCTTCATCCTCGTCGTCGCCACCGTCGCCGTAGAGATCCTCGTCCTCGCCCAGAATGCCCTCTGCGCGCAACTCCTCGGTCTTCTTCTTCTCGACCCACTTCACCAGCTGGATCGAGATCTCGTAAAGCCCGTAAACCGCCGTGAAAAGGATCAGCTGGGTCACCGGATCAGGCGGTGTCACAACAGCCGCAAGCGACAGAATCCCCACTACCGCATACTTGCGAACGTCGGCCAGACCCCTGGCGGATACCAACCCCGCCTTGCCCATCAACGTCAGCAACACCGGCAACTGAAAACACAGCCCGAACGCCATGATGAACTTCAGCGTGATATCCAGCGACTCGTTGACTTTGCCAAAGAACGTCACCTTCAGGCCCTCGCTGGTCTCCGGCACAAAGGCCGCGTCCGGCGGAATGTTATCTGCTGCGGGCGCCAGAAGGTTGGCAAAGATCGAACTTACATCGGCAAAGCCCAGGAAAAACTTCATTGCCAGCGGCGTCACAACGAACTGAGCGAACGATGCGCCCAGAAGGAACATCACTGGCGACGCCAGGACAAAGGGCAAAAACGCCGCCTTTTCAGTGCGATAAAGCCCCGGCGCTACAAACCGCCACAGCTGGTGCGATATGACCGGAAACGCCAGTCCAAAGCCAAACACAAACGAGATGCGAAAGAGTGTGAACAGATATTCCTGCGGCGACGTGTACTGCAAAATCGGTGCCGGATCGCCAAGATCGCGCAGCGTCGCCTCGATCGGCTGCAACAGGAACTGCAAGATCGGCTCGGCCACGATAAAGACCAACACGATCCCGATCAGCAAGGCGATGACCGAGCGGATTAGCCGATTCCTGAGCTCCGCCAGATGCTCGATCAGCGGGGCCGAGCTGTCTTCGATCTGATCGTCGTCAACGTCGCTCATGCCTTACTCTCAGGCTTTGCCGCCTTAGGCTTTGCCGCGCTAGACTTTGCCGCTGTAGCCTTCGGCGCTTTAGGCTTTGCTGCTTTAGGCTTTGCTGCTTTAGGCTTTGACGCTTGGGACGCCTTCGTCGCCCCGGGCTTCACTTCAGATTTTGCCGCCGCAGGCTTCGCCTTCGCTTCAGGCGATTTCCGCTTCGCCGAAGTTTCCTTGGCACTTTCGCGCGCCTTTCGGGCCTTCCCGGCGCGCTCTTCGGCCAATTTCGCGGTTTCCGACCCGATGGATTTCGCCCTCTCCGAAGCTTTTGTCGGATCCCAACTGTCGAATTTCTCCGCCGCCTCGTTCAGCTTATCCAAGCCCATTTTAGACGGCGACGTCATATTTTTCAGATCACTCGCCGTTTCCTTGATACCCGCCTCGTCAGCGGCATCCTCCATCGCACGCTGAAACTCGCGCGCCATGCGGCGGATCTTGGTCGTGAATTTACCGAGCGCACGGAACATACCGGGCAGATCCTTCGGGCCGACGACGATCAACGCCACAACCCCAATGACCAGCAGTTCGCCCCAGCCGATGTCCATGCCTCAGACCGGCCCGACGATCAGACCTTGTCCTTTTCGTCTTCTTCCGGCGTCACATCGCGCGCGACCTCGGCCGAGCTTTCTTCGATCTCTTTTTTGCCATCGTCCACGCCCTTCTTGAACGACGTGATGCCTTTGCCAACTTCTCCCATAAGGGACGAAATTTTGCCGCGGCCAAAAAGCACGAGAACGACAACGGCAATCAGAAGAATGCCTGGAAGACCGATATTGTTAAGCATGGGTGTCTCTCCCTAATTTTCGAGTGGGTACCTAGGACCGCCATAACCAAAGGAAAAGGACCAAACGAACGCCTGTGGCAATTTCCTTGGGAAACCGAAGCATTTTCTGGATGCGCATTCGCAACTGACAGGATAGTGTCAGTTGCTATGGGCAACAACCCCAAACCCAACCTCGAATCAACGCGGCCCAAATCCGGCGGGGCTCGACCGGATCGGCTTTTTGAGCTGATCCAGATCCTGCGCGACGGGCGACTTCACAAGGGCGCAGAAATGGCCAGGCGTCTTGGCGTCTCGCTCCGGACCATTTATCGCGACATGGACACACTGATCACCAGCGGCATACCCGTCGAAGGTGAACGCGGGCTGGGCTACATGATGACCGCCCCAATCACACTGCCGCCGCTAAACCTGACTCTCACCGAATTGGAAGCCCTGCACCTCGGATTAAGCGTCGTCGCAAAAGCGGCCGACGAGGAACTGAAAGAAGCGGCAAAATCCCTGTCAGATAAGGTCGATGCCCTGTTGCCCGAAGATCGCGCTGCACCTGCCACCGGTTGGGGATTTGCGGTTTATCCCTTTGCCGCAGCCGCCCGTGGCTTCATGCACATGGCCCCGCTCCGCGCCGCCATACGCTCGCGCCGGAAGGTTCGCGTCACCTACGGCACGAATAAAGAACCGGAAATCCAAAGCACCATCCGCCCGCTTCAGATGGAATATTGGGGGCGGGTCTGGTCGCTGACATCCTGGTGCGAGACCGACGAAACCTTTCGCGTCATTCGCGTAGACCGCATCCAGACCCTCGACGTGTCATTTGAAACCTTCGAAGAGGAACCTGGCAAGACGCTGGCGGATTATCTGTCGCAAACGGATACGGCAATCTTCTAGCCGCCGAAAACGACCGTCCAGCTCGATCCGACCGCGCTTGCCAAAAGTGGCGATACGATCGCGACGAAAGACTTCAGCGCGTCTGTGTAACCTACAGCGCCGAAGTTTTCCTTTATTGAATCGTCGTCCCAATCGCCTTCGGATTTCCGCAGCGTTTCGGTGCGAAGCGCAAGACACAAAAGCACTGGCAGATAGACCGATAGGATAAGTGCGCTGTAGGTCGTGCCGCGAAACAGCGACAGCGACGACACCATGGCATTGAACTGATCCTGCACGACGGGATCCGCGATCAATTTGGCCGGCCATTGCATCCAGGCCTGGACCCAGATCATTCCGGCCGTCAGAAGAACCCCTGCACAGTATAGGTATCGCTGAGCCACGCGCCGGGCTGCGGACAGCCCCCGGATCAACGACGCGGGATCAGCATCACGTCCCGGCATGTCTCCAAGCGCGAGGATGATGCCTGTCAAAACCGCCGCAGCGGCGACTGATATAAGATAATTTGACAAATCAACCAGCTTTACCGAAGCGTCAAATCCTGTACCCGTCTCACAGGTCAGCCGATCAGGCAGGCAAGCGCCGGTCTTGGCGGCACCCAGGGACTGGCGCACCAGGTCCTCGCCCAGCAACTGATAGGATTCAAAGCTTTTCATGGCCTCGGGTTCTATGACCGAAAATATGAGTGTGGCGGCAATAACTGCCAGCAGCGCAACTGTCGTCCTGATCTGCGCCCACCCGGAAAATCGCGCCCACAGATCGACAGCAAAATCGCGGTGACGGCGACAGACGTCGTCACAAAGAAAAAGAAGGCTGCGAATACCAGATACCGTGACGCCAGTTCCACAAGCGGAGCGCCCGTCAACACTTCGGCACCAACGGTAAGCCCGCTATCACCCCAAATGCCAAGCAACAGTGCGGAAGCCGTCAGAACCAACAGCGGAAACACAAGGATTGCTAACGCCCAGAAACTTATTTCTAGTTTTGCTCGCGGTAATTCGCTTCGCATAATGGTATCAAGTCCTAATCCCCCTCAGCCTAGCGTCCCCACAACCACACACGCAATGGTCTCATGCGGGCGTTTTCACAGGAAAAACAAAACACTTTCCACGCCGGATCATCAGCCAAAGCGCCGTGCCGGGCGTTGGCAGAAATACCGACGGCACGGTGGCTTTCAGAACCGAGCCATCGTGATCCATGCGAAACTCAACCAGGCTCTCGCGCCCGATATATCGGCTTCGGATGACGCTTCCGCGCGCCGGTGCCCCGTCTTCCGGTGTCGGATGCGGGCCACGCCCTTCGCGGTCGAAGTCGATGCGCAGGTGCTGCGGGCGGATAACAATATCGACTTCGGTGCCGTCCGGCACGCCGGGTGCCAGAAACGCCCCAAACGGCGTATCGGTCAACGCCCCCTGGACAACACCTGTTATCACGTTGATATCGCTGAAAAATGCCGCCGCCTGTTTATCTGCCGGTGCGTTATAGACGTTATACGGCGCGCCCTTCTGAACGATCTTGCCGTTGCGCATCAGCGCGATCTCGTCGGCCATTCGCATCGCTTCATCGGGCTCATGCGTGACAAGAAGCACCGCTGTGTCTTCCTCTTTCAGAATGTCCAGCGTCTCGTCGCGGATACCGTCGCGCAGCCGGTTATCCAGACCGGAAAACGGTTCGTCCATCAACATGACGCGCGGTCGTGGCGCGATGGCGCGGGCCAGCGCGACCCTTTGCTGCTCGCCGCCGGACAGTTCGTGCGGATAGGCATTTGCAAAATCTTCAAGGTGAACACGTTCAAGCATCTCGCCGACGCGGCGCGCTTTGTCGGAGCTTAGCCCAGCCAGTCCAAAAGCGATATTTCCCGCCACCGACAAATGCGGAAACAGCGCAAAGTCCTGAAACATCAGCCCGATGGATCGCACTTCCGGCGGCAGGTTCGCACGCGAATCCGACAGATTTCGCCCGTCAACCACGACGCTGCCCTCGTCCTGTCGATCAACGCCCGCGATCAGACGCAGGGTTGTGGATTTGCCGCAGCCCGAGGGGCCAAGCAGGCACGTCACCTGCCCCGGTGCGATGGTCAGCGACACATCGGATACCACTTCGCGCCCGCCGAAGCGGCGCGTCAGTTTCGATACATGAAGCCCTGCGGTTAAATCAGTCAAACCCGCCTCGCAATAATCCCGACCAATCAACTCAGGATTAACGCGAAATAGCAATGCGCGCCACCGCTCGCAACCCTGCGCGCAAGGTCACAGGTAAGACGCATTCAAAACGTCGTATTCACACCGCCACCATCCAAAAGGATATTCTGGCCGACGATAAATCCGGCGTGTTCGGAACAAAGAAAAGCGCAAGCCGCGCCAAACTCGGCCGCCGTGCCATAACGGCGGGCTGGTATCGTCGCCTCTCGCCGCGCGCGCGCTTCGGCTGGCGTTATGCCTTCCTTTTCAGCGACACCGCCGTCCAGCGATGTCGCACGATCGGTGGCATGAATGCCGGGCAGAAGATTGTTGATCGTGACACCCGACGCCGCCACCTGCCGTGAAGTGCCCGCGACATATCCCGTCAGCCCCGCACGCGCCGAATTGGAAAGCCCAAGCACGGCAATCGGCGCCTTCACCGATTGCGAGGTGATATTGACCACCCGGCCCCAGCCGCGCTCCATCATCGCCGGCACCAGCGCCTTGATCAGCGCAATCGGCGTCAGCATGTTCGCATCCAGCGCCTTGATAAAATCTGTCCGCTCCCAGTCGGTCCACATCCCCGGCGGCGGCCCACCGGCGTTGTTGACCAGAATATCGACGCCGCCACCTGCTGCCGCCAATACCTTGGCGCGCCCCTCGTCGCTGGTGATGTCTGCGGCCACCGCGATCACGTTCACATCATAAGTGCCGCGAATTCCCGCCGCCGTCGCCTCAAGTGCCTCCGAGCCCCGTGCGTTCAGAACCAGATCGACGCCCGCCGCCGCCAAAGCCTCGGCGCAGCCCCGCCCAAGCCCCTTGGACGAAGCACAGACAATCGCGCGTTTACCCGAAATGCCAAGATCCATGAAAAACCTCCCCTGAGTGTCTCAGAGGAGGTAGCATCCTTGATGCGAAGTGCAAAGTTTATGATTTATTGGCGCGCGCTGAGCCGTGCATCGGTGTTGAAAGTGACGAGGGTCATCCCCCCAGCCGCCAAAGATTCTGCAAGTATTGATTGCCCGTCAGGTCCATAAAATCCAAATATCAACTGACCACCTGCCGTCATTCCAGCCAAATCACCAGTAACATCCATCGTCGGCCCAACCATCGCCGCGTCGGGGAATGTGCCATTTGCCAGCGTTAAGTCACCAGTAACGCTTCCCGTCGATCCTGTTAACGCGCCGGTAGTAGTATTGATTGTTGTGCCGTAGAAATTTGTCACCGTTCCGGAAACCGAAGCCCCCCCGCCGCCAGTGAAATTCGCAGTCAGCGAAACTTCCCCGACATAACCGTCAGGCGATATTGGGTTCCCGTCGATGATGATGCTTCCGTTAATGTACTGGCCACCGCCGTTGTAAAGGTCATCCGCCACGACCATCGTCCCGCCATATGTCGCGTTGCCGCTGTCTGGCAGGCTAGGCGACTCGCCATTCGCGCGATACGCATCAAAATTCAAAAGATCATCCTGCAATTCAGCATAGCTAGCCGTTCCGTCGCCCAGCGTTGTCGGCGGGAAAACTATCACGCCACCCGCACCACCACCGCACGCAGCCAAAGGCATCTACGCCGCGGACGAAAATAAAATACGTAAAGACATCAAAACAGTCTCCCCAATACAAAACCCGCCCGCATAGGAACAACAGAGCCGCACAGGATCAAGAACTAATCCAAAACGGACGAAAAACAGTGCCTTTCACGCCCGTCCGCCACATTTCCCGCCGACAATTGGCTGCAAATTTCGAAACTGTCTACGCAATCGCAGATTGCTCAGCGCATCGGCGCCATGAAAATACTCTCACGCGCGATCTTGCCACCCTCGACTTCGTAAAGCGCGACTTCCCTCGCCTTCCTGTGGTTGCCGATAGCTTTGTCAGCCGCGTCACTCCGCCGAAGTCGTGCGATTGCGTGTGCTCTGTTGCCTAGCTATATCCCGCCCATGTTCGACCGCACTTCAAATAGCTCCAACCTTCCGCCCGAGATTGCCCGGCGGCGCACGTTTGCGATCATTTCGCACCCGGATGCCGGGAAAACCACTCTGACCGAAAAGTTCCTGCTTTACGGCGGCGCGATCCAGATGGCAGGCCAAGTGCGCGCCAAGGGCGAAGCACGGCGCACGCGTTCCGATTTCATGGCGATGGAGAAAGATCGCGGCATTTCCGTTTCCGCCTCCGCCATGTCGTTCGACTATCGCAACTTCCGCTTCAATCTGGTCGACACACCGGGGCACTCAGACTTTTCCGAAGACACCTACCGCACGCTCACCGCCGTGGACGCCGCAGTTATGGTTATCGACGGCGCGAAGGGCGTCGAAAGCCAGACCCAAAAGCTGTTCGAGGTCTGCCGCCTTCGCGATCTGCCGATCCTGACATTCTGCAACAAAATGGACCGCGAAAGCCGCGAGACGTTTGAGATCATCGACGAGATCCAGGAAAACCTCGCCATCGACGTGACCCCCGCTTCCTGGCCCATCGGCATGGGGCGCGACTTCATCGGATCCTACGACATGCTGAATGACCGGTTGGAACTGATGGAGCGCGCCGACCGCAACAAGGTCGCGGAAACGATCCAGATCAATGGGCTCGATGACCCAAAGCTGGAAACGCACGTGCCCGCAAACCTGCTCGCCCAGCTTCGCGAAGAGGTCGAAATGGCGCGCGAACTGCTGCCGCCCTTCAACGCGCAGGCCTTTCTCGACGGCACACTGACGCCAATCTGGTTCGGCAGCGCGATCAATTCCTTCGGCGTCAAGGAACTGATGGACGGCATCGCCGAATATGGCCCGGTGCCGCAACCGCAATCCGCCGAACCGCGCCAGGTCAGCCCCGAAGAGACAACGGTTGCGGGCTTCGTCTTCAAAGTTCAGGCGAATATGGACCCCAAGCACCGCGATCGCGTGGCATTCGTTCGCCTTGCCTCGGGCCATTTCCAGCGCGGCATGAAGCTGACCCATGTGCGGTCAAAAAAGCTCATGGCGATCTCGAACCCGGTCCTGTTCCTCGCCGCTGACCGCGAACTGGCCGAGGAAGCCTGGGCCGGTGACATCATCGGCATCCCCAACCATGGCCAGCTTCGCATCGGCGACACGCTGACCGAGGGCGAAGTACTGAAGGTAAAAGGCATCCCCTCCTTTGCGCCCGAACTTCTGCAATCCTGCCGCGCCGGCGACCCGATGAAGGCCAAGCATCTGGACAAAGCGCTGATGCAGTTTGCCGAAGAAGGTGCCGCCAAGGTTTTCAAACCGATGATCGGTGCTGGCTTCATCGTCGGCGTTGTCGGCCAGCTTCAGTTCGAAGTACTCGCCAGCCGGATCGAGCTTGAATATGGCCTGCCGGTCCGCTTTGAGCCATCGCAATTCACGTCCGCGCGCTGGGTCACCGGGCCAAAATTGAAACTCGACGCCTTCGTTGAAGCGAACAAAGGGCATATGGCCGAAGACAACGACCACGACCTCGTCTATCTGACGCGCCTGCAATGGGACATCGACCGGATCGAGCGTGATTATCCCGACCTGACGCTATCCGCGACGAAAGAGATGATGGTTTGAATTACAGGAAATGGCCGCTACGTTAACCATCTGTGGACAAAATCCGCTTCACGGCCGCTGCGAAACTCACTTGGCCGTAGAATTTCATTGGACGGCCAAGAAATCTTTGCGTTGCCGGTTAAGCTACTGAGCTTCTTGCGCAATTTTTTCAGCGGCAAATTATCCCAGCGAGACATTGACCCGGGGTCAATTCTCGCCAATAAAACTTGGTCTGTCTGAAATATCGCGCAATTCCTTCAAGTTCCAGCCAAACGGAAACAATTCACCATAATTCACACCATTGTGCAGCTTTCGCCCGAGTGCATTGACCGTGCCTGGTCTTTCGCCTAAGTCTCGCCCACCTGCGGCAGCTTGTGGATAAGCTTGTGGTCATCCGGACCTGTGCCGCTCAGCCGACGGGCCGTAAAATTGGTCCGTAATTTATGGACCAAAATGACGAAATTCTCTGATTTGGCGCTGTCGCCAAAAGTATTAAAGGCCGTCGAAGAGGCCGGTTACACAACACCCACCCCAATCCAGGAAGGCGCAATACCCGCAGCCCTCGAAGGCCGCGATGTTTTGGGTATCGCCCAGACGGGCACGGGGAAGACCGCCGGTTTCACGCTGCCGATGATCCACCTGCTCGCCCGTGGCCGCGCCCGCGCACGAATGCCGCGCAGCCTGGTGCTTTGCCCAACGCGCGAGCTTGCAGCCCAGGTGGCCAAAAACTTCGACACCTATTCAAAACATGTGAACCTGACCAAAGCGCTGCTGATCGGCGGCGTCAGTTTCAAGGAACAGGACACGCTGATTGACCGTGGCGTCGACGTGCTGATCGCGACCCCGGGACGTCTGCTCGACCATTTCGAGCGCGGAAAACTGCTTCTGACCGGCGTTCAGATCATGGTGGTGGACGAAGCCGACCGGATGCTCGACATGGGCTTCATCCCCGACATCGAGCGCATCTTTGCGCTGACGCCCTTTACCCGTCAGACGCTTTTCTTCAGCGCCACAATGGCACCCGAGATCGAGCGGATCACAAACACGTTCCTCTCCGCGCCCGAACGTATCGAGGTCGCGCGCCAGGCAACTGCCTCGGAAACCATCGACCAGGAAGTCGTTAAATTCCGCGCGCCACGCCGCGACCAGTTAGCCAAGAAAAAACGTGAAATCCTCCGCGATCTTATAAAGCGCGAAGGCGAAGCCTGCACTAACGCGATGGTTTTCTGCAACCGCAAAACCGATGTCGATATCGTCGCTAAATCACTGAAAAAACACGGGCTGAACGCGGCCCCTATCCACGGCGATCTGGATCAATCACAACGAACCAGAACGCTCAATGCCTTCCGCGACCACAGTTTGAAGTTTCTGGTGGCGTCTGATGTTGCAGCGCGCGGTCTGGATATCCCGGCGGTTAGCCACATTTTCAATTACGACGTGCCAACCCATTCCGAGGATTACATTCACCGCATCGGTCGAACAGGACGCGCGGGCCTCACGGGCAAAGCGATCATGATCTGCTCATCCTCGGACGAAAAGCTTCTCGCCGCGATCGAACGGCTGACCGGCAAGACAATTCCTGAGACCGAATTGTCATCCGCGCCCGAACCGGAAGCCGTGGAGAAACCCAAGCCTGCGCGACGCGCAAAGCCGGAAGTCGTCAAGTCTGATCCGGTCGCTGAAAAACCCGCTCCCGCGCCTGAAATGGCCGCTCCGGTTGTTGAAAAGGCAGCCAACGACGACGGGCTAAAGCCAAAGCGCGAGGACCGCAGCCGCACGCAAAGCAACAACAAAGCCGTCGGAATGGGCGATCATATGCCCAGTTTCATCGCGATGAGTTTCGAAGAACGGCGCACCGGTTAACGCGCCAGCGATCAAGTAAATCGGCGAACCAATTGCGGTAGCTCTGAAAATGCGCCAAATGCCGCCGCGTGCGAGATCTCTGTAATCGGCACCGCGCAAATCCCTTCTGTGAAAAACAGATACGGCACGCCAGCGCGCTCTGCCGTCTCGGCATCTATCTCGCTGTCGCCCACATAGACGCATCGTTCAACACCAAGCTCGGACATGATAAACAACACCGGCGCAGGATCGGGTTTGCGCTTTGGCAAGTCATCCCCCGCAACCACGACGTCAAAAGCATCGCTAAGCCCCGCAGCCGCGAGCGTCGGTTTAAGCGGCGCGCGCGGCTTGTTGGTACAAAGCGCCAGCGGATGGCCGACCCGCCTAAGCTCGGCCAGCGCTTCATGCACACCATGGAAAACTTCCGTATCTTCAGCCGCGCGTTTGTAGTGCTCGATGAACTGCGCCATCAGCCCGTCAAAATCGCCCTCATTCAGATCGGTCGCCGCAATCAACCGGTCAAGCAACACCCGCTCGCCACGCCCAACAAAATTGATCACGGCATTCTGCGTCAACGGCGGCAGCGCGTGATCGGCCAACAGCCCGTTAACCGCGTCCGTTACGTTCGGCAAACTGTCGATCAGCGTGCCATCCAGATCGAATACGACCGGAAGCATCGGCCTCAAGCGCTCAACCGACTAATCACAACGGTCACTTCCGGCTTTTTACCGATCTCGGTGTTCGCCGATTTCCGCACCACCTGCCGGATATCTTCCTCAAGTTTTTCGTCATTGCCCAGCGTTTTGCGCTTTGCACGCCCGATCATCTGGCTCAGGTCTTCTTCCAGCACCTCCGAGAGCGGCGCCTTGGACGAACCGGTCTCCGGCAGACCGGATAGCTCGACCCACGGATCGCCCAACGGCTCGGCGTCCTCCAGGATCAATGTCACCAGAACATGCCCGTTTATGCCCATGCGAATGCGGTCGCGCACAACGCCATCGAAGGCACCAATCTGCACCGAACCGTCAAGATAGGTTCGCCCCGCCTCGATATGTTCCACAACCTTTGGCGCGTCACCGGTCAGATCCACCATCATGCCGTTTGTCGCAAGAACACTGGCAATGCCATTCGACGCCGCAAGCCGCGTGTGTTCGCGCAAATGCCGGTGCTCGCCGTGCATCGGAATGACCATCTGCGGCTTCAAAAGCTCGTGGACGGTGTCCAGATCAGGCCGGTTTGCATGGCCCGAGACATGATAAAACCCCGAATCTTCGTCCACCACACCGACGCCCTTTTCGGAAAACGCGTTGATGATCCGGTTCACGCCCTTCTCGTTGCCCGGAATGGTCTTGGACGAAAAAAGGAACATATCGCCGTCCGCCAATTCCAAGCCCATATACTTGCCACGGCTTAGCGCCGCCGAGGCCGCCCGCCGTTCCCCCTGACTGCCGGTGACCAGCAACATCAGGGCGTCGCGCGGAATGTCTTGAGCCTCTTCCGGCGATACCGTCTTTGGAAAATCGGTCAGAACACCGGTGACAACGCTCGCCTCAACCATCCACCGCATCGCGCGGCCAAGCAGGCAGATCGACCGCCCGGCATCGTGGCCCGCCTCAGCCAGCGTTCTGACCCGTGCGACGTTCGATGCAAACGTCGTGGCAACCACCATGCCCGACGCGCCTTCAACCAGCTTTCGAATTTCGGGGCCAACTTGCAATTCGCTTCGCCCCGGATTCGGAGAGAAGACATTCGTTGAATCACAGGAAAGCACTTTCACGCCCTCCGCGCCAATCGCGCCCCAAAGCTCCGGATCCCAAGCCTCGCCTACCAGCGGTGTCGGGTCCAGCTTGAAGTCGCCCGTGTGAACGATCCGGCCCACAGGCGTGTCGATGACCAGACCCGAACTTTCCGGGATCGAATGGCTAAGCGGTGCGAACCCCACCTTGAAAGGTCCGGCTTCAACAACGTCGGGCCACTTCTCGACCGTGTTCACACTGTCTTCGCCGTGGCCTGCATCGTTCATCTTCCGTTTCGCGTGGTGCGCGGTGAACTTGCGCGCATAAATCGGCGCGCGCAGCCGACTCCAAAGATGCCCGATCGCACCGATATGATCCTCGTGCGCGTGGGTGATGAATATGCCCTCGATCCGATCGGCGCGTTCCTCAAGCCAGGCGATGTCGGCAAAGATCAGATCAATTCCAGGCGAGGATTCCATATCGGGAAACGTGACACCAAGATCGACAACAATCAGCCGTTCTTTTCCCTTAGGACCATAGCCATAGACATAGGCGTTCATGCCTATTTCGCCCGCGCCGCCCAGGGGCAAATAGATCAACCGGTCACTCATTCATTTGTCCTTGTTATGGGCGTTGATCACCGTCAGCCCGTGCATTGTCAGATCGTCGTCAATCAGGTCGAAAAGCACATCACCCTGATTGAAAAGCGGCGCAAGCCCCCCGGTGCCAATAATCTTCATCGGCCGCTCGTATTCGCCCTTGATCCGGTCGCATACGCCGCGCACCAGCCCGACATAGCCCCAGAAAATCCCCGACTGCATACAGTCAATGGTGTTGGTCCCGATAATCTTTTGCGGTTTGGTGACATCGACATGCGGCAAGGCAGCCGCCGCCATGTGCAGTGCCTCAAGCGAGGTGTTAACGCCCGGCGCAATCGCGCCACCGACATAAGCCCCGTCTTCGGCCACCACATCAAACGTTGTCGCCGTGCCATAATCCACCACGATCAGATCGCCACCATGCCGGTCAAAAGCCGCTGCCGTGTTGACCAGCCTGTCTGGCCCCACAGTCGTCCCCCCATCCACCCGGGGCTGCACAGGCAGCGCGCAATCGGGCTTGCCGACGACCAGCGGGCGCACGCCAAAATACTGGTCGGTAAAGACCCGCAAATTGAACACCACCCGCGGAACCGTCGACGAGATGATGATCTCATCAATTTCCATCGGTATGCCCCGATATTCCATCAACTGCGAAAGCCAGACGTAATACTGGTCCCACGTTCGCTGATGCTCGGTCGAGGTTCTAAACGTCGCCAGAAACTCCGACCCGTTCCAAACGGCAAAGACAGTGTTTGTATTGCCGCAATCTATGCAAAGCAGCATCTGCGCGGCCTCCTCTTAGAAGTAAACGTCAGCAGCCGGGATGCTGACCCGGCCTTTCGTGGTAGTCAGCACCAATTGACCGGCCTCGTCCACCGTCTCAAATATCCCTGTGATCTCGTCGCGCGCAGTTCGTGCGGTAATTGCTTCACCCAGACGCGCTGCTCGTCGCAGCCATTTTTCGCGTATGGGACCAAACCCAAGCTCGGCGAAGATGCGTTCTTCGGTGGCCATGTTAGATGCAAGCAGCGACAGAAACTCATACCTATCGGTGACTTCACCGCCCTCGCCGGTCAAGCTGACAGGCGCGAAATCGGCCTCTGTGATTTCATTTGGTACTGATATCAGATTGACACCGAAGCCGATGGAAAGCCATTCGATTTGATCCGCCATGCCCGCGCTTTCCAGCAGGATACCGGCCACCTTGCCGCCGTTCAAAAGCACGTCGTTCGGCCACTTCAGCGACAAGTGACTGCGGTCGATTTTCAATGCCAACGCCTCATACAAAGCGTTCGCCGCAAAAAAGGACCTCAGTGCCGCTGTGGGTGCCTTTCCCCCCGGTTTCGTCACGAATGTCGCCGCAAAATTGCCATCAGGCTCCAACCAGAGCCGCCCCCGACGGCCACGCGCGGAGGTTTGCCTGTGCGCCATGATCCAGGTCGGCCGCTCCAGCGTTGGCGCGCGGCGCGCCGCCTCGGCCATTGTGCTGTCAACCTCATCAAGGATGACCCGGCCCGTTCCATCGGGCCACGGAAGGCGTCGGTCAGTTAACAAGCGTTGCCGCCGCCGCTTCCGCCACACCTTCTACGCCAAACAGGTTCACAACCCCAAACACCATTGCCGCAGCACTTGCGATCAGAAACGCCGACAATATCCGCGACCCGCCGGTGTCCAGCTCGCTTTCCTCGGCCCCGAAATACATCAGATAGACAAGCCGGATGTAATAAAAAGCACCGATCACGCTGGCGATAACGCCGCCGACGGCCAGCCAGGCAAGCCCGGCATCCACCGCCGCCAACAGCACATAGTATTTGCCGAAAAAGCCCACCAGCGGCGGCACACCTGCCAGGCTGAACAAAAGCACCATCATCGCCAGCGCTTTTGTCGGATCGCGCCGCGAATACATCGACAAAGACGATATCGTCACCACTGGCGCACCGTCCTTCTCCATCGACAGAATGAAAGCGAATGTGCCGACGTTCATCGTCACATAGATTGCCATGTAGACCAGCATTGCCTGCACACCAAACGCGGTCCCTGCGGCAAGCCCCATCAAAGCGAACCCCATATGCGAGATCGACGAATATGCCATCAGACGTTTGATATTGGTCTGCCCGATCGCGGCAATCGCCCCCAGAAACATCGACACCAGCGACAGAAACGCCAGGATCTGCTGCCAGTCACCGACGATGCCGCCAAAGGCGTCATGAACCACCCGCGCAAACAGCGCCATCGCGGCAACCTTCGGCGCGGTGGCGAAAAACGCGGTGATCGGCGTCGGCGAGCCTTCGTAGACATCTGGCGTCCACATATGAAACGGTGCGGCACTGACCTTGAACGCCAATCCGGCGGCAATGAAGCTCAGCCCGATCAATAGCCCGACCGAGGTTTCGCCCGCCGCTGCCGCGGTGATAATGCCCGAGAAAAGCGTCGTTCCCGCAAAGCCGTAGACCAGCGACGCCCCATAAAGAAGCAGCCCCGACGACAACGCGCCCAGCACGAAATATTTCAGCCCCGCCTCGGTCGATTTCACGCTGTCGCGCCGCAAGGCGGCAACGACATAAAGCGCCAGCGATTGCAGCTCCAACCCCATATAAAGCGCGATCAGATCACCCGCCGACACCATCATCATCATGCCAACCGTGGCCAACGCGATCAGCAGCGGAAACTCAAATCTCAGCAACCCGCGCCGTGCCATATAGCCTTCGCTCATCACAAGAATTGCCGCCGCCGCCAGAAGGATCGTCACCTTGGCGAACCGCGCGAAACCATCGTCGATGAACATGCCGCCAAAGCCGACGCCGCGCCCGCCGCCATTCAGCCCGATCCAGGCAGCCAGGGCGACAAAAAGTGCCGCCGTCGCCCAAAGCAGCGTCGATGCCAGTTTGTCCTTGCCGCCATAGGCCCCCGCCAGCAATGCGCCCATCGCAAATACCGAAAGGACAATCTCAGGAAGAATAAGCGTGAGATCACCGGGTTGCATCAGTTGCCACCTCCGTTGGAAGCGACTTGCACTTGGGCCGCAAAATCCACAACCGCGGTCTGATACTCACCCAACAGCGCGGAAACCGAGGGGCCGATGATGTCGGTCACAAGGCTCGGATAGACACCAAGCAGAATGGTCATCACAACAAGTGGCGCGAAGATTGCTTTTTCGCGCCGGGTCATATCAGTTATCGACTTCAAACTTTCCTTGATCAGATCGCCCATAACGACCCGGCGATACAGCCACAGCGCATATCCCGCGCTAAGGATCACGCCGGTTGTCGCAACGGCAGCAACCCAGGTGTTTGCCTGAAACATCCCCACAAGCGTCAGAAACTCGCCGACAAACCCGCTGGTGCCCGGCAGTCCGACATTCGCCATCGTGAACAACATGAATACCGCAGCATAGGCCGGCATCCGGTTCACCAACCCGCCATAGGCGTCAATCTCGCGCGTGTGCATCCGGTCATAGATGACCCCAACACAAAGGAAGAGAGCGCCCGAGATGAACCCGTGCGAAATCATCTGAAATATCGCCCCGTCCAGCCCTTGTTGGTTCGCCGCGAAAATCCCCGCCGTGACAAAGCCCATGTGTGCAACGGATGAATAAGCAATAAGCTTCTTCATGTCCTCCTGCATAAGCGCCACAAGCGATGTATAAACGATCGCGATCGCGCTTAGCCAAAGCACAAAAGTCGCCAGCTGGTCCGAGGCCACCGGAAACATCGGCAGGCTGAACCGCAGGAACCCATAACCACCCATCTTCAAAAGGATCGCCGCCAGCACAACAGAACCCGCCGTCGGTGCCTGAACGTGCGCATCCGGCAGCCAGGTATGAACCGGCCACATCGGCATCTTCACAGCAAATGACGCAAAAAACGCAATCCACAAAAGCGTCTGCAAACCGCCGATGACCTGGAACCCCAGAACGTTCAGCGTCTCGGACCCGAAGTTATGCTGCAAAAGCGATGGGATATCCGTGGTGCCCGCATCCACATACATCGCGATCATCGCGACCAGCATCAGGACCGAACCAAGGAAGGTATAAAGGAAGAACTTGAACGCCGCATAGATGCGTTCCTTGCCGCCCCAGATGCCGATGATCAGGAACATCGGGATCAGGCCGCCCTCGAAGAACAGATAAAACAGCACCAGATCCAGCGCGGTAAATACGCCAAGCATCAGCGTTTCCAGCACCAGAAAGGCGATCATGTATTCCTTGACGCGGTGCTTCACATCCCAGCACGCCAGAATTGTGATCGGCATCAGGAACGTCGTCAGCATCACGAACAGGATCGAGATCCCATCGACGCCCATTTTGTAATTCAGCCCAAGGATCCACTCGGCCTCTTCGACCATCTGGAAACCCGGGTTTGCGGGTTCGAACTGGGCCAGCATCAAAAGCGACGCAAGAAATGACACGCTCGTCGCCAGCAGGGCCACATATTTTGCGTTGCGCTGCGCGTGTTCGTCATCACCGCGAAGGACAAGCCCCAATATCGCGGCACCGATCAGCGGAATGAACGTGATGATGGAAAGAAGGCTGCCCTCAAGCATTATTCAGCCCCCCCGGTCAGCGTCATCCAGGTGATAAGCACCCCGATCCCAATCACCATCCAGAAGGCATAGGTGAAGATGTATCCCGACTGCGCCCGCCCGGCGAGGCGCGTGAAAAATGGCACGACCCCCATCGCGACCCCGTTCAGAAAGCCGTCGATGACGCCCAGATCGCCCCGCCGCCAAAGGAACCGGCCAAGCGCCTTGGCTGGTTCGACAAAGACGGCATCGTAAATTTCGTCAAAATACCACTTGTTCAGAAGGAACTGATAAAGCGGCCGTTGCTGCGCTGCCAACCGCGCGGGCAAGTCCGGGCGGCGGATGTAGAACTGATAGGCCGTCAGAAATCCGATCAGCATCGCGATAAACGGGCTGACCTTGACCCAATTGGGCACATGGTGCGCGTCGTCCAGCACATGATTGTCCGCACCCATGAAAATCGCGCCCTGCCCGGGAACCTGGCCGTCACCCTGGCCCTCGGCCTCGCCATCTTCGTCGCCATGAGCTTCGTCGGTGGTTTCGGTTGCCGCGTGCGCGGCCCCAGGCATCAGCACCTGCGCGTGCTCCTCGCCGCCGCCGGCGATACCAAAGAACTTCTCGACCGCGGCGTGATCGCCAAAGAACGGCTTATACCAGACCATGCCCGCCAGCACCGCGCCCACCGCCAAAACGCCCAAAGGCGCGATCATCGTCATCGGGCTTTCGTGCGCGTGTTCGTGGGTTTTGGCATCACCGCGCGGTTCGCCAAAGAACGTCATGAACATCAACCGCCACGAATAAAAGCTGGTGAACAAGGCCGCGATCACAAGCGACCAGAACGCAAATGTCGCGGCACTGGTGCCACCAGCGAAGGCGCTTTCAATCACCGCATCCTTGGACAGAAACCCGGCGAAACCGATGGTGGTCAACGGAATGCCGACACCAGTGATTGCCAGCGTGCCGATCATCATCGCCCAGAACGTATACGGCAGCTTATGGCGCAACCCGCCATAGTTCCGCATGTCCTGCTCGTGGTGCATTCCGGTGATTACTGAACCCGCGCCCAAAAACAGCATCGCCTTGAAGAACGCGTGCGTAAAAAGATGGAACATCGCGACCGAATAGACGCCCACTCCCGCCGCGACGAACATATATCCCAGTTGCGAACACGTCGAATAGGCGATCACCCGCTTGATGTCGTTTTGAACCAATCCCACCGTCGCGGCAAAAAACGCCGTCACCGCGCCAATGATAACGATGAAGCTTTGCGCATCTGGCGCGAACTCCATCAACGGCGACATCCGGCAGACAAGAAAAACGCCCGCCGTCACCATCGTCGCGGCGTGGATCAGCGCGGAAACCGGTGTCGGGCCTTCCATCGCGTCGGGCAGCCAGGTGTGCAGGAAAAACTGTGCGGATTTTCCCATCGCCCCGATAAACAAGAGGAAACAGACCAGCTCGACCGCATTCCACGACGTCCAAAGGAACGTCAGCTCGGTCTCCGCCATCTCAGGCGCGGCCGCGAAGACGTCATCAAGCCGGATCGAATCGACCAGAAAAAAGATCGCGAATATGCCCAGGGCAAAGCCGAAATCGCCAATGCGATTGACGATAAACGCCTTGATCGCGGCGGCGTTTGCGCTTGGTTTGCGAAAATAAAACCCGATCAGCAGATACGAGGCAAGGCCGACGCCTTCCCAACCAAAGAACATCTGCACAAGGTTATCCGCCGTCACCAGAGCCAGCATCGCGAAGGTGAAAAAACTCAGATACGCAAAGAACCGGGGCCGATAGCTTTCCTTATCCTCGTCGAAATTGGCGTCATGCGCCATGTAGCCAAAGGAATAAAGATGTACCAGGGCTGAAACCGTGGTGATCACCACCAGCATAATCGCCGTCAGCCGGTCCAGCCGGATCGCCCAATCGGTGGCCAGCGACCCGCTTTCGATCCAGCGCAGGATCTGAATTTGCTGGGTCTCGCCGTCGAACGTCAGGAAAATGATCCAACTCAGCAACATCGCCAGAAACAACAGCCCCGTCGACACCCACTGCGCCGCCGCCTCGCCAATGATCCGCCAGCCAAACCCGCAGATCAGCGCACCAACCAGCGGAGCAAAGAGGATGATGGTTTCCATTTCGCGCTCAGCCCTTCATCACATTGACATCTTCGACGTCGATAGTGCCGCGATTGCGGAAGAAACAAACGAGGATCGCCAGACCAATCGCCGCTTCCGCCGCCGCGACTGTCAGCACGAAAAGCGTAAACACCTGCCCCGTCAGGTCGCCAAGATAGGTCGAAAACGCCACCAGATTTATATTCACCGCCAGCAGCATCAGCTCGATCGACATCAGCAGGATGATGACGTTCTTCCGGTTCAGGAAGATGCCGAAAATCCCGATCACAAACAGCGTCGCCGCCACCATGAGGTAATGTTCAAGTCCGATCATGCGCCCTGCCCGTCTCTCATTTCAACGCCCCGCAAGCGGTCGCTGCCAGTGTCGCCGCAGCATCGCCCAGCGTGATCCGCTCCATTTCAGGTGCGTCATCTCGCGGCCCATCGCCTTCCGCGATCACGCCAACCTCAAGCGGTGCGCAGCGGATCAGCCGGATCGTCGTGGAACGCTGGTCGCCCAACACCCGCTCGGTCGTGATCTCGATCGAGCCATCATCGCGCTTGAAGGCGTTCAACAGCGTATAAGTCGCGTCATCGCCGGGAATGCGGATCGTTTCGGCCTCAGGCGCAGGCTCAGGCTCAGGCTCAGGCTCAGGCTCAGGCTCAGGCACTGTTTCCTCGGTCACCGTGTCAACGCCGGTAGCCGAACCTTCGTCGGGCGCGTCCTCGTCCGGCACACCGCTCACCGCGATATCAGCGGGCGGCAGAACCGCGATATCGCCCGCGCCCGGCCCTTGCACCGGTTCCCGCGTCAAGTTCAGATAAACCGCAATTGCAAAGACCCCAGCCAGACCCCAGATGGTCCACCGGATCAGGTTACCCATTGCCCCCAAAACGCCTTTGCCCTTACCCGCCATCCCGTCAGAGCCCCTGGCCTGGTTTGACGTCTTTCAGCTCCAGCGTTTTAGCCGGATCGCGAAACATCTGCTGCAATATGTCCTGCCGTTTGATGTCCGGGCGATGCCTCAGCGTCAGCACAATCGCGCCCACCATCGCCACCAGCAGGATCAATCCAGCCAATTGAAATAAAAGGAAATACTTGTCGTAAAGAATGCGCCCCAGCGCCTCGGTATTATGCGCGCCACCACCTGCAATCGCATCCGGGCGCGCCGCCATTTCCACACCCTCGGCCGTGGTCCAGACGCCGAATGCCATCGCAAGTTGCATCAGGATGATCACACCGAAAAGCAGGCCCAGCGGCAAGTATTTGGTCATCTCCGCACGAAGCTCGGCGAAATCCACGTCCAGCATCATTACGACGAACAGGAACAGCACCGCGACCGCGCCAACGTAGACGATGATCAACAGCATCGCGACAAACTCGGCCCCCAACAGCACGAACAGCCCGGCAGCTGATAAAAACGACAGGATCAGCCACAGCACCGAATGCACCGGATGGCGCGAAACCACGGTGAACAGCCCGCCCGCGACGCACGAGATCGCAAACAGATAGAACGCCAGTATTTCAGGTGTCATGCGCCCTCCCCGTCACCGGTTTCCATGACCGAACTGGCCAGTTCCATCGCCTTGGTCATCGCCGGAACACCCCCGAAAACGCCCATCATCGCAATGGTTTCAGCTATTTCCTGCTTCGTCGCACCTGCTTCCAGCGCGTGGCGCACGGTCAGCCGGATCTGCGCCTCGGCCTGCGCGCCCAGAATGGTCAGCGCGCCCAGCGTCAGCAAAAGTTTGGTCTTCGCGTCCAGCCCTTCGGGGTTAAGCGTCTTGCCCATGAACGTTTCCATCACGTCCTTGGGCATTGTCGGCCAAAGCCCCTCAAAGCCCTTGGGCGTGAACGTCGTCAGCTCCGGGTTAAGCGATTTCGCCCAGTCCTGGCTCATCGCCATCATTGCTTCAAAAGGGTTTTTCTGGTCGGTCATCGGTAAGGCGCATCTATCTCTAAGTTGCGGGCAATCTCGGCTTCCCAGCGGTCGCCGTTCTCCAGAAGCTTTTCCTTGTTGTAAAACAGCTCTTCCCGCGTCTCGGTCGCAAATTCAAAATTCGGACCCTCAACGATGGCATCCACCGGGCAGGCCTCCTGACAAAACCCGCAATAGATGCACTTGGTCATGTCGATGTCATAGCGCGTCGTGCGGCGGGAACCGTCTTCGCGGGGTTCGGCATCAATGGTGATCGCCTGCGCCGGGCAGATCGCCTCACAGAGCTTGCAGGCAATGCAGCGCTCCTCGCCATTGGGATAACGGCGAAGCGCATGTTCACCTCTGAACCGAGGGCTAAGCGGCCCCTTCTCGTGCGGGTAATTCAGCGTCGCCTTGGGCGCAAAGAAATACTTCATCCCCAGCCTGAAGCCGTTGAGGATATCCAGAAGCAGGAAATACTTGCCCGCGCGGTTCCAGTCGATTTGGGTCATTGCAGTCTCCGTTCGGCTTCGACCAAGATCCGATCTATTCTCTCTTCGAAGTTGGTGCCCGTCGGATCGTGCTCCGCCATCTCCCCCATATCACCCGACCATCGGTATGGGCTATCAAAGTCAATACTGACACGCATTTCGGAGATTTCGGACCACCGAAAAGGCGGTGCCAAACTCGACGATGCCAGGGCGTCGGACCGCCACTTTACCTGTAGTTCAAGCAATAGGCCTGCGCTTTCGTGGAAACATTCCCAGTCGCCTAGCTCCTTGCATGATTCAGCCCGATAAAGATGCAATGGCGTAGAGGCGAGCCGGGATTCGGGGCTCTCCGAAAAAATTTCGTCCACGATAATTATTGCGGTTTCCAAAATTGACCTTGCTTCATTTGTAGGACCTCTGACGGCTGCTCGAATTCCACCAGCCACAGCGCTGTAGGCAAGATACGGGCCGAGGTCTTCGTTTTCCTTTCGAAATTCAGGATAGCTCATATACCGCGAGAACACCTCAAATACGCACACATCAAGATTAGGCCGGCGACACGCGTGAATTTCCGCAGTCATTTTTTCGGAGAAACTGGAAGTCTGTGCAATTAGAGGCTGCGGTGCTCCAATAGCAACCAATGCGGCAAACAAAGAAGCGAAATTTGCCACGCTCACCCCCCCACAGCCCAGCGCGCATAAGCGCCACCAAACAGCTCAAACTTCGCGAAAAAGCTCACCAGCACGACCCAACCAAGCGAAAACGGCAGGAACCATTTCCAGCCCAGCCGCATCAACTGGTCATAGCGATATCGCGGCACGATCGCTTTCACCATTGCGAAGATAAAGAAGAAGAACCCCATCTTCGCGATCATCCAGAGCGGGCTGTCGGGCAAGAACGGCACCGGGCTCAGCCAGCCACCAAAGAACAAAAGTGACGTCAGCGCACACATCAAAAAGATCGCAATGTATTCCCCCGCCATGAACAAAAGGAACGGCGTCGAGGAATATTCAACCTGATATCCCGCCACCAGTTCGCTTTCCGCTTCCGGCAGGTCAAACGGCGGCCGGTTCGTCTCGGCCAGGGCGCTAATGAAAAACAGGAACACCATCGGAAAATGCGGCAGCCAGTACCAGTTGAACAATCCCCAGTCACCATCCTGAGCATTCACGATATCGCCGAAATTCATCGAGCCCGTCGACAGGATCACCCCGATGATGATCAGCCCGATCGACACCTCATAAGAAATCATCTGCGCCGCCGATCGAAGCGATCCCAGGAACGGATACTTCGAGTTCGACGCCCAGCCGCCCATGATTACGCCGTAAACTTCCAGCGACGAGATCGCGAAAACGAACAGGATTGCAACGTTGATATCGCTGAGGACTATGCTGTCGCTGAACGGGATTACCGCCCAGGCCAGCATCGCCAGCGCAAACGACACCAAGGGTGCCAGCAGAAAGACAATTCGGTCCGAACCGGCGGGAATGATAATCTCTTTCAGCACCAGCTTCAGCATATCCGCAGCACTTTGCAGCAGCCCCCATGCACCCACCACATTCGGGCCGCGCCGCATCTGCACTGCCGCCCAGATTTTCCGATCCGCGTAAAGGATGAAATAGGCCGACAGCAGCAGGAAGATCGCCATCAACAGGCCCTGCACCGCGATGATCACGAGTATCCCAAGCGGTGTGGTCAGAAATTCAGCCATTTGTCCCCGCGTTTGTGGTCCCTGTGCGCGGCCAGCCGCCGCATTCTCTAAACACAATCTCGGGGCCAAGCACCAGCCCCAAGCCGCTTATTCCGCTGCCAGTTTCCCGGCTTTCCGCGCCTGCGCATTCGCCTGCAATTCGCCCATCAAGGGTGACGCGCGCAGGATCGGATTGGTCAGGAAGTGGTCGGTGACCGCCGCACCAAACTCGCCGGTCCCGACACCGCCGGCCTCCACCGCCTGCCAGTCGTTCTCCGGCACCACGTCGATGCCCTCAAGATGGGGCACGTCTGCGATCAGTTTGGTGCGCAGCGCCGCCAGATCGTCGAATGGCAACGTCGCATCAAGCTCGGCAGACAACGCCCTGAGAATAGCCCAGTTTTCCTTCGCCTCGCCCGGTGGAAATCCGGCGCGCATCGCCAGTTGGGGTCGTCCTTCGGTATTGACAAAAAGTCCGTTCTCCTCGGTCCAGGCGGCCGCGGGCAAGATGATATCGGCGCGTTGTGCGCCGCTGTCGCCGTGGCTGCCCTGATAAATAACTGTCGGACCCGCCGGAATGTCGATCTCATCTGCGCCAAGGTTAAAAACCGTCGCCGCGCCGCTCAACGCCCCGTCAAGACCACCGGCTGCCACCGCGCCCAGGTCCAAAGCGCCAACGCGGCTTGCCGCCGTGTGCAGGACCAGTAACTTCGATTCAGTTGCTTCGGCGAAGGCCATGGCATCCGCCAACGCCCCCTTGCCGCCGTTCCCCGTCAAAGCGCCCATGCCGACGATCACCAGCGTCCGGCGCGACAGCGCATCTTCCGTTGAACCCTCTACAAGCTTGCGCAATCCATCGCGCCCGGTGCCAAGGTGGAAATAATCATAAGTCAGATCGACGGCCTCGCCGACCACACCGATCTTCGCGCCCTTCGACCAGGCTTTGCGAATGCGCGCGTTCAGCACCGGCGCTTCGGCGCGCGGGTTGGTGCCGATCAGCATGATCGCCTGTGCGTCGTCGATATCCTCGATCGTCGCGGTCCCGACATAAGCCGACCGGTTGCCCGCAGGCAACTTCGCGCCATCTGTCCGGCATTCGACTTCGCCACCAAGGCTGCCCACCAGCTCTTTCAGCGCATAAACCGCCTCAACCGGTGCCAGATCACCGATCAGGCCGGCCACCTTGCCGCCCTTCATCGCCGTTGCCGCCGCCGCCAATGCCTCGCCCCAGCCCGCAGGCCGAAGTTTGCCGTTTTCGCGAATGTAAGGCATATCAAGTCGCTGCCGCCGAAGCCCGTCCCAGGCATGGCGCGACTTGTCGCTCAGCCACTCCTCGTTCACGCCGTCATGATTTCTGGGCAGGATCCGCATAACTTCGCGGCCCTTCGCATCGACGCGAATGTTCGATCCCAGCGCGTCCATCACGTCGATGGTCTCGGTCTTGGTTAATTCCCAGGGCCGCGCCGTGAATGCGTATGGCTTGGATGTCAGCGCGCCCACCGGGCAAAGATCGACGATGTTGCCCTGAAGCTCGCTATCCAGCGTCTGACCCAGATAGGACGTGATCTCGGCGTCCTCGCCGCGCCCGGTCTGGCCAAGTTCGGGCATCCCCGCCACTTCCGAGATAAATCGAACGCAGCGCGTGCAGGAAATGCAGCGCGTCATCGCCGTGCCCACAAGCGGGCCAAGATCCATATTGTCGACCGCGCGCTTCGGCTCGCGGAAACGGCTGAAATCGACGCCGTAAGCCATCGCCTGGTCTTGCAGGTCGCACTCGCCGCCCTGATCGCAGATCGGGCAATCCAGCGGGTGGTTGATCAGCAGGAATTCCATCACCCCTTCGCGGGCCTTTTTGACCATGGGCGACTTTGTCTTGACGATCGGCGGCTGGCCTTCGGGACCGGGGCGCAGATCACGCACCTGCATTGCACAGGATGCGGCCGGTTTCGGCGGCCCGCCCACAACCTCGACCAGACACATCCGGCAGTTTCCGGCGATGGTCAGCCGCTCGTGATAACAAAAGCGTGGAATTTCAATTCCGGCCTGTTCGCAAGCCTGAATAAGCGTCAGCGCCGGATCAACTTCGACCTCGATGTCGTCGATGAAGATCGTTCTCAGCTCGGACATCTGGCTCGCGTTCCCCCGGGGCTTCGCCGCCTCTGTCCGGGCGACGGCTATCTCGCGCGCAGCAGCCTTCCTGCTGCGCTGCCCTTGGCTATTTCTTCACGCCCGACAGTGCAATAGCCTTCGGGATTTTCCGGCGACGCGCCGCGCTCTGCCAGGTCGGCGCGAATGCGCGTCCTGAGCAATTCTTTCTCGGCCTTGTTTTCGGTCAATTCTTCGATTTGGTCGTCCGAATACCCGGCATTGCGGGCATATTTCTCCAACGCTTTTAGATACCTGTAGGCCCGGAAAAAGCGCGCATCAATGCCGTCGCATTTCTTGCGCAGCTCGTCAGCCAGGCCAATAGAATAAAATCCACCGATCACCGTTCGATTTTCATGCAAAGGCTGCAATGCCAGTGCGGGCGCGCCAAGCAGCAACGCCGTTGCCACGGGAATAATAATTTGTCGCATATGTCAGTGTCACTCTTGCCTCGGTCACCAAAAGGCGTCCCGCACGGCGCCCTTTGCCGAGATATAGGAAAGTTGCGACAGTATTGGGAGGCAATTCACACGGGCACGGCAGGAACGCGCCAGTCTTGTAATACTTTGTGATTTACTCAGGCGCGTCTATCCTTCGCGCTCAGCCGCCATGTATCCATGATATTCTCGATCATCGGTATGGCCGCGAGCGAGATAAAGGGCACCGTAAACGCAGTTGAAATCAATATTTCAAACCAAAGCGGAAAATCGAACCCGAACCAGGTCAATCCATAGCTGACGCCCAGCGCGCTGGGATACACGCAGGCCCAGATCAGAAAGTTCTGAAGTATGATTTCCCTGCCCGGCATTCCCACACCTTTCCTGAGTGCTAAGGATTACCGAGGACACCCGCCCGCGCGAAGCAGAATATGGTTAACTGGTAAATGCGAAGCTAACGCCAGACCCGCTACTCCGCTGCCGCGCGGCACCCCTGAGCCCGCCAAAGCCTCGCTTCCGGCAGGAAATCCCAACCGAAGGCTTCCGCCGTATTCCCATCCGCGCGAAGGCGGTCCAGACGCTGAAGCCCTTCGTCCAGCGTCGGCTGATGCCCTTTTTCAACCCACCACATGACAAAATCCATCTTGCCCAGCAATTCGAACCATTCCAACCGGCGTTCATAAAACTGCCGATGGACCGTATTCCAGACAAAGTCCTCCAGCGTCTCAACGCTTTCCCAGACGGTCAGATTTGCAACAAATTGCGGATCGTCGCCGATGTTGTTCTCGGTGTTCCCGGTTCCCGGTTCGCCCGAACCTTCCATCATCCAGACAAACCCCGGCATCCGCTTGCCAAGGCCATTCACCCGATCAAGAGCGCCCATAAACTCGGCCACACGAGGATCGTCCGTGGGTGCGATCAGGCGGCCGATGTTCAGCTCAGCAAGATGTCTCAAGCGCTCATCACGTGAAGAGTTGCAATTTTCCCAAGGCGACAATCCGGGCGCGTTCGCAGTCGGCCAAATGAATTCAGAATACAGCAACCACGCCAAAAACCGCCAAAAGAGCCATGCAGGCCCACCCGAACACATAGGTAAACGATCGCACGCCGCTATGTGGCTTGCCGATGCCGCGTAGATGCAAAAATAGCATCAGAAGGCGGCTAACCAGGACCAGCGACGCCAAAAGGTTTACCCAGAATGGACTTGCACCCGCGATCATCGCCACAACGGTGACCGCAATGAATACCGGCAACGTCTCAGCGCCGTTCAGATACGCCCGATGTAACCGATAGGTTTTGTTGGAATAATCCTCTGGTGGTGTTGCTCCCGATTCAACGCCCGCAGCGCCCTTGGACAGCGCGATAAGCGGTGAAAGCGCCAAAAGGATCACCGCAAACAGTGCGATCGAGATCAAGGCGTGGCCGTACTCTGCAAATTGTTCCATTTTGTCCTCTCAATTCTCGTTTAGATGTCAGCGCTTCATGCAACGCCCCGAAAACACCATGTCCGAACCATCCCGCGTAAACGCCCAGTCGTTGGTCTCAGGGTCGATCACCCAATCAACATCCGATCCGCCATATGTCGGCAGGCAATACCGCGTCGCCCGGAACCGCACGCTTTCGCGCACTTGGTTCACCGTCGCCCCACCGGCGCGCGCGCGCACCGTGAAATCACGCCGGTCCTCGCCGCGCAGAAGCTGGGCGCGGAAATCAAGCGGTGCCGACGGTGATCCCTCACCAGCTCCGCCAAATCCAGAGCTGCCACTTATCGAGTCAAAGCCCGAACTGCCGCCAAGTGAATCGCCAATGCCTGAGCTACCACTCAGCGAATCAAACCCGCCGCAGCCCGTCAGTGCGACGAAAAACATTGCTGAGACCAGGGCCCGCAAGGGTCTACTCCGCCGCAACGGCACTAACGCCGCCGCTTCGTTTTGCCTTGATCCGATCCTCGATCTCGTCCCGGAAATGCCGGATCAGCCCCTGGATCGGCCAGGCCGCAGCGTCGCCCAGCGCGCAGATCGTGTGGCCCTCGACCTGCTTTGTGACATCCAGCAGCATGTCAATTTCTTCGGGATCGGCCTCGCCAGTGACCAGCCGCTCCATGACCCGCATCATCCAGCCCGTGCCCTCGCGGCACGGTGTGCATTGGCCGCAACTTTCGTGCTTATAGAACTTCGCCAACCGCCAGATCGCTTTCACAATATCGGTCGACTGATCCATCACGATCACCGCCGCCGTTCCCAGACCCGACCGCTGTTCGCGCAGCCAGTCGAAATCCATGATGCACTCGTCCTTCATGATCTTGCCCGGCAGACACGGCACCGAAGACCCGCCCGGGATCACCGCTTTCAGATTGTCCCAACCGCCGCGAATACCGCCGCAATGGCGCTCGATCAGCTCTTCAAACGAAATCGACATCGCCTCTTCGACGACACAAGGGTTATTCACATGCCCCGAGACCGCGAAAAGCTTTGTGCCCGCGTTGTTGGGTCGCCCAAAGCCCGCGAACCAATCGGGACCGCGCCGCAGGATCGTCGGCACCACCGCAATCGATTCAACGTTGTTCACAGTAGTCGGGCAGCCATAAAGCCCCGCGCCTGCCGGAAACGGCGGCTTCATGCGCGGCATACCTTTGCGGCCTTCAAGGCTTTCCAGAAGTGCTGTTTCCTCGCCGCAGATATAGGCCCCGGCCCCATGATGCAGATAAAGATCGAAATCCCAACCCGACCCGGCGGCATTCGGTCCCAACAGACCGGCGTCATAGCATTCGTCGATGGCGTTTTGCAGCGCCTCTTTCTCGCGAATGTATTCGCCCCGAATATAGATATAACAGGCGTTTGCCTTCATCGCGAAAGACGCGATCAGGCAGCCTTCGATCAGCGTATGCGGATCATGGCGCATAATCTCGCGGTCCTTGCAGGTGCCGGGCTCGCTCTCGTCGGCATTCACTACCAGATAGGCCGGGCGCCCGTCGGACTCCTTGGGCATGAACGACCACTTCAGCCCGGTGGGAAAACCGGCACCGCCACGCCCACGCAGCCCGCTTGCCTTCATCTGCTCAACGATCCAGTCGCGACCCTTCTGGATGATCGCGGCGGTCCCATCCCAATGCCCGCGCGCCTTCGCACCCACCAGAGTCCGGTCGTGCATCCCGTAAAGGTTTGTGAAAATGCGATCCTTGTCGTCCAGCATGTTTATCCCTTGCACTCTGCCATCTGGCAGCGGTCAGTTATCTTCGCGGCGCTTGCGCCAGATTTGCCATGTCACGATCAGTGCCCAAAGAAAACCCGCCAGCGCTAAGAGATCCAGCAGAAAAACGTATCGCTCGGGCCATCCAAGACGCCCGCCCAGCCACTGAAGCGCTACCCAAAGGATCATCGTCCCGGCGATGACAAGGGCGACCAGCCGCCCCTGCCGCGACACGGCCTTGTCGATCTCAGGTCGTTCGCTCATCGCGTTCAACACGATTGCGGGTCACGGGCCCTGGCACCAGGTGCGTCAATAAACGTCGCCACCCTCCACCCGCTTAGAAAACTCGGTTTCGCCTCCGGCTGCCAGTGTTTTCGCCTGCCCGACCCAATTGTCGCGCGATACCCGTCCGGGAAAGCCCGGCAGGTTTGCGTTCACCCAGGCCACCTCGTCAGCCGTCCAGGCTGCGACCTGATCGAAATGCCAGAAACCCATGGAATTTATTTGTTTCTCAAGCTTCGGCCCGACCCCTTTGATCATTTTCAGATCATCCGCGTGACCGCCGCGCGGCGCGTCAAGCCCGCCAGGCCGCGTGCCTTCGCCGGTTCCTTCCCCAACACCGTCGCCGTCGTAATCTTCCAAGGCAGCCGCTGCTACGGACGGTTCAGGCTCGGGTTCCGGCGCTGGTTCAGGCTCAGGCACTGGATCAGGCTCGGGCGCAAGTTCCGGTTCCGGCGCAGGGTCTGCATGCGCGAGCGAAGGCGCAGCCGCTGCGGAATCCCCGGCGTCGCCGCCGCCCGGCGCACGGGCGTCGCCGATCTTGCCCTTCACTTCGACCGCTTTATCTTCAATCTTCCTTTTCGCCGCCTGCGACCATTCCATTCCCAGCGTGGTCATCAGGAAAAGATAGATCAGTGCGGCAATAATCAAAGCAAAGATCAATGCAAACAAGACCGCCGCCAGAAATCCGCGTCCGCCGATCAGCATGTGATAGACCAGCGCAAGCACGAACATCCCAAAAGAAAAGACCGCGAGCAGGCCCAAAGAATTGTTTTCTGGTCGGTTCATGACCGGACATCCTCCCTGTAAATTTACCGGACAACACTAGCAGGAAATCCGCGCCTGCCAAACGTTCAGATAGGGGAATTGTTCTGGACACGCCGCATTTTTAAACGTTGCCGTCATCAACCTTCTTCGAAAATGCGGTTTAGTCACCGGCAGCCAGCGTCTTCGCCTGGCTCACCCACTCATCGCGCGTCACCCGCCCCTTGAAACCTTTCAGGTTGCCGTCGACCCAGGCAATCTCGGCCCCAGTCCATGCCGCGACTTGATTGAAGTGGAAAAAGCCCATTGAATTCAAAAGCTTCTCCATCTTCGGCCCAACGCCCTTTATCCGTTTCAAATCGTCGGCTTGCCCGTCTACGGCTTGCGCCAGACCTGCCGGACGGGGCCCACCAGATGCGACATCCCGCGCGGCTTCGGGCTGCGCCGCAGCCGCAGGTTCAGGCACTTCCGGCTCAGCAATCACGGCGACTTCGGCAGGCGCATCCGCCGCAAATACCCCACTACCATCACGCCAAGGTGCCTTCAGCGCCACCTCGGTGCCATCGATCCGCTTCACTGTATCGCCAAGATCCACGGCAAGCTGCACGCTCGCATTGTATTGCGGCTTGCCACTTTCATACGCCTTCAGGCTGGTCAGCCCCGCCGCCGGCTCGGCCGCATAACGCCCGTTCTGCGGCCCCGGCACCGGCACCTTGCCCGCCGCCAATTCGTCAATGATCTCGCCCAGCTGTTTCGCTGTCAGATCCTCGTAATAGTCCTTGCCGATCTGCGCCATCGGCGCATTCGCGCAAGACCCCAGACACTCGACCTCTTCCCAGCTGAACTTGCCGTCGCTTGAAACCTCGTGCGCATTCCCCGCAATCTTTTCGCGGCAAACGCCGATCAGGTCCTCGGCACCGCAGATCATGCACGACGTCGTGCCGCAGATCTGAATATTCGCCACCGATCCCACCGGTTTCAGCTGAAACATGAAGTAAAACGTCGCAACCTCAAGCGCCCGGATATAAGCCAGCCCAAGCTTGCCCGCCACATGCTCGATCGCTGGCCGCGAAAGCCACCCCTCCTGCTCCTGCGCACGCCAGAGCAGCGGGATGATCGCAGATGCCTCCCGCCCTTCGGGATACTTCGAGATCTGAGCCTCGGCCCACGCCAGATTTGCAGGCGTAAAGGCGAAAGCGTCGGGTTGGGTGGGGTGAAGTCGGCGAAGCATTTATCTATCCCATCGAGTCTTTAACCGCACCAATTCCAATGCCAATGGCTGCGAATGTTAATATAGGGAGTGGGAGCCGCAGAAAATGCGCTCCAACATAGTCACTGACATTCTGTCCAAGGACGTCTCTAAATGCGCTTAAATGAAACGCATCCAAGTTGGCGGCAAGGAAGACGGCCGCGCCGACCCCCGCTCCAACTTGGCTCAGCCTAGTTGCAGTGCTCACCGATCAATCTCCCCGAACACCACATCCATCGTGCCGATAATCGCCGCCACATCCGCTAGCTGATGCCCCTTCGCGACGTGGTCCATCGCCTGCAAATGCGGGAATCCGGGCGCGCGGATCTTGGCTCGATAGGGCCGGTTTGACCCGTCCGCCACCAGATACACGCCAAACTCGCCCTTTGGCGCTTCGACGGCGGCGTAAACCTCGCCTTCCGGCACATGGAACCCTTCGGTATATAACTTGAAATGGTGGATCAGCGCCTCCATCGAGGTCTTCATCTCACCCCGCGCAGGCGGCGTCATCTTGCCCTTTGCCATCACTGCGCCCGGCTCTGCCCGCAGCTTCTCACAGGCCTGCTTAATGATACCCACACTTTCCGTCATCTCGGCCATCCGGCAGAGATACCGGTCATAGCAATCGCCGTTCTTGCCCACCGGGATCTGAAACTCGAACTCGTCATAGCATTCGTAAGGCTGCGCGCGCCGCAGATCCCAGGCCATGCCCGATCCGCGCACCATCACACCGGAAAACGCCCAATCCAGCGCTTCCTGCTCGGTGACAATGCAGATATCGACGTTTCGCTGCTTGAAGATCCGGTTTTCCGTCAAAAGCCCGTCGATATCGGCCAGAACGCCGGGAAACTCATCGGCCCATGTGTCGATATCGTCGATCAGATCAGGTGGCAGGTCCTGATGCACACCGCCGGGGCGGAAATAGGCGGCATGAAGCCGCGCCCCGCAGGCACGTTCATAGAAAACCATCAGCTTTTCGCGCTCTTCGAACCCCCACAGGGGCGGCGTCAGCGCGCCCACGTCCAGCGCCTGCGTCGTCACATTCAGCAAATGGTTCAGCACCCGCCCGATCTCGCAATAAAGCACCCGGATCAGCTGTGCCCGGCGCGGCACTTCGGTGCCGGTCAGCTTCTCGATCGCCAGACACCAGGCGTGCTCCTGGTTCATCGGCGCGACATAGTCCAACCGGTCGAAATACGGCAGGTTTTGCAAGTAAGTCCGGCTTTCCATTAACTTTTCAGTGCCGCGATGCAAAAGCCCGATATGCGGATCGCAACGTTCGACAATTTCGCCATCCAACTCAAGTACAAGACGCAAAACACCATGGGCCGCAGGATGTTGCGGCCCGAAGTTGATGTTAAAATTTCGGATCTTCTGCTCGCCCGTCTGGTCGTCTTCGAACTTGCCGTCCATCACGTCATCCTTTCCGGCCCCAGGCGTTGGGCATACCGCCCAGTGCCTCGACCGTGGCGTCGTATTGCGGGGCCAACCAGGCCGCCGCCGCGTCTCTCTGCGCGCGGGTCATGTCCAGCGGCTGTCCTTCGTGAACCGGAACCAGGTTCGCCTCGACCCGCGCAATTCCCAGAAAATCGCAAATCCGCGCGAATGCCTCGCCTGAGATCATATCTTCGAAAACCTCGATCAGCAGCCTGCGCGCCGGAACAGCGGCCACCAGTTTTGCCAGTGCGGTTGCATAATCCGACCGCCGCGCGATCTGGTCTTCTTGCCCGTTTATCACACGGGTTAGTATCCGGTCACAGCGCTGCGCCGTCACCCGGCCCCGCCCATCGCGCCGCGCGGCAATCATTCGGATGTGGCTCCAAAGCCGGTCAACGGGCTCGCGGACCAGGTATAAAATTCGCACGTCGGGCGCCAGCCGCGCCAGCCGTCCCAGCCGCTCTTCCGGCAAAAGCGCATAGGCTGGCGTCATCTCGCCCACGACGCTCGCGCCGCCTGCACCGGTCTCCAGATACCGCAAGTATGCGGCACTATCTTCGCGCTTGCATTCCAGCACATCCAGCCAGTCCGCCCGGTCCGACAGCCTTGCCGCCTGCTCGTCGTTCGGACGCTGGCTTGCACGCGCAAACCGGTCAAGCATCGACGATTGAAGATCGCGGTGTTTAGTCAGCTCTTTGCCGATCCGTCCGGCCTCAAGTGCGTTGAAATAATGCAGCTCTTTGATCGCGCGGAAATGGCAGTCGGGATGTGCCGCCAACTGGCGATGCAGCCAGCTTGTGCCTGCCTTGGCCGCGCCGACGCAAAGGAAGACCACCGCCATCAATTGGCCTCCGAACCCTGCCGCATTGCCCTGGCACCCTGCCGCATGAGCTACCCTTTTGCCTCTTCAGCCTTATCGTCACCCGGCAGAATATACTTCGCCCCCTCCCAGGGGCTCATGAAATCAAACTGCCGATATTCCTGCACCAGACTTACCGGTTCATAGACGACGCGCTTTTTCTCCTCGTCATAGCGAACCTCAGTATACCCCGTCGTCGGGAAATCTTTGCGAAGTGGATGGCCGCGAAATCCGTAATCCGTCAGAATACGTCGCAGATCCGGGTGGCCGGAAAATAAAATGCCAAACATATCAAACACTTCACGCTCGAACCAGTTGGCGCTGGGATGCACATCCGTAATTGACGCCACGATATCGTCCTCGCGCACCGCAACGCGCAGCCGAACCCGGTGGTTCTGGTACATGCTCAGGAAATGATAGACGACGTCGAACCGCGGTTCGCGCTCGGGATGATCGACTGATGTTATATCGACAAGCGTTGAAAACCGGCAATTCTGATCCGTTCGCAGAAATTCAACGAACCCCGGCAAGGATGCCTGGGTGACGTTGATGGTCAGTTCGCCAAAGGCGATATCCCACGAGATCACGCAGTCAGGCCGCCTCAACTCGATATGTGTTGCCAATTCAGTCAGCGCTTCGGACATTTCTGGCTCCTCTCAGCGCGTAATGGTGCCGGTCCGGCGAATCTTTCGCTGGAGTTGCAGGATACCGTACAAAAGTGCTTCCGCCGTCGGCGGGCAACCCGGCACATAGATGTCCACCGGCACAATCCGGTCACATCCCCGCACCACGGAATAGCTGTAATGATAATAACCGCCGCCGTTCGCGCACGATCCCATCGAGATGACATAGCGCGGCTCGGGCATCTGGTCGTAGACCTTGCGCAAAGCCGGTGCCATCTTGTTGGTCAGCGTGCCCGCGACGATCATCAAGTCCGATTGCCGAGGGCTTGCCCGCGGCGCGGTTCCGAACCGTTCCATGTCGTACCGCGGCATCGCCGCGTGCATCATCTCGACCGCGCAACAAGCCAGACCAAAAGTCATCCAATGCAAGCTGCCGGTGCGCGCCCAATTGATGATGTCGTCGGTCGACGTGACCAGAAAGCCCTTGTCCTGAAGCTCTTTGTTCAACGTCTGCGCCGCGACCTCGCGGTCGGCGCCCGCTGTGTTTTGACCGGTTGCGACACTCATGGCCTGGCCTTTCCTTGCCCGGTTCCGCCCCGAAGTTACCGAGTTTCACCGGGGCCTCTTCGGACTATGCGTCGGCCCAAGAAAGGTCAAGCCGCCAGACCGGCGGAACACCTCGCGAACCGGCCGCGCGGGCATATGCTTCGACGCCGCATTACGCCGTTCAGTTTCGGCCGCCCCGGTGCAAATCCGGCAGACATTCGAAGCGAGAGACTGCGTGTCGGCTCAAGCGCGTTCGCATCGGATCTTTCAGCTAACGATCAATGGGGAAAAACACTGCGTTCAGTGGGTACCTAGCGGCTATTGCCACTCCATCGCGCCTTTTTTCCACTCGTAGGCAAAGCCAACAGTAAGCACGACCAGAAACACCATCATCGACCAGAACGCGATATCGCTCAGGCTGCCGAAGGCGACCGCCCAGGGGAACAGGAACGCAATCTCCAGATCAAAGATAATAAACAGGATCGACACCAGATAAAACCGGACGTCGAATTTCATTCGCGCATCGTCGAAAGCGTTGAACCCGCATTCATAGGCGCTCAGCTTTTCCGGGTCCGGATTGCGCGGCGCCGCGACGACCGCGGCCAGAATAAGCACCAGCCCCAAACCCGCAGAGATACCCAGAAATACCAGGATCGAAAGATATTCGCGCAGGATGTCGTCCAAGGCGGCGCCGCTCCGTTCAGTTCACCCGGCAGCCATCGGCAGCCGCAGGGTTCCGGTGCTTTTCCTAATCCCGGAGCGCGCCGGGGTCAACGCAAAGCGCAGCGCGGATGCGCCAGGTCGGTTCCCATCCCCCGCGCCTTCAGGGCAACCGCCCATCCCCGCGCATTCCGAGCAACCGCCCATCCCTCGCGACTTTCGAGCAACCGCCCATCGCCAACGCGGCAAATTCCCGCTACCCACGGCGACCGACCAACGCCCGCGCGGCAATCGCGCCCCGGCAACCCGGCGCATTCAATCGGAACGCGCGCAATGCAACCTCTCGGCCTCCCGCAATTCTAGCGTCGGGTCACCTCGATCAAGCGCTTAACTTACGCCAAAAACTTCTTCCAGTTCTTCCGACACCAGCGTTTCAACCGCAATCTCAGCGCCTGTTAAACCTGCCGCCAACGCAACGTCGGTCGTATCTTCGTCGCTTTCAGCAACCGCTTCGGGCACCACAACCGTTACCTCTTCGTCGGTTTCGTCAGTGACCGCGGCATCTGGGCCACCTTCAACGCCCACGGCTAAATCTTCAACAATCGCGACATCGCCAGCCGGCACGCCACCGCCTGACCCGCCACCATCATCCGGCGGCGGCGGAGGCGGAGGCGGGGGCGGCGGCGTCACAAGTGCCGCAAATATGCTTTCGGGTGCCGCACCGCGCGCAATGCCTGACGCCGCTAAGCCTTGCGCGTTCTTGGGCAGATCAATCCGTGCACACGTCTTCGATTCCGTTTCCAATCTCCACTTAAAAACAATGACTTATAAGAATCACCGCCATAACAAATTTGAAGAATTTGTGAATTAGGGGACATATGGGGGACAACAACATCGATTTTGTCGTCTAAATGCGCCGTGCACTGCTGGGCCAAGACCGGCTCAGAGATGATGTTGCCAATCCTTGTTCACATGCTTGATGAGAATGGGAATTCGATGTTTGGGATAGCCCAGGAAGACCTGGACGACACTCTGGACACAGCAGCAGAAGCCATCCCCGCTATTGTTCCAGCCATCTATCGGCAAATTAGGATTGTGACACGGAACTGAGCATTAGTAAGCTAGCTGAATGTTAAAGCGCGGATGCATTATCTCACCGCCCTAATCAAAGGCCGCCACAATTGCGACGGCCTTAGGGAGCATCTCGATTACGCGTTTGTCCATGAGCTATACCTGAATGTGAAGCGTATCAGACTGGCTCCATGAGCCTAGGATAGCACAATTCGCTGTGAGTCGCCCAATCACGTTTCGGGCTCTTAGCCGTCATCCGAGTCTTTCACTCAGTACATAGGTCCTGACCCTAGACACCGACCCAGCCCGAGCTTAAATCAAAAGCTGCTCCTTAGGAGGTTCCAAATGTTCAAGCCCGTCTTTGTCGCGCTGCTGGCAACCGTCATCGGCGCATCGGCGTCTGCCGATCCTAACCCCCAGTTTGTCCGTAGCGTCGAGCTCGGTTTGGCCAAATATGGGCTGGAAGCCGACGTGTCCAATTTTGCCACCTCAACGGTGGCACGCTTGCACATGACGCTGTATTCGACGGAGGACTACATCGATCCCCGCTGGGAGTTAAAAGCGATCCTGCGTAACCCGAAACTAAAGCGACCAGAAGCTGAATGAATATCGATTGCTTGGAAGCGGGGTTTTCCAGGGCGACTGCTCGGTTTCAGGAAGGCCGGTGCAACGCACTTGTTGATTTCCGGAGCGATAGATTGGGAGGCGACCAATCATCGATCATCCGCACGCCACAACCAATCTCGGCTCTTCCGGGAACGACCTAATATCGAACCACTTGAAACAGGTGCCATCGGCATTGAACTTGTCTCCATACCTGATGGGATAGCCATTCTGTGCCTGGCGTGGAACGCTCAGAGGCCACTCAGCCACGAGTGGGTTCAATTTCTGCGCTGGGCAGATGGTGTTGACAGTGGGAGAACCACTCAGAAGCCGTTTGGTGCCCGATAAGCAGCTCGTCATCGCTCATGTCATCAACATGCCTGCCCGAGACGACCATTGCATACGCACGCCTTGCGAATTCCTCTTCGGGCTCATCCTTGCGGCGAGTTATCCGACCCACGCCCATCACAATGGCCGAATGCAGCGACTTCGATAGCGGCTCGCTGTTTCCGTGAACGATGGATTTGAACACGACTATGCGGTCTTGCTTTGGACCGAGGCGCTTTTCTAGCTTTGAGATACGTGTTGAATAGCGATTCATTTCCTTGCCTCCATGGCTGCGATGCGCGCGTCAAATTCGGATGTTTCCAAAACCCGGCGATAATTCTCGACGAGCCCCATGACGGTTGCGCCTTCAAGCGGTGTTATGTCTCCGTCTGCCACCGAGCTGAGAACGGCGGACGCAACCTGAACGGCCTCAGAAGCGTTGGTCATTTCCGGCAGCTCAAAACTGACGGGTGCGTCCTT
>CAXMNX010000076.1:0-11439 GCA_964194845.1 uncultured Boseongicola sp.
CACGGTATCTCGAGATGTATCATCCCGAGTTCTTGCCTGAGTTGGAAAGGATAACGGAGACGGAGGCTTTGGCCTCTTGATCCGAGTGGTTGCGGTCAATTTCGTCCGAGCTGCGATCGGGGACCCGGACCCATAAAAGCGCGGGGACCGTAGGAGACGCCGCACTGTGGGGCGGATCGAGTGCATGGTGGGGATGGCGGCGAACCCGCACGGGCCCCACCATGCCGGGATTATACACTTGGCCAAACAAACGAGAATTCCCTCGCTCATGAGTCGAGGCGCCTGCCGTTAACAGCAAGCGCTTCGGCTCTTTGAAGCTCGCGAGTGCGTTGCCCGATATTACTTCGATGGAGAAAAACCATACTCAGTCGCCAAAGAAAGCGCAGTCTCCAACCGATCAGAGGTGAACCGCTCCAGATCTCCGCGGCAAACATCAAACCGAAACGATGCCACCAGAAGCGGACGGTTTCGTGGCTTACGTCGATGCCACGCTCATGCAGGATGTCTTCCACGTTCCGCAGCGACAGTGGAAATCGGACGTATAGCATCACCACCAGGCGAATGATATCGGGCTGGTTTTGAAGTACTTGAACTGGCTGAGTTTCGTCATGCATCGACGCTATCCAGCGCCCTGCGTCATTTCAGGCAATGTTTTTCTGACAAGACCATTGAGAGTGCGGATCACAGAAGTAGTCTTCAGCATCTGTATTCGATGGTCAGCGTGGGTGATTTGCAAGTTCCTTGCCGCGATCTCCTCTCAATCCAGTTTTATCTGACAGAACTGGTTATGAATAAAGCCTCATGACGGAAAGGGATCCGGTACCGGGGCCGTCCCGGTCCAGATTGATTTGGACTGCATGAAATCCTTCACGGCATCTGGCCCAAGCTCGCGGCCATAGCCCGACTGCTTCATTCCGCCGATGGGCAAATTGGGGTCTACGCTACGGTAGTGATTGACGTAGACCGTACCTGCATTGATTGCCTTCGCGACGCGCGCGCCCTTGTCTGGATCACTGGTCCAGACGCCACCGGCCAGGCCGTATTTGCTATCATTGGCCATTTGGACCGCTTCGTCAGCTGTCTCAAAACTCGCCACCGCAAGCACCGGCCCGAAAACTTCTTCGCGCCAAATCTGCATTTCTGGCGTGACCTCGTCAAATACCGTCGGGCCAACATAAAATCCGCGGCGATTGCCTGCGGTTTCGATGCCATCCAGAAGGCAGACCGCGCCGTCCGATTTGGCTCGGCAGATCATTGACTTAACTTTCGTCAGGTGAGCTTTGTTGGCCAATGGCCCAATTTGCGTGGCCAGATCCATCGGATCCCCCATTTGGAGTGAACGCGCGCGCGCGACTATCCGGTCGACAAATGCCTCTTTGATCGACGCCTCGACAATCAGCCGCGACCCAGCGACACAGGTCTGGCCGTTTGACAGGAAAATGCCGGACAAAATTCCGTTCGCCGCACTTTCGATGTCTGCATCGGCAAATACGACTTGCGGCGATTTCCCACCCAACTCCAACGTGGTCGGCACAATACCTGCCGATGCGGCTTCAGCCACTTTTCGCCCTCCGGCATCCGAACCGGTGAATGTGACTTTTCGGGTCAGCGGATGACGCACCAGCGCCTCGCCCGCTTCATGGCCAAAGCCAGTGACAACATTGAGAACGCCTGCAGGAAGGCCCGCTTCGTAGGCGAGCTTCGCAAATTCCAGCGTTGATGCCGAGGCCAGCTCCGAAGGCTTCACCACCACTGAATTTCCCGCGGCCAGCGCAGGCGCCAACTTCCACGCCAAGATCATCAAAGGCGAATTCCATGGCGTGATCGCAACAACAACTCCGTAGGGCAAATCATGCCGCTCGCAGGTCGCGTTTGGAGCGCTGATCGATTTTGACGGAGCATCCAGGTCTCGCGCCGCGCTGGCGAAATGGCGGTACCATTCGTGAAGTCCTGCAAACTGGACTCGCACTTCGGCAATACGTTTGCCATTGTCGCGGACCTCGGCTTCCACCAGTTCCTCCCACCGGGATTCAAGAGCATCCGCCAGCCCTATCAATATGCCCGCCCGGGCGGATCCGTTCATCCGTGACCACGGACCGCAACTAAATGCCTTGTCAGCGGACCGCACTGCCAAATCCGCTTCAACCGAGCCGCACCGAGCAATCTGACACCATGGCAAACCGCTCGATGGGTCAATGCTTTCTAAGTATTCGCCATTCCATGGGAGGGCTGATCCGTTGACAAATGGCAAGTACGTCCGCATTCAGCCTTCTCCGAGAGTAATTTTCGATATCAAGATATTATTTCGTCGGGCAGTTCGGCGCTGCTTAAATAGCCCATTTTGTGCGATGGAGTATGATCGGCTTGCCACAAGCGATTTGACATTTCGCGCCCTGAGGTTGTGGTTGGGCTGTTTCGGCCACTGCAATTGGGATCTTCTCAGAATATACACGAAAGTCGCCCAAGCGAAATTCGCCTCGCCAGCGGAAAAAAATCGAGCCAAGAGACTACGTATAAGGCGATTGGGTCCAATTCGACGCAAGCGCTTCCATCGCAGTGAATTTTACCTCTGCACCTATTGTTGGAAGACGCATTCCCCACAACGGGAATGCCGCTGGTCGCCGTAGGGCGTCGCCGCGCATCCCGGATATCATTCCCTTGACCAGCCAGCCCCAATAATAAAAAATGTTACTGCCATGCAAAACTACTCTATATTTTCGCTTCTCCGAAATGGCGTAACCGGACACAAGAATTGGTCAGAGGCCTGGCGCAGCCCACCTTTGCGCGACAAATACGAAGTGATCATCATTGGTGCCGGCGGGCACGGACTGGCAACAGCGTATTATCTGGCGAAAGAACACGGAATTACGGACGTTGCCGTTCTCGAACGAGGTTGGCTTGGCGGTGGCAATGTTGCACGCAATACGGTGACGATCCGATCGAATTATCTGCGCGATCAGTCGATCCCATTTTATGTGAAATCGGTGGAACTTTACGAAGGTCTTACCAAAGAGCTGAACTTCAACATGATGCACTCCAAACGCACCATGATTGATGTGGTCCTCAATTATCCGAAAATGCGCGAACTGCGACGGCGCCAGCTTACAATGGACATCTACGGCTCGACGTACGAACAGATATCCACCGAAGAGGTGCGCCGCCGCATCCCGGCGCTGACAGGAGGTCGACCAGGATCCCGGCTTCCGGTGATCGGCGGGATGATTCACACCGACGCTGGTGTAAATCGCCACGACGCTGTTGCCTGGGGCTATGCGCGCGCCGCGGATGCGCGTGGCGTCGAGATGCATCAGCAGACGCCTGTCTTGTCGCTAGTCCGCGGCACCGACGGGAGAATTGAAGGGGTTGAAACCGCAAGCGGAACAGTGCGCGCGAAAAAGGTCATTGTCGCGGTGTCAGGGCATACAACGACGCTGACTGAAACAGTCGGGCTAAAGCTTCCGCTAAGAACGATGAACCTGACGGCGTTCGTGTCCGAGCCGGTGAAGCCTTTGGTGGATGTGGTCGTGAACTGCCCCGATCTGGGGTTCTATTTCAGTCAATCCGACAAGGGCGAAATGGTCATCGGTGGCGCGCCGGATAGCGGGCAAAGCTTCAGGCGCGACATCAAGCAGCATGTGTTCGAGGATACGGTCAGCGCGATGTTGGAGCTTTTCCCATCCTTCAAGAAGCTCAAGCTGTTGCGGCAATGGGGCGGGCATCTGGATATCACCCACGACGCTTCACCGATTATGGACGAGACCGATATTGGCGGCCTTTTCGTGAGCGCGGGCTGGTGGGGCGGCTACAAGGCGATTCCCGCTGGCGGATTGACGATGGCGCACCATGTCGCGACCGGTCGGCCGCATCCGCTGACGAAGGATTTCACAGTGAAACGGTTTCGGCATTTGGATTTCATTATGGAAACCGGAACGACAACTGCCAGATAGGGAGGCGACATGCTGTTGATCAAATGCCCCTTCTGTAGGGAGCGCAGCGAGATCGAGTTTGTCTATGGCGGCCCGGTTGGGCCCGATCGACCGGATCCGACGATCTGCACTGACGACGAATGGCTGGATTATTTGTTGATGGTGCCGAACCCGACCGGGCCGGTAGAAGAACGCTGGTGGCACGCGAAGGGTTGCGGCGACTGGTTCACGATTTGGCGCAGTACAGTCACCCATGAAGTGGTGGATAGGCCGGGTGATGAATAACAGGCTGGCAGAGGGTGGGCGAATAGATCGGTCGCGACCCCTGACATTCACATTCAACGGAAGCCGTTTTCAGGGCTACGAAGGCGATACACTGGCATCAGCGCTGCTCGCCAATGGCGTGGCACTGACCGCACGCAGCTTCAAATACCATCGCCCGCGCGGGATTTTTGGCGCGGGCGTCGAGGAACCCGCGACGCTGGTCGAATTGCTGGGCAAAGATGCTTGCGGTAACCGACCGCCGACGACGGTGCCCTTGCGGGACGGGCTTTCAGCGAAGTCAGTCAATTGCTGGCCATCGCCTCGGTTCGACTTCGGCGCGGTGACCGAACTGTTCGCTCGGTTCATACCGGCCGGATTCTACTACAAAACTTTCAAGTGGCCGAACTGGCATCTATTTGAGCCGTCGATCCGCCGCGCAGCAGGTCTGGCGGCTGCTCCTGCTGATCCGCCCAGCTCGGGGCACTTTGAAGCGCGAAACGGCCACACGGACATTCTGATCGCCGGGGCCGGACCCGCGGGTTTGATGGCTGCACTGACTGCGGGCCGGTCAGGGGCGCGGGTTTTTCTGGCGGACGAAGGCAACGAAGCCGGAGGCGCATTGCTAAGTCGAAAACTGTCGGTTGATGGCCAAACTGCTCTCGATTGGGTCGCGGCTGCGGTCGCAGAACTTGCGGGAATGCCCAACGTCGTGCATCTGCAAAACAGCACCGTCTGGGCCTACCGCGAACACAATCTGCTTTGTGTCAACGAACTCGACCCCGATCACCCGACGCTGCTTGAGCGCAATTGGCGGGTCCGCGCCAAACAGGTGATCGTGGCCACCGGGGCCATCGAGCGGGCAATAGTATTCGCCAACAACGACCGGCCTGGTGTGATGCTGTCGTCTGCCGTGCAGACTTATGTGAATCGCTACGCGGCACTTCCTGGTCAGCGAGCGGTGTTTTTCACCAACAATGACAGCGCCTATGCGGCGGCGGCGGATTTTGCGGCGGCGGGCGGATCCGTGGCCGCAATTGTCGACAGCCGCACAGATGTGCCCAAAACAGCGAAAGCGCAGGCGGAGGGAATAGAAATTCTCGCAGGCTCAGTGGTGTGCGACGTAACTGGGCGTGGGCGCGTTAAGAGTGCCAGAGTTTCAGATTTAGGCGGTGGAGCCGAACGTTTCATCGAGTGCGATCTGCTCGGCGTTTCGGGGGGGTGGTCGCCCACCGTGCATCTATTCTCGCAATCTCGTGGCACATTGACTTTCGATGAAACGCTCGTCGCTTTTGTGCCCGATGTCCCTGCCCAGAAATGCATTTGCGCCGGTGCTTCGGCCGGTAAATTATCACTTCAGGACACTTTGCAAGACGCCGCTGACAAGGCGGTCGCAGCGCTTGGTGCAGCAGGTTTCAAGGCTGCAAAACTGGTCGCACCCAAGGCGGAAGACGCACCATATTCGGCCGAACCCCTGTGGCGGGTCGAGTGTAATGCCAAGGGCAAAGCTTTTCTGGACATTCAAAACGACGTCACCGTTGATGATGTGCATCTGGCCATTCGCGAGGGCTATTCCAACGTCGAGCACGTCAAGCGCTATACCACCGGCGGGATGGGAATAGATCAGGGAAAAACCGGCAATATCAACATCATTGGCACCGTGGCGATGCAACAAGGCACGGCACTGCCTGATATCGGCACAACAACGTTCCGCGCTCCCTATACACCCGTTTCTTTCGGTGCGATCAGCGGTCTGCGCGAAGGTTCAGTTGTCCTTCCCTATCGCCATACGCCCGTCACCAAATGGAACCACGAGCGAGGAGCCAACATGTATGAGGCCGGTGCGCGTTGGCGACGACCCGGTTATTTTCCTCAGTCAGGTGAAAACTTTCAGGAGGCTGTGAACCGGGAATGCCTGGCGGTTCGCGATCGCGTCGGTGTCTACGACGGCTCGCCGCTTGGAAAGTTCGAACTCAAGGGTCGCGATGTCGGCAATTACCTCGATCTTCTCTACACCAATATCATGTCTACGCTATCGCCCGGCAATGGCCGCTACGGGCTGATGCTGTCGGAGGACGGTCTAATTCTGGATGATGGCGTCGCGATGCGACTGGGCGAACACCGCTGGATCGTTTCGACCTCGACCGGGCATGCGGACGCCATGAGCCAACATATGGAAAAGGTGCTGCAATTCGATCATCCCGACTGGGAGGTGATGATCACTACCGTCACCAGCCAGTGGAACAATGCAACTATCTGCGGTCCCAGGGCGCGTGATGTTTTGCAGGCGTTGGGCACTGACATTGATCTTTCACCCGACGCATTCCCTTTTATGTCACTTCGCGATGGAACTGTCGCGGGCTTGCCCGCGCGCGTGGTGCGGGTCAGTTTCACCGGTGAGTTGTCATTTGAAGTGAACGTCGCGCCCCGGCACATGGCCGAACTGTGGGACAAGGTAATGGCGGCGGGTGCTGGATTTGGCATTGAACCCGTTGGGTCTGAAGGCAGTCACGTTTTACGTGTCGAAAAAGGGTTTCTGTCGCTAGGTCACGAAGTTGACGGGACCGTTGATGCCTATGATTTGGGCATGGGCTGGATCATGTCGAAGAAGAAACCGGACTATATCGGCAAACGCTCGGTTGAGATACGGCGCGCTGGTGGCTCAGTGAGGCGCGAATTGGTTGGACTGCTGCCTGAGGACCCGGATGAGATGATCCCCGAGGGGGCGCCGCTAACACCCGGCGGTTCCAAACAGGCGACCGAGGGGTTAGTGACAGCTTGCGTCTGGAGCGTTGTCAACGGCCGCTGGGTTGCGCTGGCGCTGCTGGAAAACGGCCATTCGCGTCATGGAGAGATCGCCCATGTTCGACTTAGAAGTCGGGTAATCCCCGCGCAGGTCACAAAACCGGTGTTCCACGATCCCGACGGCAAACGGCTGAGATCCTGAGATGGCGTATAACGCAAAAATCAGCCGCGTCGGGGCGATGACGCTGTTTGATCTGAAGGGCAAACAAACGGCTTTGGCTGGTTGGGCGGGCGAAGCCCTGCCGCCGTTCCCGAACACGCCGAACACGTCCGCCAGTAAGGACGAAATGGAATTGCTGTTTATTGGCCCAGATCACTGGCTGTTGCACGCGCCGCTTGGGCGTGAAGCCGAACTGGAAACTGTGTTGACTCCCACTGAAGCCCCGCCCGAGATCAGCATCGTGCGGATTTCCGACACACAAACTTTCTTTTCGATCACTGGCCCGGATGCCGAGCAGATCATTTCAATCGCCAGCCCTCTGGATGCGCATCTTTCGGTCTTTCCCGAAAACGGCGCGACTTTCACCGAGGCGTTTGGTCTAAAAGCGCTGATTCTGCGAAAACGCGACGGTTTTAGTTTGTCAGTTGAACAAAGCTTTGGCGATATGGTCGAAGACTACCTCGAGCGCGCCATGAGTTGAGGAGAGTTTGATGCCCCGCACCCACATCCACCCCTATCAGACCCGCTATCACGCGAAAGCCACCTATTCCAAAGCGATCCGGGCAAGCGGAGATATCGTCTTTATGCAAGGCCAGGTCGGCACTTTGCTGGACGGCACATTGATCGGTCCCGGGGATCCTGGCGCGCAGGCGGATCAGGCATGCCGCAACATTCAGCAATGGATGCAAGAGGCCGGTGGCAGCCTCAATGACGTGTGCAAACTGACTGTCTATGTCACTGACATCAGCTATCGCGGCCCGGTCTACGAGGCGATCAACCGATGGTTCGAAGGCGTGCGGCATTGCTCGACAGGTGTGGTGGTCCAAGGCCTCGCGGATCCGTCGCTTTTGGTCGAAATCGACGCAATGGCGGTGATTGACTGCAGCTAGCGACGAGAAAAGTCATGCATGTCGATAGCGGGCACGTATTGCAGGGTTACAGTTTCGGCATCCCGACATCGGGGCTATTATGTTGGAACGCACTTCGCTGCCGCCCTTTGCGGCTGATGTGACGGACCGGACCGGATTGCCTGTCTATGACTTCATCTCTTGTGTCGAGTGGATGCACCGCGCCGTCGTCCCCAAACGCTATCAGGACTATATCTAACTGAGTCGCCAGCGGTTGGCCCAAAGGGATGCAACAAAACTAGATATTTAGGTTTCGAGAGCGGCCAAAGCATCGGCAAATGGGCCTACTGGCATATCATAAAGACCGCCGCCCAACCGCCCCAGTTCGCCCGCCCGATCAATTATCCCAAGTCTGATCATCGGGCCGGTTCCCGAGGCCACCGCACCGCGTGCGCTACTGCCAAGCCGTATATCCAGCGCGCGGAAATATGGATGCGCACCAACCGAAAGAGCGTCTAGGCGCATCGTCGTTTCATTCTTACCGATGGCTGCGGGCGCCATTGCGCCCAACCCAAAGGCATCAATCACAGCGCTGTCACCGATGGCACCCAATGCACGGTCGCCCGGTGCATCTACGTCAAAGGCTCCCTGCGGCGCATCGGCAGGGGCGGTGAACCAGCGCCCGGGCAGGCCAGCGATCTGGATGCCAACGTCCCGTCCGTTGCCGCCGGCGGCGGCCACAAAACTAGAATCTGTAACGCCACTTGCCGCCGTCATCATGCATTTCGTCGCGGCCATCCAAAGGTTCAGGAACAGGCTGGGCGCGCTGCGCAGGAATGCCAGAACCTCGTCGTCGATGGGTCCTGCGCTGCGGTCAATCAGTTCGTCAACCAGCGCGGCACCTGCGACCGGGGTGCGACCATGACAATCGTCACCACCGATTAGTCCAAGAACAGCAAGCGGCACAAGCGCAATGCCTTCGGCCAATCCATCCTGCAAGGCATCCCGCACAGCGGTATTCAGCCAGCGGATATGTTCCAATACTGAGCCTGACCGTAGACCCAGACGCAATGACGGACGCGGACCACCGTTGATGGGCGCATATGTTTGAACCTTGCCGCCCCAGGCGTCGTAAACAACGTGCAACGGCATCGAGGCGCTGACCACCGCAGCCAGCGGCGTCACAACGTTCAGATCCTGCGCTGGCTGCAAGTTGATTTCGCCAGCGGTGATCATCGCCTCGGCATGGTCGAAATCCCGCGCGATCCCTTCGAAAACGGCGGAAACACAAGCGGAGTTTAGAATTGGGCGTGTAGTCTGATCCGACGCCGAAAATGCGGGCCCGGCATGAAGTAGAACATTCTGCGGCAAGCCAAACGCCGCGTCGCCGGTGGTGAAGCAGTTCCAGACCGGCTGAGTGACCATGGCGCGATCAAATGCCAGCCTGTCAGCCGGATGCACGCTCATCCCGCCCCCGGTGGAATAACCCAGGTTTCCGAAAAGTATAAGAATGCGGTCGTTGTCTCAAAACCCGCCTGAACCCGCGTCCCGACAGCGCCCGGCAGGCGGCGGCCATTGACGATGATCTGAGCTTTGCGCGCAGGCACCAGAAGGGTGAACATAGTGTGTTCGCCCGTCCCAACCTGATCTGGGGTCAATTCAAGTGCCTTTGGCACTTCCAGGCCCTCCCAAACCAGTTGCACGCTCAACCCTTCACCGATGATGGTTTCACTATAACGATGTCCCATCGGATCGCCGTCGCAGCGAACGTTCTGTACAGATTTTAGCGGCAGAGTGGCGAATGCTGGCGCCGCGCGAAAAGTACCCAATTTGCCGATGAAATTGTCCTTAAGATAGGTCGCCAGCGCCATATTGTCCGCCATCAGCACATTGGGCGCATTGGCTGGACCTTCAACCGCGCCCGGCGTTCCGTAAAGCAGCATTACCTGACCCTGCCCAACTGGCGACCAGGCCACCCGAAAGAAAAGCGCCATCGCGGAAAAATTGCCATCGCTGTCTTTAAGCAAGATGCCGGGATTCTCGCCGGTCCAGTCGACAACGCCGGCGGTGATTGGTTCAGACAACGGCATCACGCTTCTCCATTCGGCGTGACCCATGTTTCAGAAAACGCCAGAAAAGCGGTGCTCATTGTGCGGCCAAAGAATTTTCGGTTGGCGACTTCACCGAGCAATGGTGTTCCGTTGATCACAATCTGCGCATCGCGCGCTTCAAGGAACACCGAATACATCTCGTGCTCTCTGGTTGCCGAATTCTCCGCCGTCACTTCAACCGGAATGGGTGGCCCCATATCGCGCCAGACCATTTCCAGCGTCACGCCCGAGCCGCGCAAAGTCTCGGAATATCGCGATGTGATGTCGCCGGGGCTTTTCGCGACACTGTCGCAGTCAAGCCAGGTTATCGCCCCTAACCCCGCCTTGCCGACGAATGTAGGCATTTTGCGGACCCAACCCTTCACAATCCAGCGCATCAGCCGCTGGTTGTCGGTCATGATGAAATTTGGAGCCTCGGGCCAACCCACTTCGCGGTCAGGTGCCCCCAGAACAATCGCCGCGTGCCCACGACCATAAGGTGACAGCACGACACGAAAAAATAACGCCAGGGCCGAGTATTCGCCCGCCGGGTGCTCCTTTAAATAGATGCCGGGGTTTTCGCCGGACCAATCGACCCGACCCGGATTTATCGAAACCCGGGTCATGACCAGCTTGCCTCATATTCTTTCAATGCAGCGACAATGAAATCCGCGCGTTCTGCACCCTGCAGATGGTCGCCCGAGCGATAAATATCAGCGATTTCCATTGAAATCTCTTTCAATACTGCGCCGTCATCGCGCCCGCCTTGAACGGGAATACGTAGCATTGTGTCACCGCCGTAGGTTGGAATTTCGCCACTGATGTTGGCGGTCGGGTGGTGTACAGGTTCGCCAGCCGCCAGCGCACGGATCGCATTTCGCAGCATCCGCCGTGCCTTTGCGACACCGCGGTCAGTAAACGCAAGGTTCTCACGAGCATGGACATTGCGCGGCCCCTGACTAACCCAGGCATCATAGTCGCCCGGATCACGTTGGCGCTGTTCATAGCTGCGGTCCGGATCCTGTCCGTAGAAATCGGTCTTGCCGTAACCCACCTGACTTTTGTCGGTCAGACCCTTGGGATCGTCGCCGTCGCGGAAATGCCGCCATGCGATCACCATTGTGTTGGTGTCATCAATCGGCGTGACCCAACGCGACAAACCGCAGCGACCGAAATAACGCGGGCCATCGGGCACCGGAAAATGCGCGCCATTTTGAGTGAAGCTCGGGGCAATATGATCATGCACCCGGATCCAGACGATATCATCGACGCGACGCGCATTGGTGTAAAAATCGCCGAATGCGCTTTCGTGAAACTCGATCATCGGCATCTCGGCAAAGGCGTCGATG
>CAXMNX010000077.1:0-2683 GCA_964194845.1 uncultured Boseongicola sp.
CGCGATGACCATGCCATAGATGATTGCGCGCCGCCGTAGCTCGGGCGACAGCCCTGCAGCCGCCATGCCGATGATCAGCGCGTTGTCACCGCTAAGGATCAGGTCCGCTATGATAATCTGTCCGAAATCAAACACGACGTCGATCATGCGCGGGCGTCCTCTAGTATCATGTCAGATGCCTTTTCGCCGATCATTATGGCCGGTGCGTTGGTATTGCCACTGACGATCTGCGGCATGATCGAACAATCCGCCACGCGAAGCCGATCAATCCCGTGCACGCGAAGTCTTGCGTCAACCACCGCCATCGGGTCGCTTCCCATTTTGCAGGTGCCCGTGGGATGATAGATAGTCACGCTTGTCCGCCGCGCCCAATCAAGAATGGCATCATCGTCATCTTCGGCCACACCCGCACCGGGCGCGTATTCCTCTGTAACGTGCGATTTCAGTGGTTCGTGGGCCGCAATCTTTCGGGCAACCTTGATCCCTTTGACGAGGGTCCGGCAGTCGGTATCGGTCGCCAGATAATTCGGGTGGATCGCCGGATGGTCGTCGATATGTGGCGATGTCAGTTCAAGATGGCCAATGCTTTCGGGGCGAAGCTGAAGAACCGAGGCGGTGAACGCGGAGAATTTATGCGGGCCTTCGGACGGATTGTCGGCGCTCCAGGGTTGGATGTGAAACTGGATATCCGGCGTTTCCAGATGGTCTTCGGTCTTCAGAAAACCGGTGCCGAGCGAGGCCGCCATTGCCATCGGCCCGCGCTGCGTCAGCGCATACTGCACCGCGATCCTTGCCTGCTTCAACAGGTTGGAGGCCTCGACATTGATGGTCGAAAGATCGGTCTTGAAAACCGGCCGTGCCTGCAGGTGATCCTGAAGGTTTTTCCCGACACCTGGCAGATCGCGGATGACGTCGATACCAAATGCTTGCAGCGCGTCGCCTGCACCAAGCCCCGACAGCATCATAATCTGCGGCGAACCGATGGTGCCTGCAGACAGAATGACTTCGCAGCGGGCGCAGATGTGGGTCATTTGGCCGTTTATCCGCGCCAGAACACCGACCGCCCGACCCTCTTCGATCAATACCTTTTCAGCTTGAGTATTGGGCAGAATTTTCAGGTTTCTGCGAGCCCTTGCCGGTTTGAGATAGGCGACAGCGGCCGAACACCGACGCCCCCCAGACATGGTCAGCTGGAAATACCCGACGCCTTCCTGATCGACGTCGTTGTAATCGCGAGCGCGCCTGTAGCCCGCAGCCACGGCGGCATCGACCCAACTGTCAACAATCTCGCGCGTCAGGCGAGAGGGTTGGACCGAAAGCGGCCCGTCCGTGCCGCGAACATCGGTGCCATTGGGGCCTTTCCAGGTTTCGGATCGCTTGAAGTATGGAAGCACGTCCGCCCATGACCATCCGGTGTTTCCCATTTGCGCCCAGGCGTCATAGTCCTGCGGTTGGCCGCGAACATAGAGAAGCCCGTTGATCGAGCTTGAGCCACCCAGAACACGCCCGCGCGGCCAGGAGATTGACCGTCCGGCAAGCCCCGGATCGGATTTAGTCTCATAAAGCCAGTCGGTCGCCGGGTTTCCCATCGTCTTGAAGTAACCGACGGGGATGTGGATCCAGGGATTTGTATCCTTTGGGCCCGCTTCAAGTAACGCCACTTGATACCGACCATCCGTCGAAAGGCGGTTCGCCAAAGCGCATCCGGCCGAACCGGCACCGACGATAACGAAGTCGACTTCCAATATTCCCCCAAAATTACAATAAATGAGACTTTTCGTCTCGATTTTTATCGAAATTGACGTTAAACCGATTCGAGCCAATTACAAGCAGTTGTTTTTGACTGTGCCCACCAGATCGGAAACCATGCCTGAAACAGTCCGAATACCGACAAACCTTAGAACCCTGCTGATGCTGGAAGTGCTGGGCCGGTCGGGTCGCCCGATGACCGCGACCGAACTTGGCTCCGAGATCGGACTTGCCAAGCAAACCGTGCATCGGCTTTGTGCAACGCTGGAGGCGGAAGGCTTTCTGATCCGCCACGGCAACTCGAAGCGCTTTCTTCCGGCCCGCAGAACCCGGGCTATGTCATCCGGTCTTTTGTTTGCGTCGCGCGCGCATATTGCCCGCCATCAGGTGCTGGAAGATGTCGCGCGGCAGGTCGGCGAAACGGTGAACTTTGTTGTGCCAGAGGAGACGGGCATGAGCTATCTGGATCGGGTTGAAACTGACTGGCCGTTCCGGGTTCAGTTTCCCGTCGGGTCGAACGTGCCATTTCACTGCACGGCAAGCGGCAAAACATTCATGGCAAGCCTGAAGCCAAAGGCACGGCGCGCGTTTGTGATGGGCCTGAACTTTAGCCGCCACACAAAGTTTACGCATACCGAGCCCGAGGTGCTTTTGGACGACCTCGCCCGTATCGCCAAGCGGGGATACGCGCTTGACGAAGAGGAATTTATCGAAGGCATGGTTGCCATCGCCGTCCCAGTCCGCGATTTGGACGGTCGGTTTGCGGCGGCACTGGCCTATCACGGACCGCGCCCCCGCATGTCGCTTGCCGAAGCGATTGAGTGTCGGGAAATTCTATTGGACGGCGCGCGGCGGCTGAGCGAAGTTTTGTTTTCAGATGTGCCTGACTTGCCTAGCCCTGCTTGACCAAAACCGGCCCTTGCGCCGCGAAGCC
>CAXMNX010000078.1:0-7274 GCA_964194845.1 uncultured Boseongicola sp.
CGGCGCGAATGCGCGAGACCGCCGATGACAATGCGCCGACCCCGCCATTCGCAGGGAAAGTGCAGTCGATCTCAACCATATCGGTGTTGAAGGCTTCCGTCAGTCGCTCCAACTGGGCGTTGCCAACAAACGGGCTGTCCAACACGATAATCTCGGTCTGGCTGCTGTCCTGATCCAACACGTTTTTCAGGTTTCCAAACCGTGTCTTCAGGCTCATCACGCGATACTCGCGAAGCGAGTCAATCGGCGGGTTCGTGACCTGACTGAAGTTTTGTCGGAAAAAATGCGACAATGGCCGATAGGATTTGGACAGAACCGCCGACGGTGTGTCGTCACCCATCGACGCGATCAGCTCTTTGCCATCCTCGGCCATGGGTGCCAGAACCTGCTCAAGCTCTTCAATGGAATACCCCGCAGCAATCTGGCGCCGCCGCAGTTCGCCGCCCGAAAACTTGGGCGCTTCCGTCACCGATCCCAGCTCGTCGTCAAGCTCAACGATCCTGCCGACCCAATCACCAAAGGGCTGCGATCCGGCCAGCACATCCTTGATCTCTTTGTCGTGGAACAGCTTCCCGTCGACCATATCGACCGCAATCATCTGGCCCGGCCCCAACGCGCCCTTTTCGACCACGGTCGCCTCGTCCACCGTTACCATCCCGGTCTCGGACCCTGCGATCAGCAGGCCGTCGCCGGTCACGGTATAACGCATGGGGCGCAGCCCGTTCCGGTCGAGCCCTGCACAGACCCAGCGCCCGTCCGTCATCGCCAAAGCTGCCGGACCGTCCCAGGGCTCCATCACTGCGTTGCAATAGGAATACATGTCGCGCCAGGATTGCGACAGTTCGACCGCCTGCTTCGACCAGCTTTCAGGGATCAGCATGGTCTTTGCCATCGGAGCGTTCCGCCCCGCGCGGACCAGCACCTCGAAGACCGAATCCAGGGCAGCAGAATCGCTCGACCCGTTCGCGATGATCGGCTTGATGTCTTCGGCCAAGTCCCCGAACGCGCCCGAGGCCATGCGGATTTCGTGGCTTTTCATCCAGTTGATGTTGCCCTTCAGCGTGTTGATCTCGCCGTTATGCGCCAACATGCGGAAGGGTTGTGCCAGCCACCACTGCGGGAACGTGTTGGTCGAATATCGCTGATGATAAATTGCAAATGCGCTTTCAAACCGATCATCGGCCAGATCGGGATAAAAATCCGCCACCTGCTCGGCCAGCATCATGCCCTTATAGATGATCGACCGGCAACTAAGCGAGCATAGGTAAAGCGACGCCACCTGTGCCGCCGCCGCCTTCTCGATCCGACGCCGGATCACGTAAAGCTCGCGCTCGAAGGTTTCCTCGTCAACGCCCTTGGCGTTCGAGATCAGAATCTGTTCGATCTCGGGGCGGGTCGCATTGGCCTTTTCACCCAGACAATCGACATTCACCGGCACATGCCGCCAGCCGTAAATGTAATATCCCATGCGCAGAACTTCGGTTTCCACGATGGTCCGGCATGTCTCCTGCGCCCCAAAATCGGTGCGCGGCAGGAACACCTGCCCGACAGCCAGCCATTCGCCTGCGCGCGGCACATGGCCAGTGCGCTTGATCTGATCGACGAAGAAGGAAACGGGTATCTGCACATGGATGCCCGCGCCGTCGCCGGTCTTGCCATCGGCATCCACCGCGCCGCGATGCCAGACCGCTTTCAGCGCATCAATGCCGTTTTCCACGACCTTGCGAGACTTTGACCCGTCGATGGAAACCACCAGCCCGACACCGCAGGATGCGTGCTCGTCGTCGGCACGATAAAGCGAATGCTCGGCCATCCATTGGCGGCGTTTTTCCTCGGTCTCGGCCCAGTTGGCGTTGAATTTGGTCATTGGTTGCTTTCCGCATTTCCCAAGAAAAAGGCTTCGACTTCAGCCCTTGTCACTGCCTTATGCTCGCGGCTCAGGTCATATGCCGCAGGACGGTCATCTGCGTAATACTCGACGCCCACGGGCAATCCGGTCCCATCGTCGAAAAGTCCGGCCGACATTTTCAACAACCCGTGCATCGGCCCTTCGGCTGTCACGCGATAATACACACCTGAACCGCATTCAGCGCAGAAACCGCGTTCCGCCCAGGGCATCGGTGCGATGGTCTTTATTGGGCCGTCGATCGATGCGGCATTCGCATCGACTTCGATCGCGTAGTTCACCCCGCCAGTCCAGCGGCGGCAGTTTTCGCAGTTGCACGCTGTGATGTATTCCTTCGTGGCAGTCGCTTTGACAGTCACCGCGCCACACATGCAAGTTCCGTTCATGGCCACTGTCATTGGGTTTCCCCCGCCTGAAACTTCCGGAGTTTTTCCATTTCTTTGGCCTCGGTGCTTTGCGTCGCGTCCTCAAACGGCGGTAGCCATCCGGGCCGATAATCGACGAATATCTCTTCGGTGACCTTCAGCCCGGACGGATCGTCAAGCAGCGCAACTGCGATCGAGCGCGGTTTCCGACCCCGCATCCGCCAGTAAAGCGTTGCGTCACAGGCGCTGCAAACCGCCCGCTCAGCCATCCACGCGCGTCGGGCGGCCTCGGCCTCGGCCCAGTTGGTGTCATAAATTGTCATCGCGCATCTCCCTCGATGTGGGGGTTCTTGGCTTGGTATTCGGCCCTCGTCTCGCGGTGGTGGTTGCCTTCCAGCCGCACCGAGGCCATGGCACAGTCAGCGTAGATCTCGGAACGCAGCGGCCAGTCGCGCGCCGCGTCGAAAAGGCCCGGCATCAGGTCGTAGCCCGATGTTGTCCCGTCGAGATCCCGCATCCACAGATGCGAGCCGCACTTAGGGCAGAAGGCCCGTTCGGCGAACGACGACGAGGCGAAACGGGTCACTGGCCCCTCCACCGTCACCGTCTCGGCTGCGGCGTAAAAGCACAGGAACAGCCCACCGGTCCAGCGCTGGCACATGCGGCAATGGCACGCGCCAGGCCTCGGGTCATGCTCGCCGTCTATTCGGATCGTGACGGCACCGCAAAGGCAGTGGCCCTCCAAGGTTTCGCTCATGGCATCTGCTCCGCCAGAAACTCCTGAAGCTTCGCCAATTCCTGAGCTTCTGTACTTTGGTTGGCCCCTTGCCACGCCGGTAGCCAGGCGGGGCGGTGGTCCACAAATATTTCTTCCGTCACGGTCAGGCCCGACTGATCGTCAAGAAGCCCGACCGCCACCGAGCGCGGCTCCCGCCCCTGCATGCGCCAGTAAATCGTTGCGCCGCAGGTACCGCAAACCGCCCGTTCACCCCATTCGCTGGCGTGATAAGCCGCAACCTTCTTGCCGCCGGTGATCTCAACGTCGCTTGCTTTCGCAGCAAGATACGGCCCACCACCGGTCCAGCGCTGGCACTGGACACAGTGACACGCCTGAATCGTGTCGCCCATGTCGGCACGAATTGTGACGGCACCGCAAAGGCATTGTCCTGTCCGCTCACCCATCGGGGCTCATCCTTTGTTAACCGACCGGGTCACGAACGCTGACCCATTCAATTTTTTACTTTTCATTAACCGCACCGCCCCAGAAAAAGTACATTTTGCAATCCGGGCGTCGCGCGGTTGTACGTTTTGTCAAATTCTCGGACCGCACACAGGGTTAAGGCATTGCAAATCACTCCGCCGCCACCTGGGCCGCCTGGCGCATGTAATCCAGAATAGAATCCGCTGCCTCGCATCCGTCGCGGATCGCCCAGACCACCAACGACGCCCCACGCACGATGTCGCCCGCCGCGTAAACGCCCTCAAGCGATGTCGCGTGGGTTCGGAAATCCGACGTGATCGTTCCCCAACGCGTAACCTCCAGCCCATCAACGCCCCAAAGCTTCGGCAGGTCCTCGGGCTCAAATCCCAGCGCCATGATCACCAGATCAGCGGCCTCGATATAGTCCGATCCGTCAATCAATTCAGGCACTTGCCGTCCCGTCGCATCCGGCGCGCCAAGCTGCATCCTCTGCACCATGACGCCTTCAACTTCACCTCCGACAAAGCCCTTCGGCGCGCTCAGCCAGACAAACTCGACGCCTTCTTCCTCGGCATTTGCCACTTCGCGCTGCGACCCCGGCATGTTGGCCCGGTCGCGACGGTACAGGCACTTCACGCTTTCCGCGCCCTGCCGCACGGCGGTTCGCACGCAGTCCATCGCGGTATCGCCACCGCCGATCACCACAACGCGCTTGCCATCCGCATCCAGAAGGCCCGCGTCAAACTCAGGCACATCGTCACCAAAAGACTTGCGATTCGAAGCAGTTAGATAGTCGATTGCCCGCACAATTCCGGCCGCGCCAACACCCGGCGCACTCAGGTCGCGCGACTTGTAAACGCCTGTCGCGATCAGGATTGCGTCATGTTTGGCGCGCAAATCATCAAACGAGATGTCGTCGCCCACATCGCAGTTCAAAGCAAATTCGACGCCGCCTATTTCAAGCTGTTCGTTCCGTCGCATGACGATATCTTTTTCCAGCTTGAAACCGGGGATGCCATAGGTCAGCAGACCTCCCGCCCGGTCGTAACGATCGTAGATGGTAACCTGCACGCCTGCCCGACGCAGCCTGTCCGCTGCCGCCAGACCGCCCGGTCCGGCACCGATAATGCCAACACTTTCAACGCGTTCGACCGCAGGCGCAATCGGTTCCACCCAGCCTTCTTCCCAGGCCGTGTCGGTGATGTATTTCTCAACCGACCCGATTGTGACCGTTCCATGGCCGGATTTCTCGATCACGCAATTGCCCTCACAAAGCCGGTCCTGCGGGCAGATCCGACCACAGATTTCCGGAAATGTATTCGTGGCCTGAGAGATCTCGTAGGCTTCCCTCAGACGGCCCTCGGCGGTCAGCTTCAGCCAATCGGGAATGTTGTTGTGAAGCGGGCAGTGCGACTGGCAATAAGGAACACCACACTGGCTGCACCGCGCCGCCTGTTCCTTGGCCTTCGCATTCGCGTATTCGGCATAGATCTCACGAAAATCTTCGCGACGAACTGCCGAGTCCCGTTTTTCGGGCATGGCACGAGGTACAGTCACGAATTTAAGCATCGGATTGTCGGCCATCAGCCCAAACCTCGCGTAAAGGTGTCAGAATGTGGTGTTAAACGGCGGTCCGCAATATTAAAAGGCATCATTACTGACCTAAATACACGATTCTGGGGATCGAGGCAGCTAAATCCCGCCTGCCTGCAACGGTTTTAGGACCGGATCGGACTTAAATTGAATCTTTTCAAATAGTCTCAATCAGTTAGGGTGTGCCAAACGCACCAGGGTAATTTCACCGAATGCCAATTCTCCACTTGATCCTCGTAGCCCTCATTCAGGGCATCACCGAGTTTTTGCCGGTTTCGTCGTCAGGGCACCTGATATTGGTGCCACGGCTCACCGGACTTGATGATCAGGGCCAGGTGATCGACGTCGCGGTGCATGTCGGCACGTTAGGGGCTGTGGTGCTCTATTTCCGGTCAGACGTCGCCCGGGCATTCGCTGGATTGCTCAAGATCGCGCAGCGAGATTTTGACGACCCAAATGCACGGTTGGCGCTAGGGTTGATCATCGCAACCGTTCCCGTGGTCTTAGCAGGTCTGGTACTAAAACTCACTGGACTGGACGATGCACTGCGATCCATCGCAGTCGTCGGATGGGCGACGTTGATATTCGGCGTTGTGCTCTATTGGGCGGATCAATCTGGTGGCAGCGAAAAAGCCAGCGGCGACTGGACTGCGCGCGATGCACTGACCATGGGTCTTTTCCAGGTTCTGGCGCTGATCCCCGGAACATCGCGCTCGGGCATTACGATCACCGCAGGCCGCAAACTGGGATATGCGAGAGCAGATGCGGCAAGGCTGGCGATGCTGATGTCGATCCCGACGATACTGGCGTCGGGAGTGCTTCTTGGACTAGAAGTTGCCGTCACCATGGACGCCGCCGCGGCCCGCGACGCCGGCATTGCGGCAATATTTGCATTCGTCGCGGCACTTGCCGCACTCGCGATAATGATGCGGCTGCTAAAATCTGTCAGCTTTACGCCCTACGTGATCTATCGCATCGCTTTGGGGATCATCTTGCTCGGGGTCGCGTATTCCTAGCCGCGCAAGTTCCGCGCACTTTCCTTTAGCGCTTCGTACTGACCCGAAGGCCGGAAACGCCACAGATACGATGGCAGGACCGATTGTGCGGCCGTCGGTTGAATGCCCAGGTTTTCAAAAGTTCCAACCCCTGATCCAACCACATTGTCCGCCTCAAGCTGGAGCGCCTGATCGAGAGTAATCAACTGCGGCGCAAGCCCGGCGGTCAAAAATGACAAGGCACCAAAAGCCCGTCCCACCGAACGCCCAATCCAGAAAGGAAGCCCGATAACAAGACGCCGACGTCGAATAACGGCGAGCATTTCCTGCATCCATTCCCGGAATGTCGCCACATCGGGGCCGCCAAGTTCGTAAATTCCGGCGTCAGCTTGGCCCAGAACCGCCAGCTCAGCCGCTTCGGCAACGTTGTCAACGTACACCGGCTGAAACCTGGTCTCGGCACCAATCAACGGCAGCACAAGCGACAAACCTGCCATCCCGCCAAATCGGTTGAAAAACTGATCCTCGGTGCCGAACACAACCGAAGGCCGCAGGATCACGGCGCTTGGCATCGCGGCCAATACTGCGGCCTCGCCCAATCCCTTTGATTGCGCATAAACGCTGTTCCCTTCCGGGTCCGCGCCTATCGCCGAAATATGCACCAAAGGCGCGACGCTTTCCTCGGCGGCGACCCGCGCGATGCGCGCCGCACCTTCGTGCTGAACGGCGTCGAAGTTGTTCTTGCCGCGCGCATCGAACGTACCGACGCAATTGACGACGGCATCCGCGCCGGACATGGCGGCGCGAACACTGGCATCATCGCGGATGTTGCAGAAAACTGGTTCGACCTGACCGACCGTGCCATAAGGCTTCACGAAAATTGCCTCGTTGGGATGGCGTGTCGCCACTCTTACGCGCCAACCCTGGCGGGCCATACGCCGCGCGATATAGCGCCCGATAAAGCCCGAGCCGCCATATATCGTCACGAGTTTCGACATGCGGGTTGCCCTCTTGAGTTCGGCTTTTGGTGTAACTCTGGCGACCCCGCGCGACAAGGCGCAAATGACCCCGTGATTGAGCGTTGACAGGTTTCAGCGCGCCGCGTATTTCACGCGCTCACGACACCGGCCCAGGTGGCGGAATTGGTAGACGCGCTAGCTTCAGGTGCTAGTATTCGCAAGGATGTGGAGGTTCGAGTCCTCTCCTGGGCACCA
>CAXMNX010000079.1:0-35732 GCA_964194845.1 uncultured Boseongicola sp.
TGGCAATGCCCGTGGGTCTACTTGGGACAATCTGGACTTGAACACATTGCTGCGAAGCACCCCGATGTGACCGACTTCGATTTGCTTTGGCTTCCGTTGGCGATTGCCTCAGGCGTTATTGTGCAGGTCGAGAAGGACCCACGACAAATACTTGTCGGCTATCAGGCGGAACCGGAACTCTTCTATATGAGTGCGCTCAAAGAGGCGCAGAAAAGCACAGAGATTTGGGTCGATTCGTTCTATCGTGCGAAGGAAAAACAGCTTGTGCAGCTTTCGAAAAAGGGGCCGGTTCTTCGTCCGCATTTATAACCACGGGCCGCGCTTTTGACGACGCGGCCCGTGTTATCAACTGACGGGCCTGCCAGAACCCGCATACTGCCTCAGTCCGAAGACCTCGCCACGGCAGGCAGAATATCACCGTGTCACAGCCGACAACTCAGCAATACTGCTTCTTCCGTCTCTCGCATAGAGTCCCGACATTCTAAGTTACTGAATCAACTTAATGAATCTGTTCAAACACTTAGGATAAGTTGTGGGTATCCGGGGGATAAGGTTGAAATAATTCGTGAATCCGGTCACTTGCATGTTGATAACTCTTTTTTCACTACTCATAACCTTATTTGGTGAGTTTGCCCCATAATACCGGGAAATTCGGGAAATTCGTCGAGAAACAAGACCCCGTTGTGGGCCAGGCTGATCTCGCGCGGCAGTGCGCCTTTGCCGCCGCCGACGATTGCGGCCATGGATGCGGTGTGGTGGGGCGCGCGATACGGGCGCTGGCGCGAAATGCCGCCCGCGTCAATCATTCCGGCGCGCGATTGCACCATCGAAGTCTCCAGCGCTTCGGCCGGGCTCAGGTCCGGCAGAATGCCCGGAAGCCGCGCGGCCAGCATGGATTTGCCCGAACCGGGTGTGCCGATCATCAGCAGGTGATGGCGGCCAGCGGCGGAAATTTCCAGCGCGCGTTTGGCGCGTTCCTGACCGCGAACCTCAGACAGATCGGGCAATATGCAGCGGCCGACAATTTCGCCGGGCTCGGCCAGTGCGGACGGATTGGAACCGGTCAGGTGTGCGATCGCTTCGCCAAGGCTGGCGGGCGCGACGACGCCAACACCGCCAACCCATGCCGCCTCGGCCCCGGACGCGGCCGGGCACATCAACGCGCGGTCGGCCTCGGCGGCGGCAAGTGCTGCGGGCAGCGCGCCCGCAACCGCGACCAGCCTGCCGTCAAGTGAAAGCTCTCCGAGTGCGACAAGTCCCTCAACGGCGTCCGTCGGCAAGACCCCGATTGCTGCAAGCAGGGCAAGCGCGATCGGCAGGTCGAAATAGGACCCTTCCTTGGGCAGATCGGCAGGCGAAAGGTTCACCGTAATTCGTTTGGCGGGCAATGCGATCGACATTGCTGTCAAAGCCGCGCGGATGCGGTCGCGCGCCTCGGATACCGCTTTGTCGGGAAGGCCGACGATGGAAAAACTTGGAATTCCAGGCGATAGCGCGCATTGCACCTCGACAAGGCGCGCCTCGATACCTTCGAATGCAACTGTATAGCTTTTGGCGACCATGAAATGCTAGATTTTCCATTAACCTAGAACTATCGCGATTAACGCAGGGTTAATGAGGCCCGGTTGTTCGGCGAACGCGGAATTTGGAGCCATGGTGGTCTGTCAAAAAATCCCGGACGATATTGAAAGCGCGATGCGAACTCTGCGGTATCTCATTGTGCTGGTTTTCGCGCCCTTGCCTGCCGTTGCCCAGCAAATGTCGGGCGAAGATTGGTCCGGTTTTGCCAAGGCAGACGTCGTCGTGATCGGCGAGGTTCACGACAACCCGCACCATCACTTAAATCAGGCGCTCGGCGTCGCGGCTCTCGATCCCGGCGCGATAGTGTTCGAAATGTTGACGCCTGAACTTGCCGGTCGGATCGGCGCGGAAAACCGGAACGCCCCGGATGTCCTGGCCGAAACGCTCGAGTGGGAAGAGCGCGGTTGGCCGGATTTTTCGATGTATTTTCCGATATTTGCAGCGGCACCCCAGGCGGCAATATTTGGTGGCGGATTGCCGAACGAGGACGTTCGGCGCGCCACGACGGATGGTGCCGCCGCCGTTTTCGGTGCCAGTGCCGCCATATTTGAACTCGATCAGGATTATGGCGATGCCGTTCAACAGGAATTGCAGGCCGAGCAGCAGGTGGCCCACTGCAACGCGCTTCCGCCCGCGAGTTTGCCGGGAATGGTCGAGGCACAGCGTTTGCGGGATGCCGCACTTGCCCGGGGCACTTTGGCGGCCGTCTATGAAAGCCGGGCGCGCGCAGCGTCATCGCCTGTGGTTGTGATTACGGGCAACGGACATGCCCGAAGCAATTTGGGCGTGCCGTCGCTGTTGAAAATGCTGCCAGACGGATTGACGGTGGTTTCGGTCGGTCAGTTCGAAATTGATGCGCCAAAGAACCCGAATTTTGACTATTGGATGGTGACCGAAGCCTCTGATCGCCCCGATCCGTGTCTGGCGTTCAAGTAACCGCTGAAAATACCATTGAAAGCATTGCCTTGCCCCGAACGCCGCGCGACCTTAACACTTGTGCCGTTAACAAACGGAGCGTCCATGCTGGCAGGCAAACGCATACTTCTAATCATCGGCGGCGGGATTGCGGCCTATAAGGCGCTGGCACTTATCCGGCTGATCCGAAAATCGGGTGGCGCGGTGACGCCGGTTCTGACCCGCGCGGCGGCAGAATTTGTGACACCTCTGTCCGTGTCGTCGCTTGCGGGCGACAGGGTCTATACAGACTTGTTTGACCTGACCGACGAGGCCGAGATGGGGCATATCGAATTAAGCCGGTCCGCCGACTTGATCGTTGTCGCACCGGCCACCGCCGATCTGTTGGCCAAGATGGCGGGCGGGCACGCCGATGATCTGGCGTCCACGATATTGATGGCAACCGACACGCCGGTATTGATCGCTCCGGCGATGAATGTGCGGATGTGGCTGCATCCTGCAAATCAGCGCAATGTCGCGACGCTCGAGGCCGATGGCATTCACCGCGTCGGACCGGATGAGGGCGACATGGCGTGCGGCGAATACGGTCCGGGGCGTATGGCCGAGCCGGACGCGATTTTTGAAGCCATTGTCAACACGCTGGCCGATGGCCCGCTCAGGGGCCGCCGCGTAATCGTTACATCGGGGCCGACGCATGAACCGATTGATCCGGTCCGTTATCTTGCCAACCGTTCGTCCGGCAACCAAGGCGCGGCCATCGCAAGCGCGCTTTCCGCCTTGGGCGCGGCGGTGATATTTGTTACCGGCCCGGCAACCACGTCGCCGCCCGCCGGGGTTACTGTGATCAGCGTTGAAACAGCCGACCAGATGTTGGCCGCGGTCGAGGCCAGCCTGCCAGCAGATGTGGCCGTATTCGCAGCGGCAGTTGCCGATTGGCGGGTCACCAGTGCTGCGGCGAGCAAGATCAAAAAGGCTGGTTCTGGAAATCCACCGGCGCTCGAACTGTCGGAAAACCCTGATATTCTGGCCACAATCGCCCAGCGCAAAGATGCGCGCCCGGACCTGGTGGTCGGATTTGCCGCCGAAACCGATGATGTGGTGGCCAATGCGACGGCGAAACGAACGCGCAAGGGCTGCGACTGGATCGTTGCCAACGATGTGTCGCCTGAAACCGGGATCATGGGGGGCGACGAGAACGCGGTGACCATTATCGACGAGCAGGGAGCCGAAACCTGGCCCCGGCTCAGCAAGGATGAGGTGGCAAGAAAGCTCGCCGCCCGCATTGCCGGGGCGCTGGGCTGACATGGCGCCGATGGTCCGATTTCGTTGGCTGCCCGACGCCGACACCGAAATTGCGCTGCCGTCATACGAAACCCCCGGTGCCACCGGGGCGGACGTGCGGGCGAATTTTCCAACCGATGCACGCGGGGGTGCCACGCTCGCGCCGCTTGAGCGAAAACTCATTCCCACCGGGCTCGCCATCGAGATACCGGATGGTTTCGAAGTTCAGGTCCGGCCACGGTCCGGACTGGCGCTCAGAAACGGCATCGGGATCGTAAATTCACCCGGCACAATCGACAGCGACTATCGCGGGCCTTTGGGTGTGATCCTTGTCAATCTGGGCGCAGAACTTGTGCATATCGCGCACGGTGATCGCGTCGCCCAGCTCGTCATCGCGCCGGTGGTCCGCGCCGATTTTGCCACAGCAGACGCTCTGTCGCCGACGGCTCGCGGGTCGGGTGGGTTTGGGTCAACCGGGCAAAGTTGATGGCATTGGTTCTTGTTCTTGCCGCGATACTTTGGGCGCTTGGCCTTGCCCTGAAAATGCCGGTCCCTGCGCGTCTATTGATGATCGCGATTCTGTATTTGGGGGTGCTGGCGGTGCAGGTCGCGTTTCCGATGGGCCACCCGTTGCGCGAGGCCACCGGCGGGTCCGCCGGGGAATGGTTGGTTCTTGGCAGTCTCGGGGTCGTCATCTGGGGCTATTCTCGGGGATTATCGCGGCTTCGAACCCATGTCAGGCCGGAAAACCGAACGCAGAACGCGCCCGATGGGTCCAGCGCCGAACTAGAAAGAACCGCGCGCCATATCGTATTGCGGGAAATTGGCGGGCCCGGCCAAAAGCGGCTGAAAGAGGCGCACGTTCTGGTGATTGGCGCAGGCGGGCTTGGCTCGTCCGCGCTGCAATATCTGGCCGCGGCGGGGGTCGGCACAATTGGCGTCATTGATGACGATGTGGTCGAAAATTCGAACCTTCAGCGTCAGGTTATTCACGCCGATGCTCGGATCGGTATGCCAAAGGTGTTTTCGGCCGAAATTGCCATGAAGGCGCAGAACCCGTTCGTTGCGGTTCAACCCTACAACCGACGTCTGACCAGCGATGTCGCGCGCGCGCTCTTCGCTGATTATGATCTGGTTCTTGACGGCACTGACAACGCAGAAACGCGATACCTCGTGAACGAGGCAGCAGTCGGTGCCGGCATTCCTCTGGTATCGGGGGCAATCAGCCAATGGGAAGGTCAGCTGAGTATTTTCGATCCTGCACGCGGCGCGCCTTGTTATCGCTGCGTTTTTCCCGAAGCTGTGGCAGATGGTCTGGCGCCAACTTGCGCTGAAGGCGGCGTGCTCGGGCCGCTTCCAGGCGTTGTCGGCGCGATGATGGCCGCTGAAGCCGTCAAATTGCTGGCGGGTGCCGGTGATCCGCTGATTGGCCGCCTGATGATCTATGACGCGCTTCAAGCGGATGTCCGCGTGATCGGCGTAAAGCGGCGTGCTGGCTGTCAAACCTGCGGCAACGCTGCGTGAGGCACTGGTATACGGGCTGGGGCAGCCTTAGGTTTCGGGCAGGGCGAGTCACTTTCAGGAGCTATTATGTCAAACCCCCTTTTGGCCGAATGGTCTGACCCGTTCGGATTGCCGCCATTTGCCGACATATCAGACGACGATTTTGTACCCGCTCTGGACGCAGCCCTCACGCAAGCCCGCGCCAACATCGCGGCCATTGCCGACAACGAGAACCCGCCGACATTTGAGAACACGATCGAAGCGCTCGAGCTTTCCGAGGAAACGCTGAGCCGCGTACTTTCGACGTTCTTCAACCTCGCCGGAACCGATGCGAACCCCAAACGCGAAGCATTGCAGCGCGAATTTTCGCCGAAATTATCGGAATATTCTTCTGAAATCACGATGAACGGGCAACTTTTCGCGCGGATAGAAACGCTTTGGCAAGATCATGCGTCGCTTGACCTGACGAAAGAGCAGGCGCGTGTTTTGATGTTGACCCATCGATGCTTTGTCCGGTCAGGCACCCGGCTCGAAGGTGCGGCGCGCGACCGGCTTAAAGACGTCAAGGCGCGGCTGGCGGTCCTGGGAACCAAATTCACCCAAAACATTCTGGCCGAGGAAAGGTCGTGGGCGCTTGACCTGAACGCGGATGATCTTGAAGGATTGCCCGAGTTCTTACGCTCTGGCGCGCACTCCACTGGGCAGGAAAAAGACCGTCCCGGCCCCATTATCACGCTATCGCGGTCGCTGATCGTTCCATTCTTGCAGTTCTCGCCGCGCCGCGAATTGCGCGAGAAAGTCTGGCGCGCGTGGACATCGCGCGGTGCCAATGGCGGCAAGACCGACAACCGCGCGATTGCAGCCGAGACTTTGGCGCTGCGGGCGGAACGGGCGCAATTGCTGGGGTATCACGACTTCGCCGCCTACAAACTGCAAACCGAAATGGCCAAAACGCCCGACGCGGTCGAGGCTCTTTTGATGAAGGTCTGGGAACCGGCGCGGCGCTCGGCACTTCAAGACGCGGACATTCTGACCGAAATGCTGCGTGATGACGTTCCGGGCGGGCAGTTAGAGCCCTGGGACTGGCGGTACTACAGCGAAATCCGCCGCGCACGAGAACATGATCTGAACGAAGCCGAATTGAAGCCTTATCTGCAACTTGATCGCATGATCGACGCCGCTTTTGCCTGCGCGGGCCGGTTGTTCGGTATCGAAGCCGCACCGCTAAAGGACGTGTCGTTAAATCACGCGGACGCGCGCGCGTGGGAAATTACCCGCGACGGGCAACATCTGGCGGTATTCATCGGCGACTATTTCAATCGCGGCTCCAAGCGATCCGGCGCCTGGTGTTCGGCACTTCGGTCGCAGCGAAAGCTTGGCGGCGACGTCCGCCCGATTGTCATCAATGTCTGCAATTTCGCCAAGCCGCCCGAAGGGCAACCGGCACTTCTGAGCTTTGACGACGCCCGCACGCTATTTCACGAGTTTGGTCATGCGCTGCATCAGATCCTAAGCGATGTGACCTACGAGACCGTCTCGGGCACCAGCGTTGCCCGTGATTTTGTCGAATTGCCCAGCCAGCTTTACGAACACTGGCTCGAAGTTCCCGAAGTGCTGGCCGAATTTGCAACGCACGCGGAAACCGGCGAACCGATGGCGCCAGAACTGCTTGACCGTCTTCTTGCGGCAGGCACTTACGACATGGGCTTTCAGACGGTTGAATACATTGCGTCCGCACTGGTCGATCTGGATTTTCACCGGGGCGAACCGCCCGCCGATCCGATGCAGCGTCAGGCCCAGGTGTTGGACCGGATCGGGATGCCGCACGCCGTCGCAATGCGCCACGCAACACCGCATTTCGCCCATGTGTTTGCTGGCGACGGTTATTCCAGCGGTTACTACAGCTATATGTGGGCCGAAGTGATGGATGCGGATGCGTTCGAGGCGTTCCGCGAAGCGGGCAATCCGTTTGATGCCGAAACGGCGGCGAAGCTGGAACAATTCATCCTTTCTGTCGGCGGTTCCGAAGAAGCGGCGGACCTCTATCAAGCCTTTCGTGGTCGAATGCCGGGGCCTGAGGCACTTTTGAAGGGGCGGGGGCTGGCGGCATGACTTTGTCGTTGGCAGCCGAGGCTGCACTTATTGATGCGGTGCGCGAAGTTGCCGCGAAGGAAATATTGCCGCGATTTCGGTCACTTGAGCCTGGCGACATTGCAACAAAGTCCCGCCCGGACGATCTGGTGACAATCGCTGACCGCGAAGCCGAACGCTGTTTAACGCAAGCCGCTGCGGACATTCTTCCCGGCGTTGTCGTCGTCGGCGAAGAGGCCGTTGCGGATAATCCGGCCTTGCGAGACGCCATTGCCGACGCGGAAACCTGCCTGATCATCGACCCCGTCGACGGCACATGGAATTTTGCCCATGGGCTGGCGACTTTTGGGGTGATTCTGGCATTGTCGTCGAAAGGCCGAACTGTCTGGGGTATGATTTACGACCCGATCGGCGATGACTGGGTCGTTGCGCGCGCGGGCGAGGGCGCTGAATTTGTCAGATCAGATGGACGCGCGACGGCGCTTCGGTTTGGCGACCCTTCTCCGCCCGAACTCAACGCAGCGATGGGGTATGTCCACAGTTACCTATTCGAGGGCGATGAACGTCACCGGCTCTTTTCGATCCTGCCGCATTTTCACAAGACCGACGCGCTTCGCTGTTCGGCACATGAATACCGGATGCTTGCGCAGGGCGCGGTCGATTTCTGCCTGTCCCCGGTTCTGAACCCATGGGATCACGCCGCTGGCTGCCTTGCTGCTGAAGAAGCAGGCGGCGTTGCTCGGCTATTGGACGGCACGCCCTATGCGCCAGCGATTAAAAACGGCCGCCTTCTGGTCGCACGATCCGAAAAGACGTGGGCCAAGATTGCAAAGTCTCTGACCGGCCTTTAACCCGCGACAAGCCCCATCTGCTCAAGCTTCAGCAAAACCTGATGCGCGCAGTGATCGACCTCGACGTTTTCGGTCTCAACCCGCAACTCCGGGTTCTCCGGAACATCGTAGGGGTCTGAAATTCCAGTAAATTCCTTGATCTTGCCTTCGCGCGCCAGCTTATACAAACCCTTCCGGTCGCGGCGTTCGCATTCCTCAATGGACGTGGCGACGTGTATTTCAAGGAAGGCCCCAAACTGCTCGACGTCTTCTCGAACTGCGCGCCGCGTGGTCGCATAAGGCGCAATTGGCGCACAGATGGCGATACCGCCGTTCTTCGTAATCTCGCTGGCGACAAAACCGATCCGGCGAATGTTCAGGTCTCGGTGTTCTTTGGAGAAGCCAAGCTCGGATGACAGGTTTTTTCGCACGATATCGCCATCAAGCAACGTCACAGGTCGCCCGCCCATTTCCATCAGCTTGACCAGAAGCGCGTTGGCAATCGTAGATTTCCCCGACCCCGAAAAGCCGGTGAAAAATACCGTAAATCCCTGCTGCGCCCGCGGTGGATAGCGGCGACGAAGCTCGCCGACAACTTCGCCAAAGGAAAACCACTCGGGTATCTCAAGCCCTTCGCGCAGCCGCCGCCGAAGCTCGGTGCCCGAGATGTTCAGAACCGTCGCGTCGCTCTCAACTTCGTCGGCTGGCTCGTATTGGGCGCGGTCCTGCACAAATACCATCTGTTTGAAATCAACCATCGTCAGACCAATGTCGTCCTGATGTTTGGCGAACAGTTCCTGCGCGTCATATGGCCCATAAAAATCTTCGCCCGCCGAGTTCTTACCCGGCCCGGCGTGATCGCGCCCGATGATCATATGGGTGCAGCCATGGTTCTTGCGGATCAGCCCGTGCCAGACCGCTTCGCGTGGTCCGGCCATGCGCATCGCCAGGTTCAGAAGGCTCATGGTCGTTGTCGCGGCGGGATATTTGTCCAGCACCGCTTCATAGCAGCGCACGCGGGTAAAGTGATCGACATCGCCCGGCTTCGTCAGGCCGACCACGGGGTGGATCAACAGGTTGGCCTGCGCTTCTTTTGCGGCGCGGAAGGTCAGTTCCTGGTGCGCGCGGTGCAGCGGATTTCGCGTCTGAAAAGCAACGATACGCCGCCATCCAAGCTTGCGGAAATAGGCCCGCAATTCGTTCGGCGTATCGCGGCGCATTTTGAAGTCGTAATGCACCGGCGGCTGAAGGCCGGTGATCGCCCCGCCAAGGTAAACCGGACCGGCCACATTGTGCAGATAGTTGACGGCGGGATGGGCGGCATCGTCAGCGCCATATACATTCCTGGCCTCGTGCGCCTTGTCCGGTGTCCAGCGGTCGGTCACCGACATGATTGCCAGAATGACACCTTCGGGGTCCCGAAGCGCGATATCCTGACCCGGTTCCAACCCGTCGGCGAATTTCTGGGCAACATCCAGCGTGATCGGCAGCGGCCAGATCGCACCGTCGGTCAGCCGCATATCGTCGACGACAGACGTATAATCGGCCTCTGAAAGGAAGCCTTTCAGTGGGTGAAATCCCCCGTTCATCAACAACTCAAGATCGCATATCTGGCGCGGGCTAAGATCCCAAGACGGCATCTCGCCTGCTTCCACCTTCAGTTTCTGCGCGCTTTCGTAGGACACGAAAAGCTCGGGGATCGGGGCGTGGTTTGGAATTTGCATGTGGGAACTTTTATCGGGGAAATTGAGGTTGCGCGGGTCTAACGCCGGTGGTCCATGCCCTGCAACCGCAATCTTGTTTCTGTTGAAATGCGAATTGCCCTGTGTCGCAAAGACACGGGGGGGGGTGGTTGTCCGAATTTATTACGCGGTCGCGGCCGCCGGTGTCTCCGAATTTTCGGTGTCAGGCAGTTCCGCGTCGGCCTCTTGCTCGGCCAGAAACTTCTCGGCCTCAAGTGCCGCCATACAGCCCATACCGGCGCTGGTGACCGCCTGACGATATATGTGGTCGGTGATATCACCTGCCGCAAAGACACCCGGGATCGAAGTTGCAGTGGAATCGGGCGCAGTCACCACATAACCGCCGTTGTGCAGCTCCAACTGATCGCTGACCAATTCCGACGATGGGGCATGGCCGATTGCGATAAAGACGCCCTTGCACGGCAGCTCGGTGATCGCCGCCGTCTGCGCGTGCTTAAGCCGCACGCCTTCAACGCCGCGTGGATCATCCGTGCCGAAAACCTCGTCCAGCTGATGGTCCCACATGATCTCGACCTTGGGGTTCTTGAACAGGCGGTGCTGAAGGATTTTCTCGGCCCGAAGCTCGTTCCGGCGATGAACCAGCGTCACCTTGGATGCAAATTTGGTCAGAAACAGAGCTTCTTCCACAGCAGTATTTCCACCGCCCACCACGACAACCTGTTGCCCACGAAAAAAGAAACCGTCGCAGGTTGCGCAAGCCGACACGCCAAAACCCTTGAAATGGTCTTCCGACGGCATCCCAAGCCATTTGGCCTGCGCGCCAGTGGCAAGGATCACCGCTTCCGCCAGATAGGTCGTGCCGCCATCGCCTGCCGCAACAAACGGGCGTCTGGATAGGTCCAGTGACTGGATATGGTCCGAGATAACTTCGGTGCCGACAGACCGCGCGTGCGCTTCCATCCGCTGCATCAGGTCGGGCCCTTGCACCTCGGTGTCACCCGGCCAGTTTTCAACTTCCGTGGTGATGGTAAGCTGGCCACCGGGTTCAATACCCTGCACCAGAACCGGTTCAAGCATCGCGCGACTTGCATAAACGCCTGCGGTATAGCCCGCCGGCCCCGAGCCAATGATCAAAACGCGGCTTTGTTTTGTTTCGCCCATTTCAGTCCCCTAAAGTGCCAGCTTTCCCGATATAGAGCCGCGACCCCAAGATCAAAAGGGGTGTCGCAGCGAGTTGATGATTGCTTAACAATATTGCTCTGCCTTGAAATTTTATTGCGCAGCAGCGCCCGTGGGAATAAGGTTTGCAAAAATCGCCGGAGGAAACATGCCAGGCAGTAAGCTGGATCCCATAGATCGGAAAATCCTTGCCGAACTGCAAGCCGACGGTCGCATGACCAATGTCGAACTTGCCCGCCGCGTTGGCATTTCAGCACCGCCATGTCTTCGCCGCGTCCGAACCCTGGAAGAACAGGGATATATCAGGGGCTATCATGCAGCCGTCGATGCGCGGTCGTTGGGGTTCGAGGTTCAGGTCTTCGCGATGGTCGGCCTCTTAAGCCAGGCGGAAGTCGATTTGAACGCCTTCGAAGACCGCTGCCGCAAATTGTCGCTGGTCCGCGAATGCCACATGCTGAACGGCGAAGTTGACTTCATCCTGAAGTGCGTCGCCCCCGATCTGTCAACGTTTCAACGGTTTCTGACCGAGGAACTGACGGCGGCGCCAAATGTCGCCAGCGTCAAGACGTCGCTGGTTATCCGCGACGCCAAGGACGAGCCGGGCGTGCCGTTTGAAGTGCTGGAAGAAAGACTGAACCAGTCCGCCTGAGGCTCAGGCGATTGCGTCCAGTTCTTCGGCGCTGATCCGTGGTGCCGCCAGCCGACCGAAATCCCGGATGCTGCGCAGATACGGGAAGAACATCAGGAAGTGCCGCATCATTTCCTCCGACAGCGACAGCGCCACATCGGGGCCCGGATGATAGGTTTCAACCTCAAGCCCTGCGGACAAAATGGTTTCGTGCCGCTCGCATGACAGGTGATAAACCTGCGTCGGCGCGACCGGGTTAACTTCGATCACCGACATCCCGTCTGCGGCGGACGAAAGCGGCACTAGTGCGGCTTCGGTTCCCAGCGCGGCCCGCACCTTGGGGTCGCGGTCAAAGCGGCGTGCATGTGGGCCGAAAGTCTGGTCCTGAACCGGACGCCCCAGTCCAAAGGCGTCGGGCATCACGCGATAAAGCCGGTCTGGAAATTCGGCCAATGAAGGTGCGCCCGGCACCAGCGTTATCGAGCCTTTCCAAAGCAGTTCCGAAGGTTCACCGCGCCCGGCTTCCAAAAGCATCCCCGGCACCAGATCTTCGATCGCGACCGGACCTTCCGCCGTTTGGATCAATGCACCGTGCGTGAACGCGCCGAAGGCTTGCTCGAATACCGGCAGTGCCGGTGCCACCCGCGAGGCCGAGCGAACTACACCGTCCTCGATCCATTCAGTTTCAAACCGACGGGTCAATTTCGCCGAAATCGGTACTGACTTGGGTCGGCTATAGCGCCGCACTTTCCACCGGGGTTCCGAGAACGTGCGATTTCCCGACTGTCCGGGAAACGGTGGAAGAGTGGGCGGAGTGTAACTCATGAATTCAACCCTTTGGTTGGGCAGTGTCTGGCGCGGCAAATGATATTGCGCGCCACAATTTGGGCGTATTGGGTCATGCCTGCGCGGCCTTTGGCGCGGGCTCTGCTGCGGCATTGGTTTTGGCTGTTCTTGTGAACGGCAATGGCGGCAGCGCCAGTTGCGCAGTGGCAATCACGCTTTGCATCCAGCGTGGCTTGGCTTTCATTGCTTGATCTCCATTACTTCCCCCATCGGTATCCAAATGCCGAATTGCGCCTAGTCTTGCCCTGTAATTGGGCGAGGGCGTGACGGATTCAGGGAAGTTTTGGTGTTTTGCTCAAAGCCGGATGGCTGAAATCAGGCGGCCATAGTCGGCGTGGCGAAGGTGTACGCTGCGGCGATAGGAATAGAACCGGTCAGCGTCGGTATAAGTGCAATGTCCGGTCCGTTCGGCGTGGCCGACCCCGGCGCGTTCCAGCCGCATCAACCCGTAACCTGTCAGATCGAAGTGAAACCGGTCATCGGCGCCGTCGACAAAGAGTTCTGCGTTGCCCGGATCGTGATCAACAAACGTCGCGCGAAACTCAGGCCCTACTTCGTAAGCCGCCTGGCTGATCGACGGCCCGATCACGGCCCGAATTTGGTCGCGGCGCGCGCCGATCCGCTCCATTGCATCAAGGGTTGCTTCCAAAACTCCGTTAAGCGCACCTTTCCAACCGGCGTGCGCGGCACCGATGATGTTCGCCTCGGCGTCAGCAAACAGAACCGGTTGGCAATCGGCTGTAAGAACCGCCAGCGCGCGCCCGCGCGCCGCCGTCACCATTGCGTCTGCCTTGATCGTGCCGTCGCAGGGTTCGCCCGTAACGGTCACCACGTCGCTCGAATGTACCTGATGCACGGTGGCCAGGTCTTCGGGCGCGACCAGCATAGCCTCTGCGACCCGGGTCCGGTTAATCGACACGATGTCGTTTTGATCCGATGAACCATACCCGCAGTTCAACCCCTCGAACACGCCCGATGATGCACCACCGCGACGGGTGAAAAAGCCGTGGCGGAACGGCGTCAGAAGCTCGGATGTCAATATTTCAAGCGTCACGCGTCCAGACCGGGCGGCAAAGCGGTATCGGGGGCATAGATGGCCATCACCTTAAAGAGCGTTCCCATTTCGCGCCCGTGCGTCAAGCGGCGATGGGCGGCAACATGACTTTCAAGCGTTTCGCCCGACAGCCCCTCTGCCAGCGATTGCGCCCGCGCCGTGATGCCAAGACGCTCCAGAAAGATACCTTGTGGCGTAAGTTTCGTGTGTTGTGCGGAAACTGCCGCCTTGGCGATTGCCTCGAAATCCACGTGCGCCGTCAGATCCGCCGCGCCGCAGGACGCCAGCGGGTCCGCGAATGCATGATCCTGAAGCGCCTGCAAAGTGTCCCCCAACGACCGCCAGCCGCCATAGTCCACGATGAACGCCGCACCGCCGTCACAGCAAACGCGCTGACCAATTTCGCGCGCAATAGCCGCCGCTGCGGGCGCGTATTCGACAAGATCGCCATCGGCGGTGTCTCCAAGGCGATAGTTCAGGAACTCCGGGCGCATAACGTCCGTCAAGCCGAACGACAGCTTGCCCTGGTCCAGCCCCACAACGCGCTCGCGCCAGCCCTGGCCTTCGCGGATGAACTGCCGGATTGGCAGCGCGTCAAAAAATTCGTTGGCCACAAGAAAAAGCGGGCCGTCGGGTATGTCCGCAATTTTGTCGTGATGCGTCACCGGTCGCGCGATGGTAGCTTTCTGAACCTCGCGCAGCACGCGCGACGTTTCGACCAGATGCAATTCGGCACCGCCCACGAAATCTGAAACCTGCGCCGTTGCCCTCAGCATGTCGGCCATCAACGTCCCGCGACCCGGACCCAGTTCAACCAGATTGAAGGGCGACGGCGCGCCCCGGTCAAGCCACGCCTGCGCCACCGCAAGACCCAGCAATTCACCAAACATCTGGCTGATCTCGGGTGCCGTCGTGAAGTCACCTGAGGCACCGAACGGATCGCGGGTGGCATAATAGCCAAGTGTGGGATGCTGAAGGCATTCGGTCATGTAATCGGCCACCGTGATCGGCCCGGCATCGCGGATCCGGCGCGCCAGAACCTCTGTCAGCCCGCTCACACCCGCCGCCGCGCCAGACCAATTATAATCAGGCCGACAATAATCATTGGAACCGAAAGCAACTGACCCATGCTCAGGCCAAAATCGCCGAATTGCAGGACCCGGCCCAAAGGATTGTCCGGCGTGATGAACTGCTGGTCCGCCACGCGATAATATTCAACGAAGAAGCGCGCGCACCCATATCCTGCCCAAAACACCCCGCAAAGTGCGCCAGGTGTCTTCAGCCAACCGCGCCGGTAGGCCAGCCAGATGATGACAATGCCCAGCAGCAACCCTTCCAGACCCGCTTCGTAAATCTGCGATGGGTGGCGCGCGCAAAGCCCTTCGATACCGGGACAATCCTGCGCACGCACGCCGGGAAATATCACGCCCCACGGTAAATCAGTGGCCCGCCCCCAAAGCTCGGCGTTGATAAAGTTTGCAACCCGCCCAAGCATCAGACCTACCGGTGTCGCTATCGCCAGAACATCCGCCATCTGGGCCTTCGCGATGCCACGGCGACGGCAGAACAGATATCCCGCGATGATCACGCCAATAAACCCGCCGTGAAAGGCCATGCCGCCTTGCCAAACCTTTGGAATATCCGCCGGGTTGCTCAGAAAATGCTGCGGATCATAGAACACGACATACCCGATGCGGCCGCCAAGGATCACGCCAAGGATAATCCAGGTTACCAGGTCGTCCAATGCCTTGCGGTCCACCGGCGCGGTGTCGCCGGGCCACAATTCGGGCCGGGCAAGCGCGCGCAGCACCATCCAGAACCCAAGAATTATTCCCCCGATATACGCCAGCGCATACCAGCGGATCGCCAAAGTCACCGGTCCAATTGGGAACTCGATCAGCGTGGGCGAGATGTCTGGGAACGGTATCGCAAGCAACATGACAGGCACCAAGTGGCAGGGCATATCGGCGTCGTCAACCTTGTGAACCGAACCGCTGAACCCATATAGTGCTCAGAACCGCCACGTCGGAGGCACCATGCAGACCCGGAACAAAATATTTGACGACATATCGCAGCTTATGACCAACGCGATGGGTGTGGCCCAGGGTGCGCGCGACGAAGCCGAAACGGCAATGACCGGGCTGGTTGATCGCTGGCTTGCCGAGCGGGATTTTGTCACGCGCGAGGAATTCGAGGCGGTGCGTTCGATGGCGCTGAAAGCGCGCGAGGAAAACGAAGCACTGCGTGCCCGTCTCGACACGCTCGAAGCGGCGGCGAAATCGGAAGCCTAGAGCGGATTGCGTTTTCAACGAAACACAGTGCATCAAAATTTGCATTCGAAATCAGCAGAATGCTGATTGAGAGGCAGCGAATATTGATTCAAATTTAACGCAAACCGCTTTTTTCGGCCGCTCTTTTTACTAAAATTTTTCACTTTTCGGCGGCGCGACCTGATCGGCGAAATTGCGTCACTTTTCTGTGGACAGTTTTCTGATTTCGCAAATTAGTCCTTTACAGACTCCGGCTTTCGGCACACCATATCTCGTAAGGTCGGCGGATAAACCTACCGGACCTTGAGCAGGCACCAAGCTGTGGTGGCCGGAAGACGCTACCCAGCCAAAAAACTTATGAGGCCGCGTATGTCGCTTTCCGAGCAGTATTTCTCGACCGACGAACTTCACCCCATCGACATTGTTGAGCATCTTGCCGAGCATCACGAATGGGATTTCGATCGGGTCGCCGACGACCAGATTGCGATGTCAGTCGTTGGTCAGTGGCGCACGTATTCGATAACGCTCGCCTGGTCAGCGTTTGACGAGACGCTTCGTCTGATTTGCACGTTCGAGATGGATCCACCAAAAGAACGTCTGCCCGGCGTTTATGAGACGCTGAATGCCGCTAATGATATGTGTTGGGCCGGTGCCTTTGCCTATTGGTCAGCGCAAAAACTGATGGTGTGGCGCTATGGTTTAATTCTTGCAGGCGAACAGATTGCCAGCGCCGAACAGATTGACACGATGATCCGAGCGGCGGTGCTTTCAGCCGAGCGTTTTTACCCGGCGTTCCAACTGGTTGCATGGGGCGATGAGACGCCAGCCGAAGCAATGCGTGTCGCCATTGACGAAGCCTACGGGAGAGCCTGACGGGCCAGTGATACTCGTTCCGCCAATCCGCGCTTAAAACGGCCGTTCCCCCCGGCCTGCGGATCGGCCAAAAGACCGGGTCGCAAAAGCGGCCCGGTCGTTTTGCTTTCGGGGCGGCGCTGTAAAAACGCCTTCCCCCTTGCTCCCTCAGATTTTTCAGCCAAGAAGAAAAGAAGCTTAGGCTGGGCGGAGAGCGTTAATGAACTTCGAAGACATATCTGACCGTGGACTGGTGCTTCTTGGCTGCGGCAAGATGGGCAGTGCAATGCTGGAAGGGTGGCTGGCGGGAGGGCTGGACCCGGCTTCGGTTCACGTCATCGACCCGGTGCCGTCGGACTGGCTGAAAGCACAAGGCGTTCATCTGAACGCCGCTTTGCCCGACGCGCCCGCGATTTTGGTCGTCGCCGTGAAACCTCAGATGATGGACGCAGCGGTTCCGCAGGCCGCAACAATGGGCGGCGGCAACACGGTGGTTCTTTCCATCGCCGCCGGGACGACAATTGCGCATTTTGAAACCGCCTTCGGAAGCGACACCCCGATCATCCGCGCGATGCCCAACACGCCCGCCGCCATTGGAAAAGGCATCACCGCGCTCATCGGCAACGCCCATGTTTCCGAGGCGCAACTTGCACTGGCCGAGACGCTTCTGGCGGCGGTCGGGAAAACGGTTCGGCTGAGCGATGAAAGTCAGATGGATGCTGTCACCGCGCTATCCGGGTCCGGTCCGGCCTATGTCTTCCATCTGATTGAAACCATGGCCGCCGCAGGCGTGACGCAGGGTCTTCCGGAGGACCTTGCCATGCAGCTTGCCCTGACGACGGTTTCCGGGGCCGGTGCGCTGGCCGAGGCGTCGGAAGATGACCCAACCCGGTTGCGCATCAATGTAACCAGCCCGAACGGCACAACACAGGCCGCACTCGAGGTTTTGATGGACGAGGATTCGGGGTTTCCTTCGCTTCTGAACCGCGCAATCAAAGCCGCTGCTGATCGCAGCAGGGAATTGGGCCAATGACGCTTTCATTCGACGATTTCTTGAAGGTAGACATCCGCGTCGGCAAGATCGTCCGTGCCGAGCCGTTCCCCGAAGCGCGCAAGCCCGCGTTCAAACTCTACGTCGATTTCGGGCCCGAGATCGGTGAAAAGAAAAGTTCGGCACAAATTACCAGGCACTACGACCTGAACGATCTTGCGGACCGAAAGGTCCTGGCGGTGGTCAATTTCGCGCCGCGCCAGATCGGAAAGTTCATGTCCGAGGTTCTGGTTCTGGGCGTGCCGGATGACGACGGCGAAGTTGTCCTGCTTGCGCCAGACAAAGACGTGGCCGTTGGCGGAAGGATGTTTTGATGACGACGCTACTTGTGACCCGACCGCTGCCCGACCGTGTCCTCGCCGCCTTGGATCCGGGATTTTCGACGGATGTCCGGGCCGAGACAATTCCGCTGACACCCAAGGCAATGGCCGCGGCACTTGCAAGATACGACGCGATCCTTCCCACGCTGGGTGACCCGTTGTCGGCAGGCGTGATCGGTCAAGTACCTGAATTAAAAACGAAAATCCTCGCCAACTTTGGCGTGGGTTACAATCACATTGATGTCGTGGCAGCCTCAGACCGGGGCATTCTGGTCACCAACACACCCGGTGCCGTCACCGATGCGACCGCCGATATCGCGATGACGCTGATCCTCACAACCTGCCGACGCGCGGGCGAAGGCGAGCGGGTTCTGCGGGCAGGTAACTGGGAAGGCTGGCATCCGACGCAGTTTCTTGGAATGCACGTCACCGGCAAAACGCTCGGCGTCATCGGCATGGGGCGGATCGGTAAGGCGATCGCGAAGCGCGCCGCACTTGGCTTTGACATGAACGTGGTCTTTTACAATCGCTCGGCGGTTGCCGACCCCGGCGTTCCGGCGCGCCAGCTTGCCGCGCTACGGGACGTCTGTGCGGTGGCCGACATTGTCGTCATCGCCTTGCCCGCCACGCCCGCAACCCACCACATCATCAATGCCGATGTGCTCGCGACGATGCAATCGCACGCCGTGCTGATCAACATCGCGCGCGGCGACGTGGTGGACGAAGCCGCGCTGATCGCGGCACTACAAGGCGGTGAGATTGGTGGCGCTGGTCTGGATGTCTACGAGCGCGAACCGATTGTGCCGGACGCATTGAAGGCGATGGAAAACGTCACGCTTTTACCGCATCTGGGCACGGCAGCACTGGAAGTGCGCGAAAACATGGGGGCGATGGCGGTTGATAACCTGAATGCCTGGGCTAACGGCGCGCCCTTGCCGAACCAGGTTTCCTAGCCGATTTCGCTTTCGTCCACGGCTTCACGCCAGTGTTTTCGGCACATCGACACATAGGTTTCATTGCCGCCAATCTGAACCTGATCGCCCTTCATCATCGCATTGCCGTCTCCATCCCGCCGCACCACCATCGTCGCTTTTTTACCGCAAAAACAAATGGTTCGCGCCTCACGCATTTCATCGGCGATGGCAAGAAGTGCCGCAGATCCGGGAAAAAGCTCGCCCCGGAAATCAACCCGCAGGCCATAACACATCACCGGCAGGCCAAGGTCGTCAACCGCGCGGGCCAGTTGCCACACCTGGGCTTTGGTCAGAAACTGCGCCTCGTCAATGAAGACGCAGGCCACCGGTCCCCTGCGCTGACGTTCCGCCAGCAACGCGAACATATCGGTGCGCGTGTCGTAAGTGTCGCCGTCGGCGCTGATCCCGATCCGGCTGGCGATCTGCCCAGCACCCGCACGCCCGTCGAGTGCGGCAGTCAGCAGATAGGTCTCCATCCCCCGCTCGCGGTAATTGTAAGACGCCTGAAGAAGAAGCGTCGACTTGCCCGCGTTCATGGTCGAATAGTGGAAGTATAGTTTGGCCATGAGCCGGGGCCTAGCGCGCCCCGCGTGGCTGAGCAAGCCGGAGGCACCATGCAATACGATGCCGAAACACCGGAAGCGTATCTGAAGCTGCTGGAAGATGACTGGCGGCGCGAGAGGTTGCTGGCGATCCGTGAGACGTTGCTGAAGGTGCCAGGGATCGCTGAAGGGATTGGGTATGGGATGCGCCAATACCGGGCGGCGATTCAGGAAGCGGGATGATCTGGGAGTTGTGTTGGTGGGGAGGAAAGTGGTGTGGATTGCTAGGCGATTGGGCTGGCCGTACTAAGCACTAATTATACCAATTGAGGTGCAACAATTGCCCGGAACCAAGCCGAAGGCGCCGGGCAGCACCTGCCCGTTCCGGCGGGTAGGCGCATTGTGATGGGCGCAATTCGTTCAGATGGAAGAGGGGTGTTGCGGGATAAAGTGCGCAGCACATCCGTCATTGCGCCAACCCACGGGCAGGCACAGCCCGGCTAATTGAGTGCCATTTCGCGGACGCAGGTATTGTCCGCGCAGCGGACAAGGAATGGGCAATCCCGGCGCGCCTCGGCATGGCCAACCCTCAACCCTGCAAGCTCCGCACCCCCAGCTCCCCTTCCCGCCGCGCCACCATCGCGCACGCTGCCGCATGGCTCGCCGTTGCGGTCGTATAATACGGAATCCGGTCCATCAGCGCGACGTTCCTCATCGACCGCGAATCCTCGACCGCCTGCGCGCCTTCGGTGGTGTTCATCACCAGTGCGATCTCGCCGTCTTTCATCACGTCCACGATCGTGCGGCCGCCTTCGTAAGCCTTGTTCACGATGTCCGATGGAATGCCATTTTCAGTCAGGAATGCCGCGGTGCCGCGCGTGGATAGGATCGTGAGACCAAGGTCGTGCAGCATCTGCGCGGTCTCGATCAGCTGATCGGTCTTGTCGTCGTCCTTGATCGAAAAGAACACCGTCCCGGCCTCGGGCAGGTCGGTGCCTGCCCCCAGCTGCGCCTTCAGAAACGCCCGGGCAAAGCTCCGGTCCCAGCCCATAACCTCGCCGGTTGAGCGCATTTCGGGACCAAGAAGCGTATCAACGCCGGGGAAGCGGGCAAAGGGCAACACCGCTTCTTTGACGCTGAACCATGGCGTGCGGAAATCGGCCAGCGCCATGGGATCGCCGATCTTGATTGTCACGTCGTCGTCGACGAACTTGTGCGGTGGCGCCACCGGGAAGTCGGCCAGTTTCTCACCTGCCATCAGGCGCGCCGCGATGGACGCAATCGCTGAATCGGTGGCTTTGGCCACGAAGGGCACGGTGCGGCTGGCGCGGGGGTTCACTTCGATCAGGTAAATATCGTCGCCTTTGATGGCAAACTGAACATTCATCAGTCCGACAACGCCAAGTTCCCTGGCAAGCGCCTCGGTCTGCCCGATCAGCGCGTCGATTGTGGCGTCAGAAAGCGTGTGCGGCGGCAGCGAACAGGCGCTGTCGCCGGAATGCACGCCTGCTTCCTCGATATGCTCCATGATGCCCGCGACATGGACGGCGTCACCATCGCAAAGCGCGTCGACGTCAACTTCCACTGCACCGGAAAGATAGCTGTCCAACAGCACCGGGCTGTCGCCGGAAACAACGACTGCATCGCGGATATAGCGTTCAAGCTGGGCAGTGTCGCGCACGATCTCCATCGCCCGCCCGCCAAGAACGTATGACGGCCGGATGACCAGGGGAAAGCCAATCCTTTCGGCAGCCTCCATCGCTTCGGCGCCTGTATGTGCGATAGCGTTCGTCGGTTGCTTCAGGCCAAGCTTGATGACCAGTTGCTGGAACCGATAACGATCTTCTGCCAGATCAATAGCATCGGGCGTGGTGCCAAGGATCGGAATGCCCGCGTCATGCAGCGCGTTGGCAAGCTTCAGCGGCGTCTGGCCGCCAAACTGGACGATAACACCATGAAGCGCGCCATTTTCCTGCTCGACCCGCAGTATTTCCATCACGTGCTCATAGGTCAGCGGCTCGAAATACAGCCGGTCGGATGTGTCATAATCGGTCGATACGGTTTCAGGATTACAGTTGACCATGATGGTCTCGTAACCGGCCTTCGTCAGCGCGAAACAGGCGTGGCAACAACAGTAATCAAACTCGATCCCCTGGCCGATCCGGTTCGGGCCGCCGCCAAGGATGACGATCTTTTTCGCGCCGCTTGGCCGGGCCTCGCATTCGACGTCGCCCATCACGGGCACCTCATAGGTCGAATACATATAGGGTGTCTGCGCCTCAAACTCGGCCGCGCAGGTGTCGATGCGCTTGAAGACGGCGGTGACATCCAGATTGATCCGCGTGCGGCGGATATCGTCCTCGGCGCGCTTGGTAAGCATCGCCAGCCGGGCATCGGTGAAACCCATCATCTTGACACGCCTGAGGCCATCCTCGGTGGCCGGCAGCCCGTTTTCGCGGATCACTTCCTCGGCGTCGATAATCTCGCGGATGCGGGCCAGGAACCAAGGATCGAAGGCAGTGACCGCTTGAATATCGTCATCACTCAGTCCGTGCCGCATTGCCTGGGCAATGACACGAAGCCGGTCCGGGGTTTGTCGACTTAGCGCCGCCGTCAGCGCGGCGCGGTCCGGCGCCCCTTCGATGTCAATCTCGTCAAACCCGGTCAGGTCGGTTTCCATGCTGGCCAGCGCCTTTTGCACCGATTCGTGGAATGTCCGGCCAATGGACATGACCTCGCCCACCGATTTCATCGCCGTTGTAAGATGCGGCTCCGCACCGGGGAATTTTTCAAACGCAAAGCGCGGAATTTTGGTAACGACATAGTCAATTGTCGGCTCGAAAGACGCCGGTGTAACCTTGGTGATGTCGTTGTCCAGCTCATCCAGCGTGTAGCCCACCGCAAGTTTCGCGGCGATCTTGGCAATGGGAAATCCGGTGGCTTTCGACGCCAGCGCGGAAGACCGCGACACGCGCGGGTTCATTTCAATGACGATCATGCGCCCGTCGACCGGGTTCACGGCCCACTGGACGTTCGAACCACCGGTTTCGACCCCGATCTCGCGCAGCACAGCAATCGAACCGGTGCGCATCAGTTGGTATTCCTTGTCGGTCAGCGTCAGCGCCGGGGCGACAGTAATGGAATCGCCCGTATGAACGCCCATCGGATCTACGTTCTCGATGGCACAAACAATGATCGCGTTATCCGCTTTGTCGCGGACCACTTCCATCTCAAATTCTTTCCAGCCAAGCAGGCTTTCGTCGATCAGAATTTGCGCGACGGGCGAGGCTTCAAGCCCGCGTCGGCATACCTCGAAATAGTCGTCGCGGTTGTAAGCAACGCCGCCGCCGGTGCCGCCAAGCGTGAAGGCGGGGCGAATGATCGCGGGCAGACCCACGTCATCGAGGGCCGCCATCGCCGCTTCAAGGCCGCTTGGTATATCGAAACGGCCACTTTCGAGTTTCTGGGCCGAGACGATGGTGGCCCGCGGGTTCTCCAGACCGATCCGGTCCATCGCCTCGCGGAAAAGCTTCCGGTCCTCGGCCATTTCGATGGCGTCGCGCGTCGCCCCGATCATCTCGACGCCAAACTTCTCCAAGACGCCCATCTCTTCAAGCGCCAGCGACGTATTCAGCCCGGTCTGCCCGCCCATTGTCGGCAACAGGGCGTCGGGGCGTTCCTTCTCGATGATTTTGGCCACAACTTCTGGCGTGATCGGCTCGATATAGGTGGCGTCGGCCAGTTCGGGGTCGGTCATGATCGTCGCCGGGTTCGAGTTGACAAGGATCACCCGATACCCTTCTTCGCGCAGCGCCTTGCACGCCTGCGCCCCCGAATAGTCAAACTCGCAGGCTTGTCCGATAACGATGGGACCGGCACCGATGATCATGATCGACTGAATGTCGGTTCTTTTCGGCATCGGTTGCCCCTCAGCGGATACGCAAAATGCCGTGCGAAGGCTGCACGCGCAAATTGTCGTGGGTTATAGGGAAAGGCGCGGCGGGTTCAAGCCTAAGTCGTGCGTCTTCGCCACTTCATCGCGACCAGAAACGATACCGCGGCAACGATAAGCGAAAAGTGGGTGCTAAAAACGATCACCTCGGTCCGTCCAGACGCTTCCAAAAGAATGCCCCGGAACATAATCACCGTCGGAAGGGTCACAGCCAGAACAAGCAGCGATCCGAAAACCACGCCCAGTCTCTGCAAAAGGGCAGGCAGGAAGAAAAATGCGGTAAGATAGTGATAAAGCCAACTAAGCGGCGATAGCCAGGAAACCAAAAGAATGGCAACGGGCCAGAACAACGGGTCGCCCAGCCGCGTCCGCCTTGCAAAGATACCAAGTGCTGCGATCCCGACGAGTTGCACGAAGATACTGGCGATAACCCAGAACGCGGGCTTTGGATAAATGAACCAGCTTGTCTTGCCGCCGGTTATCTCGGTTGAAATCTCGGTCATGTTGGCCTGATCGACAAAAAGATACGCAACCAGCGGATCAAGCGAAAAGTTGGCGGCCGAAAAAAGCACGGTGCCCGATATCATCGATATTTCATTCAGGAAGGCTTGGTGGAAAGGCCAACCCGCCACGTACATTGATATCACGCCCAGCGTTGCCCCGGAAATTGCAAAGCTGGCAAATGCGGTGCGTCTACCGGCGCATAGCCAGAATATTGCAAAGATTGCCGGATATAACTTGATCGCCGCCGCCAGCGCCATAGCCAGACCACCAAGCGCCTGGTTCCCCGAACGCTCGCGTTCGATGGCCAGCAAAATCAGGAAGGACACCAGAATTTGTGGCTGATTTTGCTCCATTGGCAAAAGAACAACAATCGACGTCGTGCAGACCAGAATGCCAACCGCGACAAATATCGTCGCCGACTGTGCTGAGCTGGCAATCCGGCAGGCCAACAACAGCGAGCCACAAACGAGTGCTGCGTTTATCACCGTCGATATCAGCTTGAACTGATCGAACGACAATGTGGTCGTAAGCGGTTCAACAGCCCAGGCCCAAAGCGGTGGATAAATGAACGGGTAAACCGGGCGCGGCACGTCTTGCGCAATTATCGTTTCAATCCAAATATCGGGCGGCACCATATAAAACGTGCCTTCGGAACCGGCATAAACACCTGCCGGACCCTGACCGAAAAACTGCCCCGCCAGCCAAAGCGACCGAAGATCATCGGATGTCGCATCTGAAAAAAGCACAAGAAAAACAATGAACAGGAACACGGCCAAAAAAATTGGCAATCGCATAGTTGCTACGGTGGGCTTCTCGGACATGGCTGCCATTTTCCCTGCAAAGTCTATGTTCCTTGGCCACCGGCACCAAAAACAAAATAAATTTCACAATATCGCGGCAGATAAGGGCGTTCCGTGGCGACTTTGCGACAGCCCAACCGCTTGACTTCCCGGCCCTGAAACGGTGTATCGGCGCGAACCGCGCCATACGCCTGAAGGGTCCAAATCATGCACGCCTATCGCAGCCACACCTGCGCCGAATTGACCGCGACAGATGTCGGCGACACCGTTCGCCTGTCCGGCTGGGTTCACCGCGTTCGCGACCACGGCGGCATCCTGTTCATCGACCTGCGCGACCACTACGGCATCACTCAGGTGCTGTGCGACCCCGACAGCCCGGTTTTCAGCGAGCTTGAAAGGGTCCGCTCGGAATGGTGCATACGCATCGACGGCAACGTCAAAGCCCGCGACGCCGACCTGATAAATACCAAGATCCCCACGGGCGAGATCGAAGTCTACATCCGCGACATGGAAGTGCTGGGAAGCGCGGATGAACTGCCGCTGATCGTCTTCGGCGATCAGGAATACCCCGAAGAAACCCGGCTTCGCTATCGCTTTCTCGACCTCCGTCGCGAGGCGATGCAGGCGAACATGACGCTGCGGTCCGATGTCGTGGCCTCGATGCGCCGCGCCATGTGGGACGCACGCTTTCGCGAATTTCAGACGCCGATCATCACGGCCTCAAGCCCCGAAGGCGCGCGCGATTTTCTGGTGCCATCGCGCCTGCACCCGGGCAAGTTCTACGCGCTGCCCCAGGCCCCGCAGCAGTTCAAGCAACTGCTGATGGTCTCGGGCTTCGACAAATACTTTCAGATAGCACCGTGTTTTCGCGACGAAGACCCCCGCGCCGACCGCTCGCCCACCGATTTCTACCAGCTTGACCTAGAGATGAGCTTCGTCGAACAGCAGGACGTCTTCGACACGATCCAGCCAGTGCTGCAAGGCGTCTTCGAAGAATTTGGAGGCGGTCGCAAGGTCGATACCGACTGGCCGCAGATCAGCTACCGCGACGCAGCACTCTGGTATGGCACCGACAAGCCGGATCTCAGAAACCCGATCAAAATGCAGGATGTCTCCGAGCACTTCCGCGGCTCGGGCTTCGCCATCTTCGCCAAGATACTCGAACAGAACGGCACCGAGATCCGCGCCATCCCCGCGCCCACCGGCGGTAGCCGTAAATTCTGCGACCGCATGAACGCCTTCGCCCAGAAAGAGGGCCTGCCGGGGATGGGATATATTTTCTGGCGTGATCAGGGCGACGGCATGGAGGCCGCCGGACCGCTGGCCAAAAACATCGGCCCCGAACGCACCGAAGCCATCCGCCAGCAGCTTGGCCTCAATGTTGGCGACGCTGCCTTCTTCCTCGGCGGCAAAGCCAAAACCTTCGAAACCGTCGCTGGAAAAGCCCGCGTCGCCATCGGCGACGAGCTTAACCTCGCCGAAAAAGACCGCTTCGCCTTCGCGTGGATCGTCGATTTCCCGATCTATGAACGCGACGAAGAAACCGGCGCGATCGACTTTGAACACAACCCGTTTTCCATGCCGCAGGGTGGCATGGAGGCACTGAACGGCGATCCGCTCGACGTGCTCGGCTACCAATATGACCTTGCGTGCAACGGCTATGAAATCCTCTCAGGCGCGATCCGAAACCACCGCCCCGAGATCATGTTCAAAGCATTCGAAATCGCAGGTTACGGCGAAGACGAAGTGAAGAAACGCTTCGGCGGCATGGTCAACGCATTCCGCTATGGCGCGCCGCCCCACGGCGGATGTGCTGCTGGCATCGACCGGATCGTGATGCTGCTGGCGGACGAAGACAACATCCGCCAGGTCATCCTGTTCCCAATGAACCAACGCGCCGAAGACCTGATGATGGACGCTCCCAGCGCGCCGACAAACGAGCAACTGCGCGAGCTAAGGCTTCGCGTACTGCCGCCGGAAGATTGATGTCGCTGGCCAACTGGACCCGACCACAATTACCACCCCGGACAACCATCCAGGGCCGCTACACAACGCTGGAACCGCTCTCGCGTGACCACTTGGGCGGGCTTCGCGAGGCGCACGCCGAGGACGCCACCGACGCGATGTGGGCCTATCTGCCGGTGGGTCCGTTCGACGACACGGGGTATGCCGCATGGCTGGACCACAATCGCATTTTGCACGACCCGCTGCATTTCGCGATCCGCATGGCCGACGGGCGGCTTGGCGGAACGTTAAGCCTGATGCGGATCAATCCATCGGCAGGGACTATCGAAACCGGTTACCTGACGTTCGCGCCCCGCTTGCAACGCACCCGCGAGGCGACCGAGGCGGTCTACCTGCTGATGAAATGGTCGTTCGAAGCGGGCTATCGCCGGTTCGAATGGAAATGCAACGCTGCCAATCGCGCATCGCGCCGCGCGGCAGAACGGTTCGGGTTTTCATACGAGGGGATTTTCAGGCAGGCCATGGTCGTCAAAGGCCAGAACCGCGACACTGCGTGGTTTGCCTGCATCGACAGAGAATGGAACGCCCTTCAGGGCGCCTACGAGGCATGGCTCGACCCGGAAAATTTTGACGAGAATACCCAGCAAATACAAAGCCTTGCCAAACTGACCGCCCCGATACTGGTCACCCGGGATCCGGAATTGTGACGCTGTCGTCGCTTCAGGATGCGGGGTTTGATGTTTTAGCACCGAACCACGCCGAGGCCATTCTGGCGCATGATTTTGCAGATGAATCGCAAGCGCTGATCTCTCAATTGCTGGCCTTCAAAGTATCGGTGTCCGAGATTGTCACCGGTGGCGGCGGTGAAAGCGGTCAGACTCAGCGACTGCGCCACGCGCTCGATGATATTGGCTGGCGCAAGCACAATTTCGCCGTTCAGGTGGTTGTTGACGGACAGACGCGCGATGGCGTGAGCCACGAGGTCGATCATGTGTTGGTGACGGGCGCGGGCACCCTGGCGCTCGAGATCGAGTGGAACAACAAAGACCCGTTTTTCGACCGCGATCTTGAGAATTTCCAACGGCTTCATGCGCTTTCGGCGATCAGCCTTGGCGTGATCGTAACGCGCGGGCGAAGTATGCAGGACCAGATGCTGAACTACGTAACCGCATGGCTGGATGGCGAAGGATTGCAATCCGAACAAGACGTCGACCGCCTTGGGCTTGGCCCCCGAACCGATGCACAAAAGCGCGCGGTCGCCGGTCAACTTGCGCGCGGCGTGCCTTTCGCCGAAGCCTTCGCGCGCAAATTTGTCGCCGACAAGTTTGGCACCGCCACCACGCATTGGGCCAAGCTTCAGGACCGCATCGCGCGCGGTGTCGGCAATCCGTGCCCGCTTTTGCTGATTGGAATGCCCGCGTCGATCCTGACGGACGGCCCTGCCGCACCGCCAGAACCTGATCTATTCGGCAGCTAGTCCCGAATTATACCCGTACGTCTTCCAGTCGGGTTTGTAATCCGCATCCGCCTGATTGCCCCAGACCGCCCAACCGTCGCGCACACCGCGACCAAAAAGCTCAAGATACGGTCCCCAGGAACAATCCTCGATCAGTTTGTATTGCTCATCGGGTTTGCGTGAATGCTCGCGCTTGCGGCTCTGGATCATATTGACCTGCCGCCGCCCCGGCGCTTCGGTCCGGGCGTTTTTGCCACGGGTGCCAAACAGCAAAACCTCGGTCACGTTGCGGAAATAGAACCCCACGCCGCGCCCGTCCGATCCGCCGTCTTTGCGAACCTTGTGCCAGACAATGTTGGATTTGTAGTCAAAGCCCCAGGCGGCCAGAACCTTCAGCCCGTCGGGCAAAAGCGCATTCGGAACCCAAAGATAGCAATGCGCGCGGTCCGCCATATGCGCACCCACCGGCAGCGCGCAAATCTCGTCCAGTTCCATCGTCGGATAGCGGGCAAGGCGCTTGTGCTCGGGGGCTATCTTGCCGGTCCGGTTGACAAATCGCCACGGCGGATCGGCAAGCACCGTCCCATAACGGTCCCCATCCAGGAATTTCACAAGGTCTTGCGCGGCGTCGGTCCCCATATCCAACATGATGGTCTGTCCATGTATGACTTGCCAGTGGAACATTATGTGAACATCTGGCAATTTACAATTGCTGAAGGCCCGGCGAATTGCTCAGACGTGCTGTTCGTCTTTCAAACGCGCCAGCACAAGGTTTCTGAGCCGCGCGACATTTGCGGGCGCGGATTTCCCTTCGGTGCGCGACGCGGCGATATCGCGAACGGCATCGCGCAAATCATTGTCCTCAACGCATTTGGCGATACCCAGAAGAAAGTTCGCCAGATAGTCCAGCGTCTGCTGATCCGGCTCCGGCACCAGCAATTCAGCGGCAAGTGCGAGATCATCGCGAAGCGCAATCCGGTCGGGCGAAACCTCATCCGCGCAAACCACCCTCAGGCCCGCCGGCCGCGCGTCCATCGGCAGTTTGGCCAGGATCGCCGACTGAAAGGCAGATATCGACGTGATTGGCTTGGCAAGAAACGCATCAGCACCGGCGTCGTGCGCGCTTGTCGCAAGGCTGTCGTCGCCCGACATCGCCATGATCAGCGAAATACGCGGGTCAGCACTCGCCAGCGTTCGGATCAGATCGAGCCCCGATCCATCCGGCAGACCGACATCGACAACAACAATGCCGGGGCGATAGGTGCAAAGGTGACGAGCCGCCGATTTCAAACTGTCAGCGCGCCGGATGCGCGCGCCCGAACGCTGACAGATCAACCTCAACGCCTCGCAAGCAAATCGGCTGTCTTCGACAACCAGCAATGTCTGCCCCAAAAGCGGGCGTTCCGCCGTCGGTGGGCGTTGCATCAGAAAATCTTCGAGCGTCTCCGGCAAGGACATAACCTCCTGACCACGCAGGGCCTTCACGCCCGCATCATCCGAATCTTCGGCTAATGAATGATTAACGCCCAGATGATCGGCGTCGGGCTGTCTCTTGCCGCGCCGATTGATGCAACGCATAACCGGCGGCACAACGCTCGGGGGCATTCAAATGATCGGTCGTCTGAACCACGTCGCCATTGCTGTGCCGGACCTAAAAGCCGCTTCTGCGCTCTATCGCGACACGCTTGGCGCTGATGTCGGCGCGCCGCAAGACGAACCGGATCACGGCGTGACCGTGGTTTTCATCAACCTGCCCAACACGAAGATTGAACTGTTGTATCCGCTGGGCGAAAATTCTCCGATCACCGGGTTTCTTGAGAAAAACCCATCGGGCGGGATCCACCACGTTTGCTACGAAGTGGCTGATATCGACACCGTCGCCAAACGCCTTGTCGCAAAGGGTGCGCGCGTGCTGGGGGGCGGCGCGCCGAAGATTGGTGCGCACGGAAAACCGGTGCTGTTTCTGCACCCGAAAGATTTCAACGGCACCTTGATCGAACTGGAACAGATCTGATGTCGCCGGTGTCTGCATTTGTCCTGCTGGCGGTCATCTGGTTCATGACGCTTTTTGTTGTGTTGCCGATACGGCTGGAAACGCAGGGCGACGTCGGCGAGAAAGTCGAGGGCACGCCGGCCAGCGCGCCGTCGTCGTCGTTTTCGATGAAGCGAAAACTCTGGATAATCACAGCCGTCGCCGTCCCAATATGGATTATTATCAGTGCTGTGATCATCTGGGGCGGGATCAGCGTGCGCGATATTGATTTCTTCAATCGGATGGGTGGCTAGGACTGTTCCAGCCGGTGAAAAAGATGGGTGAACGCGGCCACGCCAATCACCGGCACCAGCAGGTTCACCAGCGGAATGGTCAGCGGTACCGTCATCAGCGCGCCTGTCAGCCAGATCAGGGAAAAGTTGCTGCGAAACGCAGCCTTCGCGCCCGTCCGCCCCAGCCGTCTGACCGCGATCATGCGATAATATTCGCGGCCAAGAAGATAGCCGTTCAGCGCGTAGAAAATGACCGGCGCAAATGGTGCGAAAATGAAATAAGCGATCAGTGCTGCCGCGTTCGCACCGATTAAAACGCCAAGAAATCCAAGGGTTTCCCGCAACGTTTCCAGCAATGGCACACGCGGCACTTTGGGAAGATCAGGGTAATGCCGGGCTTCAACCGCCTCCGCCACATCATCCAGAAATAGTCCGGTGAATGCCGAAGCAACCGGCACCATCAGAAAGACCGAAAAGCCGATCATCAGGATCAGCGAGCCCCAGGACGCCAGATCGTCAACGAACGTGATCTCGCCAATCCATGGCACCGAAATACTGTCGGGCAGCAGCCATTGAATGCCCCAGAAAACCAGCAAATACGCGCCGAACAAAAGCCCGATGGTCAGCGCAATGCCACGCACCAGAACCGAGCGAAATCGCGGATCGCCGATCTGGCTTACAGCGTCAGAGATTGCCCCGAAAATCACGCCTCGATCCATTCGACGATTCTGTCAAGGTCCGGTCGTGGCCGGTCCGGGGGCGTAAATTTTTCCGTGCCGATATGGATAAATCCAACAATCCACTCATGCGGCATCAAGCCAAGGATTTGTTCTCTCCAGCCGCGGTCGTGGCTGGCCCAGCCGGTTATCCAGTTTGCACCCCAGCCAGCTGCCAACGCCGCGGAAAGCAGCAAAGTCGCGACCGCGCCCGCCGACAGGGTTTGCTCAATCTCCGGGATTTTCTCCGAAGGCTTCGGGCTGGCTATCACCGCAACCGCAAGATCGGCATCGGCGAATAGCTTTTGCTCTTTCTCGATCTTCTCAGGCTCAAGGCCCAGTTCAGCGCCCTTGATTGGGATCGACCCGGCCAGCCGCGCCAACGCGGGTTTTTCAAGCACTAGAAATCGCCAGGGCTCCAGCTTGCCGTGATCGGGGCTGCGGGCTGCGATTGTCAGCAATTCGGTTAGATCATCACGGCCCGGCACCGGTCCGGTCAGCGTCTTTGCAGGCCGCGAACGCCGTCCCTTCAGGAAATCGAGCGCGGCTGTGTTGGCGTTGGGCATTGGGATAATCTCCTGTCGGGGGGTTACCTATTGACGCCGCAGGCGAAATTCCAGTGGGCCGGGTCCAGGATTGCCGTGTTATTTCAAAGCGTCGGCCATCGCGTCCGTCCGCGCGTCGATCCAGGCGACAAGATCATCCGGCGGTTGGCGCAGTTTGAGCGTTGCGGCAAACGGGTCGGGCGCGTCGATGCCTGATCCGGCCATTTCCGCCAAGACAGCATGGCCGCAGAACGGCACATAGGCCTCGGAATACCCGCCTTCGTGCACCATAATCAGGCGACCACCGCACGTATCACTCGCTAACGCCATAACTCGCCTGGTCATTTCGCGAAACGTTTCCGCCGTGCATAACATCCGCCCCAACGGATCGAAGGCGGCGGCGTCAAAGCCACAGGCGATGATCAGAACGTCGGGTTCAAATGCCTGAATTGCCGGTAGCGCGAGCCGATCCAGCGCATAAAGCCAGTTCTGGTGGCCCGCACCCGGCGGGATCGGAATATTCAGGTTGGCACCCAGCCCGGAACCTTCGCCGCGAGCGTCAAAATCGCCGGTATCGAGCGGATAGTTGCGTTCCTGATGCATCGAGATTGTCAGGACATCGCCCCGATCATAGAAAATAGCCTCGGTCCCGTTGCCGTGATGCACGTCCCAATCGAGCACCGCAATCCGTTCCGCCTTGCCCGCAGCCCGCGCCGCTTCGATTGCAATGGCGATATTGGCCAACAGACAAAACCCGTTCTGCCAGTCCGGCAGACAATGGTGCCCCGGCGGACGCGAAAGCGCATAGGCGTTGTCGCAATTCCCATCCAGCACGCTGAAAAGCGCCGCCTTGGCGAGGCCCGCCGAAAGGCTCGCCAGTTCGTATCCGCCCGGCCCATAGGGCGCGCGCATACCGGTCTCACCGCCACCGCCATCTGATATCTCTTTGAAGGTCTTCAGAAATTCATCTGTGTGAACCCGCCCAAGATCATCAAAATTCGCGGGATCGGCACTTTGAGATTCAAGCTCCGCCAGCAGCCCCGTCACCTCGATCAGGTTTTTCAGCCGTCGCTTTGTTTCCGGGTTCTCGGGCAAGCCCCCGGTCGATGTCGGCTGAACCAGCCCGCCAACCGGCGCCATGAAGGCGTAATTTCCGCCCGAATGCCAAAAACACCGCTCATCGAAGAAAAATCCGGTTGCCATTCAAGCCCCTCGCGTTCTGCCAAAGCCTAGCCGAGGCTTTCTGGTGGCGAAACCCATCGCTGAATGTGTCGCACGACCGGTTTGAGCCCATAGCGGACGAGCAATCGTGAGCGTTCCTATTGCAATCAAATGTTTTCACGATCTAGGGTTGTAGCATCTCAAGCAAATCTCACGCTCGGATAGCTTCGGCAATGTACAAACGGTCCTACGTCACGGCATTTTTCATTGTTCTTCTGCACACCTTTGCCAATGCAGGTGGAGAGCCGACGATCCCATTTGTAGACGGAATCTGGCGCGGGGAAGTCGAAACTGATCCGAACGGCTCTGGTTTCAGGGAGTGTTGGGCCAGCACGACCTTCGGCGACGGCACCACGTTCACGCTGGCAAAACGAGACGATGCGAGCTGGCACCTGCGTTTGTCAAATCCTGGCTGGCAACTGCCACTTTCCCACCGTTACGACATGATCGCGCTGGTCGATTTCTATCCCCAACAGGTCAGCGTTACCGCCGAATCTCAGGGTGAGACACGCCTGGAGATTGCGAATCTTGAACATATCTCCCTCTTGGGACTCATTGAGAATGGGCATACGATCGATCTCACGTCCGACGGCTTGAATGAAAAGTATGATCTAGAGGGCAGCGCCAAAGCCATTCAAAGGATTCGAAACTGTTTCGCCGATCGCAGCTAGCTTTTGAATGGCCAGCGACGGTCGACGGGCCACGAGAATGGTCCCTTATTCGTCAGTGGCCAGTCTTGGTAGACGTTTCCCAAAGTGGCTATCTAAAATGCTGAGGTGAACGGCTGCATTGTCCGCAAACCAGCCATTCAGCCGCGACCGACCTACTGTTCCCGCCCTTATTCCCCAGCCTTCCTCCGATATACCCCCTCCGGCAAATTCAGCGCCGCCGTCAGGTCGGCCAACTGCGCCAGCGACAGCGTAATCTTCTGAACCCGGTCGCTGCGCCCATCCAATTGTTCGATGGTGACGCAATCGTCAAAGGCGTTGATGGTGACGTCTTCCTGCCGGTGCTGGGCCGCGTCATCGACCAGTGTAACAACGGTCGCGTCGAATTCGTGCTCGATTGTAAACATGTACGCCAACATCCCCGCATCGGCAATCCACCGCAAGTCTTTGCGCTTGGTTATTGCGATACAAGGGCGACTTGCGCCATCAAGGGGGAAAATAAAGTGAGGTCAGAGCAATGTTTCGTTTTGGATTGGTTTTCAGTGTTGCCCTGCTGGTCCTGGCGGCCTGCGAAGTCACACCTGTCGACGCGCCGCGTCAATCGTCAGCACCCCTGCCCAAAGTGACCCGAACCGGCTGGCCGCAATCAGAAGCGGATTTTCGGATCGTGGTGCGACGGGTCGAACCGGTGGCCGAACGTATCTGCCGTGAGATGCGCCCAGGACTGAACTGCGACTTCTCGATCATCGTCGATGAAAGGGACGATCTTCCACCCAACGCATTTCAGACGCTGGACAAGAACGGGCGGCCGGTGATTGGGTTCACCAAGGCGCTTTTCGGTGCGATGAAAAATCGCGATGAGCTTGCAATGGCGCTCTCCCACGAAGCGGCGCATCACATCGAAGGCCACATACCGCAGACCCAGAACTCGGCCACCACAGGGGCCATTCTTGGCACGCTCATCGCCTCGATCGCCGGGCTGGATGCCGCCGGCGTCGAGACCGCACAGAACATCGGCGGCACGATAGGCGCGCGGCGGTTCTCGAAGGGGTTTGAGCTGGAAGCGGACAGGCTTGGTGCCCGGATTGCGATACGCGCCGGTTACGACCCGGAGCGTGGCGTGCTCTACTTCGTTGACGCACCAGACCCCGGCGACGGGTTCCTGGCCAGCCATCCACCGAACGGAGACCGAATTCGCGTGGTCCAGCAAACCGTTGCATCGGCGCGATAAGGTTATTTTTCTCACGGCGTTCCAATTGACCGCGCGCCAGGCGCGCGCCATCAAAACCCGATGAAAGCCATCATTTATTTCTTTGAACGCCTGAGATTGCGGATCATCTGGAGCTGGGCCGGGCTGCGCGATGCCTGGGTGCATCAGTATTCGTTCCGATCGTGGGTTTGGGTAAACGTCATTTCCATCACGCTCGCGCTCTGGCTGCCGCTCACAAGTGGCGAACGGGCGTTGATCCTCGCATTGGGATTTTTGCTATTGGCGGTCGAGGCGCTGAATACAGCTATCGAGTATACGGTCGACTACATTTCGACCGAGCGACATCCACTGGCGGGCCGTGCGAAGGACGCCGGCAGCGCGGCTGTGTTCCTGACCTCGATTGCGGGCGTCGTCGCCTGGATCGTTGTGCTGATACGTCTGTTCGGCAGTGCCTAGTGCGCATTCTTCCATGCGTTGAAAAGGAACAGAACGGCACCGATGACAATTGCCAGTTCGGAAAGCGGCGCCAACGGAACCATGCCAGCTTCGGAAATCCGGCCGCCAAGAAACAGCAATAACATTGAGTTAACCACAACCGCGCCGATCAAATGTAGCCAGAAGTGGTAGGTCGCAAGCCGTGACGCCCCCATGTCTGCATAACTCCGATAGGTCAGCGCGAAAATCACCGACAACACGAAGCCGATCAGGTTGATGTGCGCGTGTCCCAGTGCCAGCGAGTGATCGCCCGAGCCGCCCATATACATGCCGATGAGCAGTCCAATGACCAGAAAGATCGTGCCGGTTATCAAA
>CAXMNX010000080.1:0-4271 GCA_964194845.1 uncultured Boseongicola sp.
CCCAGCCCGGTTGTTCGAACCGCCAGTTCGGCAAGTTCCTTGTTTCGAGCAGGCTCCATGATCGCCCAGGCCACGGCAGATACGGCACGGTCATAAAGCGCCTGACTACCGCCCGCTTCGAAACGGACTTGTGCGGCGCGCGCGCGCGCAACGATGGCGTCAACTTCGGCAATAGGATCGGGCGCGTTCATGGATTGCTCCTGTTCGAAGATGGTGGGGCACGGGTCCCTCGCGCGCCCCACCGATGTGGTTACAGCCCTGAAAGAAGCTCTTGCAGCGTTGCTTCGCGCGCCGCCCACATTTCCAGCACGTCATCCCTGGTCATGATGTGCATGGGCGAGCCACCGGCTTTTATTTTACCGGCGACGCGCCCGTTTTCGAACATCGTCGGTACGACCGAAGCCAGATGGTTGATCACCTCTTGCGGCGTGCCTTTTGGCACCATCACGCCACGGAAGTTCACGCTAGCGTTGTCGATGTCAAAGCCTTGCTCTGCCAGCGTCGGCACATCGGACATGAAATCGTTACGCGCGGTATCGAATACGCCAAGGATTTTGACGTTCCCGGCTTCACGTGCGCGGAACGCATCCGACAGGTTGTTGACGCCGCCCAGAACTTCGCCTGCGATAACCGCTTTCATCGCGCCAGCCCCGCCCTTGTTGTTCGGGATATAGGCCAGTTTCACGCCAGCTGCTTTTTCAAGCTGCAACGCCGCAATGTGGTGGCCGACGAACAGGCCAGCACCCGAAAACGTCAGGCCGCCGGGATTGGCCTTGGCATAGTCGACAACGTCGCCCATCGAATTAAACTCGCTGTCAGCGGCAACGACGAACACCGCCGGGTCAGCGCCCCAGTTTGCGATCGGTTCGAAACTTTCCGATGAATATTCGACACCACCCTCGATCGACTGCGCAATGAAGTGCGGTATGTTGTATGCACCCAGTGTATAGCCGTCGCTTTCGGCCTGCGTTGCGAACCAGTTCCAGCCGACGCGCCCGCCAGCACCCGGCTTGTTGATGATCGCGATGGGCATACCCAGCGCATCTTCGTTTCCGGCCGTCATCGTGACAATGCGCGCCTGGAAATCGGTGGCACCACCTGCGCCGTAGCTGACCATCAGCATGATCGGGCGTTCCGGGAATTCGCCGTGGCCATCCGCCATCGCGCTTCCGGTCATTGTCATCAGGGCCACTGCGGCCCCTGCAATCCGCTTTTTCATAGTTTTCTCCCTAGGGTTGGTTCTGTCATTATCATGGTTCAAAAGAATATCTCTCGCGGTGTGAACACGTTCAGCACCATTGCGAAAAGACCGTACATGACGGCCAGAAACCCGGCCGTGATGATCAAGCGCCGCATCCATGACTTAAGCTCAGCGTGAGGGCCTGAATCATAGAGGCTGATAAGACTGAAAAATACGATTGTCGAAGCCGTATAGAACCCGAATGTCTGCGCCGCCCAATAGACGGAAATCAGCGCGACAATCAGGCCCGGGGCAATGTTCTTCATCGCCGCCGCATCCAGGCCCTCGCCGACATTGGTGCGTCCAAGCACCGCTTTGCCAAAGGTCCAAAGTGCGAGCACAACAAACACCGAAGATATCATGCGCGGGAACAAAAAAGCTGCCGCCGGTTCCTGTGTGTAGCTGACGTAAGTTATCCAGATGCCGACAATCGCGACCAGACCGGATGCAATGATGTGCTGTGTGCGGGGCAGATCGCTCATACCATTGCATCCTCTTTTGTGGTGTAGCGGCGGTTTCGCAGCTCCATCCAGACCGAGTAAAGTATCGAGGATACGACGATCGCGATCAGGAAAAGATTTAGCGTGCCGGTGAAGAAATACGGGCCAAGACCCGACGTCGCGTTAGCGATCATGCTTCCCTGAATGAAGTTTCCTTCGGCAATCGGGCCCAGGATCAGGCCAAGCACCAGGGGGGCTGCGGAAAAGCCGAAGCGTTCGAGGAAATACATCCCCGTCCCAAGTGCTGCCATGACATAGACATCGCCCATCGAGTTCTGGACCGAATAGCTGCCAAAGACCGCAAGTCCAAGAACGACGGCGGCCATCACCGAATGCGGCACGCGGGCCACGTTCGCGGCCAGTCCAGCGACGTAAAGGCCGAAAATACACATCAGCACCTGACCGACCAGCATCGAATTTATGAAGGTCCAGGCAACGTCAGGGTAATTGTCAAAAAGATCGCTGCCTGGAAAAATTCCGTGAATCAGAAGCCCGCCAAGTAAAACCGCCGCGGTCGGTGATCCGGGGATCGACAACGTCAAAAGCGGCACCAGCGATGGCCCGACCATCGCGTTGTTCGCACTTTCCCCCGCGATCACACCTTCGGAATGCCCGGTGCCAAACTTGTCGCGCTCGGGGCTGAATTTCTTTGATTGGTCATAAGCGACAAGCCCCGCGATCTGCCCGCCGACGCCGGGGATCAACCCGATGATCGAACCCACAATCGTGCCGATGGACAGCGCGCGCCAACGCGCGAACACTTCGCGAAACGCCGCACCTATCGGGTGCTTCTGAACGACAATAACTTCTGCCCCGGCATCAAGCCGTCCCTTGGCGAACATCGTGATGACCTGCGGCAACGCAAAAAGCCCGATCAGCGCGGGGATCACATTGATGCCGCCGCTGACCGCGGGATGAAAAATAAAGCGCTGCGCGCCCATGATGTCGTCAAACCCGATGGTCGCGAGCCAAAGGCCAATGCAGCCTGACAAAAGCCCCTTCACGACCGAGCTTGAATCGAGCGTCCCGATGACCGTGACGCCGAGAATGGCGAGCCAGAAAAGATGCGATGGGCCAAAAGCCAGCGCCCATTGTGCCAGAACCGGCGTCAGGAAAATCAGCAGCAACACACCGAATATGCCGCCCACAGCCGAGGAAAGGAACGACAATTGAAGCGCTTTTGCGCCTTCGCCCTTCTGCGCCATTGCGTGCCCATCAAGCGTCGTCGCGATATTGGCCGGCGCGCCCGGTATCTTCAGCAAGATCGCACTGACCGCGCCACCGGCAACGGTCGACGTATAAGCGGCGCCAAGAAGGATCAGCCCCTGCGTCGCCTCGAGCTTAAATGTGAACGGGATCAAAAGGGCAACCGCCATCGTCGGCGAAAGCCCGGGCGTCGCGCCCAGGATCAATCCGCCGATGGTGCCAATCAGCAGAAGCCCGAAATTCACCGGCGTAAAGACGTCGCCCATATAAAGCAGAAATTCCACGCGCGCCGCCTCCCACTCTTGTGCGGATGATCGTTTAGGGTAGACAATGAAAATTGTATTGCAAATGTTTTCATAAAATTACACGAAATGCGTGGCAACCTGTGGATAAACAACAGAAAAAAGCCGATATTATGGCGGTAGCAAAGGCGGCGCGCGTCTCTGCGTCCACGGTATCGCGGACCTACAACCACCCCGAACTGGTCAAAGCATCGACGCGCAGAAAGATCGACAATGCCGTGCGCCGACTTGGGTATATCCGCAATCGCGCAGCGCAAACCATCCACGGCATCCGCAGCGGCACCATCGGCCTTGTTGTTCCAACCATCGACCACGCAATCTTTGCCGAACTGATCCAGAGCTTTTCCGAAGCGATCGACCGGTTTGGGTTTACGATATTGCTGGCAACCCACGGCTATGACCTTCAGCGGGAATATGCGCTTGTGCGCAAAATGCTCGAACACAGAGTCGACGGTGTCGCGCTGATCGGGCTGGAACACGCGGACGAGACGTTTTCACTGATCGAACGGCAGGCAATACCGTCGATCCTGCTCTGGAACCACGCCGATCAATCATTGCTGCCGTGCGTTGGCACCAACAACTTTCAGGCGGGCAAACTGATTGGCGCGCACGTAGTTGACCAAGGCCACCGCGACATCGCACTGATCTTTCCGCCGCTTGAAGGCAACGACCGGGCGTCGCAGCGATATGGTGGCGTGCAGACCGCAATCGAAAGTGCCGGGCTTGAAGTGCCGGAAAATTGGAACCTGAAAGCGCCCTACAGTGTGAGTGGCGCTAAGGAAGCCGCCGCGTCAATACTTCAGGGTAAGCGCTTCCCGACAGCCATTATTTGCGGCAACGACGTTCAGGCCTGGGGCGCGCTGAACGCCGCCAGCCGATTTGGCCTTGCCATACCCGAAGACATTTCTGTTACCGGAATTGGCGACTTCAAAGGCTCGAAAGACCTGGAACCCGCGTTGACGACCGTCCGCATTCCAGCGCGCCAAATTGGCAAGCAGGCCGCGACAACAATTGCCCGGGCAA
>CAXMNX010000081.1:0-2377 GCA_964194845.1 uncultured Boseongicola sp.
TCACGCGACGGGTTTCGTCGATGTTCGTCGCTTCGCAGATCGCCTTGGCGGACGAAATGCCAATTCCGGTGATGTATGTAAGCGCGATCGGAACGCGCTTGGCTGTCGGGATGTTGACGCCGGCAATACGTGCCACGTGGGACTTCCTTTTCGTTGCGAGCCCGTGATCCCAGGCCCTTTTTTCACAACGTAAGCCCGAGGCGCGTTGCCACGGGCTTGCGGTCAAATCGGGGTGGTTCGAAATCGGGGGGCGACCCCGGTATAGCGAACCGATTCTCTTGCGAGATGGCGGTGTTTAGGAGCTTAACGGGAGGGGGTCAAGGGGGTGGAGGAAGCAGTGTCAGCAATTGTCTTGAACTCAGATATGAAGTCGAAAAATTCCGCTATCCGCGGACCAAAAACGGATTGCGCCCCCGCAACATTCGGAATTGCCGATTGGTCTGCAAAAATTCGTCAGTTGCTTTCTTGCAGCCGCCGTAATCGTGGTAGTCGTCTATCACGATGAAGCCGCCATCGGCCAATCTCTGGCTTACAAATTCAAGGCAATGTTTCACTGGATCGTACCAGTCGCAATCGACGTGCGCAAAGGCGATAGCGTCGATTTTTGCCTCGGACAAAGTCTCCTCAAACAACCCTTTATGCAGTTCGATTTCGCCGGGTTCAAGGTTTAGCCCATACAGCCGGAAGTTATCTTCGACCTGCTTGTAAAGGTCTTCCACATAACCGTAGTACTCATTGCCGCCAAGGCCATGCGCGCGACCAGATGCAATAACTTCGTATCTATCTCTCGAATTTTCGTCGTCAAACTTAGATGTTGGCGGCGGTATCTGGCCAAACGCGTCGAAACCGCAAAATCTCGCGCAGTTTGCCTGTGCTGCGCTACCGATAAGGATCGCCGAACCACCGGCGGCAATGCCAAGCTCAACATAGTCACCCGGCACGTTTCGCTTTGCCACCTTGGCAAGCGCCCCTTCTATTCTGATCAATTTCTCCGGCGCCAAATACGTCAACCCGTCGCCAATGACACGCTGCGCCATTGCCGACGGACTTTTGGCCAAGCCCAGTCGCCTCGAAAGCGTTAACAGCCTTCTAGCAAGTTTCCTCAAATTCCTTGAAATCGGCATCGACATCTCCGAAAGAAAACCACCACTGTCGACGCCTAACTTTGCAAAACCGCCGCAATCCCGCTCGCAACCTCATCAATCTCGCCCAGCCCGTTCACCGACCGCAGTCCACCCTTCGCGTAATAATACCCGATCAAAGGCGACGTCTTCTTGTAATATTCCATCAACCGCGTGCGCAGGCTTTCTTCGTTGTCATCCGCGCGGCGTTTGAAATCCGACGCGCCGCAGTGGTCGCATTTCCCGTCACCCGGGATCGGCTTGGTGATGTCGTTAAAAACTTCGCCGCAATTGCCGCAGGTCGACCGCGCGGTGATCCGGGCCACCAATGCGTCGTCATCGACCTCCATCGCGACGACATGGGCCAGCGTTGTGCGATGCCGCTTGAGCAGCTCTCCCAACGCATCCGCCTGCGCCAATGTCCGGGGAAAGCCGTCAAATATGAACCCGCCGCCGTGGTCGCCCTCGAGCTTTTCCTCGATCAGCCCGATCACGATCTCGTCGGTCACCAACTGGCCCGCGTCCATGATCGCGGCAACCTTTTGGCCCATCTCGGTGCCGGACGTGCGCGCCTCGCGCAGCATATCGCCGGTGGACAACTGGATCATGTCCCGGCCTTCGACAAGGATCCGCGCCTGCGTTCCCTTACCGGCACCCGGCGGCCCGAGCAGAATGATATTCATCGCCGCGCTGTCCCTTTGCCTTTGCCGCCGCGCCGTTTGCCGCGCAGCTGGCTTTTCTCGATCAGCCCCTCGTACTGATGGGCCAGAAGATGCGACTGGACCTGCTGGATAAAGTCCATGCCGACGCTGACGATAATCAGGATCGACGTGCCGCCGAAAAAGGCCGTTATGGCAAGGTTGCCGCGAACTATTTCCGGGATCAGCACCACCAGCGCCAGATACGACGACCCCAGCACCAGTGTGCGTGTCACGACATATTCCAGATACTCCTCGGTCTTCTTGCCGGGGCGAATGCCGGGAACAAATCCGTTCTGGTTTTTCAGGTTCTCCGCCACATCCTCCGGCTTGAAGGCCACGTTGAACGTGTAGAAATACGTGAAGAACATGACCATGCCCGCGAAGAACAAAAGATAAAGCGGCTGTCCGGGCCCGAAATAGGCAAGGATCCACGACATCACCGGACCCGTCTGGCTGCCCGAAAATGTGCTGAGCGTCGTCGGCAACAAAAGAAGCGACGTGGCAAAGATCGCCGGGATCACGCCTGCAGGGTTCACTTTTACCGGCAGATGCGAC
>CAXMNX010000082.1:0-45767 GCA_964194845.1 uncultured Boseongicola sp.
ACGACCGTAAACACGCGGAATTTCGATTTCACAATTTCACCCTGCGGGTTGGGCTTATGCGCAATTCAATAGCTGGGCAAAATGATATGGTCAAAAATGATCGAGTGCGGCGTTCATTCAGTGCCCAGCGGGCAGATGCAAAGCCGCGCAGCTATGCTTCCATTGGCAGGCCTTCTATGCTTCCCACAAGTTCTCACGGCAAGGCGACAATGCCTGCCGCAAATTAATTATGTCGGAGCAGGGGTTTGGAGAAAACGCGAAACTCAGTCAGTGCGTTTGCGGGCTACGTCTGGCAAGGCGGACCTAGTGGTGCCGGCATTCCGGCCCGGGTGATGGCCGAGATTGATGAAAAAGAGGCAGCGGCAGAGCGCCTGATCGGTTGGGTGCAACTTGCCATTGTCGTTTTCTTTGCCTCGCTTTACGCGATCGCGCCAAGGGCCGAGGGCGCGACGGGCGAAAATTTCGTACCGATTACTCTGGCGGCGTATTTTGTTTTTACGGTGTTTCGCGTGGTATTGTCTTACCGCGTGACGCTGCCGGGCTGGTATCTGATCTTGTCGATCGTCGTCGACGTGATGTTGCTGTGCGGCTTAATTTTTTCGTTTCACATCCAGTATATGCAGCCAGCGGCCTTCTATCTGAAAGCCCCCACGATGATTTATATGTTTATTTTCATTAGCTTACGGGCGCTTCGATTTGATCCGCGGTTTGTTCTGATGGCGGGGTTAATATCCGTGGCGGGTTGGCTGGCAATGGTGGCCTATGCGCTGACGCAGGATATGGGGCAGATGCATATCACGCGCAATTATGTGGATTACATCACGTCGAACACAATTCTGATCGGGGCCGAAATTGACAAAAGCCTGACGCTGCTGGGTGTGACGATCATCCTGTCGCTGGCGCTGTATCGCGGGCGGCAAATGCTGTTCGATTCGATCCAGCATCATGCAGCTGCCGAAGATCTGAAGCGCTTTTTTGCACCCGAAGTGGCTACTTCGATCACATCATCCGACGACATGCCCGCTGTGGGGCGAAGCGAAACCCGCGACGCGGCGATCCTGTTTGTTGATGTTCGATCGTTCACTAAGACCGCCGAGAAATTGCCGCCAAATATCGTAATGCAGGTGCTGGCGCGCTATCAGGGCGCGGCGCTTCCCGAAATCCTGCGCAACCATGGCCGGATCGACAAGTTTATGGGCGATGGGATTATGGCCACCTTCGGTGCCGTATATCCCAGTGAAACATATGCAGCAGATGCAATGCGCGCGGCCGCCTCGGTCATCACGGTCCTGGATGATCTGGAAAAGGAATTCCACGATCTTGGCTGGCCAGGGGCGTTCCAGATCGGCGCCGCAATTGCCTGCGGCGGCGTAACGGTCGGTGTGGTTGGCACACAGGAACGGCTGGAGTTCACAGTCATCGGCAATGCCGTCAATCTGGCGGCAAAACTGGAAAACGCGAACAAACAGCAGCAGACGCGCGTGTTGACCGATCAGACCACATATGCGGCAGCTCTGGCCCAGGGTTACGAACGCACAGATCTGCCAACGCGGGACGGCGTGGCCATCACGGGCATGTCTAACCCGGTTGATCTGGTGGTTGTCGCCTAATATTCTTACAGCATGGCTCGTGATCAGCCCGTGCGACGATATAGAAAATACCGGTCCGCCGCGATCCCGGGCGGCAGGGCAAGTGCCTCAAGCTGTGGCTGCGACAGCGGCAAACCGCTGGCGGCAACACCACCCGGTGCCAGCAGGCGGACCGCCATTTTCGGCAACCACGTCAACGTCTGCGCATCCGCATCCTCATAGCCGGTGCCGATGTCGGCATGAACCATTGCCGCGTTCTGACCGGCAAAGCCTGCGGCGGTGACGGATATTTCACCCAGAACGATGTTCTGCTGGTCTGGTATCGAAGACTTGTGCGCCGCCACGACCCGGTCAAAGACGATTATGCGCCGGTCGGAAAACACCTCTCGCAGATGGTTGAAGGTACGGCCATTGCCGAGGCCAAGTTCCAGAATAGCACCTTCCGGGGGCAGCATGCTTTCCCGCGCAATGTGGTTCAGCAGATCACGTTGCGCAGTCAATCGGTTGATGAAGCTGTCAAGTCGGCTCATGCAATGCCTTTCCTATCTGCCACCGGTTGCCCCGCGATCATGCGATCAGGCCCGTACGATAAACCGGTCTGATCTACCATGATTTCCAGGCGATCAGCAGCCCCGTCGTTGCAGGGTCTGCGGCCAGCGCTGTGACCTGACTTAGTGGCGCCTGCTGGGGCAGGCTGCCGGCAACAAAGCTTGCATCAGCAAGCGTCACTGCACCGCCTCGCGCGGCCAGCGTAAAAATCAGGGGACCAGTCGTCCACCAGGCCGGGCCTTCGGGCAGCGCGCGCATCACATCGCCCAAAACCGCGTTCAGCCGCCGCATCACCGGGTGGCCCTGAGGGACCGCGATCAGGGAATTGGCCAAAAGCAGGCCGCCCATGCCGGTGTTGCGCGGAATATCCTCGGCCAGCGCCGTCAGTCCCCGCATCGGCAGCAGGTCGTGAAAGCTGATGTCACGCCGTGCCGGATACCAGTCGCAGTCAAGATAGATGCCGCCTTCGCGCGCCAGGATCTCGTAACGCGCGATATCCACCGCGCCGGGATAGTCGTCCTGTGCCAGCATAGTCGCAAAGGCATCATTTGCGCCAAGCCCGATGCGTTCAAGATCAGCCTCGCGCCAAATGCGATAGTCATAGCCGCGCGCACTGGCGTGCTCGGCCCACGCGGTACACGCTGGGGGCTGGGGCTTATCGCCAATCCATATCTGGTGCAGAATGCGCGGCACCGGCAGGCTGTTCATCCGGGCAATCTCATACCGTTCTTCCAACGTATATTGCACGAAACCGGCCAGCACTTCGGGCGGAGGGACCAGATGGAACTGATACGCAATACGGCGGACCGGGTCGCCGCGCACTTTCGCCAGTTTGAGCATCGCCGACTGCAAGCGGCGTGGCAGACCAAGCGAGGTCAGCGGTCCAAGTGCCGCGACTTTGGGATCGCGCGCGGTTTCGGTCAGCAAACGCTCTGCCTCATCAAACTGGCCTGCCTCGCGCAAGGCGGCGGCGGCCTCAAGAATGCGGTTCAGACGTTGCTTTTCTGTCATCTGTCCCCGCAGATAATTTGCTTTGCGCTACCCAGCGACCATTGCCGGTCCGTTCCGGCCTCAAAAACGGACGATTGGCCAGTGTTTACGGCGAATCTGCCAGTGGATAATAGACAGGGTTTCTTTCCTGCACTAGCGTCGCGTCACTCTTTAGGGTTAGTTGCCCAGAACCCTGAAATGCAGGAAAGATAAAGGAACCGTCACGCATGCAGCCTGGGCACGACCTGTTGCGGATTGAAGACCTGAGCATCTCGTTTCCGCTGGTCCGGGGACATGTTCATGCAGTGAAAGAGGCAAGCCTGCGTGTATTGCCCGGCATGGTAACTGCGCTGGTCGGTGAATCCGGTTCCGGGAAATCCGTGATCAGCCAGGCTGTGATGGGGCTGCAACCAGATTTCGCGCAAGTGACGGGGCGGGTGCTTTTTGATGACCCCGATGCCACAACGCCGACCGATATTTTGCAATTGGCGCGCGACGGGCGTCGGCTGCGTTCGATACGCGGGCGGCGGATGGGGATGATCTTTCAGGAACCGATGACCTCTTTCTCGGTACTGCACACTGTGGGAAATCAGATCAGCGAAGCGCTGCGTGTGCATTCCAACCGGACCCCGGCCGAACTGCGCGAAGAAAGCGAAGCGATGCTGGCATTGGTCGGATTTTCTAATCCACGCATTGTGTTCGACATGTATCCTTTCGAGCTGTCTGGCGGAATGCGTCAGCGGGCAATGATCGCGATGGCGCTGATTTGCAGGCCCGCACTTTTGATCGCGGACGAGCCTACGACCGCGCTGGATGTCACTATTCAGGCGCAAATTCTGAAATTGCTGCGCGATCTCCAAGAGCGGATGAACATGGCGATCCTGCTGATCACGCATGATCTGGGTGTCGTTGCAAATATCGCCGATGAGGTGGTTGTCATCTATCAGGGCGAGATCATGGAAGCCGGGCCAGTAGAGCCGATATTCCGCAATCCACAACATGCGTATCTAAAGGGGTTGATGGCGGCAGTGCCGCATTTTGACATGCCACATGGCCAGCGGTTGACGCCCCTGCGCGAGATTGCCGTCGATCACCAAAATCTTTTGGGTGGCATGGCTGTGCGGGAAGATGTCCCTGCAAACCCGCCAGATGTGATTTTGTCGGTGCGAAATCTCAGCAAGACGTTCAAGACCCGCAAGCAAGGGTGGAAAGTCGATCCCAACGCACCTAAAGTCGCCCCGGCGGTCGATGGGATAAGCTTTGATATCCGGCGCGGCGAATGTCTGGGTCTTGTCGGGGAAAGTGGCTGTGGCAAAACCACCGTCAGCAAGATCCTGATGCGGGCGGTCACGCCGGACACAGGATCTGTGATCTACGATGAGGGCAATGGCCCTGTCAGCGTGCTCGACGCCCAGGGCGATGATTTGCAAACCCTGCGCACACGTATTCAGATGGTGTTCCAGGATCCGGTTTCGTCGTTGTCGCCCCGCATGTCCGTGGGCAGCATTCTGAGCGAGCCTTTTGATATTCATCGTCGCGGGACTGTCGGCGAACGCAAGGATGCCGTCGCTGCATTGCTAAAGGCAATTGGTTTGGAACCGTCGGCAGCACGACGTTTTCCGCACAGTTTTTCGGGGGGGCAGCGACAGCGGGTCGGCATCGCGCGCGCGCTGGCATTGGCACCAAGTCTGATTGTCTGCGACGAACCGGTGTCAGCGCTTGATGTATCCGTGCAGGCGCAGATTCTGAACTTGCTCAAAGACCTGCAAACCGATCTTGGGCTGACATATCTGTTCATCTCGCACAACCTGGCTGTTGTGGATTATATGGCGGATCGTGTCGCGGTGATGTGGGCCGGTAGGATCGTGGAACTGGCGCCGCGAGAGGTGTTGATGACCGCGCCCGTCCATCCCTACACAAAGGCGTTGCTGGACGCCGTGCCTTTTCCCGATCTGGACCGGCCATTGAATTTCACCACCGCAGGCGAGACCAGCAATTTGGCCAGCGTATCCTGGGCGTCGGCGTTCAGCGACGAGGGGGTATCCGAGGCCATGACCACTGTGGATCTGGGCGGCGGTCATTTTGTGCTGGCCCGACAATCCGCCGATATCCGAGAGTTGCAGCCATGATCGATCGTCGCAAAGTTCTCGCTCTGCTGGCCTCTGCGGCCGTGCCCGGCACGCTTTGGGCAGGGGAATCTGACCTGTTCAAAGACGCTGTCGCCGATGGCAGTCTGCCCGAGATGGCCCAGCGCCTGCCGAAGAACCCGCGCGTGATCAATCTGGCGGCAATTGGTCGGGAAGTAGGGCGCACCGGTGGGACGGTGCGGTTGCTGGTTGGGCGACAAAAAGACATTCGCCTGATGCCAATGAACAGCTATTCGCGGCTTGTGGGATATGACGAGGATCTCGATCTACAGCCTGATATTCTGGAAAGCTACACTGTCGAAGAAGGGCGGATATTTACGTTCAAGCTGCGCGAAGGGCATCGCTGGTCGGACGGTAGCCCATTCACTGCCGAGGATTTTCGCTATGTCTACGACGATGTCGAAAACAATCTCGAGCTGCGTCGAGGAGGACCCTCAACAAATCTGAAGGTGGACGGCGTTGTCGCAAAATTCGAGGTGTTGGACGAACTGACCGTCCGGTACTCCTGGCCAAAACCGGCCCCGCATTTCCTGCCAAAGCTCGCAGGCCCGGTGCCCTATGTGCTGGCACTACCCTCATCCTACCTAAAACAATTTCATGGCAGCTATCAAAGCGAAGATAAATTGATGGAATACGCGGAGGCTAATCGCGTCGATAGCTGGAAGCGGTTGCACACCAAATTGTCGCGGCAAAATCGCCCGGAAAACCCGGATTTACCAACGCTGGAGGCTTGGCGTCCGCGAACCGCCCCGCCTGCGGAACAATTCGTTTTTGAACGCAATCCGTATTTCCACCGGGTTGATGAAACAGGCAATCAATTGCCCTATACCGACCGCTGGGTGCTGAATGTCGCTTCGTCCGAGATCATCACGGCCAAAACGGCGACCGGTGAAAGCGATCTTCAGATGACTGGGATCGGCTTTACCGACTACACATTGCTCAAACAGGCGGAGGCGATTTATCCGCAGAAAGTCTCGCTCTGGACGCGCGCGCAGGGCTCCAGCGTCGCGATTTTGCCCAATCTCAACTACAAAGATCCGGTCTGGCGCGAGCTGTTCCGGGATGTTCGGGTGCGCCGTGGGCTATCGCTGGCGATCAATCGGGCAGAGATCAACAAGGTGCTGTTTTACGGTCTGGCGCGCGAAAGCGCCAACACGGTTCTGCCCGAAAGCCCGCTGTTTAAGCCCGAGTATGCCAGCGCGTGGTCAACCTATGATCCCGATCAGGCAAATGAGTTGCTTGATGCGGCCGGGCTGCAAGAACGCGACATCTATGGCACCAGGAAACTGCCGGATGGGCGACAGGCCGGGATCATCATCGAAAGCGCGGGCGAAAGCACTTTGGAAACCGATGTGCTGGAGCTTGTCACCGATCATTTCCGTGACGTTGGCCTGCGGCTTTATATCCGCACGTCGCAGCGCGATGTGTTCCGCAGCCGCGCTCTGGGTGGGGATGTGATGATGTCCGTCTGGCTTGGGCTGGACAATGCAGTGCCCACGGCTGACATGCCGCCGACTGCCCTGGCCCCGACGGCCGAAGATCAGCTTCAATGGCCGGTCTGGGGATTACATTACATGTCTGCGGAAACCTCGGGCTCGCCCCCCGATCTGCCTGAGCCTGCGAGGTTGGTCGAATTGCTAAATCAATGGCGCCGCACAACGTCAACCGAAGAACGCACGGCTATCTGGCACCAGATGCTCGAGATTAACGCCGACCAGGTGTTTTCGATCGGCACGGTGAACAGCGCCTTGCAACCTGTCGTGCGATCATCACGCCTGCGCAATGTGCCCGAAAAGGCGCTCTATGGCTTTGCGCCAACCAGTTATCTGGGTGCCTACATGCCCGACACTTTCTGGTACGAAGAGGAGGGCTGAGCATGCTGCGTTATATCCTGTGGCGCTTTGTTGTCATGATCCCGACCCTGTTTTTGATATCGGTGCTGGTTTTCACGATCATCGAATTGCCGCCGGGTGACTTCTTTGAAAGCTATGTAAACGAGCTGCGGGCGATGGGCGAAGAGGCCGATCTGGCGGAGATTGAGCTGCTGAAAGAACGCTATGGCTTCGATAAACCGATAGTCGTGCGCTACGCTCACTGGATCGGCGGCTTCTTTGTCGGCGATTTCGGCTATTCCTTTGAGTTTCGACTGCCTGTCCGCGATGTGGTTGGCGACCGGCTTTGGCTGACGATCCTGCTGTCAACGGTGACAATCATTTTCACCTGGTTGCTGGCTTTTCCCATCGGCATCTATTCGGCGACGCACCAGTATAGCTGGGGCGATTATGGCCTGACATTTATGGGTATGATCGGCATCGCGGTGCCGAATTTCATGCTGGCGCTGGCGATGATGTATTTCGCCAATATCTGGTTTGGGATCTCAATCGGCGGGCTGATGGATCGGGAATATCTTAATCAGCCGATGAGTTTGGCGAAGGCCAAGTCAATCGCCGAACATATCTGGATTCCGGTGGTGATCATCGGCACAGCAGGCACGGCTGGCATGATTCGACGGTTGCGCGCCAATCTGCTGGACGAGCTACACAAGCAATATGTGGTGACGGCCCGGGCCAAGGGGTTGCACCCGATGAAGGTATTGCTGAAATATCCGCTGCGCATGGCGCTGAACTTTTTCATTTCCGACATCGGCTCGATCCTTCCTGCGATCATATCGGGGGCGGAAATCACCGCGATTGTGCTGTCGCTTGAGACAACCGGACCGATGCTGATCAGGGCGCTGCAAAGCCAGGACATGTATCTTGCCGGGTCTTTCCTGATGTTCTTGGCGTTTCTGACAGTGATCGGTGTGTTGGTTTCGGATATCGCGCTGGCCTTCCTGGATCCGCGCATCCGGCTGGGTGAAGGAAGCACGAAATGAAGCCGCCCAAAGAAGCCCCCGTGCTCAGCCCGCCCGGTGCGCCGATGGAGCATTATGTCTCGAGGGCCGCGTTCGATCCCAATGTCGGTTCGCAGATCGAGGGGGCCGGTGGCGATCTTCAGGCCACGCCATTTCAGATCATGTGGTGGCGCTTTACCCGGCATCGTCTGGCCGTGGCGTCGGGCGTTTTCCTGTGCCTCATCTATTTCTCGATCCTGATCTGCGAAATACTCGCACCCTATAACCTGCACAGTCGAAACACCGACTATATCTATGCGCCGCCGCAAGAGATTCACATCATTCGCGATGGCCGCCTGGTCGCCCCCTATACCTTTGGGCGGACGATGACGCTGAATATGGAGACGCTGCATCGCGACTATGCTTATGACGAGGCCGAGGTTCAGACGATCCGCTATTTCTGCCACGGCGACAGCTACACATTCTGGAACCTGTTCGAAGCGGACCTGCACCTGATTTGCCCGGCGGAGGGTGGAGCTTTGTTTGTGCTGGGCACGGATCGGTTGGGGCGTGATGTGCTGTCTCGAACAATCTACGGCGCGCGAATATCACTGACCATCGGAATACTTGGTGTCACGATGAGCTTCATGCTTGGCATCGTGATCGGTGGCATGGCTGGCTACCATGGTGGCGTGTTCGATCTGATAGTCCAGCGGGTCATCGAGGTGCTGCAATCCATCCCCAGCATCCCGCTGTGGATGGCGCTGGCGGCGATTATCCCGGTGACGTGGAGCCCAATACTAGTGTTCGTCGGGATCACGGTGATCCTGGGGATGCTGGACTGGACGGGTCTGGCGCGCGCGGTGCGATCAAAACTACTGGCGCTACGCGAAGAGGATTACGTTCTGGCAGCACAGCTAATGGGTGCCAAAAGCGGACGCATCATCCAGCGGCACCTGATACCGGGTTTCATGTCGCATCTGATCGCGTCCGCCACCCTGACTATTCCGGGAATGATCTTAGGCGAAACGGCGCTGAGCTTTCTGGGCATCGGCCTGCGTCCACCGATCACCAGCTGGGGGATACTTCTGACCGAAGCGCGCAGCGTCAATATCATCGCGCTATACCCTTGGCTTATGACGCCGGTAATTCCGGTCATCCTGGTTATTCTGGCGTTCAATTTCCTTGGTGACGGCCTGCGCGACGCCGCTGATCCGTACAAGTAGCCAAGCGCGGATTTAATCCGAAGGTGAATGATCTGGAGCAACCGACAACCAGTCTGACCAAAACCGCTCAATCCTATGGGCCAAAGTTGCGCATCTGGTCCGGGCTGGTTCTGTTCACATTTGCCATCACGCATTTCATCAATCACGGACTTGGATTGATATCGATCGAAGCGATGCAGACAGGCCAGGATATCAGGCTATTTGTAACCCGATCCGTGCTGGGCACAACGGTGCTGATCGGTGCGGCAACGGTTCACTTTGTGCTTGGGATCTCGAAGTTTCTGTCCGCCAGAACGTGGCGGCTTGGATTTGCCAGCATCGTTCAGCTCGTATTTGGTCTGCTTATTCCGATCTTTCTAATTCGCCATGTCATAGGCACCCATGTTGTCAGCGACATGTTCGGTTTCGAGGACAGTTATCGTTATGCTTTGTGGGCGATGTGGCCGGGCGAGGCGCTGAACCAGGCTGTTCTGATGTCCATGGTCTGGATTCACGGTTGCATCGGTATCCATCACTGGTTGGTCTTCAAGTCCTGGTATCGACGCTTTACCTGGCTTTGGTACGGTCTGGCGGTCGCCATACCTTTTGTCAGTTACGCCGGTTTCGTGGCAGCGGGTCGGTTGGCGAAGCTGAATGCGAGCTTTGAAAGTCCCCTTACCAACGATCAGTATGGAGCAATCCTGCGGGTGCTGAACTATTCCGAGATCGGTTATTATGGAACGCTGATTGGCGCAATCGCAGTCTGGTTGTCGCTGATGATTGCAGATCGCTATCGGCACAAGGTGGCTGTTAGCTATGACAATGGGCCGACAGTTCTTGCGGCGCGTGGGCTCTCGGTGCTTGAAATCAGCCAGACGAACCGCATCGCCCATGCGTCGGTATGCGGCGGCCGGGCGCGGTGCTCCACATGTCGTGTGCGTGTGACCGAAGGTTTGGAAAACCAACAACCGGCCTCGGAGGCCGAACAAAAAGTGCTTAGCCGTGTTGGCGCGCCCGCGAATGTCAGGCTCGCCTGCCAACTTCGCCCAGAGAGCGATATCACCGTTTCAACGCTACTTCCGGCAAATGTCGACGCGCTCGACGTGAATCATGCAGACAAATATCTGTGGGGCGTGGAACAGGACGTAACATTGCTGTTCTGTGACCTTCGCGGGTTCACGCAGATGTCCGAAGGCAGGCTGTCTTTCGATGTTGTGTTTCTGCTCAATCAGTTTCTAAGCCGGATGGCCGAGGCGATCGAGGATACTGGAGGATATGTCGACAAGTTCATGGGCGACGGGATCATGGCGATCTTCGGGATGGACGCGTCCGCCAAAGAGGGCGCGCTTCACGCGCTTGAGGCCGCGCGCGCCATGGGTGGCGTGCTGGATGCGCTTAATCTGGGTTTGCGCGAAGAGCTTCCAACGCCGCTTAGCGTCGGCATAGGCATCCACACAGGGGCCGCCATTCTTGGCCGCATCGGGGCCGCGCAACGAACCGAGGCCGCCGCCAGAATTACCGCACTTGGCGAGACGGTAAATCTGGCAAGTCGGCTGGAAAGCATGACGAAGGAAATGCAGGTTCAGGTGATCGTTTCAAATGACACAATTGCGGCCGCAGAGATTGATCCAGGCGAGAAACTCGCAAGTCACACAGTCGAAGTCAGGGGCCTGCGCCAACCAATTGCGGTCTATACCAGTACCCGGGCAATTGATTTGCCGCCGTCAGGCTGAATCCAAATGGCAGGCACAGCCAGGGGACTTGCCGTCACCGGTGCCATCGCTTCTGAGTTCTTGGAAATAATCGCATGAAGATCGCCTTTTACGCACCACTGAAAGCGCCGAACCATCCTGTTCCTTCCGGCGACAGGTTGATGGCGCGTCTCTTGGTTGCAGCACTTGAGCAGGCTGGTCATGAGGTCAACCTGATCTCGGTTTTGCGCAGCTATGCGCGACGGGCAGAGGCAGACGCCTATGGCGAAATAGAGCAACAGGCGCGGGCCGAAATTGCAAGAATCGCGGACCAGTGGGCCGCCGGTCCGCGCCCTGATATCTGGTTCAGTTACCATCCCTATTACAAAGCCCCCGACCTGCTGGGCCCTGTGCTGGCGCAACGTTTCCAGCTTCCCTACGTCACCGCCGAAACCTCGTATTCCACGCGACGAAACATCGATTATTGGGCACGAACACAGGATCAGGTTCTTGCCGGGATCAGGCTTGCGGCGGTTAATATCTGCCTCACGAAGCGGGATCAGAGCGGAATTGTGGCCGCCGCGCCAGACGCGCACACGGCCATGCTGCGCCCATTCATCCAGCCGGAACCGTTCTTGCAGTCATCGCCAGAGAGCGACGCCAATACGCACCGATTGATCACTGTTGCGATGATGCGACCGGGCGATAAGCTGGACAGCTACAGGATGCTGGCCGATGCGCTGGCCCGGCTTTCACCGCAACTGCCGTGGTCATTGTCCATCGTCGGCGATGGCGCGATGCGGGCAGAGGTGACGTCCCTGTTCAGCCAATGCGATGCGGGTCGGATCAACTGGCACGGCGAGGTTACGACTGCGGAGGTTGCGGCGTTGCTGTCACAAAGCGCGGTTTACGTCTGGCCGGGCTATGGCGAGGCATACGGGCTTGCATACCTTGAGGCTCAGGCCGCCGGTCTTCCAGTGGTCGCGATGAATGTCGCAGGTGTGCCCGAGGCGGTAGAGCATGGTGCGACCGGATTGCTGACGCCCGGCGATGACGCGGGCGCGTTTGCAAGTGCCATCGAACGGCTTCTGACCAACAATGCCCAACGGAATTCGATGGGGCAGGCGGCACGGCAGATGATTTTGGCCGAACGCACGCCAGACCGAGCCGCGATTGTCCTTGATGAAATTCTGACCCAATGGACGTAGCTGACACAACGCCTGATGCCGACGTCTGGCAACCGCTGGTCGACGAGCTTGACCGTTGGGAGCAGCGCGGCAAGCAGGCGCGGTTCTGGTTGCGGGACGATGATGCGGTGATCCCGACCGCAGCACTTGACCGTCTGTTGGATCTTTCGGGCGCGCATTCGGTTCCCATCACCCTGGCCGTCATTCCCAAAGAAACCGGACCGGCGCTGGCCCGGCACCTGGACAACGCGCCGGGCGTATCAGTAGCCGTTCACGGCTGGTCGCACGAAAACCATGCGTCACCGGGTGAAAAGAAACAGGAACTGGGGATGCACCGGGGGGTGGATGCCGTTCTTGAGGAACTGCGTGCAGGAACAGCCCATCTTTCCAGTCTTTACAGTGTGCGGTTCACGGGGCTGCTGGTGCCGCCCTGGAACCGGATTGACGCGCAGCTATACCCTAATCTACCCGGCCTGGGCTTTACCGGGCTTTCGACATTCGGACCGGAACACGACCTGCCTGTGCCTGCGATCAACACCCATGTGGATCTGATCGATTGGAAAGGCACGCGCGGCGGGCGCGATACAGCTTCCCTGATCGCGGATACGGTCCATCGACTGCAAGCGGTGTTTGACGACGCCGGTTCGGTTGGAATTCTGACGCATCACCTGGTGCATGACAGGGCTGCATGGATGTTTCTTGAACGCCTGTTCCGCCTGACGACGCGGCATTCCGGCTGCATTTGGATGCCTGTCACAGAGCTGTTGTCAGATCTTCGCCAACCCTGATCGGTTTCAACTGGCGCCTCAAACGTCGATAACCTGACCGTCGCGCGCGAAAAAACACGTCGGATACTCCGCCTTCGCCTGACGGTCAAAATCATCAAGTTCTGTGTCGGTGCGCCACGGCGCGTGGTGAATAAAGCCCACCTGTTTGGCACCGCTTGCTCGTGCCAGCCGGATCGCCTGCTGCCAGGAGGAATGACCATAGCTTTTGTACCTCTCCATCTCGGAATCCAGACACTGACTGTCATAGAAAAAGAGATCGCAATCTTCGATAAGCTCCAGCACTGCGGGGTCCAGACTGCCGGGCGCATGTTCGGTGTCGGTGATAATCGCCACCGCGCGCCCGCCCCATTCGACGCGATACCCGACGGCCCCGCCGGGATGGTTGAGGTTGCCTGTCCTGATCACCATATCCGGGTGCGGATGCAGGTCTTCACCTGGTTTGAAGTCCCGGGTTTCAATTTTGGCGCTCAATATTTCTGGCTTTATCGGAAACCACGGAGGGCGAATGAATTCATGGATCATCTGTTCCGTCGTCATCTCGCCATATAGATGCCCTGACCAGAGGGCGATCGAGGCATTGGAATCAAAGAGCGGGGCGAAGAACGGCAGGCCCAGAATATGGTCATAATGGCAATGACTAAGGAACAAATCGAACTTGGTCTGACCATCGGATTCCTGGGCGCTTCCGGCGGGCAACAGCCCGGATCCAGCGTCGAAAATCAGCGTATGTTCACCACAACGCATTTCGGTGCAGATGGTATTGCCACCGTAAGCACTGAATTCGGGCCCGGACACCGGAAGACTGCCCCGGGTGCCCCAGATGCGCACCTGAAAGGAGCTGTCGTGGTTTTTGCCAGCCGGATCACTCATCGCGGGCATTGCGCCCCCGCTGAGAATCCGTGACCAATCCATTCCTTTTCTTGCATCATATAACCTGATTTTCCGGTGCTTTTCTCAGCTTAGCGAACATATACCCAATCCGCGAGCATCAAGTTTCGCCATTGTTCGGCGCTGTGCCACTCGGTATGCGTGTAGTGAACTGCAAGAGAGTACGACTGGATTTCCACCGGAATGCCGCCCCCAACCTATCCCAGGATCGCGGTCGTCGCGGATGCGCATTTTCATGACATTTATGGAGATTACGGTCTGGCCGACAATGCGCCCGATATGCCGCAAACGGCATTCCGTCGGTTGGCAGAAACTGCCCGTTCGACCCGCGTATTTAACGAAAGCTATGCGGCCCTGCACCATACGCTGAACGACATAGCCGCGCGTGGCATCCGGTATGTGGTCCTGCTTGGCGACTATTCCGATGATGGGCAACGGGCAACGCTTTCCGCGCTTCGCCGCGTTCTTGAGGGCTATTCAGAAAGGTTCGGCATCCGCTTTTATGCGGTGCCGGGTAATCATGACATCTTCGGCGCAGACGGGCGCCACCGGTCCAAACGCTTTTTGAACGCCTCCGGCGGATATGATGTCGCGACCAGCGATCCGTCGCTGGTCGATGCCGGGGCAGGGCGCGTCGTCCGGTCCGACGCGAACTATTGCGATGGCTATCCCAAGGCGTTGCGGATGTTGCCGGATATCGGATTCTTCGGCGATCCGGGCAGCCTGCACTGGGAAACACCATTCGGTGCATCACCGGACCCAAGGGCAAGGACATACCCCGTTCACTCGGACGAGGGCCGAAAATTCGCGCCGTTTATGGATGCCTCATACTTAGTCGAACCCTTCCCGGATGTATGGTTGATGATGGTGGATGCGAATGTGTTCGTACCGCACAGCATTGCCGAAAGAGTGCATCACGATGAGGATCATGCCGACAGCACTGCGGCTGGTTGGAACGCCATGCTGACGCAAAAGCCGTTTGTTCTAAGCTGGATGAAGGACGTGGCGGCGCGTGCTGCGCAGCAAAACAAACGTCTTTTGACATTTTCGCATTATCCAGTTCTCGATCCGCTGGATGGGACAGTTGACGACGATCGGACACTGCTTGGTGCGACCAGCATGTCGGAACGCATACCCGATCCGGCTGTGGCCGAGGCCATCCTGAGCACCGGCATCAAGGTACATTTCAGCGGCCATGTTCATGTCAACGACACTGGTCGGTATCGGCGTGGCGGTGAATTTGTTATCAATGTCAGCGTCCCGTCGCTGGTGGCGTTTCCGGCCGGTTACAAGATCATAGATCAGTCTCCCGAAGGGCTGAACATCGAGACGGTTGAAATAGGCACCATGCCGCAGAGCCCGGAGATCGAGGCGCAGTATCAAAAAGAGGTGGCGCAATCCGGGCTAAAGGCGGACCGCCTGTTGGGGCACGGCGACTATGGCTCTTTCGTGTATGAGCATTTGGGGCACCTTGTATCGCGCCGTCATTTGCGTCGGGAATGGCCGAGAAGCCTTGCCGCGGTGATCGGGGGTTTGACCCTCGGCGATCTTCTGGCGCTTACACTCGCGGATCGAGCAATGAGCGAAGAGGATGTGTTGGCAGACCCTGCAATGCTGCGCTCTGCCCGGTCGCTGGCAAAAGTCGATGAGTTCGAAACCTCGGCGGGCCTGGCCAAAGGCGCTTTGGCCACGTCGCCAGTTCTTTCATTCATTGAAGACTGGTACCGGTTTCGGATGGGCAGTGAAATTGCCCTGAACAAAGTGCGCCCGGAATATCTGGCCGCATATAATGCCATGGCCGGTCATTATGCAGAGAATGTGCCAGAAGATTCACAAGGGATGGCCGGGCGTTTCGCCCTGCTGTTTGGCATGTTCACGAAATACCGTGACGGCCTGCCGTCGCGCGATTTCAGCATCGATCTTCGGACTGGCAATATACGCACACAAGTCCAAACCTAAGCAGAACCGCGCTGGGTCTAGCTTGCCTGTTTTTGGCTACGCTCTTCGGTCAGAGCGGCTGTTGTCTGGCTCAGCCGGTCGGCCAAAACCCGCATGACTTCGATGGTCACTTCGGGGAAGTCCGCGAGCAGCTTAAGGAACTGCTCCTTGCGGATGCGCAGCGCTTCGATTGGGGTCTGCGCCCTGACGGTTGCGTTTCGGGCCGCATCGCACAGGATCGAGATTTCGCCCACGATCGAGTTACTTTCAATTTCCGCAACTTTGATCGGTCCGTTCGGTGAATCGACAAGAATGTCTGCAATGCCGTCCAAAATCAGATACGCAGCATCCCCGACATCGCCCTGATGAAACAAGACCTCATCAGCACCGAAGCTCACCCGATCCGAAGTAAATGCAAGCAGCTTCAGCTTTGCTGGCTCCATCGCGGCAAACAACGGCACTTTCTTTAGAATCCGAACTTCATCTTTGAGGATCATCGTTGCGTTTAGCCCTTATCCCTGATCGGTGCCAGAAAGCGCGTGATCATCCTGACACCAATTTCTTCAGTAATCCATCCTTCTCGATAAGATCGTCGTAAGAGTCGTCTTCGGCCAGAGTGCTGCCGTCAAAGACAATAATGCGGCTGAAAAGCTTGGCGAGCGCCGTATCGGCCAGCACCCAGACAATCGCCGGGGAATTGGCACCATCCTGAATGAACGCCAGCACATTGCGGGCAATTTGATCGCGCGAAGTGCTATCAAGCGCCGTCAATGGCCGGTTAAAGACAAAGTAATCGGATCGGCGCATCAATGCGCGCGCAAGCGTCAGCTTTTGCCGCTGTGCCAGTGTTAGTCGCTTGCCACCGGTGCCAACTTGGAAATCAAGGCCGCTCGCCAGAAACTCGTTGTACAGGCCCAACTGATCGAGAAGGTCCAGCACGATCGCCTGAATTTGTTCCGCGCCGTCCGCGTGTTTGCTGTTAAGGCGACCGAACACAACGTTGTCCAGCAGGCTGGCCGATGCAGTGTAGGACGCCGGATCATAGATTTCGATATCGTCCTTCAGGGTGTCCGGAATTCCATCATGGAACGCCTGTCGAGCCTCGACGATACGAGCCATCAGATCATCGGTAAGCAGGCCGAACCGGTGCCGGGGTTCGATATAGGCAAAGCTGAGCCGAATGATGCTGGGGCGGTCTTCTGCCGCGACATCGGCATAATCGACCCCCTCCAACTTTTGCACCAGACGCTGGTAGTCGGGAATGTCGTCGGCTGTCATAAAGGTCAATTGCTGAAAGAACGGGTGATCCTCTGGCAGATCGCCAAACAGTTCGATTGCTGTCTCGGCGATCTCGTAGCCCATTTCGTACAGCGCCCGGTCAAGCCCAGCCTTTGTGATGACGGATCGGAAATAGTCGTTCTTTCCGATCTCTCGGGACATCAGGGCAGTTCCGACGGCATTTCCGAAAAGCAGGTTCTCACCAATAGTAGATTCCGTGTTGTAAGCACCCGGCTCGAAGTAATCGATCAGCGTCGTCAGGTTTTCCGCTTCAAGCCGTTCCCGCAGCGCCTGGCGCATTTTTAGGATGCTGGGCGGTATGTCCGGATGCTGCGACAGATCGACCGTCGACCGCAAGGCGAGGTCGAGGATATCCTTGGAAAACAGCACATTGTCGAGAATTGGAATGATGGATTCCAAAAGGTCCGACTGCCCGTTGGCGCCGGTCCCCGCATAGTCGATCCAGTCATCCGCAATATCAAACTCCGGGTTCCCGGTTTGGCGCGCTTCTTTTTCCTCCCACCTGCGGGAAACACCGCCATCCTCGTAGACGGCTTTGCTGACCGGTGCGTGTTTCAGCCCGTACACCAGGTTGTCGCGCAGTGAGCCCGAAAAGAAATAGGCGTCCGAAGATGCATAAGTGATGGACCGCCCGGTAACCGATTCCGGCAGGGCAAGGATGTCGGCATCGCCCGCAACGACTTTGCCGCTGTCTGGCCAGTGCAATCTGCCCAACGCCTCTGCCAAAGCGTCGCCGCCACTGGCGGCGGTGCCCAGAATGCCAATCGTCTCGCCCCGAGCGATTTGCAGATTGGTGCGTTCCAGAATCTTTGCACCGCTTTCATCGGCAAGGCTCAGGTTAACCGCCGCCAATGGATGGCTAATGGGTTTGGCCGCATCGCCATTCACCACGGCCTGAAGCGACGGATCGATCAATCCGTCGATATTGAACTGGCCGATCACCTGGGTATATTTAATCTGCACATCCTGGCGCGCCTGATCCCAGTCGATCAGCTCTTTCAACGGGCCGGGAAGGTCTTTGTAGGCGGCGATGACGGCGACCAGCTGACCGATGTCGATCCGTCCCTGGATAGCCAGATATCCGCCCACGATGTAGAAAAAGAACGGCGTGAACTGAGCAAGCAGGTTGTTCAGGAACTTAACCATGAACTTCCACTGGTAGATGTCGTAGCGGATCTTAAAGATACGACCCAGCCGCGCGGTTATATCCGCCCGTTCGTAATTCGATGTGTCATAGGAATGAACATCGCCGATACCATCGACAATCTCGCTGATGCGCCCTGCCAACTGGCGCGCAGTCAGTTGCCGTTCGCGGCCCAAGACCAACAAACGGCGGCGCATTTTTGGAATTATAATGGCTTGCACGGCGACCAATGCAAATGTGATCAAACCCAGCGGAACACTCTGCACAAAGATAAACACAAGCGCGGTCAGAGCCTGCCCGCCAAGCAGTGCAGGGGTCACAAAGGCATCACCACTAAAGCCGCCGATAGGTTCGACTTCGGTGTTCACCATGCCGGCGATTTCGGCGCTCTTTACACGTTTGAATATATTCGGCGGGAACCGCAGGACCCTGTCGATAAGCTCAAATCGAACGCGGCGCAAAAGCCGTTCGCCCATCTTGCCCTTGTAGGTGTTGATATAAAGCTTGAACAATCCGTTGACGACGACCAACGCAAGGAACAACCCGCTTAGCAGGAAAAGCGTCCCGGCACGCGCCAGTTCAACCCCTTCGAACAGGACGACATGGCCAAAGTAGTAAAGGTCGAATTCCATCCGAAAGTAGGTTTGCGTGGCACCAGGTGTTGGAAATCCGTCACCCTGGATCGGCCCGTTCACGATCTGCTTTGGCAAATCGAAAGACATGAAATACGGGATCATAGACAGCGCAACAACAAGCAAAATCAACAGCTGCTGCTTCTTGGTATGCCTCCAAATATATTTCGTAATGCTTTTTTCCATTACACTCTCATCTTACCAAGCCGGGGCGGCGAAAATTTCTTCGCGCTCCACATATTTGGTGCATTCCTATGGGCTTGGATCGGGTTTGTTCGCACTCATTCAAATCAGCGTAATAGAAAGATTTTTGATGCGCCAGTTCAATCCGGGTCGCCAACAAGCTGCCGCAGAATGCGCGCCGATTGCCGGGCGCCGTCAAGTCCAAGCGAAAATACAGGCGGCGCGGGCGAGGTCAGAGCATGGGCGACACTACCGGTCATCGTGCCGGCAGAAAGTTTGTGTTCCGCCAGAACTTGGGCCAGCCCCAGCTTTTCAAGCCGTTTTGCGCGCACGCCCTGTTCTGTTTCGCCGCCCGCCGCGAAAGGGATCAAAAGACAGCGGCAACCGGCATTCAGGATATCGCAGACCGTATTGTATCCGGCTTGCGAGATTGAAAGACGTGCATTGGCGATAAGGTCAGGAAAGTCGCGCCGGAACCGTTCGACTTTGACATTTTCCGGGGCAGAGCCGGTGAGTTCCGCGAAGTTTGCGTCCAGCAGGTTCGGGCCGGTGATTACACACCAGCTTCCGGCGTCCGGCAAGCGTCGTGCCGCCTCTGACGCAGCGCGGATAAGGTCAAAACCGACCGCACCACCGCCGGCTGAGACGACTATATCGAAACGTTTCGTCGCGGGACCTGGTGGCGGTCCCGCAACAAGGCCGGAATAGGCGATCCGGTCCTGTATCGCATCGGCAAGTGGAAAGGTTTCTTCCAGCCGGATGAATTCCGGGTCGCCGTGCACCAAAACCAGATCGAAATACTGTTTGATCAGGTCGACGCTTTCCTGATCGCGGCCCTGTTTGGCGCGTTCCTGCAATATATCGCGCACAGAACACACAACACGCGGTCGATGCGCTGTCGCATGGATCGCGCCTAACAGTGGCAGCAGTTCGAACCGGACTTGCCGCCGCCCAAAGGGAAACGCCTCGATTATTACGATATCGGGTCGGCATTCCTGATAAACCGCCAGCAACAAATCGCGGCGCTTGTTTTTGAAGGCCTCGTCCACCGCATTTCCCTGCGCGTCGCACAGGCCGGAAAATCCGGCATCGCCCGAGACGATGGGCGGCAGGGCGATATGGGACACTTTCGCGCCGGGAAAACTCGCGACAGGGGTTCCGCCGGTCACAACGGTGACGTGAAAACCGTCATCGGCCAACGCATCCGCAATTCGGCTTGCGCGGGCAAGATGCCCAATTCCCAGCAGATGCTGCACATAGAAAAAAATGCGCGGCCCCGTCGGTTGCGTCGTCACGACGTTGCCCGCCCATTGGCCTTAAACAGACCAGACAACTGGTCGACGCTGTTTTGAAAGTCGAACTCACAGCGGACCCGTTGTTCAGCCGCTGCACCAAGTTTGTGGCGGAGCGCCGGGTCGCGGATAAGCATTTCCAAAGCCTGCGACAGCGCATCGGGATTTTCCGGTGGAACGACAACGCCGTTCTGTCCGTCCGTTAACAGCTCCGGCACGCCCGAGATGCCAGTCGACACACAGACGAGCCCCTGGCTCGATGCTTCCACCAGAACGTTTGGCAGGCCGTCGCGGTCGCCATCGGACGCAATCCGGCAGGCAAGCGCGAAGATATCCGAACGGCGATACAGCTCCAGGACGTCTTCCTGCGCCAAAGCACCATTCCATGTGATCCGGTCGTCCAGCCCGAGGTCTTTGGCGAGGTCTTTTAGCGTGCCGCTCAATGCGCCGCCACCCACATGGTCCAACCGCCAGCACAGGTCTGCGGGCAGCCGTTTCAATGCCTGCAACAGGATGTCGAAGCCCTTTTTCTCAACCGCCCGACCGACGGTCAGCAGCCTGACGGGCTGATCCGGGTCGGACCCGTCTTTCATCGGCCGTGCATCGGGCGAAGGGCCGAAACGCGACAGGTCGAGCCCGTGATAGCTGAGATGGACATCTGCATCACGCCCACCGAGACGTTGCAGCTGGTCCAATCCTGATCGTGTGCAAGTCACAGCCCACCGCATCGCACCAAGTTTTTCTGCAAGCTCCCAATCGGGAGAAATCCAGATATCCTTGGCATGGGCAGAACAGCTCCACCCAAGTCCGGTTAGCAGGCTGGTGTAATGTGCCACAGAAGCCGGCGTGTGAATGAAATGAGCGTGCAGCCAATCGGTGTTATCTGGCAATTCTGCGGCCAGCACTGCCGCTTGCCCAAACCGGCGCACACGATTGCGGGTCATGTCACGGCGCAAATCGGCAATGAACATACGAAACGCGGCCCCGAAACCTGGGAGTCCGACCGCCTTCGATAGTGATCGCAGGATCCTAAGCGGTTCCTGATGCAAATATTCCGGCAGGTAGTGAACAGGCGCCTGAATTTCGTCATGGACGGGGTGGCGTTTTTTATCCGTCGGATGGCGCATCGAGATCAGGGTCAGGTCGAAACCGGATTTTTCCAGCCCCAGAAGTTCCTGCGCAATAAAGGTTTCCGACAGGCGCGGATATCCTTTCAGAATTACGACGAGTTTTGGCAACACCGGCGCTGGCACCTTACGCCACCGAGGACGAAAGCCGGGTAACGTCGTCGCGGCCAAGCCATTCCTCGACCAACGCGGAAATTCGTGGCAAGCCCTCTAATGCCATCGCGCGTTTACTTCTTGATGGCGGATTGCGGTTCGGCAGTGCCTTTAATGCCGCCGCAAGGCGAAGCGGTTCGGCGGCTTCTCCGGGTAGCAGTATATCGATCAGGTCAAGTTCTGCGGCACGTCTGGCCCGGATCAGCTGTTCTTCGCGTGGGCGCATGCGCGGTACGATCAGGGCTGGCTTGTCAAAGGAAAGAATCTCGCAAAACGTGTTGTACCCGCCCATTGCGACCACCGCACTTGCGCCGTCGATAAGCCCTTCCATCTGGTTGTCGAATTCGATCACCTGAATTTGCGGAATCTTGCTGCCCTTTGCGATCAGCTTCTCACGTTGATTGGCTGGCATATAGGGGCCAAGCACAATGACAGCCTGATGGGTAAGCGCGGGATCCTCCTGATAGGCGTGGATGACGTCGTGGATCAGGTCCGAACCGTCACCGCCACCGCCGGTCGTAACGAGGATATAGTCGTCCTTTGGTCGTTGCGTAGTGCCCTCTTGCCGAGACACATTGCGTTGCAGAAAGCCAACAAAATCCATCTTTGAGCGTACAGTGGCAGGCACGCTCAGTTCGGTTAGCGGATCATAGAAATCGGGCTGCCCATAGACCCAGATCGAGTCGAAATATTTGTCGATCTTCTGCATGATCTCGCTGTGCTTCCACTCTGAATCCAGAAGATGCGGGGCGTCCATCACTTCGCGCAGCCCCAGTACCAGCTTGGTTTTGCGCGATTTGAGATATTTCAGCGTCTCCTCGACCTCGCCACGCAGGCCCATGGGTTCTTTGTCGACAATGAAGATGTCGGGTTGAAATGTTTCGGCGGTGTGACGAATGCTCGACTGTCGCATCATCAGCGTTTCGTTCAGGTCGATATGACGGGCCAGCGAGGTGTACTCGCCGTTACGCAATTTGATGACGCTGGGGATCTTCACGAAATCGACGCGGGCCCGATAGTCGAATGCGCCCGCGATGGTCGAGCCAGAGATGATCAGGACGTTCAGCCCACTAAAATCCTCGACCAGCGAATGGGCGATTGTGCGGCAGCGCCTGAGATGGCCAAGCCCGAACGTATCGTGGCTGTACATCAGGATGTGGGCGTTTCTGGATTTCTGCGTCATTGGTCGCGTTTCTCCCGGCCCCGGTCTGTTTGCTGCGCTGGCGATTGGCAGTCTTTAACGCTTTGATACGGAAACACAATACTGTCGGGGCCGTATCAGGGCTTGATCCCCGATCCGCGCCCCCGCATCGCAATTCCGGACGATCTATTCGATTTTGGCACAGGCAGCAGGGTCGCGCAGGACGTCTTCGCAGCGCGGCGAACGGCGAAAATCGTCATAATACATTGTCCAGTTGTCCAGAGCCGCCGCGCGATAGGGGCCAACTTTGGCATACTGGTTTTCGCCCAGCCCATGGTCATTGTGCCCAATGTTACCTTTCACAGTCACGATCCATTTGTTGTTTGCAAATAGCTCGATATGGCCATCGCCCTCTGCGCCCGGTTTGGTCAGGATCGCAAAGTCGATCCATCCGTCATCCGGGCGAGGCAATGGATTACCGCGATTGATGACCTTGATCTGGCTCGTGCACGCGGTAAATTCGCCGCCATCTTCGGGGCCCCAACTGCTGTCTGCCGTGATCAGCGCGCGCATCTGGTTGGTATCGGGGCGCGGCCAGACCCGGGTTTCGCCCGGCTCGCATGTCGCAGGATGGCTGTCGGTTCCCGGCGTAAATTCCGGGAAATAATTAGTTTCCACGGTCACGAATAATTTGCCGCTTTTCATCCGCAACGCCAGAAACGGGCTGAAATCGCCAACCGCCTCGGGGCCAATCTCGCGTTTCCACTGAGCGATCAGATAGCGATGCGCAGCCTGGGGAATGGGATCGGCGAATTTCACCGCGAACCCGTACCAGATCGGTTGATCATAAGGCACGCGCAGCGGCGGTCTTTCCCAAAGTTCGGCACGTTCACTGCACCCATCAGGGTCCGTGGGGCAAATCGGCCTTACACTTAGCTTGACCGCACCATTGCCAGTCAGTTTCTCTTCGCTTTGAAATTCGACTGTGCCTGCGGATTGTTCGAAATTATTCTTGTAATAAAGTCCACCCTCGACGGTAAATTCCGGACCCTCCAGCCCATCGGCAAGCGGCTGTCGCCAATCATCCGCCAAAGCCTCTGACAATCCGAAGGTCAACGCCATTGCGGCAACCACCACTCGTGCTTTGCCAGACATAACAATTTCTCCTCTCCCTTCGCCGCATTCGGAAATAAAAAATGCCGGCCCCTGGTCGGTTGAATACCGGTTGTAACTCCCCGATCCGCACATTTGCAGACCGCAAAAACATTGTCCAACGATCAGGCAGGTAGGCACACCAAAGTGCCTTGGTCAGGCGAAGTATCTTCAATCGGCAACGGCCGACGCTGCCAGCTTCTGTTTCAGCTTGATTGCAGCCTCGGCATAGCCCCCCGCCGCACCGTCAACAAAATGCATGTGATCCCGGGTCATCGGCGAAGGCACGATGCAAGTCACCAAGGCGGTGTCTTGCTTGTGCAGACCAAACTGGCAGATGCCGTCGCGCGTTGCCTGCTCCAGCCGGGCTTCGACTTGCGCCAGATGCCCGGCATCCAGATCCACCGTCATCTTCAGCGCATCGTCAAATTTGCGAAAGTCCGTGTTCAGCGCAAGGTCGCGTGCATATAGCCGGATATCAAACGTCCCAAGTTTTAGGTTAAACCGATGCAGCACAATCAAAAGCAATGACATCGCTGCAATGCCCAACCGGCTTGCGATCCGCCGCACTTTACCGGGCTGCGTCAGCGCCTCGGCATTGTAGCCCCGCATTGAAATCGCCGCCTGTGGCCCCTCGGGCGGGATCGGGTGGCCGGCGCGATCATCTTCGCCCACCAGCGACAGTATGTCTGAGACCAGCGCCCGGAACTGTTCGCCATAGCCACGCTCACCGGGCACCGTGATTATTGATACGATCTGGCCATTTCTGGATGTAACCGGGTTCCAGCGACACGACAGACCAAATATGTCCGGTTCGTTCCCGTCGGGCGCCTTTTCGATGCGAAATGTGCCTTTCTTCATTTCGTCCTCGGCCCACCTGGCACCGTCACCTGCAAACATTGCATAGGCCACTTCCGAACTAGCCTGAAAATAGGCGACCCTGACATCAAGACCGGCCGCGCGGATGTCTTTGAGGGGAACAATAGCGGCGCGCATATCGAGGTCGAATTCCCGTTCTACCCATGTTCTGATCCGCGACAACGCTTCGTGCGCAGCCTCAATACCGCTGGGTGGCACCGCAACAAATGCGCCATCGCCGCCGAACGCAAACGGAAGATCAAGCTGATCCAACGCGTTCAGAATCGCGGTGATAACCGACGCACCCGCCATGTTCACCGATTTGTACTTTCCGACCGCAATCGCCCCGGTCGAATTGACGATATCCGCCATGGCCAGCGCCCAGCCTTCGGGCAAGGGCACGTAATGCGAGAAATCGGTCACCGCATCAAACTCAACAAAGCGCGGCAGGCGTGACAGAAATTCGGACTCTGCTATGGTTCCCATTAGTCAGCTGTAACAAAGCTGATGGCGCGTGAACATTGTCTTGCCCGTGCCCATCGCCCGTGGACCATTGTTGGATCCGAGGGCTTTGGTTGCATTCAAGTGCTTATAATCGGGACAATCGCCCCCTACATTGGGGTCTCGACAGTTCGCTTCTAACCCGGGAAGCGGTCAACCCGGTCACATGGGGTGAGACTTCTTCGCGGTTTGGTTCAACCGGAAAAGCCGTCCCGGTACGACATTTTCGACAGGAAATACGATGAGCAATGAAAGCAACGAAGTCTCCAGAACATTGATCGACGGTGTCTCGGCGTGGCTGAAAGAGTCGGCCCTGGGAAGCCCGGACCTTGAAACCATTGTCACAGAAACCTGCGACCGGCTGTCGGCGGTGGGCATTCCGCTAAAACGAGTACATCTCAGCTTTTCGATGCTGCATCCGCTTTATGCCGCGCTCAGTTTTACCTGGGTGCGCGGCGAAGGTGTGCAACTGGGCAATTATCAACGGGTCGACGAAGACAGCCCGCCGCCATTATTCGCGACCAGCCCCTATTATCAACTGGTCAGCAAAAATCTGAGCCATCTGCGTCGCCGTATTGACCGGTCGACACCGTCAGAATTCCCGGTCTTCGATGATCTGAAACCACTGGGTATCACTGATTATCTGGCGTTCACGCAAAGCTTTGGCATAGGCGAAGCCCCTGGCCGCGGAATGATGGGGTCCTGGACCACTGACCGAGCTGGCGGCTTCAGCGACGAAATGATCAAGGCTTTGTTGCATATCCAAAGTAACTTTGCGGTCACTGCACTCATGGCGGTCAGTTCCCAACTGGCAGACAATATGCTGACGACTTATCTTGGCGGAAGCGCGGGCAAGCGGGTGCAATCCGGCCAGATCCAACGTGGAGATGGCGAAACCATCCGGGCCGCGCTGGTCATGGTCGACATGCGCAATTCGACCGCTCTTGCCGAAAGTGCCGGACGGCAGGGTTATATTGACACTCTGAACCAGTTTTTTGACGCGGTCGCAGAGCCCTTCAATCGCGACGGTGGCGAGATCCTTAGTTTTGTCGGCGACGGGTTCCTTGCGGTCTATCCCTGCGAACGTCACAAAGCGCCCTCGCAAGTTGCCGCGCGCGCAGCCATGTCCGCCGCACGCCAAGCCGTTGCGCGCATGACGGAGATGAACCAGTTGCGGACCAGCGAGGGGCAAGAGCCAATCGGCTTCGGCATCGGACTTCACGTCGGCAATGTGATGTTCGGCAATGTCGGGCTGAAGGACCGCCTTGCGTTCTCAGCTTTCGGATCTGCGGTCAATGAAGTGCAAAGGCTGGAGAGTCTGACCAAGAAATTCAGCACGCCGGTCGTCGCAAGCGAGATTTTTCAGGACTACTGCGGCGGAGACTGGCAGGCGCAGGGCGAGGAAGAACTGCGCGGCCTGACCGAAAAACTCTCGGTCTTCCTGCCGGGGCCACAGAACCTGGCCAGCGATGGCACAACCGGCATGACATCGGGCAGCGGCAAAAGCCGCTCGGAGGCCGAAGAGATTATGCTACTTCTTCAAGACAAGCAGGGCAAGAAATCGAGGGCACCGTCGCGCCGCGTTCATTAAAGCGGCCAGAAAATCAAAAGCGCGGGGATAGATATCGCCAGAACCAGCAGTTCGAGCGGCAGACCGATCCGCCAATAATCGCCGAACCGATAGCCGCCGGGGCCAAGAATTATCGTGTTGTTCTTGTGTCCGATGGGCGTGAGAAATGCACAGGACGCGGCGACCGCCACACCCATCAGAAAGGTGTCGGGGTTGCTGCCTGTCGCCGCGGCCACAGCAAGCGACACAGGTGCCGCGATCAACGTCGTGGCGACGTTGTTCAGAAAATCGCTCAGCGTCATGGTCACGATCATCAGTAGCAACAGCGACGTCCAGGCGGGATATTCTGCGGTTATGCTTATGATTTGATTGGCAACTTTTGCGGCTGCACCGGTGCGTTCAAAAGCTTCGGCCAGCGGGATGAGACTGGCCAAGAGGACGATAACCTTCCACTCAACGCTTTCATAGACTTCATAGCCGCTGACCAGCCCAAGTCCGACAAAGGCGATCACAGCTCCGGCCAATGCCACCGGCAGCGACAACAATCCGGCAACCGCAAGCGCAATGGCGGACAAGAAAATGCCGATTGCCCAGCCCGCCTTTGTGCGTTGGATAACCTCGGTTCGGCGGCCCTCGATTGGCAACACGCCCAGCCACGCCGCAGCAGCAGCGTTTCGCTCAGGCGTGCCCAAAAGCAGCAGAACGTCGCCCGGGCGGATCGTCAGTAGTCGCACGCGGTCGCGAAACCGCTGGCCGTTTCGGGCAACGCCCAATAGCGTGACCGAGTGCCGATAAAGCAGCTTCAGCCCGCGCGCCGTCCGGCCTGCGACGCGGGCGCCTTCGGGCACAATTGCCTCGGTCAGCGCGAGACTGGTCGAGGCGACGCCGCCCTTGTGCTTTTCCGAACCGGCAAATTCCAAAGACGCCTGGCCGATAAAGGCCTCGATTGCCTTCGGCTCGCCTTCGACCACGAAAAAATCACCCACGCGCACCGGTTCGCGTCGGGCAAAGCCGGGCAGACGCCGTCCATTTCGGATCAGCCCCAGGATGTGGACATCCATCTCATCTGCCAGCGGATCGAGATCACCGACCCTTGTTTCATCGTCGAGCGATTGTTCGCCGACGCGAAGCTCCGCCACATATCGCCCTTGCTCGATCTCTTGATGGTGTTCGGCGATGCCTTCGCGTTCGGGCAAAAGCCGCCAGCCGACAAGCGCGACAAATGCAATGCCAGCGATTGCAACGGCCAGTCCGACCGGCGCGAAGTCAAACATGGAAAACGGCTGGCCAAGCGCATCCTGCCGGTATTCCGAGATGACGATATTCGGCGGGGTTCCGATCAGCGTGATCATGCCGCCAAGGATCGTCGCGAATGAAAGCGGCATCAGGGTTTTACTGACGGTTCGCTTCGCTTTCGCCGCCGCCTCGATATCAAGCGGCATGAGCAATGCCAGGGCCGCCACATTGTTGATAATCGCCGAAAGACCGGCCCCGACCGCCGCCATCGCAGCGATATGAAGCGGCACCGGGCGATCCGCGCTGAGAAGTCGTGCGGCGATAAGTTCCACGGCACCAGACGCTGTAAGGCCGCGCGAAACGATCAGGACCAGCGCGATGATTGCAACGGCTGAGTGGCCAAAGCCCGAAAACACCTTGTCTGATGGGATGAGGCCCAAAGCGGTGGCAAGGATCAGCGACCCGAATGCCACAAGGTCGTAGCGAATGCGGCCCCAGATCAGCAGCACAAAGACCGCGCCGAAGATCGCGAAAATCAATGTTTGGTCGCCCGGCATTCACCCGCCTTACCCGTTTCAGGAACCATGTCCGGCTAGCGCCAAACAGGCAAGCGGCGTCGAGCGGGCGAATACGAAATCTTGTTGTTGTTTAGTCGGCGTTATGCGGCGAACAATCCAAGGTAACTGATTGAATTAGCGTTGTTTTTCTAGGCGATCTAAGACGATATTGGCGATCATTTCGCTGACGCGGATGTTGCTGTCTTCGGTAACACCGGCAATATGCGGCGTCAGAATTAGGTTTGAAAGCCCGTCAAAAACGGCTGCGGCTTCGGCGGTCAGAGGTTCGGTTTCAAAGACATCAAGCGCCGCACCGGCCAGATGGCCAGAGCGCAGCGAAGCCGCAAGTGCGCGCTCATCGACCACCCCGCCACGCGCGGCATTTATCAGTATGGCGCGCGGGCGCATTTGCGTCAGAGCGGTTTCGTCGATCAAATTTCGCGTTGTTTCGGTCAGCGGCACATGCAGGCTGACGACATCGGCCACCGCCAACAGATCGGTGAGATCCATGTTTTGGGTTGCAGCCCATGCCGCGTGATCGACCGGTAAATATGGGTCGAAAGCAGCGGTTTTCATGCCTAAGGCGCTGGCAAGCCTTGCGGTTTCCTGCGCGACTTCCCCAAAGCCAACCAGACCAAGCAGCCGCGCCGAGGCTTCGCGTCCCGAAGAGGCGGTTCGAGGCCAAGCGCCTGCCATCATCTGCGCATTTGCCTGATACGCCCCCCGCAGCAGGGCCAAGGCGTTCGTGACGACATACTCGGCGACTGAAAGCGTGTTGGCACCGGTCGCCGGAGCAACTTCGATACCGCGTTCTTCGCAAGCATCCAGGTCGATATTGTCGAGCCCGACGCCAAGTCGCCCGACGAGCCGAAGGTTGGGCGAATGCGTGAGCAGATCTCGCGTAACCTGCGTGCGGTTTCGAACAACAAGTGCCTGAATGTCTTGCATTAATTCGGGCAAATCAGATTGGCGATCCGCCAGATCCGGCGCGTATCTGGTGGGATAGGCCGCGCTTAGCTTTTGCACCGCACGCTCGTCCATAAATTCAGTGATCAGGATCATTCGACACCCGCAAGTTCGATGAAACATTGTGGGCGGCCCACATTTCTTGTCCGGATATCACTCCATTGGCGAAATACGCTCATCTTGCGTCCTTTAAGAATGCATATTGCGTGTGCTGGCGGTACGTTTCGCCGGGTTGCAAAACGGCACTTGGGAACCCTTCGTGATGATTGGCGTCGGGCCAATATTGCGGCTCGATCGCGATTCCGGCGTTTGCTGACATCGGTTTTCCGGCCAGCCCTGGAACGTCGATGTCAATTCGGCTGCCGTCATAGATTTGCAGGCCCGGCTCGGTGGTGTGGACCACTAGCGAGACGTCAGACACCGAGCTGGTCAGCCGGGCGACTTTGCGAATGTCTTGGCGAGAGGTCGCGAGGCAGAAATTGTGATCGAGCGGCACGCCGCTTTCCAACCGTCGCGGTGTTCGAAAATGGAATGGTGTGTCGGCCACGGGGCGGACCTCGCCGGTTGGGATCAGGTCGCTGTCCACCGGCAGGTAATTCCCGGCGTCGATCTGAAGCCGGTGGCTGGCAATCGACCCGGTGCCGTCCAGTATGAAATAACTGTGGTGCGCCAGATTGCACAGCGTCGGCGCATCGGTGGTCGCTTGCATTTCGATGTCGAGCGTTGCGTCGCCGGTGAGTTTGTAGGCTACTGTCGCGCTAAGATTGCCGGGAAATCCCATCTCGCCGTCCGCCAGCGAAATCGTAAATGTCACGCTGTCGGTCGTGGTATTTTCAATTTGCCAGACCTTCTTGCCCATGCCAACCGCGCCGCCGTGCAGCGTGTGCTTGCCCAGAAAATTCGGGTCCGATTGATATGTTTTACCGCCCAGTTCCAGGTGCCCGTCGCGAATGCGATTGGCGCAACGCCCTGCAATTGCGCCGAAATAGGGTGAGTGCGTCAGATACGGTGCGAAGGTGGGAAACCCCAGAACCAGCGGGTGCGGATGTCCGGCAAGGCGCAAATCCTGCAACACCGCACCGTAGCTTAGAAAATGCGCTTCCATCTGCCCGGACTGAACCCGAACTCTGTGAACGGGCGTTCCGTCTGGCATGGCTCCGAAATGTTCCACGGCTTAAATGCTTACCTCGATCGCCTGCCCGACACGCGCGCTTTCTTCCGCAGCTTCCCCAACGACCACAGACCAGAGTCCATCCAAAACGCTGACGTCCGGTTGCCCTTTGCCGGATCGGACCAAATCGCGGAAGCGCTCGTGCTGATAGAATGTAGACCCGTGGTGGTCGCCTGCTGCCAGAATTTCGGGGTCAACCTTCACTTCGTCGCGAACCACCAGTTTCTCGGCTCTGTAAGAAATTTCGATCTCGGCCCTGTGTTCCGCACCGTTGGTCGAAAGCCGCGCGGGTCCGGGCACCTTTGCGTCCACGCGGGCGGTATCTCCGGTGACGGATATGACCTCCTGCCAATAAGACCCTTCCGCAAACATGCAAAGGTCCAGCATTCCACGGGTTCCGTTGGCGAAATCGACGACCACGAAAGCGTTGTCAGATACATCCGGCGTTCGATTGTTATAGCGTTCGCCCAGATGGTTCACATCGACGCCGGCTGATGCAAAGACCCGAACCGGATCGCTTTGCAGCGCCAGGCGCATCAAATCCCAGAAATGGCAACACTTTTCCACCAGTGTGCCGCCGGTTCGTTCGCTGAAGCGGTTCCAGTCATCGACTTTGTCCAGGAAAGGATAGCGATGCTCGCGGATCGACACCATCTTGGGTGTTCCGGCAGTGCCGTTTCGCAGTTCTTCCAGCAGCCGTTGCACAGGTGGCATGAAGCGATATTCCATCGCCACCCAGATCGGCGCGGCGCGGTTGGCTGCCTTGGCCAAAACATCGCGGCAATGGGCTGACGCCGTGCAAAGCGGCTTTTCGCACAGAATTGGCAGTTCCGATGACATGGTATCCAGCAGGATAGAATGATGCGTGTCATTCGGTGTGGCTATGACCAGCGCGTCGCAAAGACCGGACGACAGAAGCTGGCGGTGATCGCTGAACCCGCCCGCCGTTCCGTTGGTCGCATCAATCGAAGACGCACGCATCGCCTCATTGGGATCAGCTATCGCCGTGACCTCGCAGCCTTCCAAAAGCGCGATATTGCGGATGTGTTCCTGTCCCATCATGCCAGCACCGATCAGACCGTATCGAATGGTCATGTCAAAGCTCCAGCATGGGCAGGCGCAGCGCCCCCGCAACACCGCGAAGCGCTTCGCGATGGTCGCCGTAGGCAACGGCGATATGATGCTCGATCCCGCCTGATATCAGATCGCTCAGAACATCGCTGGCATCGCGTGCAAAGCGGATCACGCCACAGGTGCCGGTGAATGCCAATGGGCGGCGCAGCATCTCGCCAAAGCCAAATACCATCGTTTTTCGGTTAAAAGCCTGACTGATGCGCATGAAAGTGACCGGGCCGGGTTTCAGTGGAAATTGGAAAAGCAGCGGCTGTTTGCGATTTGTGTGGATCGCTGCCTCGGCCGCGGCTTCCGGGTCACGCATTGAATAGGGGGCCTGTCCGCAGTGCCAGATAACGCCGGTATTGTCTGCGATATCCATGTCGACCAGATCGGTCAGAAATACCGGCGCCTGCGCCGCCTCTTGCAGCACCAACTGGGACAATGCTCCGAAAACATCGGCCTCGCAGGCGCAAGGGATCCTGTTTTCGCCCATCATCGCTGCAGGGCCACAAACGGCACCGCCGTAGTCGGTAAATGTCTCCGGCCAGCAACGAATGGCGAACGCATCGTAGCCGCCGCGCGCGCGCAGATCGTCGAGGCCCAGCTTGAGCCGGAACGAACGGTCAAGCTCGGCTTGATCCACGCCTTCCAGCCCGGTTATTTGCTGATCGGTTTTGGCGCGGATATTCCGCGTTGCCTCGATGGGCGCGGCGCGCGCCGCTTCAAAAAGATCGCTGAGGTCAATTTCGTCGACATCGACGCCAGCCAGGGCATTCAACTCGGCGGCGTTATAGGCGCACGTATCGAACCCGACGGGACGCTCGCCAATACGGGCAATCTTTCGGCCCTTGATCGCACGCGCGATGCCAAGTCCGGCGGCGGTTTCACCCGGCACTTTCGCCAGGGCGAGAGGTTTCGTGCGGCGCGCGCCGGAAAACAATTCCGATAGGTCTTTGGCGGCATCCGCTTCAGGATCGCAATAGAGCCACGAAAACCTGCGCCCCCTGAGACCAAGCGCGTGGCTCGCGAGGTTCAGCCCGCAAAGTGAATTCAGCCGAAGCCGAAAGCCCAGTCGGGGTTCAGACACTGCCCATATCGAAAGCGGTTGGTCAAACACGGTTGCAGCGGCGACGGCCATGCTAGCGTCCGTGAACGTCACCTGAAGCACCAGGACCTGGTCAACTTCTGCCGCCACCAGTTCGTCGATGGCCTGCCGTGTCATGTCTTCATCCAACAACAACGCGCGCGGGCCGACCAACTGATGTCCGGTCGCATCGAGCTGCCGCAGAATGGAACCAAGCTTGCTTTCGGCAAACGGGACGTCGAAGGTCGGCCGCCCAAGCGGAATAATACCAATCCTCATTTAGCGGTCCCCGAAAGGTTTTGAGGCGGTCGTTTCACAACGGGTTCTCCTTGAGAAACATCTCCAGTTCGGCGCGCGTCGGTGTGCCGTTTCGACCACCGAACCGGGTGCATTTGATCGCCGCCACCGCATTGGCGAACCTGATGGCGTCAGGTGCGTCGCACCCCTCGCTAAGCGACAGGGCGAACGCGCCGTGCCAAACGTCACCGGCTGCAAGCGTGTCCTTTGCATCGACAGCAAATGCGGGAACGTGCTCGACACCCTGCGGGCCAGCGAACCAAACGCCGTTGTCGCCGTCCGTCACGCACACCCACGCGTCAAGCTTGTCGTCGGCCGATTGCAGCGCGGTTTTCAGATCCGGACCGTCCGCAAAGGACATCAACCCATCGCGCGAGAAAGCGACGTGACTGGCGGCGTTCAGCACGCCCGAATCCATTGGTGCCTCGGCATCGACGATCCCCGGAACGCCGCGATTTCGCGCAAGTGTTAGGGCAGCGTTCGCGCCTTCGGTCCACCGTGTATCGGCCAGCACCGCGTCGATCTCTGGCACGTCGTCCATCCAGTCGACCTTGGTCACTAAATCCGAACCGCGAAAATTCATGATCTGACGTTCGCCCTTTGCATCGACATAAACTGCGCTGAACGACGACCGTGCCTCGCGCGTTTGCTGCACGAGACTGGTATCAACGCCATCGCTCAGAAGCTCCGACAGTATCAGGTCACCCAGTGGATCGGCTCCCAGACGCGCGCCAAGAATAGCGACACCACCAAGGCGCGCGATGGCGACTGCGGCATTGGCAGCGCAGCCACCGCCGACGATTTCCGCCCGCGAGGCACGGTATTTTCGCGCCTCGGCGGGGTGCGTCTCCATCTGAAAGACGAAATCGACGACGGCCACCCCAATCACCAGCACCCGGCCCATCAATCGACCCTCAACTTGCAGGGCGAGGGTTGCAATGGCGGTGAAAGCCCGCTCCCATGGGCAGGCCCACACGCGGGCATTACAGAAAGAGAACCCAGATGAAGCGAATTTCCTTTGCTATTTTTCTGTGCCTTTCCGGCCCCGTGCTGGCCGAGAATGAGGCTGCGCGCATATTGTTGGTGGCGAGGGACTGGACCGCGGCGATGGAGGTGCTTTTGCCTGCCGCGCAAGCTGGCAACGCCGATGCGGAAGAGCTGGTCGGAGTGCTTTACGCCAGCGGGCTGGGTGTCGAACGCGATGATGTGCGTGCCTTTGAGTGGTATTTGCGGGCGTCGATGAAGGGGCATCCGGGTGCGCAATCCGGTGTTGGCTGGTACTATGAGGTGGGTCGCGGGATGCCTGCGCCAGATCTTGTGCGCGCGTATCTGTGGTACGTCCTTTCCACGATCGGAGGCGATCCCGACGCGGCTATTTCCCAAGAGGAAGTCGTGAAAAAAATGACGCCGGATCAAATCGAGAAAGCCCACATTTTGATTGATGACTACCGGGCCTGGCTTTACCCGTTCCAGTGAGGATCAGAGGCCACGCGCAGCGCGGCCCCTGAAATATTGAATATTAATTCAGGTCTTTTGCAGCGCCTGCGGCCAGGTCGGCCTCGGCGCCCGCCACTGCCGCGGTCAATGCGTCGAATATTTCGGGACCGCCAGTAATATTACCTTTGAACCAGTCATAGACCGGTGCCGCCGCATCGCGGAATTGCGCCTTTTCGGCAGGTGTCGGAACATAAAGGTCTCCGCCACCGGCAACGAAATCAGCATAAGCCTGAATGGATTTGCGCTTGGGCGAAGCAAACGTTGCCTGCTGAAGTGCGGCAAAACCATCGACCACAACCTGACGCATCTCCTCGGGCATCGACTTGAACTTGGCGTCGTTCATCCACCAAAGCGCGCCCATATAGGCGTGCCCGTCCAGTGTGACGTATTGCAGGCCTGCGTCTGGGAACTTCATGCCCATAATGTCGGTGATGCCGTTCTTGGAACCCTCAACAACGCCGGTCTGAAATGATGTGAACAGCTCGGGCCATGGGATCGGCGTTGGCGAAGCGCCAAGGGCGCGAACAAGTTCTTGCGGCAGGTCCGCGACGACCGTTCTGATCTTCAATCCGCTCATGTCGCTTGGGCTTTGCACGCGGCGTTTGGTATTGGCGAAGTTGCGCCATCCGCCGGTATTGCCAATCGTCATCAAACGTATTGTGCCGTCTGAATCCGCCAACGCCATATCGCGCATCGTGCGGGTGAAATCGCCGGAAAGAACGGCCTCAGCGATGCGATCACCCGACATCAAATAGGGAAGATCGAGCACTTGTACGTATGGGAAAATGCCCGCAGCACCGCCCGAGGTTGAGATATACACATCGACCGATCCGTCAGCGACGCTTTGCAGACACTCAGCGCCGTTGGCGCAAAGCTGCGTGCCGATGAAAAGTTCAACTTCGATAGCACCATTTGATGCGCTTTCGACGAAGCTTTTGAAAACGATCAGACCGTCATAATCTTCGTCGTTTTCGTTGGAGTTTGCAGTGGCGCGTATCGAGTAGTCCGCCGCCGCCGCCGATAGCGTCATACCAGCCAGCATCGCCGCCGTGGTAAGTGCCTTAAGGGTGGGTCTAATCATGGGTTCCTCCTTGGTTGGATTTCGTTTGTATTATTGGACGAACCCGGTAAGGCGCGGGATCGTCATCGAGATGGCCGGGACATAAGTAATCAGGAAGATCACCAGCACCTCGACCGCAAGAAAAGGCAGTATCGCCTTTGAAATCGTTTCAACTTTCTCACCCGAAACGGATGACGCGACAAATAGAACCAGACCCATGGGTGGCGTGGCAAGGCCAACGGTCAGGTTCACTGACATGATGATCGCGAAGTGAACCGGGTGAACGCCCAGATCGACGAATATCGGGCCAAGGATCGGTCCCAGGATAATGATCGCGGGTCCGGCATCCAGAAACATGCCGACGATGAACAGAAGGATGTTGATAAGAAATAATAAAATCAACGGGTTGTCGCTGAGGTCAAGTATGAACGCGGCCATCTGTTCGGGCGCGTGGCTAAGGCTAACGACGGTTTTGAAAGCAACCGCCGCGCCGACCAGCAGCAGAATGGTTGATGCGGAAAGGGCCGCGCGCATGAAAACCGCCGGAAGATCGCTAAGCTGCATGGAACGCAGCACTCCGAACGAAATGATCAGTGCATAAGCCACGGCAACAGCCGAGGCCTCGGTTGGTGTGAACACGCCGACCAGAATGCCGCCGAGGATGATAATCGGCGTTTGCAGCGGCGCGACGGCCTTCTTGCAGATAACGCGGAAATCCGGTGAAACAACCGATCGCAACCGCATCAAGAGAAGGTGCGCAATGGGCAGGAAGATCAAGAAGACCAGCCAGCCATTCAGCGAAATATCGGCAACCGAAGCGGCGCGAAGGAATGCGGACACACCGGCGAAAGCAGCCGCCAGCACGCCGGCGAAATTGATTCTGAGAAGTACAAACGACACCCAGCCTTCCAGGGGCGATATCACCTGGCCCCTGTTGACGATGCGCTCGGCCTTGGGCAGGTCGTAGCGATCGGCCATCAGGCGCACGACCAGCATCAGCCCGACACCCACAAGGATACCGGGAACAATGCCCGCAAGGAAAAGTGCTGCGACGCTTTCGCCCATCACATAGGCGTAGATGATCATAATGCCCGACGGCGGAATTATTGGCCCAATGACCGAGCTTGCGGCGGTGATGGCGGCTGCAAATTTTCGCGTATAGCCGTTTTTCTCCATCGCCGGAATGAGCGTGGACCCAAGCGCGGAAGTGTCCGCAACCGCCGATCCCGAAAGACCCGCAAACAGCATGGAGCTTAGTATGTTCACATGCGCCAGGCCGCCGCGAAAGTGCCCCATCAGCGCCTGGCTGAACTCGACAAGGCGCATTGTGATCCCGCCTTTGTTCATCAGCTCTCCGGCCAGAACGAAAAATGGCAACGCCATCAGGGGGAATGAATCCATCCCATTGTAGACATTGCGATAAAGCAAGGCGATGTCCCGCTCCTGCCCGTTGAGCCAGAGAAGCATTCCCGGTGCGAGCAAGAGGCCAAAAAACACGGGGAGACCGACAAGCAACAGGAGCAGAAAAACCGGGAGAAAAAACGCCAGCATCAGTCGGCGCTCAGCATGGTATCAGGGGCGTCATTGGCGGGAAGTTCTGCGTTCGGATTGACCAGCGTCAAAAGCGAACGAAGGATCAGTTCGACCGTCACGATGATCAGCAGGACTACGCAAACCAGCAGTGATCCGTACATATAGCGAAGTTTGACCTTCACAGATTCAAACCCGATCCAGTCAAGAGGCACACGCAAGGACGAACTGTCAAACTTGCCGCCGAAGCCAAACGTGTGATTGTACCCATGCCCAACGGCGGTCACTAGCACTGCCAGTGACATCACCAGGAGGATGAGAACAAGCACAAGCGACGGCACGCGGGGCAACGCCCGTGGCAGCATGTCGATCGAGACGAACCCGCTCCAGCGCATTGCCGATGGCGCGATGAAAGCGGTCATCCACAGCATCAGGAACCGGGCGGCCTCGTCCGGCCAGGCAAGCGCGTTGTTCAATACATAGCGAAAGAAGACTTGCGTCAGGATAACGACCACCATGACCGCAAGCGCGATCCAGGCAAGCTGTCGCCCGATCCGCAGAATGTGCGTGTTAACCCAAGCGATGATGCGCAGCAGCGCCAACATCGAAACTTCCTCCCAAGCAAACGAACTTCAAAACGCGTTTTCGTTTTCGTTTCGTTCGAATTGTTGACGACGCGAATGTTAATGTCAAGGATTCGCGCCTATGCCGCGACAAGCAGGTCCAGTCCTTCTTTGGCGCAAAGCAAGCGCAGTTCAGGAGGGCACGAACTGTCGGTGACCAGCGTGTCCACCTGACCGATTTGCCCGATGCAGACCGGTGCCGCGCGGCCAAATTTCGTGCTATCGACGGCAAGGATAATGGTCCGGGAATTTTCGATAATGGCGCGGACGACCGAAGCCTCGCGCAAATCATAGTCCAGAAGCGCGCCGTCAGGCGCGATTGCGGCGGCACCAATGACGGCAAAATCGACGCGGAACTGTCGGATAAAATCAACGGCTTCCTGGCCGATAATCGCCCCGTCAGCCTTCCGCACCACACCGCCGGGAACCATGACTTCAATGCCCGGAAAACTCCTTATTTCATTGGCCAAATAGACGGAATCGGTGACGACCCGCAGGCCGACATGGTTGGATAGGCCCAATGCGACTTTGGCCGTCGTCGTCCCCGAATTTATGAACACCGTGGTGTTGTTCGGGATCTTGGCAACAACTGCCGCGGCGATCGATTCTTTTTCTTCCCGGGCAATCTTTTCCCGCACGAAAAATCCGGTGTATTCGGTGCCGGCAATCAATGCTGCACCGCCATGAAAGCGGGCGATCTGGTTGACCTCGGCTAGCGCGTTTAGATCCTTCCGGATCGTCTGGGGCGTCGTCAAAAATACCTCGGCCAGTTCGTCAACCGATGCTCGGCCCTTCAACTGAAGTAGATTGAGGATCGCGGCCTGACGCGGTTTTGAGTTACGTCTCACTTCGTCACCCTAATATCCCTCGCTGATTACTTTCGAAAAGTTCCACAAACGAAAGTAATTTTCAACTCATTTAGCAGCGACCTAAATTTTCAGGACATTCTGGCAATTTATCGGTCGGGCTAAGATTTCGGACGACAATTCTGCGGATTGAAGGGGCTGGCCGCGATGATCCTGGCAGCGATCCGGTCGCCAAGCAGATCGACGGCCAGAATGTGGTCGGCCCCGGCGACGTGTGTGTTGACGAAACCAAGCGCCAGATTCCATCCGACCCGGAACCCCCACGCGCCCGAGGTTATAGACCCGACCACATCGCCGCCCGCCATGATCGACGCACCGGGATGTGCTGGTCGGTCATCGCGGTCGATTTTCAGCGTCAGATGATAGAGCGCCGAGCAGCCGCGATACTGCCGCCGATAACAGCAACCTGTGCCTGCTTTTTCATCTGGTGCCTGTCGCCAGTCTCTGCTTGTCTTTTTTGCGGCTGCGCGCCACACCGCTAACGCTGCACATCCTGGCCCAATTGCAAAGGTTTGGTCATGAAACCGCTCGAAGGTCTCAAGGTCGTTGAACTTGCCCGAATTCTGGCGGGTCCCTGGATCGGTCAGGCGCTTGGCGATCTGGGGGCCGAAGTCATCAAGATCGAAAGCCCAGAAGGCGACGATACCCGTGGATGGGGCCCGCCGTTCATCGAACGCGATGGCGACAAAACAGCGGCCTATTTCTACGCGGCCAATCGCGGCAAGGACAGCATCGTCGCTGATTTCCGAACCGACGAGGGTAAGGAAACCGTGCTGGCGCAAGTCAGCGACGCCGATATCCTGATCGAGAATTTCAAGGTGGGTGGGCTGGCAAAATACGGTCTGGATTACGAAAGCTTGTCGAAACTGAACCCGCGGCTGGTTTATTGCTCGATCACCGGCTTCGGGCAGTCAGGGCCATATGCGGCGCGACCGGGGTATGATTTTCTGATCCAGCGGATGTCCGGTCTGATGTCGATCACCGGCGAACCGGACGGCCAGCCGCAAAAGGTTGGCGTGGCCATCACCGATATTGTGACCGGGCTTTATGGGGCTATCGGGATACTGGCGGCAATCGAACAGCGCCATCGCACCGGGCGCGGCCAGCATCTGGATATGTCGCTGCTGGATTGCGCAACGGCGGTCCTTGCAAATCAGGCGATGAACTATCTGGCCACTGGCGAATGCCCGACGCGACTTGGCAACAAACACCCGAATATTGCACCCTATCAGGTTGTCGCAACCGGGGACGGCCACATGATCGTAGCGGTCGGAAATGACGCCCAGTTCCAGCGCCTGTGCGATGTCGTTGGCCTGACCGATCTGCCAGGTGACGCACGCTTCACAAGCAATCAGGCGAGGGTCACCAATCACGATGCGCTGACGCTGCTGCTTGAACGGGAAATCGCAAACTGGCGGTCAGATAAATTGCTGGCCGCGCTCGAAAATGCTGGCGTTCCGGTGGGTCCGATAAATTCCATCGAAGAGGCGCTTTCCGACCCTCAGATCCGGCACCGCGAGCTTGAGATTGCGCCTAACGGCATAAAAGGCATTCGCGGCCCCTGGGTTTTTTCGGATGCAGAATTATCGCTTGAAAAGTCCGCACCTAAACTGCCTAGATCGTCCTGATCAGCCAATTTGGGCGCCGGATCGCGCAACGTGTCGGTTTCTTGCAGATTGAATTCGCGAACCTGCACGAAATTGGCGGATTACGCGGCGAAAATTGGCAGAAAGGGAGATCGCCGATGAGCTCTGATTTCGCGCCGCGTGTCCGAGCAGGTGGACGCGCCGCGCGCCGGGCGATCCGCACTGCGCCAAACTTCGAAATGCTGCCCGGTCTGAGGCATAATCTGCCGCTTTGCGAGGTTATGGATGGCGCGCAAGTGGAACAGATCGACGCCGCTTCGATGGATATCCTTGAAAACGTCGGCATTCAGTTCCGCGACGCCATCGCACTTGAAGACTGGAAAGGCGTCGGTGCGAAGGTCGATGGTGAGATGGTCTATCTCGACCGTGGGCTGGTGCGGCAACTGATCGCGACCATTCCCTCAGAGTTCACCTATCATGCCCGCAACCCCAAAAAGAACGTCAAACTTGGCGGGCGGCACGCGGTTTTCGTGCCGATGACCGGCGCACCTTACATGCGCGATCTGGATGACGTGCGGCGCAATCCGATGCTGGACGACCTGGCGATGTTCCACAAACTCAGCCACATGCTTCCGGCAATGCACAGTTCGGCTCATCACATTGTAGAGCCCTACGACCACGCGATCAGCCAACGCCACCTGCGCATCACCTATTCGTCGATGAAATACTCCGACAAGATGTTTATGGGCATGACCACCAGCCCGAAAAACGCCCAAGACGTGATGGATATGTGTGCGATACTTTTCGGTGAAGAGTTTATCGAGACGCACCCCGTCACCACCGGCAATTGCAACGGCAACTCGCCGCTGGTCTGGGACGAAACCATGCTGGGTGCGATGCGGGCGTTCTGTCGCCGCAACCAGCCGGTCCTTTGCTCGCCTTTTGTGCTGGGCGGCGCAAACACGCCCGCCAGCGTTCCCGCGACTGTGGCACAATTGAACGCCGAAGCACTGTCCGCGCTGGCCTATACGCAGGTCGTCCGCAAAGGCGCGCCGGCAATCTATGGCCATTACCTTTCGACAGTCAGCATGAAATCCGGCGCGCCAATGGCCGGAACACCCGAGATTAGCCTGATGAATTTCATGATCGGGCAGATGGCGAGGTATTATGATGTTCCGTGGCGCACATCGAACACGCTGGGCGGGGCAAAGACGTTTGACGCTCAGGCCGGGTATGAAAGTGCGACCACGCTTTCTGCGGTGATCCACTCGGGCGCCAATTATATCTGGCATTCGGCGGGCTGGAACGAGGCTGGGATGCATTGTTCCGTGGCGAAATTTATCGTCGATGCCGAACAATGCGCGATGGCCTATCGCATGGCCGAAGGTCCTAAATGGGATGATTTCGATCAGGCGTTGGCGGCGGTCACCGATATCGGCCCTGGCGGGCATTATCTGGGGCATCCGCACACGCAGGAAAACTTCCAGACGGCGTTTTTCCTGCCCGAACTATTCGACAACAATTCGATCGAACAATGGGTCGCCGAAGGCTCGGCCGAGATCACCGAACGCGCGCTGGGCCAGGCGCGCAAGCTGTTGGCCGATTATGAAGAACCAAAGCTGGACGAGGCCAAAGACGAGGCGCTGCTTGACTATATCGCCCGGCGCGAACGCGAGATTCCGGCTGCCGATGAACTGAACCAAAGCTTCTAGGGTCAGGAGCTATTGATCTGTCGATGCCTCAAGGTCCGCTCAGCGGGACAAAACGGACCTTGAGGCAAGAGTGGGTCGGACCATTTGTGTAATCTTGCATGTCGCATCAAAGACGCACGTGGCCGTCATTTGGCAGGTGTCTTACGGGCAGCGCAAACGCGTGCTCGCAGCTATCAGCCGGTAGCCGAAAACGAACCCGCTTCAGCACCGTCGCCCGGGTGCTGGGTATCGATCAGCGATGCGAATTGACCTATCGGCTTGGGTCGGCCCAGCAGAAACCCTTGGTTCTCGTCGCAGTGCAGGGATTTCAAAAGATTGTGCTGACGCTCGGTTTCGACCCCTTCGACAGCCACTTTCATGTCCATCTGGTGGCCCAGGACGATAATGGTTTCGATGATCCGGCGATACCGGTCACTGTCGAATTCGAATCCTTCGAGGAATGCACGGTCGACTTTCAGCTTGTCGAACCCAAACCGCCAAAGATATCCAAGGCTGGAATAGCCGGTGCCGAAGTCATCCATTGCCAGGGAAACGCCGATAGATTTGAGGCCTGCAAGCTGTCCTGTGACGCTCTCTTCGTCTGCAAGCAGAAGGCTTTCGGTAACCTCAAGCTCGAGCCTTTCGGCGGGAAAATCGAATTCTTTCAGAAGATCGGCCACCTTGCCGACCAACGTGTTTTTTTCGAACTGCACAGGTGAAAGATTGACAGCAACAAAGAGATTGCTGGGCCAGGATTTGGCCTCGGTGATTGCCATGCGCAACACCATTTCGCCGATCTCGTTGATCAGGCCGGTTTCTTCGGCCACGGGGATGAATTCGTCGGGCGCAATCTTTTCGCCATCCTTGAAGCTTAGCCTGAGCAGGGCCTCAAATCCTACTGGCGCGTCGGTCTCACAATTGAGTAGCGGCTGGTAATGAAGTTCGAATTCGCCGGTCTCGAGGGCTTCCGTCATCCTTGCTTCAACATTTCGGCGCCGCTGGCGGGCAGTATCAAGCCCCGCGTAGTACCGTATTATTTTATTGCGCCCTGTTTTTTTGGCTTGGTAGAGCGCCAGGTCCGCCGCTTGTAGCGCATCGTCCATGGATTCGCCGTGCACCGACAAGTGGGTTCCGATGCTGATGCTTCCAGTTATGGTTCTGCCTTTGTAAGTGAAGGGCTTACTGGCGGACTCCAGGATGCGCCCCGCGATTGTCTCTAACTCTGGCACCGAAGCGTTGCTCAATATTGCGACATATTCGTCTCCGCCCATTCGCCCAATAAGATCGGTGTCGCGCAGATTGTCAGACAATATTGCAGAGATATGGCAAAGGTAGCTGTCGCCGAATTCGTGACCGTTGTCGTCGTTGATCGTTTTGAAATTGTCCACATCAATGTAGAACACGCCAACTTTTGGACGGCGACGTGAATCAGCGGCAAAGAGCAACTCGCCTTCGTGCGTGAGAGTTAGACGGTTTAACAGACCGGTCAACGCGTCGAACCGGGACAAGCGTTGCACTTTTTCATCGCGGCGCCTGACTTGTGCCGAGCGCGCTAAAAAGCCGATTGCGGGGAAAACATAGGCAAAAGCGCAAAATGCTGGCAACCCAATGGCGAGCCAGTCGAAAACGCTGTGGAAGAGAGTAGAGGTTGGAGTTTCGTCAGTATAGACCTCGATCACCGCGAATGGAGATCTGTTGGCGTCGAGCGCTTGAACATAAGCTTCGATATAAACATCTGGGCGGTTGGGTTTTTCGGTTCCGTCGTTGATGCTAATGTTGCTGGTGCCAGTATCAAAAACGGCCCGCGCTTTTTTGCTGATGCCGTTGTCGTATTCGGTCGTTTTCTCGGCGCGGAACCTAGCCTCGTTGGAAACCAGCACCAGTCGACCGTTTGGATCGAAGAGTTTGAACCGGAAGACCTCGCCAAACTGCACAGCAGATTCGATCGGCGCAATCTGTTCGCCCGTGGGCTGTCCCGATGTAACCAGAACCTGCAGGTCCGGCATGTGGTCGTTGAAAAAACGAACCCATTGACTGGCCTTATGTTCGCCTTCGCGAGTGATCGCGTCATTCAAAGTCACCGCGAGCAATTGGTTGACCGAGACTATGATCAACGTCATGAGCCCGAATGTCATGGCCAGACCAATCGCAATATTGCCTCGCCACATTTCGCGTACTCGGGGATAGAATTTGGTAATGCGCACGAATTCACTCTTCTAAAAAACAATGTCAGTCCCTAGGCACTATTTCCCGAAGAGTTGTAAGGTATCGTTAATTGCCTCTCAGGCACGCCCTCCGAAATGCCACCAGGTTGACTCAAATTTAGTGCATCAGGCTCGACCGGGAAGGGATGATTGTGAGGCGAGAATGGGATGAATGATACGCTAACGTCAGCAGTTAGATGAGCGGCTCTATTGGGCTCAAAGCCGTCATCCGAGTCTTACGCTCAGTATACAAGTCCTGACCCTAGCTTGGTTGGCTTGCCCCCGGGGTAAGCTATTCTGCTTTCGCGCGCCATTCCTTCCAACGGATCAGCGCGTTCGCGCCCAACTGCTGAAACGGCTGCGGTGGCAGGCGGCGGGGGCGCGCTTCGGCAGCGAAATGCCGCGTGATGTTGGATGTCACGCCACAGGCCAGGTCGGCGGCGCCCATGCCGGTCAGCGTTCCTCGCGCGGTGCCAAGGCCGTTCTGCACGCAGCCTGAAAACAGGTTCTGCTCGATCTCGCGCATGACCGCGACGCCGTTCAGGCTCAGGCACAGATGACCGGCCCAGGTGTATTCCATCGCCATTCCGGCAAGCTGCGGGAAGCGCTGATCGAACTTTCGCTGCATGGTGCGCGCGGCGCGGTCAAGGCTGCTGCGACCGGGTTGGGTATCCGACTTCAGGACCGCACAGGTGCGCGTTACGATCCGATTGCCACCTTGCGCGCTGTCAATGCGACGTATGCTGGTGCCCATCGGATTTGATGGCGTGATGCCCCATCGGCTTTGACCGCCAAGGCGCGCGAGCCTGTCCTTGTCAAGTTCCGGCGTCATTGTGGCAAAAAGGAATAGCTGCATCAGCCGCCCACGTTCGATACCAAAGCTTTCCAAATGGCCGTTGACCGTAAGGATCACTTTCGACGCCCGAACGGCTGCCCTTGGCGTTGCTACCCGCCACTGGTCGCCTTCGCGGGTGATTGAAGTCACGGGGCTTTGCTCGAATATGCTGACCCCCGTTCTGGCGAGGCCAGCGGCGACGCCGCGAATGTATCCGGCTGGCTGCAAGATAATTGTGCCGGGGGTGAAAAGGCCGGAAATGTAGTGGCGGCTTCCGGTCAGCCCCTCCATTTGCTGGGTGTCTAGCATTTCCGAAGGCTCGCCCAAGGCATCGAGATGGTCCTTGTAGTTTTCGTTGTGCGCGCGGGCTTTTGCACTGGCGGCACCGTTGATTTTTCCGGTTCTGTCGAAGTAATCACCTTTGATTTCATAATCGTCCACTGCATCCGCAGCGAACGCCTGTGCTTGCCTGTTCAGGGCGATAATCTTTTGATCGTCGCCGGTGCCGGCATAGTTTTCGCTGGTCAACTCGTGCGGCAGGTCGATCATAAAGCCCATATTGCGCCCCGATGCGCCCTCGGCCACGTGACC
>CAXMNX010000083.1:0-13535 GCA_964194845.1 uncultured Boseongicola sp.
TGGTCGGAGTGGCGAGAATCGAACTCACGACCCCTGCCTCCCGAAGGCAGTGCTCTACCAGGCTGAGCTACACTCCGACCGTGCAGCGTGGGTTACCGAACAGGGTGCGCGATGGCAAGCTTTATGAACCGTCTCCGCGCCGCTTGCGCAGAAGCGCACCCACCCGCAGACCGGTGGGAATTCCGATACGTGTTCTGGTCTCGAGAACCGGTGTATTGCGCGACACATCGCCTGTGGATTCGCGCCGAATAATGTAAAGACCGCTTACGACGATGACCGCAGCGCCAACATACGTGTTGAGCTCGGGTGTTTCATTGAAAAGCACAACGCCGAAAATAGTCGCCCAAATGATCTGGGAATATTGCATTGGTGCGACGACCATCGCGTCGCCCCGCCTGTAGGCCGCGACCAGCGCCGACATCGCCACCAGAACCAACGCCGCGACCACGGCAAACAAGCCCAGATCTGTGATCGGAACCGGCACATAGACAAACGGCAGCACGGCGGCGGTCAGAATAAAATTGGCCATCATGGGGTAAAGTACCAACAAAACCGGGCGTTCTTCCTGTCCGATTTTTCTGACGACGATGGCATTCAATGCGCCCAGAAACGCGCCCATCAATGCCATAACCTGCCCCAGCCCCAACGGTTCCGATCCCGGCCGCAATACGATCAGGACGCCGATCAGCCCGATGACGATGGCTATTCCGCGACGTAGCCGGACGGTTTCTCCCAGTATCGGGATAGCCATAAGCGTAATCAGAAGCGGGGCGGCAAAAAGGACCGCGTAGACCTGCGACAGCGGCAGCAGCCCGAGCGCGAAAAACGTGCAAACCGCGGACAGCGTGCCCGACACACTTCTTAACGCCAGCCACCACGGATGCCGCGGTCGCAGCGTTCCGGGCTCTGCATCCCGGATCATCAGAAAGGTAATGAGCGGAAAGCTCAGCAAGGCGCCAAAAAAGACGATCTGGATTGCCGAGTAGGTTGCACCAAGGTGCTTAACGATCACGTCATGCGTGGCGAATACTGCGAAAGCTGCCAGCCCAAAAAGCGCCGCGCTGTGCGGGCTGGCCGGTTTTAATTGTTGGGTCATTGGTGCCAGTCGAAACTTGGGAACCCGCTTGACTTATCATGCGGCGGGCAAAGAAAAAGGGCGATCGCTACGATCTTTTTACATAGTCGATATGTGCATGGATCAAACCCAAGTTCCTGGCCCTAAAGACTGCCATCCAGCTTTGCCAGGATAGCATCGCCCATAGCACTGGTCGAAACCGGTGTGCCGTCCTCGGGGGCCATGAGATCGGCAGTGCGCAGGCCGTCCGCCAGCACCGCCTCGACCGCCGCTTCAAGCCGGGCTGCTTCATCGCCCTGATCGAAGCTGTATCTGAGCGCCATTGCAAAGCTCAGGATGCAGGCGATCGGGTTGGCCTTGCCCTGCCCTGCGATGTCCGGGGCCGAACCGTGGACCGGCTCGTAGAGCGCCTTTGGACGGCCGTTTTCCATGTGTGCGCCCAAGCTTGCCGAGGGCAACATGCCGAGCGAGCCTGTCAGCATTGCGGCGGTGTCCGACAGGATGTCGCCGAAAAGGTTGTCTGTCACGATCACATCAAACTGCTTCGGCCAGCGGCAAAGTTGCATCGCACCTGCGTCGGCGTACATATGGCTAAGCTCGACGTCGGTGTATTCGGCGGCGTGAACCTCGCTCACCACTTCGCGCCAGAGAACGCCCGATTCCATCACGTTGGCCTTGTCCATCGAGGAGACCTTGTTCGAGCGCCGGCGCGCCAGTTCGAAGGCCGAGCGCGCAACGCGGGCGATCTCGCTTTCGGTATAGCGCTGCGTGTTAATGCCGACGCGTTCGTTGCCTTCGCGGAAGATCCCGCGCGGTTCGCCGAAATAGACGCCCGATGTCAGCTCGCGCACGATCATCACATCCAGACCGGCGACAATTTCGCGCTTCAGCGACGAAAAATCGGCAAGCGCATCGAAGCATTGCGCGGGGCGCAGATTGGCGAAAAGATCCATTTCCTTCCTGATGCGCAAAAGCCCGCGTTCGGGTTTGACGCTAAAATCGAGGTCGTCGTAGGCGGGCCCGCCGACTGCGCCGAGCAGAACTGCGTCCACATCCTGCGCCCTGGCCATGGTCTCGTCTGTAAGTGGCGTGCCGTGGGCGTCATAGGCCGCGCCACCAATCAGATCCTCGCTGACATCAAAGGCAATACCCCGGTTCGCGCCATACCAGTCGATGACCTTGCGAACCTCGGCCATGACCTCGGGACCGATGCCGTCACCGGCGAGGATAAGTAGCGAAGTGTTGGGCATGTTCGGCTCCGATTTGGCGTAGAAGGCGGGCCTAGCGCGCACCGGTTGGGGCGTCAAGGCGGGCGCGGCTCAAACGCCTTCAGGCATTGGCGGCAGGCGGCCCGGCGGCACAAGCGATGGAACTAATCCCTCCGCCAAGGCATCCCAAACGACGGAAACGCGCGGCGTTCGCCGGATCACCTCGTGCGCGGTCAACCAGACCGGCGCGCCGGGAAGCGGCAGGTCGGGCAATATTTTGACGACATCCGGGTCGGTATCGGCGACGCAGCACATCACAAAGCCGATCCCGCATCCGGCGCGCAACAGTTCCCAATTCGCGGTGTAACTGTCGGTGCGGGTCGGAAAGCTATCGCGCGTCACGTCCCATCCATAGGCCCGCATTCCAAGGATCAGGCTTTCACTTCGGTCGTAGCCGATCAGGTCGTGGTGCTGAAGTTCCTCGAAAGATTTGGGCTCGCCGCGGCGCTCGATATAGCTTTTGGCGGCGTAAATGCCGAACCCCATGTCGCCGAGGTGGCGGGTGACGACATCGAGCTGCGTTGGCCGATACATCCGCACCGCGATGTCCGCCTCGCGGAAAAGCAGATTCTCGGAGGCGTCGTTGGCGACAAGCTCAATCTCGATATCGGGATGCGCTGTGCGAAGCCGCGCGCAAATCGACGGTAACTGGTAGGTCGCGGTAAAGACGCTTGCGGTTACCCGGACCGGGCCCTTCATGCCTTTTTGCGCTCCCAATGCAGATAGCGACATCTGCCCGGCTGCCTCGGCCATGCGGCGTGCCGGATCAACCAAGTGAATACCAGTTTCAGAAAGCGCCATCCCCTTGGCCTGCCTAAGAAAAAGCGACGTGCCAAATTTGTCCTCCAGCGCCTGAATGTGCCGTCCCACGGTTGGTTGCGACGCGCCCAAGCGTCGGGCAGCCGCCGAAAGCGAGCCGGTCTCAGCGACGGCAAGAAAGGATTGCAGAAGCGACCAGTCGAGAGAAGTAAGCGGTTTTTCCATTCATGGATGTATAGCTGTTCTGCGAAATTGGGCAATTCCAATTCAACCGCGAATGCCTCAAATTCTGTTCAAACGCATGATGGAGAGCAAAATGTCCGGCACAGTCTTAATCCTTGGAGCAAGCGGACGCTTCGGTCGTCACGCCGCCGAAGCCTTTTGGAATCGCGGTTGGCAAGTTCGCCTTTTCGACCGTGCAAGTGATGATCTGACCGCCGCCGCCCAGGGAGCCGATGTTATCGTCAATTCCTGGAACCCGCCCTACGCCGAATGGGCACGCGCGGTTCCCGAACTGACCCGGCAGGTCATCGAGGCGGCGCGGGCAAGTGGTGCCACAGTTCTGATCCCGGGCAACGTCTATGTCTATGGCAGGGACGCGCACGAGGTATTTACCGAGCGCACGCTGCAACTTGCCGACAATCCGCTGGGCCGTGTCCGTATCGAGATGGAGGCGGCGTACGCGCAAGCCGACATTCCGACAATCATCCTGCGCGCAGGTGATTTCATCGACACGCAAGCCTCGGGCAACTGGTTCGACGGCGTCATTACCGCAAAATCCGCGCGCGGTATTTTCACGGCACCGGGCAACAGGGACGTATCCCACGCCTGGGCCTGGCTGCCGGATATGGCGCGCGCGGCGGTGGATCTGGCAGAGCGGCGCGAACTACTGGAGCGGTTCGAAGTCGTGCCTTTCGCTGGTTACACATTGACCCTTCGCGAGCTTGCCGGGCTGGTTGAGGTTGCAACAGGTCAGCCGCAACGCATCCGCCGGTTCCCCTGGTTCGCGCTTTGGCTGGCATCGCCCTTCTGGGGCATGGGGCGGCATTTGGTCGAAATGTCGTATCTCTGGTCGAAGCCGCACCGGCTGGACGACACGCGGTTCAAGGAACTCCTTCCCGACTTCCGCGCCACCAATCCGCTGATCGCCATTGCGTCAGTTATTCAGGGTCAGGTCCACCCAGACCAGCCGGTGGCGGGAGGCCTGAGCCACGTCGCGGCCGAGTGAGGTATCGGGATCGGGCCAGAGAACGCCCGACGCGATCACCTCAAACGCAGTCGATGGCAACAGGTAGTCGACGCGCAGATTGCCGGGTCTGTTAGCCCCGTCGGGCCAGTCAACTGTATCCAGCGCGGGGTCGCCGCTTTGGCCTGCGTTCGCACCGCCATCGCTTGTGGCGGCGCGAACCGCGCCTGTGCTTCTGGGCGCTGGGTCGCTGAGCAACGGATGCTTCAAAAGCCCATTCAACGCCGCTGGCCGGCCGTCGCCGTCTTTCGGGTCAAGATTGGCAAACCCCGCCACAACCGAGAACTTGCCGGGGGCGGTATCCATTTCGCCCGCCAGATACCTGAGCCAAAGTGCCGCTTCATCGTGGTTGCGCCAGCCGTTCCTGTCTTCGGGCCCATCGAACACCGGTGGCGTTGCGTGCCACGCCAGCAGGTCAAGCCACTGCCCGCCGGGCAATTGAACCGGCACGCGCCAGTGACCCGTGGTGGAAAGGCGCAGCTCGGCGAATGTGCCGTCGGGCATGTTGTGGCCCGGCAGGTCACGCCAGTTCAGCGTTGAGAAATCCTGTGCCGCGTCACCCGCGATCGGAAGTCGAGACAGCACAGCAAGCCCGCCCTGCCCCGAGAAACGCGCATAGCCATGGGCGTCCGCCGGGCGTCCAGTTCTGCCGTCACCGTCAATATCCGCGCCCGTTGAAAGCCCGCGGTTCGGTCGGATTGCAAATCGCGACGGATATCCACCCAACTGATCGGCAAAGGCGTTGAGCGCGGCAAGATTGGCGTCGTAGTCAAACCCCGCGAGCACAAGGATATCGGCATCGGCGTGGCGAATAACTTCGAACGTCGCAAGCACCTGGGGGTCTTTGCCAGACATGATTTCGCGCAGCAAAAGCCCGGGGCCATCGCGCCTAAGCTCGGTGTGGAAGACGGCAACGCGGATCGGGTCGGCCAATGCAGACAAAGCACCCGCAAGCCAAAGGATCAGACCGGCAGCAAGCCTTCGCTGCCGTCGTCGGCCGAGGCGGAATCCCGGCGTTTCTGGGTGATCATGCCCGCGATGCGGCCCATCGCAATGCCGCGCATGAAAAGGGATGCAGGCAGAAACGCCCATGCCGCCACCGTCCAGATCAACGTCAGCGGGTTTTCCAGCGACACCGCCCCAAAGAGCGAGGTCGCCGATTTTATCACCGCCGGGGTCAGGAATGGCAGCAAAAACCCTAACGCAATGTTAAATCGCGCATCGCGTTCCAGCCTTTCAACAACATCGCCGCCCGCCGTGGGGTCGAACGTTGGCAGGTTAATCCAGACGTTGAAGGCGCCGGTTCTGAGCGGCCACCGGCGGACGCGTTGAAGGATGATGAAGATGGCAAGTGTTACGAGCGAGATCAGATAGCTGATCCCGGCCGAGTTTCGAACCAGTTCGATATGACTGGCCGATGTGTCAACGGGCAGCATCAGCACAACCAGACGTACCGGCGAATATGGAAAGTCGATCACTTCGCCAACCAAGGCCCCGATCCGCTCGACTATAACCGTCAGTTCGGATGGCACGGTCTGACCGCGGGTCATCAATGCAAGCAGCACTACCGTCAGAAACAGCGAGCCAAAGCGGATGCGGTTAAACGGTGGTGCGTCGCGAAATTCTACTAGGCCGGGATAAGAGGAGGCGTATTCAAAGAACGTCAGCGACGCGCCGAAGATCGCGACCAGGGTCACCATCTGAGCGGTGTCGGATAACATGCCGGGAAGCAACAGCGACGGCGTCGCAAGCATCAGCACGACCAAACATGCGCGGATAAATGCCCCTGCCAGCCGGGTAATCACCGGTTCTGCCCCTTTTTTTGACTGTCACCACAGACGTGCGACAGCTTTTTTTCTTTGTTTTTCCGCCGATTGTGGCGGTTTGCCTCAATTTCGCCCAACTTTTGCCTTCTTTCCGTCCATCCGGCAACCTTCGGTTAACCATGAAGAGACAGTTGGGCATTTTCGTGGTGGGATTGGTGCGACTTTGCATCAAAATGCTTGCTTAGGGTCCAGACCCTAGGGCCAGAACCCTAGGCCGCCCCGTGAGGCGGCCCAATATTTGTGGTCACAAGAGAGGCCTACACCCAAGGGCGCGTCGTTCTGAGCTCTGTTTCGAATGCGTCGATCGAGCGTGCCGCGTTTTCCAGCGTCAATCCGATGTCATCGAGACCGTTCAGCAGGCAATGCTTTTTGAAGGTATCAACCTCGAAAGAAATTTCGCCGCCATCGGGGCCAGAGATTGTCTGGTTTTCCAGGTCCACGGTCAGCGTCGCGTTCGCCCCCCGTTCGGCATCATCCATCAGCTTATCGACATCTTCGGGAGGCAAAACAATCGGAAGGATGCCGTTCTTGAAGCAGTTGTTATAGAAAATATCGGCAAATGAAGTTGAGATAACGCAACGGATGCCGAAGTCGAGAAGCGCCCACGGCGCGTGTTCCCGGCTTGAACCACATCCAAAATTTTCGCCCGCGACAAGAATCTGCGCGCTGCGATAAGCCGGTTGGTTCAGGACGAAATCCGCGATCTCGCCGCCCGCGCGGTCGAACCGCATCTCGTCGAATAGGTTCGCCCCCAGCCCGGTCCGCTTGATCGTCTTCAGGAATTGCTTTGGAATGATCATATCAGTGTCGATATTGACCAGCGGCATGGGCGCGGCGATGCCTGTGATAGTGGTGAATTTTTCCATTACATCAACTCCCGAACATCGGTCAGCCGACCGGTGATCGCCGCCGCCGCGGCCATGCCGGGCGACATCAGGTGCGTGCGGCCTTTATAGCCCTGACGGCCCTCAAAATTGCGGTTCGAGGTGGACGCGCAGCGTTCGCCCGGGGCAAGCTGGTCGGGGTTCATGCCAAGACACATCGAGCATCCGGCCAGACGCCATTCAAACCCGGCCTCCTGAAGTTTTGCCGCAATGCCTTCTTCTTCGGCCTGCAAGCGCACAAGACCCGATCCCGGCACAATCATCGCCCTGAGACCATCCTTTACTTTGTGGCCTTCCATGATCCTCGCGACCTCGCGCAGATCCTCGATCCGCCCGTTGGTACAAGAGCCGATGAAGACCGTGTCGATCTCGATATCCGCAAGTCGGGTGCCGGGCTCCAGCCCCATATAGTCGAGCGAGCGGCGCGCGGCATCGACCTTGCCGCCTTCGAAATCCTCGGGCGCGGGCACTTTGGCCGAGATCGGCAGCACGTCTTCGGGCGACGTGCCCCAGGTGACGACCGGGGCGATGTCGGCGGCGTTCAGGCGCAGCACCTTATCGTAATGCGCGCCGTCGTCGGATGTCAGCGTCTTCCAGTAGGCGACCGCCATTTCCCACTGCCCGGCTTTCGGGGCGTGGGGGCGGCCCTTTACATATTCGATGGTCTTTTCATCGGGTGCAATCAGACCCGCGCGCGCGCCGCCCTCGATTGCCATGTTGCAGACGGTCATCCGGCCTTCCATCGAAAGCGCGCGAATGGCCGATCCGCGGTATTCAATGACGTGCCCAGTGCCGCCAGCCGTCCCGGTCTCGCCGATAATGCTGAGCGTGATGTCTTTTGCCGTCACGCCGGGGCCCAACGCGCCATCGACCTCGACCAGCATATTCCGGGCTTTCTTCTGGATCAGCGTCTGCGTCGCAAGCACGTGTTCAACTTCGGACGTGCCGATGCCGTGCGCGAGCGCCCCGAAGGCGCCATGCGTTGCGGTGTGGCTGTCGCCGCAGACGATGGTCATGCCGGGCTGGGTCCAGCCCTGCTCGGGGCCGACAATGTGGACAATGCCCTGCCTGATATCGTCGATGTCATAGATCTCGATGCCGAAATCGGCGGCGTTCTGGCGAAGCGCCTCGACCTGGATGCGCGATTGTTCGTCCTTGATGCCCTCGAGCCGCGTTGGATCGGTCGGCACGTTGTGGTCCGGCACCGCGACGGTCTTTTCCGGCGCGCGGACGTCGCGACCGGTCATGCGCAGACCCTCGAAGGCCTGCGGGCTGGTCACCTCGTGGACCAGATGGCGGTCTATATAAAGGCGGCAGGTGCCGTCTTGCGCCGCGTGGGCGACGTGATCGTCCCAGATCTTGTCGTAGAGTGTGCGGGGTTTGGTCATTTGCTGAAATCCCTGACTGACATGGAAAAGGCGCACGAAAATCGCGCGGGCGAACAGGCGTCAGGAAAGTCGGCCCAGCGCCGCCCGCATCGCACCGAAAAACCGCCAGGGCAGGCGCGCGCGGTCATCCATGTCGAAAAAGCGTGTCATGGGGCGGGGGATACAGCGCTTGGTGCGCCGAGGCAAGCAGGCCTGTCGTCTTCATCTTTTCAAAAACTACGCAGATTGGGGCGAGGGGCGACAGCTGCCGAAACGCCTATTCGGCCGCGAGGTTGCCGTATTCGCCGCTGGCCATTTCTTCGGCTTCGATGGATTCAAACAGCGCCTTGAAGTTGCCTTCGCCGAAGCCGTCGTCACCCTTCCTTTCGATAAACTCAAAAAAGATCGGACCGATCACGGTTTTCGAGAATATTTGCAACAGGATCCGGGTCTCGCCGCCGTCGACGACGCCTTCACCGTCGATCAGAATGCCGTGTTTTGCCATCTTTTCCAGCGGCTCTTCGTGGCCTTCAACCCGTGTCTTGGACAATTCGTAATACGCCTTCGGCGGCGGCTGCATGAACCGGACCCCACGGTCGTGGACCGCATCGACGGCTTCGTAGATGTCGCGCGCACCAACGGCGATATGCTGGATCCCTTCGCCTTTGTATTTCTTGAGGTAGTTGACGATCTGTCCGGTCTCGCCGCGGTCTTCGTTGATCGGGATGCGGATCTTGCCGCAGGGCGAGGTCAACGCCCGGCTGAAAAGGCCGGTGAACTTGCCTTCGATGTCAAAAAACCGGATCTCGCGGAAATTGAACAGGTCGGCGTAAAATCGGAACCAGACATCCATATTGCCCTTGAAGACATTGTGGGTCAGGTGGTCGAGATAGTGAAATCCGACACCTTCGGGATGCGCGGTCGCGGTCCAGTTGAACTCAGCATTGTAGGGACTTTCATCGGCGTAATTGTCGATGAAATAGATCAGGCTGCCGCCGATCCCGCTGATCGCCGGTACTTCCAAAGTCTTGCCGGGGCCAGTGTATTCCGTCGCACCGTTTTCGACCGCGTGCTTCAATGCGTGATCCGCATCGACAACGCGCCAGCCCATCGAGGGCGCGCAGGGCCCGTGTTCTTCGATGAAAGCGCTGGCGAGGGTGCCGGGTTCGGCGTTGAGGATGTAGGTGATGTCGCCCTGCTGCCAGACCTCGATCGCCTTGGCCTTGTGGCGGGCGACGTGAACGTATCCCATGCGCGAAAACAGGTCGCGCAATTCCTGCGGTTCGGGGTGGGCAAATTCGACAAACTCGAACCCGTCGGTTCCGGCGGGGTTTTCGGGCGATATGATCGAACGCGGGGCGTCGTGGGGGAACGGACCCATGGTGTGTCTCCTGGGTAAACGGTGCTCTCAACTATAAATAGCCCTTTGAGCGTGCGGCTTTTGCGCATCTTTGTGCAGTTTGGACGATTTTTTGCGGGTGATTTGCATGGAACGCCGATATAGTGCATTATTCTGGCATGATATCGGTCGATGACACGGATCTCCGGCTTCTGACGGCGCTTCAGGTGGACGCGCATATGACAGCCGAGGCGCTTGGTTCAGAGCTGGGACTTTCAGCCAGCCAGGTGGGCCGTCGCCGCCAGCGATTGGAGGCCGAGGGGCTGATCGAGGGCTATCGCGCGACGTTGAATGCGCCAGCACTTGGGCTGGCCGTTCAGGCGTTCATTTCGGTGCAGATGGCGACGCACGATCCGGCCAAAGTGCAGACATTCACGCGGATCCTGAAACTTCGCGCGGAAGTGACAAGCGCGTGGACATTGACCGGCGAGGCGGACTATTTGCTGCGCGTCTATTGCGAAAATCTTTCGACGCTTAATACATTGATACACCAGGTTCTGCTTCCCCATCCCGCCGTTGCGCGGGTTCAAAGCCAGATTGTCATGGACCAGCTGAAGGCTGACGCGCCGTTGCCGATCTGACCAAACTGACGCAGATCAGGTTGAAACAGAATCGGAAATCGCTGCCTTGTGCTGCGCACGAACGCAAATTCCGATAAGTTTGTTTCCATGCAGACCTGATCCACTTTAAGAAGGCGCCGATGGAAGGCTTTCTGTTTCAAGGCGTAGTTTATCTGCTGGCGGCGGTGATTGCCGTTCCCATTGCCGTTCGGTTCGGGATGGGATCGGTGCTTGGCTATCTTTTGGCCGGTATCGTTATCGGGCCGCTTCTGGGGCTGGTCGCGGATACCGAAAGCCTTCAGCAGTTTGCCGAATTTGGCGTCGTGCTGATGCTCTTTCTGATCGGGCTGGAACTTTCGCCGCGCGCGCTTTGGGACATGCGGCAAAGGTTGCTTGGTCTGGGTGGCTTGCAGATCGTTCTGACGACCGGCCTGATCATGGCGGTCTGCATCTATGTGTTGGGCTACTTCTGGCAGACGTCGCTGGCGATCGGGATGATTTTCGCGCTGTCGTCAACGGCCATCGTGCTGCAAACGCTGACGGAAAAGCGTCTGATGCAGACGGGCGGCGGACGTGCCTCGTTTTCGGTCTTGCTAAGCCAGGATATCGCCGTGATCCCGATGCTGGCGATCCTTCCCTTGCTGGCGGTGACCGGTGCTTTGAACTTTGGGCCCGACGGGTCGATCACGCGCGCCGGGGTTGATGCACCGGCAGGCGACCACCCAGCCGAAGGCGGCGCGGAAAGCGGCGCGGAAGGTGGCGCAGAAGTGGCGTTAGCGTTTATCGACGCGCTGCCTGCCTGGGGTGTGACGCTGGCCACGCTGGGCGCGGTTGTGCTGATCATCCTTTTCGGGGTTTTTGCCTCGCGCCCGCTTTTCCGGTTCGTGCATATCGCGCGGCTGAGAGAGCTTTACACCGCGTTCGCGCTTTTGATCGTCGTCGGCATCGCCTTTCTGATGATCCTGGTGGGGCTTTCCCCGGCACTTGGCACATTTTTGGCAGGCGTGGTCCTGGCAAACTCAGAATTTCGCCACGAGCTGGAAAGCGACATTGCCCCCTTCAAGGGCCTGCTTTTGGGGCTGTTTTTCATCACCGTTGGCGCGGGGATAAACTTCGCGGTTTTCCTGCGCGAGCCCTTCGAGCTTCTGGGCATTGCGCTCCTGCTGATGGCGATCAAGGCGGCGGTGCTATTCCTTTTGACGCTGATCTTCAGGATCAAGGGGCGGAACCGATGGCTCTTTACGCTTGGCCTTGCGCAGGCCGGTGAATTTGGCTTCGTACTGGTCACATTTTCGGTGCAGCAAGCGGTTATCGGCCCCGGCCTTGCCGAGCGGCTTTTGCTGATCGTGGCACTTTCCATGCTGCTGACGCCGCTGGCGTTCATCGCCTACGAGCGGCTGCAACATCGCATGTCCGGCGACGTGGTCGAGAACCCGGACGCCGATGAGATCGACGAGCAGCAGTCGGTGATCATTGTTGGCATCGGCCGGTTTGGACAGGTGGTGAACCGTCTTTTGATGCTCGCCGGTTTCAGGGCGGTGGTGCTGGATCACAATCTGGAGGCCATCCAGACTCTGCGGCGGTTTGGGATCAAGGGCTTTTTCGGCGACCCGACCCGCCCGAACCTGCTGCACGCTGCTGGCCTTGATGATGCGCGGGTGCTGGTGGTCGCACTTGATGATCGCGAGGCGGCGGTTAAACTTGTGACCTATGCCCGCGCCCAGCGGCCTGATCTGCATATCGTGGCGCGTGCGCACGACCGCGTGCATGTCTATCAGCTATATCGCGCCGGTGCCGATGACATTGTGCGCGAGCTTTTCGACAGCTCGTTGCGTGCTGGCCGCTATGTACTTGAAAACATGGGGCTGACCGACACCGAAGCGACGAAAATCGAACATTTCTTCTATCGGAAGGATCGCGAAGGGATGCGCGAACTGGCGGGGCTTTGGAAGCCGGACCTGCCGGTGGGCGACAATGCCGCTTACGTGGAGCGCGCCAAAGCGTTGAATGCCGAGCTTGAGACGGCGCTGGTGTCGCATCTGGACGAGACGCCGTTGCCGCCTGTCAGGGGCCAGGTTCGTTCAGAGGAATTACGGAATGTCGCCGATGCCGAGGCGGTCGATCTGGAAGAGGTTCCAAAGCAGGGCCCCAGCGAGGAGCCGTCGCAGTGAGGCGATGATCAGACGCGGCGGCGTTCCGGGCCAGCCAAGGCGGTTACAGCCAGGATCAACCCTGACACCGTTGCGATCATCCCTGCCGCGCTGATCGCGTTTTCGCTGCCCAGCCACAGCGGGCCATAGCCGCCAAGAACAAAACCCAGGATCGCCGAGATCAGCGCAAAAACAACGGACCAGCCAACCTGGGCACCCAGCCTGTTGGTCATCAGGCGTGCAGCCGCGGGCGGGCAGATGAACATGGCTATCACGATGATCGACCCCACCGCATCAAAGGCCGCCACCGCCGCCAACGCGGAAACAACCACAAGGCCAAGCGAGATTAGGGTGACCGGCAGGCCAAGGGATGCCGCAAAGCCTTCGTCAAAGGTTGAGATTGCAAGCGGTCGCCAGAACACAGCCGCGAGGACAAGAATGGGGACAAGAACGATCACGATGCGGAATAGCTCATGCGGCAGGCCCGCAAGTGCGGTCGGATCGACAAGCGATCCCCAGCCGATCGCGTCGAGCCAGATAAGGCTTTCGAGGTTTCCGTAAAGCGCGTGTTCAACGTCCAGATGCACGCCCGATGTATCTGACATTTCAAGAAGCAGAACCCCGGCGGCGAAAAGCGTCGTGAAAGTGACGCCCATCGCGGCACCGGGTTCGATCTTGCCGAATTTGCGAATGCCCTCGATCATCGCGACCGCAACCAGTGCCGCCAGCGCAGCCCCGGCCAGCATCGGGCCGGTTGCAATGGTGCCGCCGACGAGAAACGCCACGACTATCCCCGGTAGCACAACATGGCTGATCGCATCACCGATCAGTGCTTGACGTCGAAGCACCAGAAAATTCCCCGGAAGCGCGCAGGCGACGGCGGCAAAACAGCCGATCAGTAGCGGCGTTAGGCTGAGCGGGACAAATTCTTCGCCGTTCATGTCGTTACCTCGGCCGGTGGTCCGATCCGGGCGTCAATTTCGGTGATCTGATCATCAGTC
>CAXMNX010000084.1:0-1826 GCA_964194845.1 uncultured Boseongicola sp.
GGCGATCCGCAGCCGCGACGCCCGCGTGAACGAGCTTTTTACCAACCTGAGGCGCTTTATGGCCGAAAGCGCGCGCGAACAGCTGGACAAACCGCAACTCAAACAATCCCGCGCACTGCTTGAATACGCAATCCGGGTCGAGGCTGCGGGTGATCTCGTTGCCAAACGAATGACTGACCTTGCCCGAAATAAACACAAATCCGGCGTGCAATTCTCGGACTCCGGTCAAACCGAACTGACCGAGCTGCACGCAATGGTCCTGACCGGCTTCGGCCTCGCGCGGCATGTTTTGCTGGTTGACGACATCGAAGCGGCGCGCCGACTGGTTCTCGACAAAGCCGAGGTCAAACGCCGCGAACGCGCCAGCCGCAAGGCGCATCTGAAGCGCCTTGAAAGTGGTCAGTCCGACAGCTTCGCCTCCAGCGACGTGCATCTCGAATCGCTGCGCGCGCTGCGCGAGCTTTACGGCCATCTTGCCGCCATCGCCTATCCGATCCTTTATCGAAACGGCCAGGTACTCGAAACGCGGCTCGTCACTGATATGATCAGTGACGTCAGAACGAATTGATCGGGGGTTCAAGCGAGCGGAGCATGATCAGCGCAAGTAGTATTCAGTCACTCTTCCAGGAATACTTTGATGCCTACTCGCAACAGGATGCAGCGGGCTGCGCCTCTTTTTATGCTGATGACGCACAGCTTTTCACATCATTCGGACCGCCTCTCATCGGCGCTTCGGTCATTCGCGGTGCGCATTCCGAATGGTTTGAGGAAGGCGAGCAGAACAAGACATGGGCGCTTGAATACGAGCGTTCAGACGCGAACACATGCGCCTGCCTCATTTCTTTTTCGTCCGACGTTCCCACTTCAAGCGGAGGGCTCGAAAGAAGCACCTGCCACAGTCTTGCCGCGCTGGAGCGCGACCCCAATGGCCAGTGGACCATCCAGATTATGAGCATGACGCTTGCAGACGCCGCATGATCACCGCCATCGACCATATCGTCTTGACCGTCCGCGACATCGACGCGACCGCCGATTTCTATAAGCGCGTGCTCGACATCGACACGGTAACCTTCGGCGCAGACCGCCGTGCGCTTGTGGTGGGCGATCAAAAGATCAACTTACACACGCTTGGCATGGAAACCCGCAACCACACCGCAATCGGCGCAGGCGACGTCTGCCTCCTAACCACTGACACCCCCGAGGCGGTTGTCGCAAAACTTACAGCCGAAGGCGTTGCAATCGACGAAGGCCCGGTGGATAGATCGGGCGCGAGCGGCCCGATAATCTCGGTCTATTTCACCGACCCCGACGGCCATCTCATCGAAGTTAGCAGCTATATGTGATCACAAAATGACCAAAACAATCGACCTCATCTCCCCCATCGACGGCTCGGTCTATCTCAGCCGCGACGTGCTCGACCGAAACGCCGCATTCGAAGCCGCCGCGCGCGCAAGATTAGCCGCGCAAGGAGACTGGGCGTCAAAGCAGGTAGAATATCGCGTTGAACTGGTGCTGAAGGCCACTGAAATCATCGGCCAATCCACTGACCAAATGGCCCACGAACTGGCGCACCAGATGGGCCGCCCGATCCGCTACGGCGGTGAATTTGGCGGTTTCAATGAACGCGCTCAATACATGGCAAAAATTGCGGCCGAAGGTCTCGCACCGGATATCATTGAAGACAGCGATGCTTTTCGGCGCATGATCAAGCGCATCCCCTGGGGCGTCGTGCTGGTCGTCGCACCCTGGAATTACCCCTACATGACCGCGATCAACACCATCGCGCCCGCCCTGATCGCCGGAAATACGGTGCTCCTGAAGCACGC
>CAXMNX010000085.1:0-16209 GCA_964194845.1 uncultured Boseongicola sp.
CGATTACCTGCAAGACATCCTGAAGTCGGTCAAAAGCATCGCCATGGTTGGAGCCAGCCCCGATAAGACCAAGTTCAGTTATGGCGTGCTAAGAGTTCTTCACGAGACCGGCTATGACATGATCCCGATCAATCCGCGCCCCGGCTTGGAAGAAATCCGCGGCATCAAGGTGTTCCCCTCGCTTGACGCCATCGACCGCCCCGTTGACATGGTTGAGGTCTTCCGTCGCCCCGAAGACTTGATGGGCGTGACCAAGGAGGCCATTGCCATCGGCGCAAAAGTTCTCTGGGGCCAAATCGGCGTCGTCGATCACGACGCTGCCAAACTGGCAGAAGAGGCCGGGATCAAGGTTGTCATGGACCGGTGCCCCAAGATTGAGCTCTTCAGACCATTCTGGAAACCGAAACTGCATCTGGGGATATGATTGGCGTGTCGTCACCGCTTTGGCAGGGCGTACGTCAGTATCGGGGTTCTCCAATAGATGGCGACTTCGGGCTGGGAGCCGTCATCTGATCGCATGTCTGGAACGGCAGCATTGTCTGCTGAGCGGACCCTTGGCATCACTATTGATCAACAAGCCCCGACACTAACCTGGCTTCGCGAGCACACGCGGAAGAAGGTGGTAGCGCAGGATCAGGATCCATTGCTCCGGCAATGGCAGCTGCGAGACCAGTGCCGATGCTCGCCAATTCCGAATTCGGAATTCGGACACACCCGGCCGAAAAGACGTATATAATGCTCGCGGAACAGGCCTACTGGATGCGTGACACCGCGCCCTATGCGGTTCATCTGCCGGGCGAGCGGTCTTATCACCCGTCAATGATGCGCCACGCATCCCGCACCGGTGCAGCGGCGTTCATGTCGGTTTATGTCTGGCACGGCGACATTTCGACGGAAAGTTACGTGTACGCGGGAATTCCTGCTGAATAGGCAATTACACCCGATCGCCGCTGCAACCGAGGCGCGCTTCCTACGCCGCGCGCTTGAAACTTCTGCGCTGTTTGTTCCGGCGCTTTGGCTTTGATGCTGTGTTTTCGTCGGATCGCGCCGGCCGTCTTTCCACCCAGCTTTGACCGCCAGCAACGGCGATTCCGGATTTCAGCAGCTTTTCGATGGCGCGCAGTTCTTTAGCCTCGTCCTGGGCACAGAACGCCACGGCGCGACCTGAAGCGCCCGCGCGCGCTGTCCGGCCGATCCGGTGAATATAGTTCTCGGCCACATTGGGAAGGTCATAATTGTAGACGTATTTGACATCGGGGATATCAATCCCGCGCGCGGCGACATCGGTGGCCACAAGTATCGCGCTTTCGCCCGATTTGAATTCCCGGATCGACCGATCGCGCTGCCCCTGGCTTTTGTTGCCGTGGATCGACGCTGCCGGGAAACCGGCGGCGCGCAGTTTCTTCATCAGTCGCTCGGCCCCGTGCTTGGTTCGGGCAAAGACCAGCGAACGTTCGCCCGGATGACCGGTCAATAGACTGATCAGAAGATCGGCTTTTGCGTCCTGAGCCACGAAATGCACCGACTGTGCGATTTTATCCGCCGGAACCCCGGGGCGGGAAACTTCGACCCGCACCGGATCGGTCAGAAACTGCCGGGAAAGGTCAGCCATCAGCTTTGGCATGGTGGCTGAAAACATCATTGTCTGCCGATCTTGCGGCAAAAGCGGTGCGATCCGCCTGAGAGCATGAATGAACCCCATATCCAGCATTTGGTCAGCTTCATCCAGCACCAGAAAACGGGTCTGATCCAGCCGAACCGCTTTGCGTTCCAGCAAGTCGATGAGCCGCCCCGGCGTCGCAATGAGCAGGTCAGCTCCGCGCCGCATCGTGTCAATCTGCCGGTTTATCGACATTCCGCCGACGACCACCGCAACCTTCAGATGGCTGCCGCGGGTAAAACCTGCAAGCGCTTCGGCGATCTGCTTGGCCAACTCGCGGGTTGGTGCAAGGATCAGGCTTGCCGCGGTCTTGGGCTCGGGCGCTATGCCCTTTGACATAAGCGCGTTTATCAAGGGCAGTCCAAAGGCGGCGGTCTTGCCGGTTCCTGTCTGTGCCACCCCCAAGACATCGCGCCCGTTCATTGCGTGCGGAATGGCCTGGCGCTGAATAGGGGTTGGTTGAATGATGCCCTGGGCTTTTAGTTGTTTTATCACACGGGGCTGAAGCCCCAGCATTTCGAATTCCATAATTTCCTTTCGGCGAGCCATCGGCCCGCGCGGTGTGAGGCCCGAACGCTGTTTCAGCGACGGGGGTAACGTTCAGAGTGCACCGGCCCAATCAGAGCGGTGCTGCCTCCTCGCGTGATGTGGGAAACGTTGAACGCACGTTCGGGTCCCATCGAAGGACATCTGCTCACGCGGCAGAACGTTAGCGCTCACGGGGCACATGGTGGGATACGACTATTAAGTCAAGGCGTAACGTCGCGGATATTTAATCAGTGTCCTGCTGTGTCATTGTCGTGAAGAGTGCCGCAGTTTTGATTTGGCCATATATCAGGCCCTAGCCCGCCTTCGCGAGGTCCGCGATCAGCGCGTCAATGTCGCCACGGCGACGGTCGAGCATAGTTCCAATTTCGGCGCGCTCTGATTTCAAAAGGCTGATGCCTTCGATCAGCAAGTCAAAGAATCTGTCTGAGCCGGATCGGTCCGAGACCATGAATGTTATTGCAAATGGCGGTTGACCGCGAAGATCGGCCACGGCCTGAACTTCCTGAAAGCTTTTAACTTTGCGCGCACCGGTGACCCGGATTTTGCTGCCGACAAACTCGCGGAAGCGACGGCCGTATTTCCGGGCAAGATAGCTGGTGAAAGCATCTGAAAATTGCTTGAGCTGCGATTTGCTGGCTGATCTTGCCGGGGGCCCGAGTGCTGAGCGCGAGATTGTCGGCACGTCAGCATAGCGTTGGAAGATTTGCTCGAAATCGCGGAACATAGCGCTTTGCGATTTGCCCGAATTGATCACGCCATTGATATCGCCGACAACGCGGTCGATCAATGTGCGCGCCTCGCCAGACGTCAGCGCGTGCGCAGGGTGCGCCGCCAGCGCGCCGGCCGCGGCGGAGCCGATGAAAACACGACGCGTCAGATCACTCTTCATAAAGTCCATCATACAAGTCCTCGTAGAGATCGGAAGTCGCGTTGTCGGTGTTTTGACCCAAATTGAACCGGCGGTTGTCCAGATAAAAGAGTCTTAGCTGCTCATAGCTGTCTTCGCTGTCGTAAAGAATGCTGTCGAACGTTTCCGAGAAAGCAAAACGATAATTCAGCGTTTCGGTGACGGTGAGGCCGATCTGGGCATCTTCGGCATCTGAACCGAATAGCGTGCCAATGGGATTGGTTGCTATATCAACGATCAGTCCAGCCGTGTCACGTTCGGTTGAGGGGCCGAACACGGGCAATACGACATAAGCGCCTTCCGACGTGCCCCAGACGGCAAGCGTGTCGCCAAATCCGACCTCGTTCTCGTGCAGGCCGAAGTCCTGGGCCGGGTCAAAGAGGCCAAAGAGGCCAATCGTCGAGTTTATCAGGAAGCGGAAACCGTTTTCGCCAGCTTCTTCCAACTGGCCTTGCAGGATTTTGTTCACCATTGCCGCAGGGAGCCCAAGATTTCGCGACGCATTGTCGAACCGCGTTCTGACCGGTTGCGGGACCACATGGCCATAGACCTGACTGGCTGGACGCAGCGCGACGGTATCTATTGCAGTATTGACATCGTGGGTGACGCGATTGACCGGTTCATAGGGGTCGTGGACGTCGGTGGGTGTATCGGGCACGGAACAGGCCGCCAGCAGCAGCACACCTGCGACAATTGCAGGTCCTCGTATTTTCAGGGTCAGCAGCAGCAAATTGGAAACTCAGTTTTCAAAATTATTCGTCATCAGGTGCGGCCTTAAATAAGCGCTTTCATTGCAAAGAACAGAGGAAGATTGCGCAATTTCACGCTATTGCGTGTTAGGTGTTGCCAGTTCCCGACGACTGAGCAACATCATGCCCATCGCCCAATTCGGGCTGAAAATTGCGGCGCCAGCGGGCGCATTTGTGGGAGAAACTCGCCTATGTCCTTGGAAATTGACCAGAAACTCGCCGAGATGGGGCTGAGCCTGCCGGATGCGCCTGCGCCTGCGGCGAACTATGTTCCGTTTGTGATCACAGGTAATCTCGTATTTGTGTCCGGGCAGATATCGCAAAACGAAGGCGGGCTGATACTGGGAAAGCTGGGGGCCGATATGGCGACCGGGGATGGCGCGAAGGCCGCGGCGCGTTGTGCGCTGGCGCTGCTGGCGCAGGTGAAATCGGCGTGTCGCGGTGACCTGTCGCGGTTGAGCCGCGTGGTCAAGCTGACGGGGTTCGTCAATTCGACGGCGGACTTCACCGATCAGCCAAAGGTGATCAACGGGTGTTCGGACCTGTTGGTAGCACTATTGGGCGATGCGGGGCGGCATTCACGATCGGCGGTCAGCGCGGCATCTCTGCCATTGGGTGTCGCAGTGGAAATCGAAGGCATCTTCGAGATAGCGTGACGCAGGTGTTGCCGGATATTTATCTGCGCCGTCCGTTTGCGCATCGCGGGTTTCACGATGCGGGCGATGGCCGTCCTGAGAATTCGCTGGCCGCGGCGCGGGCGGCGATTGCGCATGGCTATGGAATTGAGTTCGATGTGCAGCTGACCGCCAACGGCGAGGCGGTTGTTTTTCACGATTACGTTCTGGATCGGCTGACCGGCGCGAGCGGCGCCGTGCGGCAAAGGACGGCGGCAGAGCTGGCGGGTATTCGTTTGACGGACCGGGATGAAGGCATTCCGTCATTGCAGGAGTTTCTGAAGGTTGTCGCGGGGCGGGTGCCGCTACTGCTGGAGACCAAGGATCAGGACGGCGCGCTGGGCGAAGATGTCGGACCGCTGGAATTGGCCGTAGCGATGGCATTGGACGACTATGATGGTGATGTCGCGTTGATGTCTTTCAATCCACACAGCGTGGCAGCGATGAAGGTGCTGGCACGGAATCGCCCGCGCGGATTGGTGACCTCGGCGTTTCCTAAAGGCAAATGGCCGATTTCGGAGGCGGTGCTGGCAAGTCTGCGCGAGATACCGGACTATTCGCGTACCGGTTCGGTTTTCATTACTCACAAAGCGAGCGATCTGGACCGTCCGCGCGTGACGGCGTTGAAAAGCGAGGGCGCGACCATCCTTTGCTGGACGGTGCGTTCGCCCGAGGAAGAGCGCATTGCGCGACAAGTTGCGGACAATGTGACGTTCGAGGGGTATTTGGCCTGACCTTGCAACCATGGCAATTCGTGCCACGTTGGGCGCAGCCTTATGACAACGCCTGATACAGAGATATCTGTCCTCGGTTCGCTGGCCGAGATTGACGCCGTCGAATGGGACGCCTGTGCATGTCCCGAGGTGGCATGTGGCGGGCGCGCGGTTGATCCGTTCACAACGCACAGGTTTTTGAAGGCGCTGGAGGACAGCGGGTCGGTGGGACAAGGCACCGGCTGGCAGCCGCGGTATCTGGTGGCGCGCGCTGGGGGCGAAATGATCGCTGTTGCACCGCTTTATGCGAAGGGCCACAGCCAGGGCGAGTATATCTTCGATCACAACTGGGCCCATGCCTGGGAACGCGCAGGCGGGCGGTATTACCCGAAACTTCAGGTCGCGGTGCCGTTTACGCCTGCGACCGGGCGGCGGTTTCTGACGTTGCCGGGCGAGGAGGCGCGCGGATTTCAGGCGCTGGTCCACGGCGCGCTGCATCTGGCGATGGAAAACAAGCTGAGTTCATTGCACGCGACGTTTTGCACGGGCGACGAGGCTGACCGGGGTACTGAGATGGGTATGCTGCACCGTGTCACTCAGCAATATCACTGGGTGAACGATGGATATGCAGATTTCGAGGGGTTTTTGGCGGCGCTGTCATCGCGAAAGCGCAAAACGATCCGAAAAGAACGCCGGGCGGCGCAAGCCTTTGGCGGGGAAATTCGGCGGCTGACCGGCGATAAAATCCAGCCCGAGCATTGGGATGCGTTCTGGCATTTCTATCAGGACACCGGATCGCGGAAATGGGGAACTCCTTATCTGACGCGGGCATTTTTTGATCTCGCGCAAGAGACGCTTCGCGATGACATTCTGCTTGTCTTTGCTTTTCGCGACGGCCGCCCGGTGGCGGGTGCGCTGAACTTTATCGGGCGCGACACTTTGTATGGCCGCTATTGGGGGGCGATCGAGCACCACGACTTTTTGCATTTCGAAGCCTGCTATTATCAGGCCATCGACTATGCCATCGAGACGGGGCTCGGTTCGGTCGAGGCGGGTGCGCAGGGCGAGCACAAAGTCGCGCGGGGTTATCTGCCGGTGGAATGCCATTCCCTGCATTGGATATCGGACGACGGGTTTTCGAATGCCGTGGAAGAGTATCTTCAAGCCGAGCGCCGTGCCGTCGAGGACGACATCGAGGTCATGACAAGCTATGGACCGTTTCGAAAGATCACGGAGGAACCGGAATGACAGAAAAACTTGCAGAGCCGGATCGCGCCGAGGCGCTGGAGCAACTGGGCCAGAACGGATGGTCCTTGGTTGACGGTCGCGACGCGATTCAAAAGACATTCAAGTTCAAGAATTTCATCGAGGCGTTCGGTTGGATGAGCCAAATGGCGATCGTGGCGGAAAAAATGAACCACCACCCGGAGTGGTTCAACGTCTATAACCGCGTTGAAGTCACCTTGACGACGCATGATGCCGATGGTTTGTCGGCGCTAGACGTCAAACTGGCAGACAAGATGGACGCCGCCGCAAGATGAGTTTTCTCGACGCGCTTTTGGGCTTTGAAATTTCCGGCGGGACGACCGTTGGTGACATTTTCACTGTCGATTTCCTGTTCGGCGTTGTTGGGCAGGTGGTGCTTGCCGCAGTCATTCTGATTGTCGGCTTCTTTTTGGCTGGGTTCCTTCGCCGCCGGATTACCCGGATCGCGGAAGGCTCGAGCCATTTCGACAACACAATGGGCCGGTTCCTGGCCAACGTCGTGCGCTATGGCATCCTGGCGCTGACGATTATTTTCGTCTTGCAGAACTTCGGCTTTCAGACCGCATCCTTGGTGGCGCTTTTGGGTGCGGCAGGTCTTGCCATCGGTCTGGCGCTGCAAGGTGTCCTGAGCGGTGTCGCGTCGGGCGTGATGCTGGTTGTGTTCCGGCCGATCAAGGTGGGAGATTTTGTCGAGGTGAACGGCAAAATGGGCACGGTCATGGACATCTCGATCTTTACGACCGAACTGGCGACCCTCGACAACGTGCAGATAATCATGCCGAACACAGCCGTCTGGTCGAACACGATCACCAATTACTCGATCTATGAAACGCGCCGCGCGCAGTGGGTGTTTGGTGTCTCGTATGGCGCTGATCTGGCTCGCGCCGAAGCGATCATTCGCGACACGATCCTGGGCGATCCACGGTCGTTGAAAGACCCCGAGCCGTTTTTCCAGGTTAATAATCTGGGCGATTTTTCGGTCGATTTTCTGGTGCGGGTCTGGGTTTCGTCGGCGGACTATTGGCAATATCAGGCCGACATGAAGCGCAAGGTCAAAGAAGCGCTGGATGCCGGTGGCGTGGAAATTCCGTTTCCGACACGGACGATTATCAGCGCGGACGGCTGAGGCGAGGTTGCTGTTCAGATTTGATCCAGCAAGGTCTCGCCCGCAGTCAGATCGCAGACGCCCTTTTCAGTCTCAAGTTGCAACATCGTCACGATGCCGTCTTCGACCACCATGGTGCAGCGGGTCAGCCGGTTTTTGAAACCGATCGCGGGCGCTGAAAATGCGAGCCCCGTTGCCTTGGCAAATTCCGCGTCCCAGTCGGCGAGCATGAGGATGCCTGCGGCTTCGGCACCGCTGGTGCGGCCCCAATGTTCCATCACCCGGACGTCATTGACGGCGATGCAGATCACTTCGTCGATGCCTTTGGCGCGGAAATCTGCCGCGGTGCGGATAAAGCTGGGCAGATGCGCGGCTGAACAGGTGCGGGTGTAGGCGCCGGGAAGACCGAAGATCACCAGCCGTTTGCCCTTTGCGTGGTCGGCGATGTCAACCTCGGACACCGTAGTGCCGATCTGATTGAGCAGATTGGCAGCGGGCAATGGGTCTCCGACAGCGAGTGCCATTGGCGCGTTCCTTCCGGCGATTGCGTCTTAGTCACCTCGCGATATAACGCGCGAAAGGGTCAGCGCCAGAGGGAAGTGTGATGAGCGGTGTTATCATTGTCGGCGGTGGACAGGCGGGCGCGTCGATGGCGGCCAAGCTGCGCGCGTTGGACGGCGAGGTCGAGATCACGCTGATTGGCGAGGAAAGCGATCCGCCCTATCAGAGGCCGCCGCTGTCGAAGGCCTACCTGATGGGCGAGATGGCGCGCGAACGGCTCTATCTTCGGCCCGAGGCGTATTACACGGACAATGATATTGCGCTCAGGCTTGGAACATTGGTCACCGCGATTGACCCCGTATCCAAAACGATTGTGGTCGGCGGTGATGCTTTGTCATTCGACCACCTGGCATTGACGGTTGGATCGGTGCCGAACCGATTGCCTGCTGTAGTCGGCGGTGATCTGGAGGGTGTGTTTACGGTGCGGAGCCTGACGGATGTGGACCGTATGTCGCCGCTTTTCCGGAAAGGCGCGCGGGCTCTGGTCGTGGGCGGTGGCTATATCGGGCTTGAGGCGGCGGCGGTCGCGGCAAAGCTGGGCCTGAACGTTACGCTGGTGGAAATGGCGGATCGCATTCTCGGGCGTGTTGCGGCGCCCGAGACGGCGGACGCGATACGCGCCACGCATCTGGCACACGGGGTCGATCTGCGGGAAAGCGTCGGGCTTGACCGGTTGCTGGGCGAAGCCGGTCGCGTAACCGGGGCCGCGCTGACGGATGGAAGCGAGGTGGCGGTTGATTTCGTCATCGTTGGGACCGGTATTCGGCCTGATACGCGGCTGGCAGAGGCAGCGGAACTTGTCTGCGACAACGGAATTTCGGTCGATGCGATGGGCCGGACCTCGGCCCCCGGCATCTGGGCGGCGGGCGATTGCGCGTGTTTTCCCTATCGCGGCGGGTGGCTGCGGCTCGAATCGGTGCAGAACGCCATCGACCAGGCCGAGGCGGTTGCGGCGAATATTCTGGGTGCGAATGCGGCTTACGATCCAAAACCTTGGTTCTGGTCGGATCAGTATGACCTCAAATTGCAGATCGCGGGGCTGAATACCGGCTATGATCGGGTGGTGACGCGCGATGGCGACGGCGCGCAAAGCTTCTGGTATTTCGCAGGCGAGCGGCTACTGGCGGTGGATGCGATCAGCGCGCCGCGCCACTATATGGTCGGCAAGCGTCTGATCGAGATGGGCAAAAGCCCCGATCCGGAGGTGATTGCTGATCCTGAGACAGATCTGAAAGCGCTGCTGCGCCCATGAGGATCGTCGGTGGCCGGATGCGGGGCCTAGGGCTGACGCCGGTTCGCAAGGGGGACGCGGGCGCGCATCTGAGGCCGACATCGGACCGGGTTCGGGAGGCGATTTTTAACCTGCTTTTGAATGGGGGTTATGGCGATCCCGTGACAGGCGCAGAGGTTTTGGACGTCTTCGCAGGCACCGGGGCGCTGGGCTTGGAGGCATTGAGCCGGGGTGCTGCGCGGGTGACTTTTGTCGATGACGGACGGGTTGCCGGGCGGTTATTGGCCGCGAATATCGGGAAAGCGCGGGTCGGACGTGAGACTCGTGTGATTTGCCGCGACGCCACCCGATTAGGGGCGGCGGAAAGCGCGGCAACGCTGGTTTTTATCGATCCGCCTTATGGCAAGGACCTTGGTGCGCGGGCGTTGATTGCATTGGTAAATGGTGGCTGGCTGGCACCGGGCGCACTGGTGGTCTGGGAAGAAGCCGCAGCGATGGCGGCACCCGATGGGTTCGCGCGGCGCGATCACCGCCGCTATGGCGAGACGCATATCACCATCCTTGAGCGCATCGCCTGAGGCAGCAGTAAATGCGTATTTTTCGAAAAGATGAACCACGCCGGATTTCGTGATTAGGAGACCCGGGCCATGCGCGATAGATTAGCGCCATGGCAGCTGCTGCGACATTTCCATTTCCGTCTGCGGTGCCGTCCGAGGCCATCACGCGCACGCCTTTACCGCCAAAAGCATCGTGGTCGCTGATGGGTGATATCCTGTCGGCCCGCGGCGGTGTTCCCGAGCATCTGATCGAATGGTGTCGCGCGACGGGTGAGGACGATCCCGCGTCGCAGCTTTGACGGCACCTTATTCTGCCGCGATCTGGCCTTCTGCTTTTTCCACCTTCACGGCGGCGAATTTGAACTCGGGGATCTTGCCGTAAGGGTCGATCGCCGGGTTGGTCAGGACATTCGCCGCCGCCTCGACATAAGCAAACGGCACAAAGACCATATCCTCGGCGATGGCGCGGTCGGCGCGGGCCATGATCGTGATCGACCCGCGACGGGTCGTCAGGCGCACCATGTCGCCGGGTTCGACGCCCATACTTCTGAGTGTTTTCGGGTTGAGCGAGCAGTTGGCTTCGGGCTCAACAGCGTCCAGCACTTTGGAGCGGCGGGTCATCGACCCGGTGTGCCAGTGTTCCAACTGGCGTCCCGTGGTCAGGATCATCGGGTAATCGGTATCCGGCACTTCATCCGGAGCGATGACGCTGGCGGGGGTAAATTTTGCGCGGCCTTCGGGGCGCGGGAAACCGTCGCCAAAGACGATGGGTTGGCCAGGGTCCTCGAGGCTGAGCGACGGATAGGTGACGGCGTTTTCGGCTTCCAGACGGTCCCATGTGATGTTGTCCAGTGACGCCATCGTCTGCTTCATTTCGGCGAAGACATCCGCCGGGCTGTCGTAGTGCCAATCAAGCCCGCAACGGTTTGCAAGGTCCACCGTAATCGCCCAATCCACGCGCGCCTCGCCCGGAGGCGCGACAGCGGGGCGGCCCATCTGGACCTGGCGGTTGGTGTTTGTGACAGTGCCGGATTTCTCGTAAAACGCGCTGGCAGGCAGAATGACATCGGCATAACACGCGGTTTCGGTCAGGAAGATGTCCTGCACCACAAGGTGGTCGAGCATCGCAAGCGCGTCGCGGGCATGATCGACATCGGGGTCTGACATCGCCGGATTTTCGCCCAGAATGTACATTGCCTTGATGTCGCCGTCGTGGACGGCATCCATGATCTCGGTGACGGTCAGACCCTTTTCGGCCGAGACCTGTTCCGAATGCCAGACCTCGGCAAATGCCGAGCGGACGCCATCATCGGTAACCGACTGATAGTCCGGCAGAAACATCGGGACGAGGCCGGCATCCGACGCGCCTTGCACATTGTTCTGCCCCCTTAGCGGATGCAGCCCGGTGCCGGGTCGCCCGACATGGCCGCACATCAGCGCGAGGCTGATCAGGCAGCGCGAATTGTCGGTGCCGTGGATGTGCTGGGAAATACCCATGCCCCAGAAGATCATCCCGGCCTTGGCGGTCGCGAACTCGCGGGCGACGGTTCGAAGCGTTTCGGCGTCGATGCCGCAGATCTCGGCCATTTTTTCGGGCGCGAAGTCTTTCAGGTGGGCTTTTTCGGCTTCCCAGTTCTCGGTGAACGCCTCGATGTATTGTTGATCGTAGAGGCCCTCCTCGACGATTACGTGCATGATCGCGTTCAGCATCGAGACGTCCGCGCCGGGGCGGAATTGCAGCATGTGGGTGGCAAACCGGCGGAGGCCGACGCCGCGCGGGTCCATCACGATCAACTTGCCGCCGCGTTTGGTGAATTGCTTGAAAAATGTCGCGGCGACCGGGTGGTTTTCAATCGGGTTGGCCCCGATGACGATGGCGACATCGGCGTTTTCGATCTCGTTGAAGGTGGCTGTCACCGCTCCTGAGCCGACGTTTTCGAGCAATGCCGCCACCGACGAGGCGTGGCAGAGCCGGGTGCAATGATCGACGTTGTTGTGGCCAAAGCCCTGACGGATGAATTTCTGGAAGAGATAGGCTTCTTCATTGGTGCATTTGGCGGAACCGAAGCCTGCGACCTCGCGCCCACGGTCTTTGAGCCCATTGGCGGCAAAATCCAGCGCTTCTTCCCAAGTGGCTTCGCTGAAATGCGTGCCGACGTCGCCGGGATCGACATTCAGGCCCTTCGCGGGCGCGTCTTCGCGGCGGATAAGCGGTTTGGTCAGGCGATGATCGTGGTGGATGTAGTCGAAACCAAAGCGGCCCTTGACGCAGAGCCGGCCTTCGTTGGCGGGGCCGTTGATGCCGTCCACATACTTGACGCGGCCATCCTTGACTTTGAGCGACACCTGACAACCGACGCCGCAAAACGGGCAGATACTCTCGACCTCGCTGTGGTAATCTTTGCTGTCGCCCGTGCCAGCGCCCTCGGCCACGGTGGCTGGCATCAGCGCGCCGGTCGGGCAGGCCTGCACGCATTCGCCGCAGGCAACACAGGTGGAAGCCCCCATCGGATCATCGAAATCAAAGACCGGGAAGGCGTCGTGTCCGCGCCCGGCCATGCCGATCACGTCGTTGACCTGCACCTCGCGGCAGGCGCGGACGCAGAGGTTGCACTGGATGCAGGCATCGAGATTGACGGACATCGCGACGTGGCTGTCGTCAAGCAGCGGGATGCGGCCATCGTCGAGTTTGGGGAACCGGCTGGTGTCGATGCCTTGCGCGTCGGCCATATCCCAGAGGTGGCTGGAGCGGTCGTGCGCGGTGTCGCGGTCCGGTTGGTCCGCGACCAGCATTTCCATGACCATCTTGCGCGCCGTGGTTTCGCGGGCGGCCTGACTTGAGACTTTCATGCCTTCGGTGGGTGTGCGGATGCAGGAGGCCGCCAACACGCGTTCGCCTTCGATATCGACCATGCAGGCGCGGCAGTTGCCGTCGGATCGATAGCCCGGCGCATCCTTGTGGCAAAGGTGCGGTATCAGAGTGCCAGCGCGTTTGGCGACTTCCCAGATGGTCTCGCCGTCGCTGGCTTCGACATCGCGGCCATCGAGAGTGAAGCGGATCGGGTCGGACATCGGCGGCTCCTTTAGCGTCTGAGGGAGCTTAGAGCATGGACGGACCGGCGCAAACGCGCATTTGGCGACATGGGCGGAGCGAATAACGGCGCGCTGTTTCCTATGGGCGCGATGAGCGGCCTGGGGGAAACTTTGGCAAATTGATTTCGGGGGATAAAAGCGCGTTGTAGGGTCCGCCGAAGATAAGGGGCGGGCTTTGGGCGAAGACAGGCGTAAGAACGGGATACTGGTGGCCACGGGTGCGTCGATACTGTCGGCGATATTGGGGTCCGTTCACGCGTTTTCGGTCTTTCTGGTGCCGCTTGAAGCAACGTTCGGCGTGTCGCGGACCTGGTCGAGCCTGACCTATTCGATTGCCTTGCTGGCGTTGACGTTCGCCGTTTTCCTTGGCCCGCGCATCTATGGCCGTTGGTCGCCGGGTGCGATTGTCACCGCGTCGTGCCTTCTGGGTGCAGCGGGAGCTTTGGTTGCCGCGGCGACGCCGGTATTCTCGGGCGTATGGCTGGGGTATGGGCTTTTGTTTGGGTTCGCCAATGGCCTGGGGTATGGGTTCGGTCTGCAACTGGCGGCACAGGCCAATCCGGGGCGCGAAGGTGTCGCGATGGGCGTGGTCACAGCGGCTTATGCGCTGGGCGCGGTCACGGCCTCGTATCTTTTCGCGAGCGCGGTGGCGATCAGCGGGTTCGGTCTGGCGATGGCGGGTTTGGCCGCGACCCTGCTTGTGGCGTGGCCTATCTGTGTCGGGTTTTTGCGCGCCGGAGGTGCCAGGTTCATCCCGCCCGAGCAACCGGTGCTGGGCGCGCATTATTCGACCCGGAAGCTTGTGGGTATCTGGGTCGGCTACGGTGCCGGTGTCGCCGCCGGATTGATGGTCATCGGTCACGCAGCGGGCATCGCCCTGGCAAGCGGGTATCAGGGTGCAAGCTGGCTTGCACCGAGTGTTCTGGCGATCTGTAACTTGGCCGGAAGTCTTTTGCTGGGGGTTTTGCTGGACTGGTTTCCGCGGGTGCGGTTTTTAATCGTTTTGCCGATGGCTACGGCAGTTGGCGTCGCCGGTCTGACGCTGGGCGGAAGCGATTTGTTGCTGCCGCTGCTTGGCGTGGTCGGCTTTGCCTATGGCGGGACGATTGCGGCCTATCCCGCCGCCATCATCAAATATTTTGGCGCGGCGCAAAGCCCGTCGATCTATGGCCGGGTGTTTACGGCCTGGGGGTCGGCGGGATTGGCAGCGCCCTGGTTGGCAGGGTGGCTTTTTGACTGGCAGGGGGATTATCAGGTGGCACTGCTGGTCGCGGCGGGATTTGCGGTCGTATCCGTCATCGCCGCATTGGCAACGAACCTTGTGCCGAACCGGTGAATTGGGCGCAATTGGCAAGGCCACGCAGATGGTATAACCGCCGGGGTCCAAGGAGGCACGATGGGCGAGATTATTCTGGTCCGGCACGGGCAAGCGAACTCGGCGGCAAAAACGGAAGAAGATTATGACCGGCTGAGCGATCTGGGCCACCGGCAGGCGGAATGGCTGGGCGACTGGATGCGGGCGCATGGATATGCGTTCGATCACGTCTGGTCCGGGACTTTGACGCGGCACCGCCAGACGGTTGCGGCAATGGGTCTCAAAGCCGACGAGGATCCACGGCTGAACGAGATCGACTATTATCGGCTGAGCCAAGAGATGCACGATGTGTTGGGCGAACCCTTGCCAGCGCCCGACGATTTTGCTGATCACATGCCCAAGGTTTTTGCGGCGTGGAGCCGCGCCGAAATTGAGGGGCAGGAGCCTTATGAGGCGTTTGAGACCCGCGTGCGTGATCTGCTGGCGGAAGCTTCGGTGCCGGGACGGCGGCTGCTGGCAATAACCTCGGGTGGCGTGATTGGCATGGTGCTGCGCCACATACTGGACCTGGACATGATGAAGATGAGCCGGGTCATGCTGCCGATCTGGAACACCTCGATCCATCGCCTTCACGTCGGGCGCGGCGAGACGATCATGGCGGGCTTCAACGCGATCCCGCATCTGGATCATCCCGAACGGGCCGAGGCGCGGACGTATTACTGAAGGAGGCCGGCGTTCATTGGGAAAGTGTCGAGGTTGATTTTGCCGCCGCTGAGCAGACCAAGCCCGAATATCTGGCGATCAACCCGAAGGGCCGGGTTCCGGCACTGGCGACGCCTGAGGGTATCTTGACCGAGACTGGCGCGATCCTTGAATATATTTCGGCGACGTTTGCGCCGGGGCTGGTGGCTGCTGACCCACTTCATGCGGCGCGGATGCGCGAGCTGATGTATTACATCACGACGACGATGCATGTGAACCACGCGCACCGGATGCGGGGGCATCGCTGGGCGCGCGAGGATAGCTCGTTTGAGGATATGCGGTCGATGGTGACCCAGAACATGGGCGCGGGATGTGCGTTTCTTGAAGAGCGGATCACCGGGCCGTTCTTTTTCGGCGAGCAGTTCACGCTGGCGGAATGCTGGGCATATCCGGTGCTGAGGTTCCTGCCCGGAGACGGCGTTAATGTCGGCGACTATCCCAAACTGGCAGCACTGCAAGCAGCGATGGAGGCCCGGCCATCGGTCAGGGCGGTTTTGGACTTGGGGATGGTGAGGTAGAAAACGGGTAATTTCTGCCGCAGCGCGCCTGTTTCGATTCACGAACAAATCCGGCGCCGGGTGCTGAACGAAAATGCAAGACCGAAACAACGGATCGGCGATCAAAAAACCGCACCTTGTGGTTGGTGCCAATTGACCCCCAAGATGTGCGAATTTATCCGTTAACAATTCCAAAAATGCCGCAGGATTGAATACCTAATGGCCCAGTCGCGCCACATTATTGGCCGATTTGGCCCTTACGCCTGATCCAGTCGCAACAAGACAGGTGACGGCATAGCGGCATTCGATCCTCGGGTCGTTTGCAAGCCCATCACCTGGCGATGATTGCGACACCAACTTGGGTGTATGATGGACGCAGGGCCACAAAACTACGAACCCGGAGCGAACGACAGTTTCGCGGATTCGTTGAAGCCCGGCACGGAGTTGCTGCACGGCCAATTCAGGATTGAAAAATTCCTGAACGCTGGCGGTTTCGGCATGACCTATCTTGCCCGTGACAGTCTGGACCGGATTGTCGTCATCAAGGAATGTTTCCCGTCATCCATGTGC
>CAXMNX010000086.1:0-19749 GCA_964194845.1 uncultured Boseongicola sp.
CCCGGCGCGAGGCTATTCCCGGCGTCAAACTCTGCGTTGATTGCATGAATGAACGCAGAAGCTTGCAACAGACGCGCGGTGGCATAAACCGGCGTGGCAGCAAGGACAGCCAGTTGAAATAATCGGCCCGACGCCATCCGCCTCACGTTCTGTGGCCCATCCGCCCCCGTGCGAATAAATCTTGCCCGAGTTGTCAAAGCCGCCACTGCGATTGCAGGCGATGGCCTCCGGATTGGCAAAGTTCGCCGTCGGCACAATCGAAATGGCCGCGGGATGTCGATGGCGTCGCCACTGCTCACATCCCACAAGATGCTGGCGGCGCTTTATGCCTGTCGGGGACAAGAAGAAAACGCTCAAAAGGCATTGGGTGTATATTTGTCCGAATACGCAGATGCCTCGATTGCCGAAGAATACGAGCGATTTGCGCCCAGGTGGACCGCAAAAGGCGCAGCAGAACGGTGGAATGAAGACATGCGGTTCGCCGGAATGGCGGAATAGCCCTAAAGCAAAGGCCACAAAATCCGAATCAAAAATCGCTGCCTCAAAATCAGCAGATTGCTGATTTCCAACGCAATTTCTGATACACCATTTTGCAGATTAAGCGGCCTTCGCTCTATTCGGCGTCGTCCTTGTGGGCCGCCCACAAATCAGGCCGCCTTTCGCGAGTGATCCGTTCGGCCTCCGCCCTCCGCCACTTTTCAACCGCCCCATGATCGCCGGATGTCAGCACATCGGGGATCGTTCGGCCTTCCCATTCGGCCGGTCGGGTATATTGCGGATATTCCAGCAGCCCTTCGGTAAAACTTTCGTCTTCCGTCGACGCCGCATTGCCCAAAACCCCCGGCATCAGACGCACGGTCGCATCCAGCACCGCCTGCGCGGCAATCTCGCCCCCGGTCATGACGAAATCGCCAATCGACACCTCGTCGATGTCAAAATGCTCGATAACGCGTTCGTCCAGCCCTTCGAACCGACCGCAGATCATTGTCATCCCGTCGGTGCCCGCAAAGCGCTGCGCCATCGCCTGATCGAACTTTTTGCCGCGCGGGCTGAGGTAAACCAGCGGCCAACGCGCCCGGTCAGAATGCACGCCCTTCATCGCAAACCGGATCGCGCGGCCCATGACATCTGCGCGCAACACCATACCCGCGCCACCACCGGCAGGCGTGTCATCGACGTTGCGATGCTTGCCCTCGCCGAAACTGCGCAAATCAAATGTTTCGATCCTGAACAATCCGTCCTGCAAAGCCTTTCCGGTCAGCGAGGCGGCAAGCACGCCGGGAAATGCCTCGGGAAACAAGGTTATGACCCGCGCCACCCAGGCACCCGCCAGATCAGGCTGGTCCGAGATCAATTCCTGCGGTTGATCGCTGGCGCCAATTGCAAGCCGGCGGTGGGATTTGCCGGGCTTAGTCATCGTCGCCCCCAGATAACGATTCCTCTGGCGGGTCCACGATGATCCGGCCGGATTTCAGATCGACCGTCGGGACCGATGACTTCGTGAACGCCAGCAATATCGTCTCGGCAGAACCCTTGGCGGTGATTTCCAGCAAATCGCCCGCGCCGTGGTTCAAAACCGCTTTCACGCGACCCAGCTCAGCCCCACCGGTGTCAAGCACCGTCAGCCCGATCAGGTCGGCGTGATAGAATTCGTCGTTGGGCAGGTCGGGCAACCGGTCGCGCGGCGCATAAAGCCGGGTGCCGCGCAGGGCGTCCGCCGCTTCCTTTGTCGCGACACCGGTAAGGCGCGCCGCAAAGCCGGTCTTGACCGGGCGGGTCAACTGCACCTCCCAACGGGCGCTGCCGTCTTCCGACGTTAGCGGCCCATAGGTGGCGATGGCCCCGGGCTCGGCGCAAAAGCTTTTCAGCCGCACCTCGCCCTTGACCCCGAAGGCACCCGCAATGGCACCGACGCAAACCCGATCTGACATGGCTCCGAAAAGGCGGATTACTCCGCCTTTTCTGCCTCGGTGGCCGCGTCAGCTGGAGCTTCTTCGGCTAGTGCGTCCTCAGCTTTGGCCTCCTCAGCAGAAGCCTCCTCCGCCGGAGCCTCCTCCGCTGGAGCTGCCTCAGCTTGTGCTTCTTCGGCCGGCGCCTCTTCAACAGCCGCCTCTTCCGTGGCGGCCTCCGCTACAGGAGCTTCCTCAGCCGGGGCCTCCTCTGCAGGAGCTTCTTCAGCTTTTGCTTCCTCAGCCGGAGCCGCCTCAACAGCCGCCTCTTTCACGACTTTCTCGGCAACTACTTCTTCGGTGGGCGCCTCCTCGACCACTTCCGCTACAGGCTCCTTAGCCGGAGCGGCAGCTTTCGCGGCTTTTTCCTCGGCGCGTTCCTGCGCCTTCTTGCCGGGCTCCGCCTTGTTCAGGTTCGCTCGGGTTGTTGCCGCAACCACGCCAGCCGCCTCCAGAAAACGCGATACCCGATCGGTTGGCTTCGCGCCCTGATCCATCCAGTGCTTGATGCGATCCAGGTCCATCTTCACCCGGTCTTCGCTGTCTTTGGGCAAAAGCGGGTTATAGCTGCCCAGCTTTTCAATAAACCGGCCGTCGCGTGGCATACGGCTGTCCGCCGCGACGATCCGGTAAAACGGACGTTTTTTCGAGCCGCCGCGGGCAAGACGGATTTTCATAGCCATGTTGTTGATCCTTCTAAGTTTATTTCTGTTGTTGCTGATGGTGATGTCGGATGACTTCCTGGATGATGAACGCCAGGAACTTCTTGGCGAACTCGGGGTCGAGGTCGGCTTCTTTCGAGAGCCATTCAAGGCGTTCGATCTGCTGGGCCTCGCGAGTTTTGTCGGCGGGCGAAAGGCTGTGTTCGGCCTTAAGCCGACCCACAGCCTTGGTCTGCTTGAACCGCTCGGCCAGCGTGTAGACCAGGATCGCATCCAGCCGGTCGATGCTGTCGCGGTGCTCGGCTAGCGCTTCATCGGTAAAGGTCGCGGCGTCGGTCATGATGCAGCCTCTGGCTTGGGATAACGGTAAATGTGCATGCGATTGTCTATCGCGGCTTCGGCCTCACCGTCGCGGCGGCCACCAAGCCGTTGGGCCGCGTTGGACGAGCGTGTGTTTTCCGGGTCGACGTAGCTGACGATCGTGTCAAATCCGAGCGCTTCGAACGCGAAATCGCGTGCGGCCCGGGCTGCTTCTTGAGCGATCCCGTGGCCTTCGGCCTCCTCCGTCAAAAGATAGCCGACTTCGCGCTCATGATCCCCCGGCTCGACTCCGACCATGACGAAGCCACAAACATCGCCATCCTTCTCGATAGTCCAGCCGCCGTGCCCATGAAGCAGCCATCCAGCACTTAGCTGAGTAAATTCGTCCCAAGCATCTCTGCGCGACATTGGCCCCCCGACGAATTGCGCGCGTTTTGTACACAAGATGTCGGCCAGAACCGGGAAATCGGACAGCCGCGACGGCCGCAGAACCAGCCGATCGGTGGTCAGCGTGGGGATGCGGACGGCGATTTCCGTCGCAAGCGCCGTCGCCTCAGGTGTCGCAGGCAATTCGTGGGCTTGGACCATCACGCAGCCCTCGGCAGAGGATGGCGATAGACCAGAAGGGGCGATTCGACATTGTCGGGCTTTTCCGCAGCTTCATCGAGCCAGGCGCCCAGCCGCTCGGCCAGCGCGACTGAGCGGTCGTTTCCTTTGTCGATATAGCTGACGGCCGTTGTCCAGCCGAGTTCGCGAAACGCGAAATCGCGCGCCGCACTTGCAGCCTCAAATGCGTAGCCATTTCCTTCGGCCTTGGCGTCCCACACGGTCCAGGCGATCTCGGGTTCCGGCCAGCCCTCGGGATCCCAGGGCCCGATCATTCCCAGCGGTGTCTCGTCATCCTTCAGCGTGAATATGAAGCTTCCAACACCTTTCAGCGCCCACATTCCCGCGACGTGGGCGAACGCACGCCACGCCACCCGCGTCGATCCCGGTCCGCCGATGAACCGTGCGCGGTCAGAGGCATAGAACGCTTCCCACCCCGGATAGTCGGACATCCTCGGCCCGCGCAGCACCAGCCGCTCGGTCTCAAAGGTGGGGATGGTCACGGTCGTCATGCGGCCTCCGTTAACGGAAGAACGTGGCGATAGACCAGAAGGTCGGTTCCCGGAGCCTGAGCCATATTGTCAATCGATGCACCCAAACGCTCGGCGAGTGCGATTGAGCGCAAGTTGGGCGTGTCGATGTAGCTGACGGCGGTGGCCCAGCCGAGGTCGCGAGCGGCAAAGCCCAGCGCGGCGCGCGTCGCCTCAGCGGCAAAGCCATTTCCTTCGGCAGAGCCGAAAACGATCCAGGTTATCTCACACTCGGGCCAACCAGGCGGGAATTTTGGACCTACTAAGCCGATGCAGGTGGTGTCGCCCTTCATCGTCACGGCAAAAGGACCGTAGCCGAAGTCGATCCAGTGCCAGAGGACAACTCCGAAGCTGCGCCATGCCTCGGTCGGTCTTCCGTGACCTTTGAAGAACGCGGCCGCCGGTGTTTCCATGAAGGCAGAATAAGCCGGCCAATCCTCTGGTCGCGGCTTGCGCAGTATCAGGCGGTCGGTCTCGAGCCGGATATCGGGGATTTCGGTTGTCACTTTTTCTTCCCAAACCCGCTGAGCCCCGGCGGCAGTGCGGCACCGCCGCCCAATCCGGGCAAACCACCACCTAGACCACCCAACTGCTTCTGTGCCGTTTCCATCTCCGCCTGACTGGGCGCGCCGCCCGGCATCCCGCCTTTGCCGCCGAACATGCCGCCCAACTGGCGCATCATGCCCTTTTTGCCCATTTTGCCCATTTTGCCGACCTTCTTCATCATGTCCGACATCTGCCGGTGCATTTTCAGAAGTTTGTTCAGGTCGCTGACTTCCCGCCCGGAACCCGCCGCGATGCGCTTCTTGCGGCTGGCCTGCAAAAGACCCGGATTGGCGCGCTCGCGCTTGGTCATTGACTGAATAAGCGCAATCTGCTGGCGCAGGATCTTGTCGTCGAAACCGGCCTTGTCCATCTGGGCTTTCATTTTGCCCATGCCCGGCATCATCCCCATGATGCCTTCCATACCGCCCATCTTCAGCATCTGTTCCAACTGGCCCCTCAGGTCGTTCATGTTGAACTGACCTTTCTGGAACCGCCTCATCATCCGTTCGGCCTGTTCTGCCTCGATGGTTTCCTGTGCCTTCTCGACGAGCGCGACGATGTCGCCCATGCCAAGGATGCGGCCCGCGATGCGGTCAGGCTCGAAGGTCTCGATGGCGTCGATCTTTTCACCAGTGCCGACGAAGCGGATGGGCTTGCCGGTCACCGCCCGCATACTGAGGGCCGCGCCGCCGCGTCCGTCACCATCCATCCGGGTCAGAACGACGCCGGTGACACCGATCTTGTCGTCGAATTCCTCGGCGACATTCACCGCGTCCTGACCGGTCAGCCCATCGACCACCAGCAGCGTCTCGCGCGGCTTGGCGATGTCCCGGACAGCGGCGGCCTGAGCGATCAGCTCGTGATCAATATGCAGCCGCCCTGCTGTGTCGAGCATATAGACGTCATAGCCGCCCAGTGAAGCCTGCGTCTTGGCGCGTTTGGCGATGGCGACCGGGTCTTCGCCCTTCACGATTGGCAAAGTATCAACGCCAATCTGATTGCCGAGGATCGCCAGTTGCTCCATCGCCGCCGGACGATTGGTGTCCAGCGACGCCATCAGCACGCGCTTGCCTTCGCGTTCGGTAAGGCGTTTGGCAAGTTTCGCCGTCGTCGTGGTCTTACCCGAGCCCTGAAGCCCGACCATCAGAATGGGTGCGGGCGGGTTGTCGATCTTCAAGGCACCGGGGTCATCATCACCGCTTAGAACGTGGATCAGTTCGTCATGGACAATCTTGACCACTTGCTGGCCCGGCGTAACTGACTTGGTGACAGCCTGACCGGTGGCCTTCTCCTGGACCGCCTTCACAAAATCGCGGGCGACAGAGAGCGACACATCCGCCTCAAGAAGTGCCACGCGCACTTCCCGCAAGGCGGTCTTGACGTCATCTTCGGAAAGCGCGCCCTGCTTGGTCAGCCGGTCGAAGACGTCAGAGAGGCGTTCTGACAGATTCTCGAACATCGCTCGGCTCCCTCAGCCCGGTCACTTAATCGGCCCGCAAATAACTACTGGCCTGCGATACGCCAAACGCCCCCATGGGCGCATCGCGCTGATGGAGGGCGATCCCGGGTCTGGCCCCGGGACCGGGAGGTTACGTGCTCCCGGAGGTCGGGCGCGGGATAGGCCCCGACGGCGGAACTGTCAAGGCGGATGCGTGTTCCGGCACATATCCGCGTATACTTTAGGTTTAAATCGCCCGTTTAAACGTTTGGTCAATTCGTTGTGCCCAACATTCGCCGTATTCAGGCGTCCTAGATCACAAGTTCCCACCGACTGAGGAGAATTACCGTGGAAAAAGACCGAAAAGACATGCTGTCGCGCCGCCGTGCGCTGGGACGCATCGGCGCGTTGGCACTGGGTGCCTACGCAGCGCCGTCTTTCACAACGCTTAGCGTCGCGCGCGCCAGCGATTCGCAAGGCGAATCGGGTACAAGCGACACGAGCGACACAAGCGACACAAGCGACACGAGCGACACGAGCGACACGAGCGACAGCAGCGAAGCGAGCCTTTGTTCGTCCTCATCGGCCAGCGAAGATTGCGAAAGCTAATTTCGCATGTTCAGGACTAGGGTCATGCCGCGGTTCAATGTATGACGCGGCATGACCACTTCGACTGAACGACAGAGTGACCTGGCCCCCCACTATCTGACATTTGCCGACATCGACGCGCCGCTTATTTTGAACGGCGACGCACCGTTGATCGACCTGATCCGCGAGGTGCTGCCGGGCTGGCCGTTCGTCGTCTCGCACAGCGAACCCGACGAAACGCCGTTTTTTACCGTCGACGCCACGGATAACGACCGGCAGTACCTCTGCCTGGACAAGACAACCGACGGCGCGAAACCCCGCACACTCGACCCGGCCAACGCCGTCTGCGACATGGTTGCCGCAATGTCCCGTGCCCTGCCGGCGTCGCAAGCGACGCTGATCTGCCTCCATGCCGCAGCAATCGAGGTATCAGGCCGCCTTGTGGTGATCCCAAACGCCCGGCGGGCCGGGAAAAGCACGCTGGCGGCCTATCTGGCCTACCTTGGCCACCCGGTTTTCACCGACGACTTCCTACCGGTCTCGTTCGACCATCAAGGCACACTGGTTGGTCGTGCAAATGGTGTAAGCCCGCGTTTGCGACTTCCGCTGCCCGACGCGCTGCCCGCCGACTTCAAGATCTGGGCGCTTGGCAATCCCGGGCCATCAAACAAGCAGTACAAATACCTTTCGCTTGATGGCACGCCACCCGGCGGTACCCAGTTGCCGGTTGGCGCAATCGTTCTGATCGAGCGCGAGGATGATGCCAGCGCCGCTGCGCTTCAGGACCTGCCGACCGACGACGCGATGGAAGCCTTGCTGCGGCAAAACTTTACGCGCGACGTGCATTCCGCCGCCGTGCTTTCCGTCATGGAACGGCTGATGGCCACGCTTCCGGTTAAAAGGCTTCGCTACAGCAACGCACAGGACGCCGCGGCCTGCATTGCCGATACTTTCGGCAACTGGGCCACGCCTGTTGAAACCAGTGCAGCCCGCGCAGGGATGGTATTTGAAAGGGCAGCGGAACCCGAAGCCTTGCGCGGCGGCATTCAGTCGGACAAGGAAATCACCCAGATACCGGGGGCGGCAGCCGCAATCATCGGCGATGCAGTCTACCTGTCCGACCCCAATGGCGCGGGCATTCACCGCTTGAACCCTGTTTCGCGGGCAATCTGGCTCCTCCTTGGCGAACCGATGACCCCCGACCAGATTGTCGAAGTTCTGCAAATTGCCTTTCCCGACGTTCCGCCATCGGGCATTCGGGACGACACGACGAGGTTTTTAAGTGATCTCGCCCGCGCTGGTCTGATCCGCCTGAAAGGCGCCTGATTACTGCTGCCAGCCGCAGTTGACAGTTCGTCACTGAGCGCGCATTCGCCTGCCGATGAGCACGCTGACCCGAAACCGTTCCTACCGGCTTTTGTTTACCGCTACCGGCATTTCAAACCTTGGCGACGGCGTATCTGCCCTGGCACTGCCCTGGCTGGCGACGCTGATCACCCGCGATGCAACGCTGATCGCCTTTGTCGCATTTGCCACGCGCTTGCCGTGGTTTTTACTGTCTATACTAGCGGGTGCATTCGTTGACCGCAGCGACAGAAAGCGCCTGATCGTTCAGGCCGACGTCTTCCGAACGCTGCTGACGGGCGGGATCATCGCGCTGATTTTCGTGATGCCGGAATTTCCACCGTCACAGGGCGAAACAACCTTCATTCTCGCACTTTCAACCCTCGCGTTTCTTCTGGGAACAGCCGAAGTTCTTCGCGACAACGCCGCGCAGACGCTTTTGCCGTCGATTGTCGCCAAGCAAGACCTGGAAACCGCGAACGGCCAGCTTTGGAGCGTCGAACAGGTGATGGGCTCGTTTGTCGGCCCGCCGCTTGCAGGCGTGCTGATCGCGCTCGCTGTGCCCGCGCCGTTTCTGCTTGATGCCGTCACATTTGCTCTGGCCACCTGGTTGGTGTGGTCCATCGCCTTGCCGCCGAGAACGGCACCGCCAAAACGCGCGCTCATGACCGAAATTGGCGAGGGCTGGCATTGGATGCGCACCCACCCGATGGTCCTTCGTGTTGCAATAATTTTGGGGCTTCTGAACGGGGCAGTGTTCATGTCGCTTACTGTGCTTATTCTTGTCAGCCAGGAAATTCTGAACCTTTCAGCATTTGGTCACGGCGCGCTATTGACGGCAGGTGCTGCGGGTGGCGTGGTCGGCGGGCTATTGGGGCCGCGCATTGTCGCGCGGCTGGGTGCGGTGAACAGCGTCCGGCTGGCGCTTGTGACGTTTCCCATCCCATATCTGGTCATCGGTGTGACCGCCTCGCCGGTTCTTGTCGGTCTGGCACTTTTCTTCGAGATGCTGGCGGGGCTGGTTTGGAACATTGTCACGGTGTCATGGCGCCAGCGCATTATCCCGGACGAGATCCTTGGCCGCGTGAACAGCCTTTATCGGTTTTTCGGCTGGGGCATGATGCCGTTCGGCGCGCTGGCGGGTGGCCTGATCGTCAGCTTCGCCGTGCCCGAATTTGGCCGCGAATGGGCGCTTCGCGCGCCCTTCTTTGCGGCCTCAGCGGCATGTTTGCTATTGGCGATCTGGGGCTGGCGGCGCATTCGGATTTAGTATTCAGACGCATTTCAGGTCAACCCAAACCCGATCTTCCCCTTTACTTTCAATTAACTAGCCCGTCACGGTCAGTGCCGCCAATGGGATACAGGAAAAATGTTTCGCGCGCGAAACATTCTCCACCACGATTTCAACGCGGAAATCGTTAACTTCAGGCCACCATCGCTTCGGCTTTTTTAAGATCGACCGACACCAGCTGGCTGACGCCCTGTTCGGCCATCGTCACGCCGAAAAGCCGGTCCATCCGTGCCATCGTCACCGCATGGTGCGTGATGATCAGAAACCGGGTGTCGGTGCGGCGGCACATCTCGTCCAGCAGGTCGCAGAACCGGGCGACGTTCGCGTCGTCCAGCGGCGCGTCGACCTCGTCAAGCACGCAGATCGGGGCCGGATTTGCCAGGAAGACGGCAAAGATCAGGGCGATTGCCGTCAGCGTCTGTTCGCCGCCCGACAACAGCGAAATTGTCGACAGTTTCTTGCCGGGCGGCTGGCACATGATCTCAAGCCCGGCTTCCAGCGGATCATCGCTTTCGACCAAAACCAGCTTGGCTTCGCCGCCGCCAAAAAGGTGCTTGAACAGCAACCCGAAGTTGCTGTTCACCTCTTCGAACGCGGTCAAAAGCCGCTCGCGGCCCTCTTTGTTCAAACTGGCAATACCGCCCCTAAGCGTGCGGATTGCCGCTTCCAGATCGGTTTTCTCGGTCAAAAGCGCGTCGTGCTCCTCTTCGACTTCGCGCGCGTCTTCCTCGGCGCGCAGGTTGACCGCGCCCAATGCGTCGCGACTACGGCGAAGGCGCAGAACATCCGCTTCAATCGTATCTGCCGACGGAAGCTTATCGGGGTCCGCATCCAGCGTTTCCAAAAGCTTATCCGGCGTCGTTTCCTGTTCTTCGGCAATCCTCTCGGCGGCCGCAGTAACAGTTTCGCGTGCCGCCTCGGCGCGGGCTTCTGCCGCCGCACGATGCTCGCGGGCGTCGGACGCGCGGCGCTCGGCGGCCCGCTCGGCTTCTTTTGCGTCCCGATCAGCGGTTTCGGCCATCGCGAGCGCGTCGGCAGCGGTGCGTCGGCGCGCTTCGGCGTCGGTCAGTGTTTCGGCCAGGGCCTCCCGCTGTTCGGCCACGCGCGCAGGCGCGCCTTGCGCAACCGAAAGTTCAGCTTCAGATGCTTCGCGCCGTTCGGCCAGTTCGGCGATACGCGTGCCCGCGCTTTCCAGCCGCCTTTGCCAGGTCGCACTTTCGCGGGCGATTTCGGTCAGGCGTTTCTCGCGCGATTCGCCGTCGCGCTTCAGTTCTTCGTGCGCCGAACGACGGGCCATCATCGTCATCCGCGCCGCCTCGACCGTCACTTTGAGGTCTTCGCTGGTGGCGCGCAATTCGTCCAGATCGTCAAGGTCCGCCAGCCCGCGGTCGGCCTCGGCCAGACGTTGCCGCGCGGTGGTGGCTTCGTCGCCGTGCCGTCGGGCGGCCAATTCAGCGGCCTCGCGCCTGCCTTCGGTGATATTGCGGTCGGCTTCGGCGCGGGAAAGTGCGCGGTTCGCTTCGGTCAGACGGTGATCGGCATTTCGCCGTGCATCGCGCGCTTGCGTTACCTTGTTGGCCAGGTCGTCCAGTTCGACCCGCAGGTGATCGTGGGCGCGTGCTGAACCATCGGATCGCGCGCGCGCGGCTTCCAGGTCTTTTTTCAATGCTTCCAGGCGGTTGAGCTGCTCGAGCCTGAGTGCTGCCGCAGATGGTGCGTCACCGCTGCCCGACCTGAAACCATCCCAGCGCCAAAGATCGCCTTTGGCGGACACAAGCCGCTGACCGGGCAGTAGATCGGCCTGTTGCCGCGCGCCGTCGCCGCGGTCAACAAGTCCAACCTGACTCAGCCTGCGAGCCAGAACCGGCGGAACCGAGACGTGATTGGTCAGTGCTGCGACGCCCTTCGGCAGCGATTGCGGCTTTGAGTATCCCGGAAGCGTTGCCCAGCCCGATGCGCCGTTGCCGTCGACAGCAGGTGCGCGCAGATCATCGGCCAGCGCTGCCCCCAGCGCTTTCTCGTAGCCCGATTTGACCGAGAGCAGGTCCATGACCTGGCCGCCTTCGGCAGTGTCGCGGTCAACCAGGCTTGCAAGCGCTCCAACCTCGGCCTCAAGCGCCTTCATTTCGCCGTCGGCGGCTGACCGTTCGGCGCGGGCTTCGGACTCGCGCGCCTGCGCCGCTTCGCGGCCGTCATCCACCGTTACCAGGGCCGCTTCGGCCGCACTCGCGGCGTCGGTTGCGGCGGCGAGCGCTATTTCAGCGGTGCCGAAGCCCTCGCTTGCTATTTTCAGATCGTTTGCGGCGGCCCCGGCCTCGGCGCGGGCTTTTTCTTCGGCGGTTTCGCTGCGGTCGAGCGTTGTTTTGGCGTCATCGAGAAGCCGCTGAGCCGATTGGTGCCGTGCGGCAAGCCGGGCGACGTCTTCGGTCAAGGTGGAGAGGTCACTTTCACGGTCCCGCAATATCCGCGCCGCCCGATGCGCTTCTTGCGATGCCGCGTCGATGGCGGTCTCATGGCCCTCGCCTGAGGCCAAAAGATCGGCGCTCTCGTGCGTCAGATTTTCCAGCGTATCGCCCGCATCCGCGTTCAGCGCGCCTTCGCGTTCGGCATCTGCTGTCAGCTGCGCAATCCGCGCTTCCAGAGTTTCAATCGCACGGGTTGCGCGCGCTTCTTCTTCATCCAGCTGCCCAATCTGGACCTGGATCCGGTTCAAAAGCGCGCCAGCAACGGCGGCTTCTTCGCGCAAAGGCGGCAAAGCTTCTTCCGCCTTTGCCCGTTCACCAGAGGTCGCGCGCGAAAGACGTTCGGCTTCGGCGGCGGCCCGCGAACGTTCGGCCAGATCCGCATCCGCCTCGGTTCTGGCGCTTTCAGCCTCGCGCCATTTCAGATAGAGCAAAAGCCCCTCGGCGTGGCGAAGCAGAGCGCCGATCTTGCGATACCGTTTCGCCTGCCGGGCCTGACGCACGAGCGAGGCCAGTTGTGTCGCCAGTTGTTCAATCACATCGTCGACGCGACGAAGGTTCGTCTCGGCCCCGTTCAGCTTCAATTCAGCCTCGTGGCGGCGCTGATAAAGACCGGAGATCCCGGCGGCCTCTTCCAGAATGCGCCGCCGCGACTTTGGCTTTGCGTTGATCAGTTCGGCAATCTGACCCTGACGCACCAGTGCTGGTGAATGGGCACCGGTTGAGGCATCGGCAAAAAGCATCTGCACGTCGCGGGCGCGCACGTCCCGTGCGTTGACCTTGAAAGCGCTGCCTGCGTCGCGGGTAATGCGGCGCACAATCTCAAGCGCTTCTGCGTCGTTGAACCCCGTGGGGGCAAGGCGATCCTTATTGTCGATGATCAGTCCGACTTCGGCGAAGTTTCGCGCCGGGCGGGTCGCGGCACCGGCAAAGATCACGTCCTCCATGCCGCCGCCGCGCATTGCTGTGGGCCGGTTTTCGCCCATCACCCAGCGCAACGCTTCGAGCAAGTTTGACTTGCCGCAGCCGTTCGGGCCGACAACGCCAGTCAGCCCGTCTACGATCAGCAGATCGGTAGGATCAACGAAGCTTTTGAAGCCATTGAGGCGAAGACGGGAAAAACGCAATGATCAAAGGCCCTGGGTCACTGATTCCGGTGACCAAGTGTCCGCGCCGCGCGTTTGAGAGTCAATGTCGGACGCAATGGAAGGTGTGTTTTAGGCGAGTTATCCACAAGATGTTGGGCAGGGTCCGAATTTTGCGCAGTTCAGAGCCAGATGAAACTGGATTAGGCCGCGTGATATTAACCCTGACCGGCGCATCGGCCCCGGATCGCGCCTGCCTCTCGGTGATTGCGAATCTCGCGCGGCGACCATAGCGTCGGCGCCGATGGAAGATATCTCCACAGAGACCCTCAAAGACCGCGTTGATCCCGGGCGCGCAGCGGCGCTTTTGGCGACGCTTGATATCGAGCGCGGTGCCGAGGTGGGCGCGGTGTTGCCGCCGTTTGCGCATCTGGCGTTTTTCTGGGAGCCGGTGACCGAGGCGGGTCTGGGCCGCGACGGTCACGCGCATCTGGGCGGGTTGATCCCGGATCTGGGGTTGCCGCTAAGGATGTGGGCCGGCGGACGGCTGACGTTTCACGCGCCGTTTCGGGCCGGGGTTGCGGCAGAACGGGTGTCGCGCGTTGCAGGAGTTACGCGGAAAGAGGGACAAAGCGGTAAGCTGGCCTTTGTCACCCTGCGCCACGAGATCCGCCAGCGCGGTGCGCCGGTGGTGACCGAAGATCAGGATATTGTCTATCGCGAAGCGGGGTCGATATCGGGCGATCCGCCGGTTGAGACCGGCGAGGCCGACGAGCGCCGCGCGCTGAGGCTGAGCGAGATTACGCTGTTTCGCTATTCCGCACTGACGTTCAATGCGCACCGCATTCATTACGATGCGGAGTATTGTCGCGAGGAAGGCTATGGCGGGCTGGTGGTCCATGGGCCGCTGCTGGCGACGCGGCTGGCGATGTTCGCCGAAGAGACATTGGGTGGGTTGGCGCGGTTTTCGTTCCGCGCGACGGCACCGTTGATCCTGGGCGATGTTGCGTGGTTGTGTCGGGCAGGCGAGCGATATTGGGTTGAGGGGCCAAGGCGACGGATTTGCATGACAGCTGAGGCCGCCGTCTAGCTGAGTGCGCTTTTCGCGCACACGCCTTATTTTTATGCCTCTGGCGGACGTATTTTCAGAAAAGATGAAGTGGTGGTTCAGGTTCTGAGGCGGAAGTCGTCGGGGATCCGGTCGTTGCCGTCGAGGATCAGGTCGCACATCACCTCGGCGACTTTCGGGGCTACACCGAAGCCGATTTTGAAGCCGCCGTTTGCGACGTAGTGACCGGGGCGGCCCGGCCAGGGCCCGAGAAGTGGCGCGCGGGTTGCCGCACGCGGTCGGACCTCGGCCCAGCGCTCGATCACGCGCGCGCCTTTCAGAACCGGCATAACTTCGGTCGCGTGCTGGATGATGTCGTCGAGGCAGTGATCAGTTGTATGGGGGTCGTCAAAATAGCGTTCAGACGTGGAACCGATGGCGGTTGTTCCGTCGAGGTGGGGCACGATGTGGAGGTTTTCGGCGAATATCTGTGCGCGGCCAGCGGCATCGTGGCGAAGGAGTGCGGCCTGGCCTTTGACGCCGTTGCCGATGGGGCGGTCGAGCGCGGCGGAAAGGTCGGCCAGCCCTTGCCAGCCGGTAGCCCATACGGTTGGGCCGCCGTCAGGTGCTTGCGCCACGATATCGCCGCCGCGCGTGGCGATTGCGGCGGCAAGGCTTTCGCACGTGTGGCGCGGGTGGATCAGTGCGGAAAGTGTGTCGTGGATATAGAGCCCGGTGGGCGAGGGTGGGCGCCAGTCGCCTGCGGCGTCGGCGTCGATGACCGCCCAGGTCGCGGCGTCGCCCCAGTTTTCGACCGCCGCGCTGGTGCGGGCACGCGCCTGAGCCACTTCGCGCGCTCCGGTTAGCGGTTGCAGGCGGCCAGCGCGGGCGTAGCCGGTGCCAATGCCGGACGTGGCCTCGACGCCGCGCCAGAAGCTTTGCGCCATGGTCAGGCTTTCAAGCTGAAATTGCTTTTTGGCCTTCCATTCATCGGGTGTATGCGGTTGAAGCGCGCCGACGATGCCGCCCGATGCACCGCCTCCTGGCCCGGCTGGGTCAACGACGCGGACGCGGGCGCCGCGGGTGAGTGCAACCCAGGCGATTGCGAGCCCGAAGATGCCGGCGCCGCGTATGGTCAGATCTTTGGTTGCCAAGCTATGCTCCCCTTGCCAGTGTCGTAGGGACTTGGCGGAAACCTAGGACACGTCGTGCCGTCAGACCAGCACCCCGAGATTGAATGGAGCGATGGCGTGCCAGTTTCCACGCGGTTCGATGACCCGTATTTCTCGCTGCAGGGCGGGTTGGAGGAGAGCCGTCATGTTTTTTTGGCGGGCAACGGATTGCCGGGCCGGTATTTCCCGGAGATTCGGATTGCCGAACTGGGGTTTGGAACCGGGTTGAATTGCCTGGCGGCCTGGGCGCTTTGGCGGCAAAGCGGGTGCGCGGGTGATCTGAGGTTCACGTCGTTCGAGCTATTTCCGATGGGCGCGCGCGACATGGCGCAAGCATTGGAGGCGTTTCCCGAGTTGGAAGAGCTTGCAGCGGAGCTGGTGGGAGCGCTTGCGACGGGGAACTTGAGCGCGAAATTGCCGGGCCTTTCGCTTGAAATTGTCGTGGGCGATGCCCGCGAGACGCTGCCAGGGTGGTCAGGGGCGGCGGATGCCTGGTTTCTGGATGGGTTTTCACCGGCGAAGAACCCCGAGCTTTGGGGAGCGGAGCTTTTGGCCGAGGTTGCGCGGCATACGGAACCCGGTGGCACGGCGGCGACTTATTCCGCCGCCGGAGCGGTTCGGCGTGGGCTGGCGGCGGCCGGGTTTGAGGTTGAGCGGCGGCCGGGGTTCGGGTCCAAGCGCCATATGACGGTGGCGCGAAAGCAATGACCGTTCAGTCAACCCGGCTGGGCATCTTGCTGATGATCGCGGCGACGTTTGTTTTTTCGGCGCAAGACGGCATCTCGCGCCATCTGGCGGCGGAATACAACGTTCTGATGGTGGTGATGATCCGGTATTGGTTCTTTGCTGCTTTTGTGATCGCGCTTGCAGCGCGGGGTGCGGGCGGCATTCGCGCGGCGGCAGCTACCGAGCAGTTGGGCTTGCAAATCTTCCGCGGGGTTTTGTTGGCCGCCGAAATTTGTGTGGCCCTTTTAGGGTTCGTCTGGCTGGGTCTGGTGGAAAGCCACGCGATTTTCGCGACCTATCCGCTGCTGATCGCGGCTTTGTCGGGGCCGATACTGGGCGAGGCGGCGGGTTGGCGGCGTTGGGCGGCGATTGGTGTGGGGTTTCTGGGGGTGTTGGTGATCCTGCAACCTGGCGTCACGGTCTTTGCGTCCGCTGCGACATTGCCGCTGATCTCGGCGCTAATGTTCGCGCTTTACGGGTTGCTGACGCGCTATGTGGCACGCAAGGACCGGACCGAGACGTCGTTCTTCTGGACCGGAACGGCGGGTGCGGTGGCGATGACGCTGGTCGGCATCTGGTTTTGGGAACCCCTGGCGGCGCGCGACTGGTGGTGGATGGCCGCACTTTGCGGCACGGGCGTCGTTGGGCACTGGTTGCTGATCCGGTGCTATGAGGTGGCCGAGGCAAGCGTGGTGCAGCCGTTCGCCTATTTTCACCTGGTCTTTGCAAGCGCGATTGGGTTGGTGATCTTTGGTGAGGTACTGCGATCGAATGTGATGATCGGGGCGGCGATTATTGTGGCCGCCGGGGTTTTTACGCTGTGGCGGGAGCGGGCGTGGAGGAGGGTGGTGGTTTAGGGGTGGGGCGGATTGAGGTGACGACGCGGGAATGGCTGTTGTGAGCCCGCTTTGACCAGTTTTCTGCGCTGCAGCTAAGGTCTACTCCGCTCTTTTCTCGCCTGCCTTCAGACCATGTGACCGACGCCTGTCTATTTGGCGCCAGATACTTTGAACACTTCGACAGATGCGTGGATGCCTTTTAACGAAATCTCTCCAATGGAGTCCGCACTGAAATCCTCGCCCACGGCCGAATACGCACGTGGGCTAAGCAATATTTCTCCATCTTCAGCCTTGTCACACAAACGCGCGGCCAGGTTCACGGCTGTGCCGCTTGCGGTGTAATCGGTGCGCCCTGCCGCACCCACCATTCCGACCGTCGCATATCCGAGCGAGATACCAACCCCAAAGCCGAGCTTGTGGCCGTGTCGCCGCCAGGTTCCGCAAAGCTCTTCCATCCGTGATCGCATGGCCAATCCCAGGCGCAACGCGTCCCCTGCCGGGTCATCGCAAGGCAACGGATCGTTGAACAGCACCATGATGCCGTCGCCTGCACGCGTGTCCACACCCGCGCCGTGGTCGGCAATCAGCGCGCCCATCTCCTCGTGATAGGTTTGCAGAACCTCAATGGTTTCCTCGGGCTCTGCCGTTTCGCAAAACGCGGTAAAGCCCCGGATGTCGCAGAACAGCACGCCTAGAAGGGCGCGGTGGCTGGTCAGAAGCTTGTCTGAACCTTGCGAGACAACGGCATCGGCAACGGCTGCGGGCAAGAACCGTTTCAGCCGCCCCATCCGCTCAATCTCGCCCACTTGTTCATTGACCCGGTCGCCCAGTTCGGCATTTAGCTGCTCCAGCGCCTTGAACTGACGTACGTTTTCGATGGCAATGACGGCCTGCTGAGAAAAAGTCTGGGCCAGTGCGATCTCATCTTCTTTGAACAGGGCCAATTCGCGCCGGTAGAGGAGGATCACGCCGATCGCTTCATCCCCACCAAGCAGCGGAACAGCCAAGACGGTCCTGATCCCCTCGACCTCGACGGCGTGCACCCGGTGCGGCTGTCCGGCGCGATAGATCGGAGTGTCTCTGAAATCTGCAACTTGTAACGGACGTTTTTCGACGACTGCCTGCGCTGAAATGGATTGCGACGGATCAAGTGGCAGGGGGTCGTTGTTAATGAGATCGACGAACTTGCTGCGGGTTCCATAGTAGGCTGGGATCGTCAGATTTGTTCGTTCCGCATTGGTAAGGATTAGAAAGGCGAAGGGCGCTCCGCAAAGCCGCGCAGCCATTTCAAGAACGACGTCAAACACCGGCTGCACGTCATCGCGGCTCTGGCTGATGACCTCCAGCACTTCGCCGGTGGCGCGTTCGCGCTCCAGCCGGGTCTGTAACTCCCTGAACTGGCGCACGTTTTCGATCGCGATCACGGCCTGCGCGGCGAAGGTTTCAGCAAGTGCGATCTCAGCCTCGGTGTAAGGTGTCACGTCGTATCTGTTAAGGTTGAAGCATCCGATGGCGATGCCGTCCTTAATGAGCGGCACGGACAGAAATGTCCCGACACCCTCTTCGTCAGCTTTCGCCACTATATCCTTGTCGCCGGCAAGGTAGAGATCGCTCTGCCTCATATTGGGCGTATGAACGACGCGCGTTTCGCGTATCGCAATGGATTGCGGCAAGGAGCCCGATAGTTCGAACTCCGTGCCAAGGGGAAAGGCGCCCACATCCGGACCCCATACGCAAGCGAGACGGGTGTGAGTGCGCGCCTCGTTGAGAAGATGCAGCCCCACACCTGCAGGCGCACCGCAAAGTCTGGCGGCATTGCTGACAATCGCCTCGAACACGGGCTGCTCGTCATCCCGGCTTTGGCTGATGACCGCAAGGATCTCGCGCGTCGCAGCCTCCCGCTCCAGCCGGGACTGCACTTCCTTGAACTGTCGCACATTATCAATGGCGATAACGGCCTGTTCGGCGAAGGTTTCGACCAGTGCGATCTGGTCCGGGGTGAAAGGTTTCACCTCATTCCGGCCCAACGTGATGTTACCGAAAGCCGTTCCGTCCTTCATCAGCGGCACGTTAAAATGCGTGCGCCTGCCTTCCACGTCCACCAGTTTCCGACGACCCTCATGGCCCTGCCTGTAAAGCTCCGTGTCTTTCAAATCCTCGATGTGCACCACGCGTCCCTCGCGCACCGCGACGCACATACCCGCCGGGCCGTTCAGATCGAACTCTGTCCCTAAAGGAAAAGCGCCCTTGTCTTTCCCCATCGTAGCCAGAATACGCAAATGGGTGCCGGTCTCATTGAGCAGTTGCAAACCACTCCCCCGCGCACCGCAAAGCCGTTCTGCGCGATCCAAAATGGCCCGAAACACCGGCATCTCGTCATCGCGGCTTTGGCTGATGACCCGCAGAATGTCCCGCGTCGCCGCGACGTGTTCCAAAGCGCGATCAAGCTCAATGCGCAGATTCTCCTGGCCGCCTTCTGTTGGTTGATCTTGCACGCCAGTTCTCCAAACCGTCTTTGAGTATGCGAGAGTAATGACGCAGCAGATGAGATACCGGCTTCGAAGAAAACAGACTTTGGCCAAGTTCCGGGATTTCCCGCATCGCGGACCCTTACCATCCAAGACGATCCAAGACTCCTGACCCTACCCCGCCTTCGCAAGGTCCGTGGTGAGAGCATCCGTTGCGAATTGCGGTGGGTGGACGTTCAGCGCACTCATAGCCATAGTCCCGATGGATCGCAGACCGATTGTGAATTATCTTTCAATGGGAACCACTCAGCAGGGGACTGCTCTGGTCAGTAACTTGCGGTAGAGGGTAACGGATGGAATGTTGCGGCCCAGGCTATGCGTCGCCTTTGGAAGCAATGAAGGCGCCTCGTGAGAAGCTGCTTTATACAATTGCGATTTACACCGGGACGGGCATTCAAAATCCCGACTATCTGGCGACAATTGACAATGATCCTGACAGCCCGACCTATTCACAGGTAATCTCGCGTTGCAACATGCCCGGGATTGGCGATGAGTTGCATCATATGGGCTGGAACGCCTGTTCGTCGTGTTTTGACGATGCGTCGATGAGCAGGAAATACCTTTTGGTGCCTGGCGTTCGGTCGTCCAACATCCACATCATCGACTGCGCCACC
>CAXMNX010000087.1:0-20508 GCA_964194845.1 uncultured Boseongicola sp.
AGATGAGATCGAACGGGTTGTGCCGAACGGGCTGAACGAGCGGCTGGCCGACACACGCTGGTTGGCCGATCAGACGAAAGGGCACGCAAGAGAAGCAGCCTTGGTCGGCATCTTACGGACAATTGAACAGCGCGGTGTGGAAGGAGATGTCACGAACGACGATGCTCTGGCACAAAACTTCCCTGGCTTGATAGATCGCATTGATGCGCAGAAAGATCGGTTAAGCATATCAGTAAATCTCTCTGCGATGGTGGAGCCGGATGCAGAAAACAATCCCATGCTCGCAGCCTTCGATATCCCGTTCCAAAGACGCCAGAACGGCCGCGCCAAGCCGATCGTCATTGCGCCCGAAGATGCACCGCAACAGGACCCAGACCTCATCGCTCTGATTGCGGATGCAAAACGATGGGCACACGAACTCCTTGATGGGAAAGTCTCGTCTATTAGGCAGATCACAGAACGAGAAGGTTTGCGCAGCGGGTCTGTCAGTCGCATCCTTCCGCTAGCCTGGCTGGCTCCAGACATCTCAACGGCCATTCTCGAAGGTCGCCAGCCACCGCATCTCAACGCGATAGCATTGCGCAAGCTCCCCGAACTTCCATTGGATTGGGCCGAGCAGCGTCGGATCCTGGGATGTGCGCAACTTTGAGGCTGCCTTGAACGGCTCAAGACCTCACGCGCAAATGCCCCGCTGAGACTTTCCTAGAAACAGCCCCGAAAGCGCTAAGATCAGAGACTATCTGTGAGGTCTCTAATGCGCTACTTCGCCGCAACCCACGGAAATACAAACACTATTTCGCGTGTGCGTACTGTCGGCGGTTTTGGGAAGACTGAGTGGTGGGCGACCCTGGAATCGAACCAGGCGTGCGTCTCCGCGAGGGAGTTACAGTCCCCTGCCACACCTTGCGGCCTGTCGCCCACTGTCTGGGTCGGCTTCGTGACCCGCGGCGTGGGATATCGCCGCGCTTAAACCCGGTCAACCGGAAATCGCACCTGAAGAAGCAACGGTTCTGCTGGTCATATCCAGGTCACAATTTTCGGCTAGTCTTTGCAACTGCAAGGAAAAGGACGAATTGGAAAGGCTGCCGCCTGTCTTCAGCTCTCGCTTAGGCGAAGGCCCGATGATCCGGGAAATTGGCGTAACGATACGCCGTTTCGGAAGACACCGGCAAAGCTTGGAATGCGTATTGTAACTTTGGCATGTGTAGTCACCGTGTTCGTAGTGGTGGCGGTTTTTGCGGTTTCGCTGGTGATGGATGCGGCTATCTCGCTTCTGGCCCGCGCGCCTGGACTTGCTTTTCTTGACAGCATCAGCCGCTGGGTCTGGCCGGTCGTGCTGATCTTTGCCTGGGCGCGGGGCTGGCTGGTCATCAACCGGCCCATGAGCTGCCACGCCAGCATCGTGATCGAGGCACCTGTTGAGGATATCTGGGATCGCATCCGGCCACGCGCGCGGCCTGAGACTTTTCAAACCGGATTTGGGCGGATCGTCGGGCTGCCGGGCGAGCCCGATCGCTTTGATTTGATCCTTGAGGCGCGGCTGCGCGACGACGAGACCAACACGACCGACCGTTTGCAGACCCGGATCACCGCCGAGGACGCGCCGCGCTTTCTTGAACTGACCTATCTGAACGCAGCGGACTTTCCACTTTTCGCGCGTGAGGCGACAACAACCGAATATTTCCTCGATCCGGTTGCCGGCGGGGTCGAAGTTTCCATGGTTGAGCATCTGGCGCGGATCACGCCCGGGATAGTGTTGGCCTTTCTCTGTTTGAACCCGGCCAGCGACAGCTTGAAACGGCTGAAGGCGATTGTCGAAGGCGAGCCCGATGGATCGCAAATTGGCGCGTGGCTGGACGACATGGATCCCGACAGCATCGACGGTCGCGGTTCTGCGGACACCTGATGTCGCCACGCGACGACCGCTTTTCGGATCCATGTCGCCCGCCTGCCCATCGCATTGGTTTGTGTTCAGATTGCTGACGGCGTAGTTAGCCGCAAGCGTCGGGGGCGGGTGCATGAAGAAGCCTAAATGGGTGATCGAGAAGGAAAAGTCAGCGCGCGTGGGTTCGAACGCGACGGTGTGGTTGTTTGGGCTTCACGCGGTCCGCGATGCCCTTCGAAATCCTGCCCGAACGCGGCTTCGTTTGATCGTGACAAAGAATGCCGTGGATCGGCTGGCAGAGGACATTGCGGCCTCTGGCATGACGCCCGAGGTTGCCGATCCGCGAAAGTTTCCTGCACCGCTTGATCCCGGGTCGGTCCATCAGGGGGCGGCACTTGAGGCTCGGCCTTTGGATTGGGGTGCGCCGGCGGACCTGTTGGCGTCAGCGGGGCCGGGCGCCACGGTTCTGTGCCTTGACCGGGTCACCGACCCTCACAATGTGGGTGCAATACTGCGGTCGGCCGAGGTTTTCGGCGCGAAAGCCGTGATCGCGCCCATCCGCCACGCCACCCCGGAAACCGGTGCCTTGGCAAAGTCGGCGTCGGGCGCGTTGGAACGGCAGCCCTATCTGCGCGTGCGCAATCTTTCAGCGGTGCTGGGTGAACTGACATCCATGGGGTTCCTGATCGTCGGTCTTGACGGCAAGGCTGACGCCGCGATCGCGCCGGTTTTGGCGGACGCCAATGATCGGCCCGTCGCCCTTGTGCTTGGGGCCGAAGGTCCGGGACTTCGCGAGAAAACCAAGGCCAGCTGCGATCACCTGGCACGGATTGAATATGCGGGCGCGTTCGGGTCGTTGAATGTGTCAAACGCCGCCGCGATATCGCTTTATGCGGCGTCGCGCCGCTGAAGCTGGCGTCAGTAGCTTCGAGCGACGCGGATTTGTAACAATTCTCACGGGGCCCGATGTGCCGATCACATGGCTGGGAAGGGGCTTTCACCGGCGCCGATCACACGCCATTTTCGCCAAAGATCACATTGCCCGAGGATATTTTCATGCTGACCCGCCGCTCTTTCGTTTTGACCACTTTCACTGCGACTTCAGTCATCGCCTTGTCGCCGAAGCTGGCCCATGCCGCCGAGCCAGAGGCCTTTGCCACCAATGGTATCGCGATAAACGGTTACGACCCGGTGGCATATTTCACCGATGGCAAGCCGGTCGAAGGTGATCCGTCGATCACTTCCCGTTGGATGGGCGCGACACTTCAGTTCGCCAGCGCCGAGCATAAGGCGATGTTCGACGCGGACCCTGACAGATATGCGCCGAAATACGGTGGATATTGCTCTTACGCGGTGTCGAAAGGATACACCGCCACCACCGATCCCGGTGCCTGGGCAATCTTTGAGGACCGGCTGTATCTGAACTATTCGAAATCGGTTCGGGCACTTTGGAGCCTGAACAAAGGCGGACATGTGCGCTCGGCCGATGCAAACTGGCCTGGTGTTCTGGACGGCTAGGGGTTGGACATCGTTAAGCCGATGTTCACATCTTTGCGACAGCCTATTTTAAACAATGCATTTGCATCCCATCTATTCACAGTAGCTCGGGTCCGGAACACCTGAGCTCTAATTCACTGTCCCTCGTTCCGTGACTGACGCCCGGACCTTTTTGGAACGGGCGTCTTTTTCATGGAAATCAAATGCCTATGTGACGAAGATGACACCGAACATCGACGCCTGATCGGTGGAAAGGCGCGTTAGCGGTTCGCTTTTTCGTCGATGCCGGACGTGCCGTCGCGGCGGCCAAGCTCGGCCAGAACATCGTCAAGCGTGACGTCGCACGCTGCCAGCATCACCAGCAGGTGGTAAAGCACGTCAGCGGCCTCTGCCGTCAGGCGCGCGCGGTCGCCTTTGACCGCTTCTATGATTGCCTCGACCGCTTCCTCGCCGAACTTTTCGGCGGCTTTTTCCGGGCCTTCTGCCAGTAACTTCGCGGTCCACGAGGTTGACGGGTCCGCCGTTTTGCGGTCGGCGATGGTCTGGGCAAGGCGTTGAAGCGTGTTCATGTCATCCTCACAGGGATACCGGCGGCGGCCATGTGGGCTTTGGCCTGGCCGATGGTGTAGTCGCCGAAATGGAAGATCGAGGCGGCCAGAACCGCGCTCGCGTGGCCCTTGGTTACGCCTTCGACCAGATGGTCGAGCGTGCCGACGCCGCCGCTGGCGATCACCGGGACCGGCACCGTGTCCGCGATGGCGCGGGTCAGGTCCAGGTTAAAGCCCGCGCGGGTGCCGTCGCGGTCCATCGACGTCAAAAGGATCTCGCCCGCGCCTTTTTCAACGACCGCGCGTGCGAAGTCGATGGCGTCGATGCCAGTTGCGCGCCGCCCGCCGTGGGTGAAAATCTCCCACCGGCGGGGTTCGACCGTTTTGGCGTCGATTGCCACGACGATGCATTGGCTGCCAAAGCGGTCGGCGGCGCGCGCGACCACGTCAGGGTCTGCGACGGCGGCGGAATTGAAGCTGACTTTGTCAGCACCGGCGAGCAGAAGACTGCGGACATCTTCGACGGTACGGACGCCGCCACCGATGGTTAGCGGCATGAAGCATTGTTCAGCGGTGCGCGTGGCCAGGTCATACATCGTGTCGCGGTTTTGGTGCGTGGCGTTGATGTCGAGAAAACATAGCTCGTCCGCGCCCGCCGCGTTATAGGCGACGGCCGCTTCCACCGGGTCGCCCGCATCCACCAGATCGACAAAATTGACGCCCTTGACGACGCGACCATCGGCAACGTCGAGGCAGGGGATGATGCGGGTTTTTAACATGAGACGCGTCATATCCCGGTTGCGGGCCGTATTCCAGCGGAGCGCTGCGCGCATTACATATGATTGAAACACCCGGAATGCGGCGGCGGGTTCAGGATTGGCGGAAACACAAAGCAGACAGCCCGGCGGGCCCGGGTATCGGGTGAGTGCCTCCGGCACTGCGACGATCCGGTTGCGTCAAAGTGCGCGGCGGCGCGGTCAGTCAAATGCTGAGAAAAAAAGCGGTTTATTGGAGTGAAGTGAGTGCTTTTCTCAAATCAATCGCGCCGTCATAAAGCGCGCGGCCAGATATCGCACCTGCGATCACGCCTGTGTCGCGGAGCCGGATCAGATCTTCCATAGACGAGACGCCGCCGCTGGCGATGACGGGCACGGAAACGGCGCGGGCGAGTGCTTCGGTTGCGGTGATATTGGGGCCACCCATCGCGCCGTCGCGGTCGATATCGGTGTAGATGATCGCGGCGATGCCTGCGTCTTCGAAGGCGCGTGCCAAGTCGGTGACCTGCATCGTCGTCTCGTTGGCCCAACCGCGTGTGGCAATGAGACCGGCCCTTGCGTCCAGTCCGACCGCGATCTGGTTCGGAAATGCCCTTGCGGCCTCGCGGACCAGATCGGGGTTTTCGACGGCAATTGTTCCGAGGATGACCCGCGCGATGCCTTTGGTAAGCCAGCTTTCGATCTCGGCCATTGTGCGAATGCCGCCGCCCAGCTGGGCCGGGATGGATGTGCTGGCCAAAATGTCCTCGACCGCAGCGGCATTGACCGGTTTTCCGGCGAATGCCCCGTTCAGATCGACCAGATGCAACCACCTGGCCCCGGCGTCCTGAAACGCCCGCGCCTGCGCGCCGGGATCGTCATTGAAAACGGTGGCTTGCGACATCTCGCCCTTCAAGAGGCGCACGCATTGCCCATCTTTGAGGTCGATGGCGGGGTATAGGATCATCGGCGGTATCCTCAGGTCGGTTGCGTTCTCTTGCCCGTTGGCCAACGCTGGGGCAAGGGGAATTGGACCCAACGTCACGCTTGAATATCCACGTCTGAGGGCGTCAGAGTTATGGTGGCAGTTTGGGAGGACCAGATGAAACTTCGTGCAACTTTGGCGGCCTTCGCGATCGTTCTGGCGGGACCGGCATTTGCAGCCGATCCGATTATCGGCATGTTCAAAACGCAGCCCGGCGGCGACGGCAATTTCGGCCACGTCGAGATCTATGATTGCGATGGCGCGATCTGCGGGGTGATCCGCAAGGCGTTTGACAGCGCGGGCGCTGAAATTGACAGCGACAATATCGGCAAGCGGATGATCTGGGATATGCAGCCGAAGGGCGAGGGCAAATACGCAAGCGGCAAAATCTGGGCGCCGGATCGCGACAAGGTTTACCGCTCGAAAATGGAATTGTCAGGTACGACGCTGAGCGTTTCGGGATGTGTGCTGATTATCTGTCGAAAGCAGACCTGGGCACGGGTGAATTAGCGGTTTTCGCTGCCCGGTCTGACTAAGTCGCGGAAATTCGCGAAGAATACGCGGGTAACCCGTGGGTTACCTTAAGCGCTTGTTTCAAAAGTTAAAAAAGTCTGACAGCACCGTGCGGTGCTTCATGGCGTCCAGTTCAGAAAATTGCCAATGAGCCGCAGCCCGGCGGACTGGCTTTTTTCCGGGTGGAACTGTGTGCCGACCATTGTGTCGCGTCCGGCGATTGCTGTGACCGGGCCGCCATAGTCGCAATGGGCCAGAAGTTGGGATTTGTCCGCCACCTGCATCTGATAGGAATGGACGAAATAGGCGTGGTCGCCGGTGCTGATGCCGTCCAGAACGGGGTGCGGGCGGTTGATGATCAGGTCGTTCCAGCCCATGTGCGGGATCTTGAGCGACGGGTCCGTGGGTTCGATCCGGCGAACATCGCCGTCGATCCAGCCGAGGCCGTCGACGGCTTCATTCTCAAAGCCTGCACGCGCCATAAGCTGCATCCCGACGCAGATGCCAAGGAAGGGGCGGGCTTTGACCTCGACCGATTCGACCAGAGCGTCAAAAAGACCGGATTTTCCCTTAAGCTCGTTCATGCAAGCCGGGAAGGCACCGTCGCCGGGCAGCACGATCCGGTCGGCGCGGGCGATGTCTTCGGCCTTGTCCGACACGATCACGGTCCCGGCGTTGGTTTCCGCCGCCATCCGCTGAAAGGCTTTTTCGGCCGAATGCAGGTTGCCAGCGGCATAGTCGATCAGAACAGTCAGCATCTTTTGCGCCTGTCGGGCAATGGCATGCTCAAAGAGTGCCTTTGGTCGAGGGGATGTCTTCGGCCTTGCGCGGATCGGTCTCGATCGCCGCGCGCAGGCTTTGAGCCACCGCTTTGAACGCCGCCTCGGCGATGTGGTGGCTGTTGATCCCATGCAGCGCATCGACATGAAGCGTGATGCCGCCGTGGGTCGCGAAGGCCTGGAAGAACTCGCGGACAAGTTCGGTGTCAAAACTGCCAATCCTGGCGGTCGGCATGGCGACGTTCCAGACCAGATAGGGCCGGGCGCTGAGATCAAGCGCGGCCCGCACCAGGGCGTCATCCATCGGCAGCAGGCACGCGCCGTAGCGGCGGATACCGCGCTTGTCGCCCAGAGCCTCGGCCAAAGCCTGACCAAGGGCGATGCCGGTGTCTTCGACCGTGTGGTGGTCGTCGATGTGCAGGTCGCCGGTGGCACGCACTTTCATGTCGATCAGCGAATGGCGGGCCAGTTGATCCAGCATGTGGTCAAAAAATTCGACGCCGGTCTGATTGTCATAGGCACCAGTGCCGTCGAGGTTGATCTCGACAGTGATATCGGTTTCCGCGGTTTTTCGCGTGATCTTGGCGCTGCGCATCTGGCGGGCTCCGTCTTGCACGGGGCGCTTATAGGGGCGCATCGGCGTGGCCGGAAGAGGAAATTGGCCTTTGGAGGCAGCGTGTTGTGTAGCTGCACGGGCGCTGCACAACTGTGCAGACGGGCTTGCACGTGGCGATGCGAAGGTCACGGAGACGCAAGCGGACAGGCTGCCGGGGCGTGCCCCTCGCGCCCCGGCGTAACGTTGGTTAATGTATTGGTGACGAGGAACAAGATGAGCGCAGCCACAATTCTGGTCGTCGATGACGACCCGCAAATTCGCGAGGTGCTGAGCGTTGCACTGGATCGCGAGGGATTTCGCACAGTGACCGCACGCGACGGGGCCGAGGGATTGGCGCGCGCGCAATCGGCGCGGCCTGATCTGATGGTGCTGGATATCGGGTTGCCCGAAATGGACGGATTGGCGCTTTGCCGGGCGATCCGCGCCGACAGCGACTTGCCGATTCTGTTTCTGACCGCGCGAGATGACGAGGTTGATCGCATTTTGGGTCTGGAGATGGGGGGTGATGACTATGTCACCAAGCCCTTCAGCCCACGCGAACTGGTTGCCCGCGTTCGGGCGATATTGAAGCGAACGATGGTTGTGCCGGATGCGCCGAAGGTGCTGTCGCGCGGGCGTTTGTCGCTGGCGGCGGAGGCGCATGATGCGCGGGTTGACGGCGCGCCGGTGGCGTTGACCGCGACCGAGATTTCCATTCTGGCCAAGCTGATGGCGCGGCCCAGCCAGGTATTCAGCCGACCAGCGCTGGTGGATGCGATCTGGGGGCCGGGGATGATGGTCAGCGACCGGACGCTGGATAGTCACTTGCGCAATCTTCGGGCCAAGCTGGTCGAGGTTGGCATGGATGACGCGATCGAGACTTTGCACGGTGTCGGGCTTCGCATGGGGCCTTGCGGTGGCTGACGAAAGGCAAGGTGTCCGGCCCAAGTGGCGACCGCCGCTGGCGCTGGTCCTGAGCGGGTCGCTTTTGGCGGTGCTGGTGCTGCCGGTTTTGGGCTTGTTCGTTGTTGACGCTTTGGCGCCGCCGATGGGACGAGCGCAAGCGATATTTACGGTGGCTTTGGGCGCGCTGTCGGCGACTGTGATCCTTGGCTGGCTTTTGTGGCGTCTGATCCTGTCGCCGGTGCGCGGTCTGGCCGCACGCGCCGAGGTGATCCGGGGCGGCGGCACGGCGGAACGCATGACGCGCTATGGCACGCCTGAGATCGGCGATCTTGGGCAGGCGGTGCTGGACATGGCCGAGGTTTTGCGGGCGCGCGAACTGGCGGTTCGAAGCTATACCGACCACGTCAGCCACGAATTGAAAACACCCCTGACCGCGATACGCGGGGCGGCCGAACTTCTGGCCGCTGATCCGGAAATATCGAAAGAAACGCGCCGCCTTGTCGGCACCATTTCCGAGGCCGAAGCGCGGGCGGAAAACCTGCTGGCGGCGGCGCTTAAGATTGCCGCCGCGCGAACGCCCGAGCATCATGGGTCCGCAACGCTGGATGCTCTGGCACCTTCGCTTGAACATGCGGGCATTGAGATAGCCATCAGCGGCGGGAATATCGCGTTGCCACTGGCGCGCGAAGGGCTTCGGGTTATCCTGGCGCATCTGATTGAGAACGCGGTGGCGGCGGGTGCAAAAAACGTCTGGATTCAATCCGATGACGCCACGGACGGTCCGAAGTTGAGTTTCGCCGATGATGGCCCCGGCATATCACAAGGCAATCGCGACCGGGTTTTCGAGCCGTTCTTTACCACGCGCCGGGATACCGGCGGCACGGGCATGGGGCTGGCGATTGTTCAGGCGCTTCTGCTGGCCCACGGCGGCGAGATTGGGGTCGAGCCGAGCACGCAGGGGGCACGTTTTCTCGTTAAGTTCTGAAGCCGATGGGCGCTGGCATTATCCATCGGCCAAGGACTCAAGGATCGGACAATCGGGCCGGTGATCGCCTGCGCAGGCATCGACGAGTGCCGCCAGAGTGTTTTGCATTTCCTTAAGGCCCGCGATCTTCAGGTCAATTTCTTGCAGGTGGTGTTCCGCGATCAATTTAACCTCGGCGCTGGTGCGGCTTTCATCTTCGTAGAGCTGCAAAAGCGCGCGGCAGTCTTCGATTGAGAACCCCAGCGCGCGGGCGCGTCCGAGAAAGGCGAGCTTGTGCAGGTCGGCAGCGCGGAACGAGCGGTAGCCGTTGGCGCTTCTGAGCGGATCAATCAGGCCGATGTCTTCGTAATAGCGGATGGTTTTTGGTGGCAGGCCGGATTTTTCGGCGACATCTCCGATATTCATGGCGGCGTCCTTTTCAGGTGGCGGGCTGCGGTGCGGTGCCGAGGCGCGGCGCGGTGCCGCTTTGTTCAGCCAACGCCGATGGCGACAGGCGTCTGAGGCGAAGCGCGTTCGTGACCACGAAAACCGACGAAAAAGCCATCGCGCCGGCCGCCAGCATCGGCGACAGCAAAACCCCGCTCAGTGGGTAAAGTATACCTGCCGCCACCGGGATAAGCGCGATGTTGTAGGAAAATGCCCAGAAGAGGTTCTGGCGGATGTTTTTCATTGTGGCGTGGCTGGCCGCGAATGCGTTCACGACACCCCTCAGATCGCCGGTCATCAGCACCACATCGGCTGCCTCGATTGCGACGTCGGTGCCGGACCCGATGGCGATGCCAATCTCGGCTTCGGCCAGGGCCGGTGCATCGTTGATGCCGTCGCCCACGTAAGCGACATCACCGAAGGCGCCGCGAAGTCTTTTCAACGCCTCGACTTTTCCGGCGGGAAGCACTTCGGCGGTCACATCGTCAATTTCCAGTAATTTTGCGATGGCATCTGCCGTCGCGCGGTTGTCGCCGGTGATCATCGCAACCTTGAGCCCCATTGCGTGAAGCGCCGATATTGCCTCGGGGGTTCCGGCCTTTATCGGGTCCGAGATGCCAATCGCCGCGACTGCGCGACCGTCGATCGCACCATAAAGCGGCGTTTCACCCCGGTTTGCGATGTCGCGCCCAGCGGCGGCCAGGGTTTCCATTGGCACGCCTTCGGCGGCGAGATATCGGTCGGCGCCGATCAGCACGGTTTTGCCGTCAACGCGGGCTTTCGCGCCCATTCCTGTCACGGTCTCAAAGTCTTCAACCGGGTGAATTGTCAAGCCACGGTGCTTGGCCGCCGCGACGATGGCGGTTGCAATCGGGTGTTCGGACTGGCGTTCAACCGAGGCGAGAAGCGCCAGTGCTTCGGATTCGATAGCGTTTTCGACGACCAGCGTCGTCAGCGCCGGCCGTCCTTCGGTCAGCGTGCCGGTTTTATCGACCGCAACAACGCTTGCGCGTTCAAGTCCCTGAAGTGCATCGCCTTTTCGAAAGAGAACGCCTAGTTCAGCCGCCCGCCCGGTGCCGACCATGATCGAGGTTGGCGTTGCCAGCCCCATCGCACAAGGGCAAGCGATGATGAGGACCGAAACGCCCGCGACAAGTGCGAGCGAAAGTGCGGGATCGGGGCCGAAGATCAGCCAGGCAGCGACAGTCAGCATCGCCACACCAATGACCACCGGCACGAAGACGGCTGTCACGCGGTCAACCAATGCCTGGATCGGCAGCTTGGCGCCCTGTGCGGCCTGCACCATGTCGATGATCTGCGACAGAACGGTGTCCTGGCCGACCGCTGTGGCGCGAAAAACCAATGCCCCAGTGCCGTTCACGGTGCCGCCGACGATCATCGCGCCCTCGACCTTTTCGACCGGTACGGGTTCGCCCGACATCATGGCCTCATCCACATATGACCGGCCCGAAAGAACGACGCCGTCAACGGCAATCCGCTCGCCGGGGCGGACGTGAACAAGGTCATCCGTCTGAATGTCGTCGAGTGGCAATTCCACCGTCACGCCGTCACGCTCGACGCGCGCGGTTTTCGGGGCAAGGCCGATCAGATGTTCAATTGCGGCACCGGTGCGGCCTTTTGCGCGGGCTTCCAGCCATCGGCCCAGCAATATCAGCGCACAGATCACTGCGGCGGCTTCGAAGTAGACAGCGCGTGTGCCTTCGGGGAAAATGTCGGCTGCGAAAAGCGCCAGCGAGGAGTAGATCCAGGCCGATGTTGTGCCCAATACAACAAGCGAATTCATGTCGGGCGTGCCTTTCAAAAGCGCTGGGACGCCATATCTGAAGAAGCGCCGCCCGGGGCCGGCAAGGATGGCCGTCGTCAGCACAAATTGCAAAATCCAGCTTGTCTGATGGCCGATTATTTGCCCGATCAATTCGCGAACGCCGGGAATGAAATGCGACCCCATTTCGAGCGCGAATACAGGCAGCGCCAAAACTGTCGCGACCAGAAAATCGCGCCTGAATCCCTCGGCCTCTATTTCCTTGCGGATGCTGATCGGTTCGGGTTGGGTTTGTGTGCGTGGCGTCGCCGAATAGCCAGCGTTTTCAATCGATTGTAGCAAGGACTTGGTCGGCACGGCGGCGGATAAAACCTGCACGGTCGCAGTTTCCGAGGCCAGATTGACGGCGGCGTTGATGACGCCGGGGACCTTGGTCAGCCGCGCTTCCACCTTGCCGACGCAGGACGCACAAGACATGCCAACAATGTCGAGCGTGACCGTATCGACGCGGGCGGGATAACCGGCGCCATCAAGTGCCTCGACCAGAGCTGATGGCGGGGTGCCGGACGTTGTGACCTGCGCGGTTTCGGTCGCCAGATTGACGCTCGCGTCCATCACACCGGGCACGCCCGCAAGTGCGGCTTCCACACGGCTGACGCAGCTGGCGCAGGTCATGCCGGTGATTTGAAATGTTAGTTGTGCAGACATGGACCGTCTCCTGAGCCGGGTTCGGTCTCTGATATAAGGCTTCCAGTGACTGGAAGGTCAAGGGATGCTGATGCAGAATTTTCTTGCAAGCAGAAACCAATGCCTGGCAGCAGTTGGAATTGTCAGACACTCGCAGACGGCACCGACGCATAGCCTGCGTTGTAAGTATTGTTGGTTTTGTTGGAGCGGGCGATGAGATTCGAACTCACGACCCTTACCTTGGCAAGGTAATGCTCTACCCCTGAGCTACGCCCGCGTCCGGTGGGTGAGGCGTGAGATATAAACTCCCGCTGCGCGCTGCAAGGGGAAAATGAGCGCCATTGAGAAATTTGGGGACGGCTGAGTTCGGACGCTTACCAGTTCGTCGGCAAGGGTGTTTCCGAAAGGAGTGCAGTGATCCGAGCGGCAGCATCGGTGGACAAGTCGTCGAGCATGGCGCGGGTGATGTACGAGCCATACATCTTTCCGTTGGAACCGTGGAAATACCAGTCCTGAACCTGAGACTGGTCAAAGACAAGGACATCGCCAGCGTGCTGGCCGCTATTTGCGTTCGGCTCGCTTGCAAGCAGACCGACAAACTGGCCGCCGCGCTTGCCAACCGGGCTTACCCAGATCACTTTGTCCGGGCCGTCGCCGTTTGGAACTGCAACTTTAACGCCAGCTTCGTCGGGCGCGACAGCGGCGTCTTCGAGTATGAAGGCAAAGAACTGATCGAGATGATTGCGCGCCTCGGTCTGGGCGGCTTTCAACTTTGTGTCGTCCACGCGGTAGTTGATATCCGTATCGCCGGATCCCGCCTGCGCGGGGCCGACCGAGTATCCGGCGTTTGCTGAAATAAAAGAAATTGATAGTAAAAGCAGCCCAGCCAGGCGACCACGTAATTTCCAGCCCATAACCAGCCTCCATCGTAACGACAGGACGCACCTTCGGCTACGAATTGGGCGGTATGACTACGGGATTACGGCAAAAACTGGGTAAAGCGAGCCCGTTTCGAACGATCGGCGCAAGCCGTGGCGATCTGGCCGGTCTAAGGGGCTGGGCTTACCAAATGGTTAACGCGGGGTTGGGCTTCAGGTGCCGGTGCGATCAGGGCGGGCGTATTGGATCAGATCCCAGCGATTGCCCCAGGGGTCACGCCAGACCGCGACGCGGCCATAGGGCTCAATGCGGGGCAGACTTTCAAATACCGCGCCCGCGGCGGTTAAGATTTGGAAATCGCTGTCAAAATCTTCTGTCTCCAGAAACAGCCAGACGCGGCCGCCGCCTTGTTCGCCTATTGCGGCCTGCTGCCGGTCGCCGACCGCGCGGGCCAGCAGAATTTCAGTTTCCGCCCCCGGCGGTGCGATCCGCACCCAGCGTTTGCCGCCGCCAAGATCGGTGTCTTCGAGGGTCGCAAAGCCGATGGCATTAAAAAACGTCAGCGCTGCGTCGTAGTCGGGGATGACGAGCGAGAAGAGCGCGATGCGGTGGGCATGGTTGGTGTTGTAGCGGGCGCCTGGCGCAGCGCAATGGCGTTGGACGGCCACCCTCTAGCCATCGCCACCACAGGGGTGCGCCGCAATGCCGATGCTCGGGTCTATAGCAGATTGCGTTTAAGTTGAATCAAAATTCACTGCCGCTCAATCAGCATCCTGCTGATTTCGAACGCGAATATTGATACACAATGGTTTATTGACAACGCAAACTGCTTTAGTTGTTCTCGGCCGGTAAATCCCTGGCCTGTCTGTGTTTTGCAGACTTGCCGCGGAGCCATTTTGCAAACGACCTTAACCGCGCGCCGAGGGACGGGGAGATAAACTGGACAATTTCTATAAAGTATCTTGCGATCTCAATCGGGCTCAAAGCAAATTTTGCGATTGTCAGATATAGGTGCGACCGCGGCACCATATCGGGATGTCGGCCTGCAATCTCGATCAGGTGAACCAACAGATTGATGCGTTCCAAAGATGAGAACCGGCTGGAGTTGTTGCCTTGCCAGCGGGTCCTTTCGCTTCGATTTTCAAGCGCCATGGACTGCTGTTGATGAAAGCGATTGAAGAACGTCGTGCTTTCATCAATTCGCAGTTTTCCAAAAAGCAGCATTTCGGCGATTAATGCGCCATCTGATCCATAGTAGTGATTTCGGTGCAGCGACGAGCGGGCAAGCTGATCGGCGCGGAACAATCCGAATATCGGAAAGCAGCTGCCGGCACCTTTCATGGCACGCAAGAAACGGTTGGCCGGATTATCATCGAGGTTTTCGCGCATGGCAAAGCCCTGCATCTCGATAATCTCGGAGGTTTCGTCGATACATAGTTTCTGGGCAAATGCGATGCTGACCGAAGGTTCGCTGTCGAGAATTGCCACCATCTTGCGCAGAAAGTCAGGGCTTAGTTTGTCGTCGTGGGCCATCCATTTGACGTATGTCCCGCGCGCCAGGCGAAATCCCAGGTTATAGTTTTCAGCCGCACCGATATTTTTTTCGTTTCGGACATAGCGAATGCGCGGGTCTGACGCGGCGCGTCGGCGGACGATGTCTTCGGTCGCATCGGTTGATGCGTTGTCGGTTACGATCAGTTCGTAGTCTTCGAAGTTTTGCTGGCTAACGGAGTCCAGGGCTTCCTCGATGAAATTCGCGCCGTTGAAAACAGGCATACAGACGCTGACGCGCGGCACGATATATCCGTCGGTGTTTCCCATGTTTTCGTTTAGCCGTTCGTTTTGCATGTATCAACGCAGAACCCAAAATTGCGGCCAATTCGCGGCGTGTTTTTTGAGAACTTGGGCACGAGCTTTCGAGGCACCTGGCGAATGGGACTTCATTGCACTCATATCACGCTCAATTCGGGCAGCTGTTCGCCCAGCACCAGAAATTCCGGACTGAGGCCAAGGGTATTGCAGGAGGATGCAATCTCGGTGGTATAAATTCCGTTCATGACAACCACCCGTTCGGGATTGAACTTGCCCAGATCGTCGGCGTGGGACACTGGGGTCGCGACACCGGGAATATAGCGACCGCTGCGGTGCGGATTGATGTCGACGATGGCATCTACATCGTCGTGCGACTGGGTGGCGTGCAGAAAGGCAATGCATTTCGAGCCCGATCCCCAGATCGCGGTATTGCCACGCACAGGTTGCATTTTGTCGCGCCACCGGTCGATCAATGCCGGGATGTTCCGCTGAAAACGGCCCACAATGCCAAGCGCTTGCGCGACGCTGTCTTCAATGTCGTGGCGGCGGTCTTTGCGCGCGTCAGCACTTGCTTCGGCGAGCAGGTACTGGCCGCCGTATTCGCGCCAAAGCCGGGTGACACCAAAGCCGGCGCCGCGAAGCGCGCGCGCTAATGATCCTGGCGTGAAATAAGAGGCGTGCTCGTAGTAAATGTCTTCGAAGGCCAGATCCTGAAACACCCGCGTCGCACAAGGCACTTCGATGAAGACGACGGCGTTATCGTTTCTGGCGGCGTGGCGGTGCAACAGCGATAAATGCCCGGATATGTCGTGGATATGCTCAAGCGTATGGCGGTGGCAGATCAGGTCTGCGGGCAGGTGGGTGTGATCGGCTGAGTAATACTCGGCGATCAGGCGCGTTGAGCCGCGATTTGGCTGCGGCACCCGACCGGGAACGACGCTGGGGTCGATGCCGATGGTCTGGATGTCGCCGACCTCTGCGAGCAGAGCCAGAAAATCGCCTTTGCTGCAACCGATCTCGACCGCCCGTTTGCCGTGCAACTGATGACGTTCGACCAGCGTTTTGGCGAGATTTCCGGCGAACGAATTGAAAGTGGGCGAGAAGGACTGCTGGTCTTCGTAGTCGGGCGAATAGGCCGACCATTTCGGATCGAAATCCACGTTTGTCACAAACCCACAGGCCAGACAGGGCGCCAGCCGCACGCGGCCTTTGGGAAAGTCCAGCGCTTCTTGGGCAGACGAAAGCAATATGCAGGAATGAACCGGAACGGGGCCTGTTTCATAGAAGACATCGCCAAAGCCGCCGCCGCAGGCCGGGCATTTATCCATAGATTGCGGCAAGTCCCCGGTCATCAAAGCGACACACCGGCAAGTTCGCCGGAAATCTCGCGGAACTCGGGAACCGGTATCAGAAAGCGGCCGCCGCATTCTGTGTAGGCTTGATTTTCGGCGACAATCTCGTTTGCAAAATTCCAGGCGAGGATCAGGATCGCATCCGGCCTGTCGGATTGAAGCCGCTCAGGCGCGACGATTGGTATTCGCGTCCCCGGCATTTCGAGCCCTTGTTTCCATGGGCTTTTGTCGACGATGAAATCTATGTCTTCGGCGTCAAGCCCGAAGTAGTGCAAAAGCGTTGTCGCCTTTGCGGCGGCACCATACCCCGCGATGCGCTGTCCTTCGCGCTTCAGGGCCGATATTGCACCCGCCGTTTCGCGTCGCATTGCTTCGATCCGCGACAGAAAGCTGTCGTAAAATTCGATGCTTGAGACACCCCTTCGGGTTTCCTCTGCCAGCAGCTCGATCAGGCGGACGCTGGTGTCAGGCGCGCGCGAGATGAAAAGCCTGAGCGATCCGCCGTGGATCTTTGTGCGTTCTGCGTCGTTCAGATGCAGGCCATGGCTGGCGAAAAGTGGTACCAAGGCGGTGAGCGACAGATAGAGCAGGTGCTGGTGGTAGATCGTGTCAAACGCACCATGGTTGATAAGGTCGAGAAGATACGGCGCTTCGAGTACCGCGACGCCATCTGGTGCCAGGATATTGGCAATTCCGGCGACAAAATCACTGGTGTCGGCGACGTGTGCCAAAACGTTATTTGCAAGGAACAGATCCGCCTTTCGACCCTGCGACGCCAGATCGCGCGCCAGATCGGCCCCAAAAAATTCGTGAATTGTCTCGATGCCGCGGTCGCGGGCAACCCGGCCCGGGCCTTCGGCGGGGTCGATGCCAAGGGTTGCAATGCCGTGCGCGCGAAACATCTGAAGCATATAGCCGTCGTTCGACGCCGCTTCGAAGACCAGATGATCGGCGCCAAGCCCCAGACTGGCCACGAGATGTTCGGCGCTTTGCCGGAAATGCGCCACAAGTGCCGGGGAAACGGACGAGTAATAGGGATAATTTGCCGGAAAGAGAATTTCAGGCGGCAGCGTCTCGCGGATCTGGCAAAGCGCGCAGTCAAGGCAGTGCGAAAGCGTCAGTGGTGCGCTTAGTTCCGGGCTGTCGTCGCCCGGCGACATCAGACGATCGGCGATCGGTGTCTGGCCGAACGATCTTAGATCGACGAGGCCGGAGCTGCCGCAGGATCTGCAATGGTCGATGCGATGAAGGATATCCGCCTTCGTCATGCGACCTTCGCTTCTTCGGTGCGGCGCAGGCTGGGGGTCAGTTTCCCGGTGCTGATCAGGTGGCGGATGTGGGCGACGCGCTGATACCGCGCGCCTTCGAAATCAGCGACTTTTACGTCGTTTTCCACGAACGCATCGCGGAGTTCTGCGATGCCGCGTTCAAGCGACCATCGCGGCGCGAAGCCGATGCTTTTAATCTTTGTGCAGTCGACGCGATAGGTGCGCGTGTCGACAATCTTTTCGGGTGAAAATACAATTTTTGCGGTTGGAATTGCCGCTTCGACCATTGCCGCCACGTGGCGGATTTGCACACAGTCCTCGTTGCGCCCGACGTTAAATGCCTTCCGGTGAACAGCCGAGCGTTCCGCCGAGATGGCACAGACAAACGCGCGCGCCATGTCTTCGGCGTGAACCAGCGGGCGCCAGGCGCTGCCGTCGGATTTCAATCGAACCTCGCCCGTTGCGACGGCCCAGGCCGTCAGGTTGTTCACAACAAGATCGAAGCGAATGCGCGGCGACGCTCCGTAAGCGGTGCCGCTGCGCAAATAGGTCGGTGAAAAGTCGGCGTCAGCCAGCTTGTCCAGCTCTTCCTCGCTTTTCATTTTGGAGGTGGCATAGGGCGTCACGGGATTAAGCGGCGATGCCTCGGTTAGCCAGCCTTCGCCCGCGGCACCATAGTTCGAGCAGCTTGATGAGAACACGAACCGGCGCACACCGGCTTCTTTGGCCAGCTTTGCAAGCCGAACCGTGGCGCGCAGATTAATCTCGTGCGTAAGCGTTGGATCAAGGTCGCCCAATGGATCATTGGATAGCCCGGCCAGATGAATGACCGCATCGTGCCCATAAAGCTGTGAAAGCGTTACATCGCGGATATCAACCACGCACCCCGGTGCCGGAACTGGGGCGGAGCCAAAGGTACATTCGCGATACAAATCCGCGTCAACGCCGGTGACATCATAGCCCGCGTCCTGAAGAAGCGGGACCAGACGACAGCCTATGTAGCCGCGATGACCTGTGACAAGGATGCGCTTTCGTCCGCTTTCCACGTTGCACATGGCGCGTCTCCTGTATCCCAAATCTTATTGAGCAAACGTTTGTCGCGAAGCGTGTCCATGCATTGCCAGAAACCGTCATGCTTGAAAGCCATCAACTGTCCATCGCGGGCAAGCTGTTCCAGCGGTTCCTTCTCAAAGGCTGTGTCAGGGCCTCCGATATAGTCAAACACACCCGGCTCGAGCACAAAGAAACCGCCGTTAATCCATCCTTCGGCTGCTTGCGGCTTTTCGTTGAACTCGGTGATGTGATTGTCTTGCAGCTCGACGTGTCCGAAGCGCGCGGGCGGGTGGACAACGGCCATCGTCGCAAGTTTTCCGTGCGCCTTATGAAAGGCAAGCAACGCATGAAGATCGATGTCTGAAACGCCGTCACCCCAGCTCAGGAAAAACCGCTCGCGTCCAATTGTATCGGCAAGCGCTTTCACGCGGCCACCGGTATTGGTGTCGAGGCCGGTTTCAACCAGGTCGATATTCCAATCAGGCGTCTGCTGATAGAACCGCCGGACCTCGCCAGAGCCGGTCGATATTTTTAGATCACCCTGGTATTGGGCAAGCTCGATCATCCAACGTTTGATCACGTCGCCCTTGTATCCAAGTGCAATGGCGAATTCTTTGAAACCATGTGCATAGTAGTGCATCATGATGTGCCACAGGATCGGTTTTTCGCCAATCTCGATCATTGGCTTCGGTCTGACGTCTGTTTCCTCGGCAAAGCGCGTGCCCCAGCCGCCCGCTAAAATTGCTACCCTCACAACATCCCCCACTCAAAACTAGTTACAATATATATCCTCAGGTTGAACGAATTTTAGCAATTCTGCAACTAAAACGACCCATAATCCCGCAACCAGAGACAATGTTTTGGTGGCATCCGTATTGTCCCGGGCGGCAGTCGAACAGGTTGTGCCAGTGCGCCGCGCAAGACACACGGACGGCTTATGCAACGCCAAATCGGGCGGTCTAGCGCTTCGCTGCCCTGCAAAAGGCGCCTTTACTCCAACTCCACCAGCAAATCCTTGGCATCAATCTGGCTGCCTGGCGTCACGTGTACGGCTTTGACCACGGCGTCGCGTTCAGCATGGATGCCGGTTTCCATTTTCATGGCTTCGATGGTCAGCATCAGGTCGCCTTCTTTCACTTCGCCGCCCGCCTGGATCACGACAGAGGCGACAACCCCCGGCATCGGTGCGCCGATGTGTCCGGGGTTGGAAGCGTCGGCCTTCGGTCGCGAGACCTGCGCTGCCTTTGACGACCTATCCGTCACGCGGACCACGCGCGGTTGGCCGTTTAGCTCGAAGAATACCTTGGCGATGCCTTCGTTATTGGTTTCCGCGATCGCCTGACAACGGATCTCAAGGGTTTTTCCGGGGTCGATCTCGGCCGAGATTTCGTCGCCGGGCGCCATGCCATAGAAGAAGGTATTTGTCGGCAAGGTGCGCACGGGACCATAGGTCGAATGGCGGTCCATATAGTCGAGGAATACCTTTGGATACATCAGAAATCCGTTCAGATCCTCGTCATCGACTTCGTAGCCATCCAACTGGTCCGACAGGCCCTTGCGCGCTTTTTCGATATTGACAGGTTCCGCGTGCAGACCGGGACGGTCGGTCGATGCAATTTCGTCTTTGAGGATCTTTTTCTGGATCGCCGTCGGCCATCCGCCCGGTGGCTGACCCAGATTGCCGCGCATCATGTCGATGACACTGTCGGGGAAGGCGACTTCTTTTTCTGAATTTTCAACGTCTTGCCGCGTCAGGTTTTGACTGACCATCATCAATGCCATGTCGCCCACGACCTTGGA
>CAXMNX010000088.1:0-6233 GCA_964194845.1 uncultured Boseongicola sp.
ATGTTCCAGGACATGAAACAACGTTATCAAGTCGTATTTTTGATCCGGCTCAATCTGGTCGAGGTCAACCGCACGAAGATCAGCGCCATAATTTTCACGCGCGTGCAGGATGTAGCCCGACGCCGAATCAATGCCGGCAAAAATATACCTCATTTTTCCCGCAAGAAACGTAAACTCGCCTTCCTCCGGCTCCGATATCCAGATGCCGCGCGCCTGGCTTCACAAAGCCCGCTATCTTTCGCAACCATTTCATAGCGGCCTTTCCGGCGCGATAAACATGCCGAGGTTTGGGGTGTCCGACTTTCGGTAATTTTGTCGATTCTCGCTCCGGTAGTACTCGTTCAGGCGATCTTTGGTCAGGTCACAAACTACTTAAGGCCGCAGGTTTCACAAAGCGCGACTTCAATGGTTTCGCCGTCCCTGGCGTCACGAATTGACCGGATATCGGCGCGACTTCGGTCGCACACGATGCATTTGAACGCCATTCTTGCCTCGGATGCTCTGCCTGTGCTTAGTCGCTGCCCTGCGCGGCCCTGTAAGCGTCCGCCTCTGCGATCCATTCCTTTGCATAGTCGACATCCTGCCAGGCGTCGAACCACGGGCCGCCGCGGGTGAAATGGACTGCGTTTGGCGTGCTGGTGGCCGGAACGTCATTCCAGCCTTCCAGCCAGTTCCAGCTATTGGGAATCTCGCCAATCTCCTCATCCTGGGCCCATTGCATCCGGTGCAGATATGCCCCGGACTGGCGGTTCACGACCTCAGGCGTTAGCTGTCGGGTCGAGGGGTGCGCGCAGTTGAAAAGCATGAACGATGACCAGTTCTTGCGCGGATAGACCGTCTGGACCGCGCCATCCATTTTGGTCGCCTCTTTAGGCGTATAGTCGTGATGGACGCAGGCCACCGCGTGATCGGGGTTCATATAGTCTTTCAACTTTGCGACATCACCGAAAAACAGGAAATCGCAGTCACAAAACAAGGCCCAGCCTTCGAAGCCTGCAAGGTAAGGTGTGAAAAACCGCGAATAGGTAAATTCGGTCGACGCCAGCGGGTCGATGTCGCGGGAATAATGGCCTTTATCGACAAGTTCCTGCACCTTGATCGGCTCTATATTTACCGGGATCGATGCGTGGCGAAGCAACGATTGACGCGCCACCTGATAGGCGATGTCTTCACGGGAATCCCAGCCGATGAATATGCGAATATCGGTCACTAAATGCCTCTTCAATTTGGAAATGCGGTTGGTTCGGAAGTTACAGGCCTCACACCAGTACCACAACCTGATAGCTGGCGTTTTTGGCGACGATTACGGGTTCGGCGGCAAGACCCCGCTGATCGCGCCCCAGGTGCGTTCGAGCACGTCCCGTTGGGCGTCGATGACATTTCGCGCGGCGGAATTCATCTGGTCGCGCGCGCGCTTGTTTCGCGACAGTTCAAGCACCGCCTGGGCCAGCGTGTCGGCATCGACAATCTGGCGCGCGGCACCGGCGGTCGCAAGCGCGCCGAATGCGCGCAGTTGCCCGGCGATTGCAGGCCCATGCAGCAGCACCGAGCCCAGCGCTGCCGCCTCGTAAGGGTTTTTGCCGCGAAAGCTTTGATCCCCCATTTCCAGCGAATGCCCGATGAAACTGACCGGGGCCAACCGGTACCAAAGCCCCATCTCGCCGATGGTGTCGGCAATATATATCTGGGTCCGGGCATCGGGCGCCTCGCCCCGATTGCGGCGTGCGACGTGGGCGAAACGCTCTTTTGCGTAGGTCTCCAGCGCATCGGCGTGCTCTGGCTGGCGCGGCGCGATAATCGCCAGAGCGTCGCCAACTTCCCTGACGACCTCGAAGTGCGCGTCGACCATCGCCCGTTCTTCGTCCGGGTGGGTTGCGGCAGCCAGCCAGACCAGCCGGCCGCCTATGCCCTCGCGAAGTCCATCCAGTGCGATCGGATCGGCCGGAAGCGGGCGCGCGGCGGACTTCAGCACACCCGCAATCGACAGGCGCGCCGGATCAGCGCCAAGTGCCATAAACCGCGCCGCACTGTCGTCATCCTGGACAAGCATCGCGTCAAAAAAGCCCATAATATCGCGCATCATGCCACCCAGCTTGCGACGGCTTTGGTAATTCTTTTCAAGCATACGGCTGTTGATCAGCAACATCGGCACGCCGCGCCGATGCGTGTCGACCATCAATCGCGGCCAGAAATCAAGCTCGGCGAAGACCGCGACATCAGGCCGCCAGTGGTCCAGGAACCGGCGCACCGCGGGGCCAGTGTCGATCGGCAGAAGAACGTGGACGGCGCGTTCCGGCAGATCTGCACGATCAAGCGCTACGACGGACGTGGCGGTCGAAGTTGTAAGCACCACGTTTGCCTCGGGCAGGTCGGCAAGCGCGCGCTCGATAAGTGGCACCAGCGCCAGGCTTTCGCCGACCGACAGCGCGTGGAACCAGAGCACCTGACCGGAAGGTTTTGGTTGGCTGTAGCGGCCATATTTCTCGGGCAATCGCTCGGCGATCTCTTTGCCTTTTTTCACTCTCGACCGGTGAGATATTCGCCAAAGCGACCCCGATACTTGCGAAAAGGCGATATAGGCCCAAAGCAGCGGCGACATGGGTCAGGTCGTGCCGCGATTGAGCAGCCTGAGCATGGTGATCAACCCGGCGGGCGCGCCATTGTCGGTCACGAAGGCGGCCGAGATGCGCTTTTGGCGCAGGATCGAAAGCGCCTCGCCAGCAATCATGTCAGGCGGAAGCGTCACTGAGTTTACCGTCATGATGCTGCCTGCGTGGGTGTCGTGAAGCGCGGCTTTCATTGTGGCACCGGCATTCTGTTCCAGATAGCGCCGAACGTCACCGTCCGTGATGACGCCGAGCAGCGCGCCGTCTCCGGTGACACCGACAATCCCAAAACCCTTTTCGCTGAGCGCCGAGATAGCCCCGATCACCGGCGCGTCGCTTGCGACAAGCGGCAACTGCGCGGGCTGGTCCATGATTTCGTCGATACGCTTCAGCGCCGCACCCAGCGATCCGCCGGGGTGCAGGCCGTGGAAGCTTTCCTGCGTGAAGCCCTTGCGCTGCAAGAGCGCGATCGCCAGCGCATCGCCTATCGCAAGCTGAAGGATCGACGACGTGGTGGGTGCCAGATTGTGGGGGCAGGCCTCGCGCACAACCGGTGTGACCAGCGCCACGTCTGCCGCCTGTGCGAGCGTGCTGTCGGCGACGCTAGTTATTGCAATAAGCGGAACCGCGCGGCGTTTGGCGAAGCTCAGGACATCGGACAACTCGCGGGTTTCGCCCGACCAGCTGAGCGCCAGTATCGCGTCGTCGGGTTGCACCATGCCAAGATCGCCATGCGAGGCCTCGGCGGGGTGAACGAAATAGGCCGACGTGCCGGTCGACGAAAACGTGGCCGCCAGCTTGCGCGCAACATGACCTGATTTTCCAAGACCGGTCACGATCAGGCGGCCTTGCATTACCCCCAGGATCTCAAGCGCTTGCGAGATCTCGTCCGCAATAGCCGGCAGCGCCACAGACAAGGACTCAAGCCCGGCAATGTCGGTGGCCAGCGCGGCGCGGATGGCATCGACACCGTTCATGCGTCTACGTCCTTGGAGATTGTGTCGAGCGCCTTGAGCCGGGCCAGCAGGTCGCCCATCTCATCGAGCGGCACCATGTTTGGCCCGTCTGACGGCGAACGCGCCGGGTCCTCATGGGTCTCAACAAACACCGCCGCTACTCCGACCGCGACTGCGGCGCGGGCAAGGGTCGGCACGAACTCGGCCTGACCGCCCGAAGACGTGCCCGCTCCGCCCGGCAATTGCACTGAATGCGTTGCGTCGAAGACAACCGGATAGCCGGTGCGCGCCATGATCGGCAGCGCGCGCATGTCGCTGACCAGCATGTTATAGCCAAAGCTTGCGCCGCGTTCGGTCAGAAGTATCCGCTGATTGCCAGTGGACGTGATCTTGGTAACGATGTTGGTCATGTCCCCCGGTGCCAGAAACTGACCTTTCTTGACGTTAACCGCCGCACCGGTTTCCCCGGCAGCAAGCAGCAGATCAGTCTGGCGGCAAAGAAACGCCGGGATCTGAAGCACGTCAACCGCCTGAGCTACTGGCGCGCATTGCTCGGGTCCGTGGACGTCCGTTAACACCGGACAGCCAAATTCGTCGCGAATACGAGCGAGAATGCTAAGGCCTTCGTCTATGCCAACACCCCGCATTCCTTCGAGGCTCGACCGGTTGGCCTTGTCGAAACTGGCCTTGAAAATATAGCCGATGCCAAGATCAGCGGTCAGCGCGACAAGCCGTTCGGCCAGCATCCGGGCATGATCGAGGCTTTCCAGCTGGCAAGGTCCGGAAATAAGCGCGAACGGGCGGTCGTTGCCGACCGTCACCGGGCCAATCTCGATCGCCTTCATGGCCAGGCCACCTTTGATGGGACGGCTCCGACGATCGGTATCGAGGCGCGTCGCTCCACCCCGCTTCGCCAGCCGCCGATCAGCGACGCCATTGCCATGCCGGAAAACCGGGTCGAAGCAACTCGCGACGATATGGAACTGTCCGCGCGCAATCCGAGGGCCTTTCGATGTGTCCTGCCCCGGGTCTAAGGAATACCACCCGGATAGGCAATTGCGGCTGAAGCGGCGCATGTAAGTCCAAGGCATTCACCGGGATCGACTGACTACGCGCGAGAATGCCAACGGAATTACCCGGTTCGTTGCCGCTCAGGTTTTCGGTCGTTCATTACATAAGCCGATTGTTGCCCCGGCGCTCCATTTGACACGGTGCCGTCATGATGTCTGATAAAATTATCGGAGAAATGGCGCCGGGGGCACACCCCTATTGGTTGTTTAATGAACCGAAATGAATTGAAAATTCAATAGTTGGTATTTGATAACCCTAAAAACACCCCCAAAAGAGGGTCTTGGTGCCTCCTTCCGGTTTTCTGGGTTGGCAAGACCAAGTTCATCTGAACGCTAAGGCCAGGATCTATAAACGACCAAAACGACTGACGAACCGCTTCACCAGGATAGCAGACGTTGGCCATATGCTGCCCAAGGTCTGGAGTGCGGACGAACCGGACCGATGCGATTGCAGCGCAGACCTCTGCGCCCGCACCGATTTGTCTTACCAATGCAGCATCGGCTTCGCGGCAGTGCGGCGTGACTTCCCCGAAGCGGCCATTCACAGCAAGCAAATTGGCCAAGTTCCAATCCAGTTGCTCGCTGATTTCGTTTTCGAGGTCTTAGAAGCGGATGGGGTGGATGGCTCCCGCACCCATCGGCGTCGCAATGCGCCATAGTGCAGATTTCATGAACTGCTCGGGAGAGGAGCCGCCCAATGCAAGTTACAACGGTTGGTCTGGATTTGGCCAAGAACGTTTTCCAGGGTCACGGTATTTCCGATGGCGGCGAAGTCGTGTTCAATCGCGCTACGCCGTGCTCGATTGCTGGCGTTCTTTGAACGTCTTGATCCTTGTCTTGTCGGAATTGAAGCATGCGGCACTGGCCATCATTGGGCGCGCGAATTGATCAGGCTCGGTCACGACGTGAAGCTGATCCCACCAGTTTACGTGAAGCCATACGTTAAACGAGGCAAAACTGATGCAGCCGATGCGGCCGCCATTTGTGAGGCCGTGACACAACCGACGATGCGGTTTGTCGAGATCAAGACGCCGGATCAACAGGCAATTCTTGCACTGCATCGGACACGGGATCTTGTGGTCCGCCAAAGGACGCAGACGATCAACATGTTGCGTGCGCGGTTGGCGGAATTCGGGGTGGTGTTCCCGCAAGGTGTTGGCCACGCCACTCAGTTTGCAAAGCGCATGCTTGATGGTGACAGTCCCGATCTGCCGGAAGTCGCAAGCGACGTGATAACTGAACTTTGCGAACAACTTCTGTTCCTGCACGGCAAGATTGCAGGCTACACCCGCGAGATGATGCAGGTGGCTCAGCGGGAGAAACAGGTCGCTCTTTTGCAGACCATCCCAGGGATCGGACCGATAACGGCATCTGCCATTGTGGCCACGGTTGTGACTGGCAGGCCGTTCAGCATTGGCCGTGATTCTGCCGCCTGGCTTGGGCTAACACCTCTAAACCGTTCCAGCGGCGGTAAGGAACGTTTGGGACGCATCTCGAAGATGGGGGATCAGTACATTCGCCGCCTGCTGGTCATTGGCATGATGTCCCGTATGCGCCAAATCATCAAAAACCCCGAGCGGTATGACCCATGGTTTGCAAGC